>NZ_JMLT01000008.1:0-469541 GCF_000686865.1 Paenibacillus sp. UNC217MF | reverse complement strand
ATTGTCGCAGGAGCTGCCAGGCTACATGATTCCGTCCTACTTCGTACAGTTGGAGCGGCTGCCGCTGACGCCGAATGGGAAGATCGATCGGAGAGCGCTGCCGAAGCCAGAAGGCGGCATTGAGACTGGAACGGAGTATGTCGCGCCGCGTACAGATACGGAAGCAAGACTTGCACGCATTTGGCAGGATGTATTGGGGTTACCAAGCGTAGGCGTGAAGGACAACTTCTTCGAGCTGGGTGGTCACTCGCTGCGGGCAACGACGCTGGTGAGCAGGCTGTACAAGGAAATGAACGTCAACTTCCCGTTAAGAGGTGTGTTCCGTCATCCGACCATCGAGGAGATGGCGAAGGCGATAACCGAGATGCATCAAGAACTTTACACGGAAATACCTATCGCTGAGGAAAAAGCCTATTATCCGTTATCTTCAGCGCAGAAACGGCTGTTCATTGTAAGCCAGCTGACAGGAGCCGAGGTAAGCTATAACATGCCGGGAGTGCTGATTCTCGAAGGAGAGCTGGATCGTGCGCGATTCGAACGGGCTTTCCAGAAGCTGATCGACCGACATGAATCGCTGCGGACAAGCTTCGAGACGGTACGCGGTGAGCCTGTGCAGCGCATTCACTCGCAGGTGGAGTTCGCTATCGAATATCACCTTGCAGCAGAACAAGATGCAGAGGCGCTGATCACTCATTTCGTACGTCCATTCCAGCTTAAACAAGCACCGCTGCTCAGAGTCGGATTGATTGAAACTGGACATGAACGTCATATTCTGATGTTCGACATGCACCATATCATTTCCGATGGCGTAACGATGGGGCATGTCGTGAATGAATTCTCCCGGATATATGCAGGCGATCAACTGCCGGCGCTGCGTATCCAATATAAGGACTATGCTGTATGGCAGCAATCCAATGAATATGCAGAGAAGCTTGCGCATCAGGAATCCTATTGGCTGAAGCAATTGGACGGAGAACTGCCGACGCTCGAATTGCCGACCGATTATGTGCGACCGGCTGTACAGCAGTTCGAAGGGGATGTGGCCTTGTTCACCTTAACGAACAGTCAGGCCGAGCAGTTGCAACGATTAGCGGCAAACTACGGCGCAACCTTATACATGGTTCTGCTTGCAGCATATACCGTGATCCTGCACAAATATACGGGACAGGACGATATCATTGTCGGTACACCGATCGCGGGCCGCAACCATACGGAATTGGAGCCGCTCGTTGGGATGTTCGTCAATACGCTCGCCATTCGCAATTATCCAACTGGTGAGAAATCCTTCGCAGAACTGTTGGCCGAGGTGAAGGATACGGCCCTCGCCGCATTCGAGAATCAGGATTATCCGTTCGAAACGTTGGTAGAGAAGGTTCATAAGTCTAGGGACATGAGCCGAAATCCAGTGTTCGATACGATATTCAGTGTAGAGCATGAACAGCAGAGTTCCTTCCATATTGATGGGCTTCGGATAAGTCCATACCCGCACAGCCATTCTGTCGCGAAGTTCGACTTAACCTTCCATGCCGAACAGAATGAAGAAGGGATACTATGTGGTCTAGGGTATGCGACTGCTTTATATGCGAAAGAGACCGCGAGGCGGATGGGAGAACATTTCGTGCAATTAATAGATGCCATCATCGCAGAACCGAATGCGAAGCTGATGTCTCTGAATATGATGAGCCTGCAGGAAAGAGAGCAGGTCAAGCTGGTATTTAATGATACGATAACGAATTATCCGCGGGAGAAGACGATTCAACATTTGTTCGAGGAGCAGGCAGAGAAATCGCCGGATGCGGTTGCCGTCCAATTCGGAGGAGAAGGGCTCACATACCGCGAGTTGAATGAACGGTCGAATCGCTTGGCGAGAACACTGCGAGGTAAGGGTGTAAAAGCCGGCCGCTGCGTAGGTCTAATGACGGATCGTTCGCTAGACATGATTGTAGCGATTATGGCGACCCTGAAGGCAGGCGGGGCATATGTGCCAATTGATCCGGACTATCCAGAGGAACGCATTCGATACATGATCGACGATTCGGGAACATCGCTTCTAGTCGTTCAACGTCATTTGCAGGCGAACCATATTCCTGCGGATTGCATGGTTGTACTTGTAGATGATGAGGGCTCCTACCACGCAGACGGCACGAATCTGGAGCAGCATAATGGGGCTTCTGATCTCGCCTACGTCATTTATACGTCAGGTACAACGGGAATGCCGAAGGGGAATTTAACAACTCACCGCAACATCGTTAGAGTAGTGCGGGATGCGAAATATATCGAGATCGATCAGCATGACACGGTGCTGCAATTATCCAGCTACGCTTTTGACGGCTCGACTTTCGACATATTTGGCGCCTTGCTGAATGGAGCGAAGCTTGTCCTGATAACGCGCGAGGTAGTACTCGACGCTGGACGATTGGCCGACACCATCGAGAGCGAGAAGATTTCGGTCATGTTTATTACCACCGCCTATTTCAATCTGCTCGTCGACCTGAGAGTGGACAGCCTGCGCCATATGCGTGCGATATTGTTCGGTGGGGAGCGCGCATCTGTGAGCCATGTGCGCAAGGCGCTCCGGCATTTGGGTCCAGGCAAGCTTAAGCATGTATATGGGCCAACGGAGAGCACCGTATTTGCGACTAGCCACAACGTTGATGAAGTAGCTGACAGCGCCGTTACCATACCGATCGGACGCCCAATTGGCAATACGGCCGTATATATTGTTGGCGAGGGAGACGTTCTGCAGCCGATTGGTGTAGCTGGTGAGTTATGCGTAGCGGGCGATGGAGTAGCCATAGGATATTTGAACCGTCCAGATTTGTCAGGAGCCAAGTTCGTGAATAATCCGTTCGTTCCGGGTGATCGCATGTACCGAACGGGTGACTTGGCAAGATGGCTATCAGATGGAACGATAGAGTATGTGGGACGGAAAGACGATCAGGTGAAAATCCGTGGTTATCGAATCGAGCTTGGTGAGGTCGAAGCTCATCTGTTAGACCTTGAGGCGATTCAAGAAGCTGTGGTCATCGTCAGGGAGGAAAGTGACGGGCAGAAGCGCCTATGCGCTTACTATGTAGCAGCTCGTCTGATTACGGCTGGTGAGATGCGGATAGCTTTGGCTCAGCAGCTCCCGGGATATATGCTTCCATCCTACTTCGTACAGCTCGATAAGCTTCCACTGTCACCGAACGGCAAGGTGAACCGGAAGGCACTTCCGGCCCCTGAATTGCATGTGCAGGCAGCCTCGGAATACGTGGCCCCGCGCACGCCGCAAGAAGTACTGCTTGCTCACATATGGAGGGAGGTGCTCGGGCTAGGTCAGGTAGGCGTTAAGGATAATTTCTTCGAGCTTGGCGGTCATTCCTTAAGCTTAATGAGGCTAGTGGAGCGCGTCTATACCGAGACTGAGGTTGAAATCCCAATTCACAGCGTATTCCGGGAGCCGACAATTGAAGCGATGGCGTACGAAATGTTGAAATCTGAACTTGCTGGCAAGGCAGGAAATCACTTCATGAAATTGAACGAAAACGGTCATATCCCTGTCTTCTGCTTCCCTCCGGGACTTGGCTACGGTCTCAGCTACTTGGAACTGGCCAAGCAGCTGGATCATCACTGCATCCTGCATGGCATTGACTTTATCGATGATGCTGAAACTCGGGAGGAACTGCTTGAACGATACGTGAATGCGATCCTTGCTGTTCAACCGCAGCCGCCATTTATATTGTTAGGCTATTCTCTAGGTGGCAATCTGACGTTCGAGGTTGCGAAAGCGTTGGAGTGCCGAGGGTATCCGGTGTCGGATGTCATCATGGTTGATTCCTTGCGGAAGCTGAAGGTGCATGAAGTAGACGAATTCGACGGCGACATCGATCAAATGATTGATGGTGTGGAGGAACTGAAAGAAATGCTGGTTCACCATCCTCTTCTCCGCGATCAAGTTAAGAACAAGATGAGGGCGTACTGGTCGTACGCGACTGAACTCGTTAACTCCGACATCATTGATGCCAATATTCATGCACTGATGGCGGAGCCATCCGAGGTGAACCAGGCAGACGGGGAGCAGCTCGCGACATGGCAGGAGGCTACTCGCGGCAGGTATGCGGAGTACAACCTACGCGGTGTGCACGAAGAAGTGCTTCAACCGCCTTTCTTGGAAGCGAACGCTAATGTCATGCAAGCAATCATTCGGCATATTCTCGAGCAAACAATGGTTACCCACTAGTTGTACAGATTTCTGGCACCTGATGAAGAAAGGCATGCTTGCAGGCCTGCATCAGTTGGCGATAAGTAGCTGAATGCACAATGCACACAGATTGCTGAAGTACAAAGGCTGCTGATGTACACAGATTGCTGAAGTACAAAGGCTGCTGATGTACACAGATTGCTGAAGCACAAAGGCTGCTGATGTATACAGATTTCTGAAGCACACGAGCTCCTGTTGCATACAGCTTGTTGATGCATACAGCTAACTGATACACACAACTATCTGATGTACATAGACCAACTGATGCTCATAGCCTGCTCATGCGCACAGACTGCTCGACTTCGGCGAAGGCAATGTTTGAATGCTGTAGAAGGGGGCAGTTTGTGAGCGGTGCCGCGACTATGGGACACAAAGGGGAGACCGTAACGTGAAGCAGCAAAAAGAAAAAGGTGTGTTTGCCCTATGGAAGTCCGTGGCATGGTTAGTATCATTCGCGAAGTCGCACAAGGGCTGGTTAATTGCCGGTATGCTATGTGCCATTGCTGCGGCGGTGATCGAAATATGGACGGGCAGTCTGATCCAACAACTGACCGCCAAGGCTGAACGAGGGGATGGGCAGGTAGTTATCAACACCGTGTATATGGTGCTTGTCGTTATTGCAGTAGGCGTTCCCGCGAAGTACATGATGACATTCGGCATTGAAAAAGGGAGCGCCCGTGCAATGCGGGATGTACGCAACTCCATGATGCGCCATATCGGGAAGCTTCCTGTCCATTATTTGGACAAGCAGCATTCGGGCGATATGGTCTCGCGATTCACAAACGACATGCAGATCATTAATCAGTTCATGATACGCGACTTGCCGCAATGGTTCTATCATCCTCTGCTGTTTATCGGATGCTTTGCTTATTTGCTCTGGATCCGGTGGGAGCTTGTGCTGCTTAGCGTATTACTTGTGCCGGTCTCTTTGTTCGTATCTCAGTGGATTGGCAAGCAGCTGCAGCAATTGACAGAAGAAGCGCAGGAGAGCACGGGACAGATGAATGCTATCGTGCAGGACACATTGAACGGTATGGTGCTTGTCAAAAGCTATTTGCTGCAAGGCATGTTGTTCCGATCCTATCAATCGCTGCTTCAGCTCACCCTACTCAAGAAGCTGGCCGTCAGCAAAAGAGAAGCCATCATTACGCCGATCTTATTTACGCTAATGATGAGTCCGGTCGTCTTTTCCGTTCTATATGGAAGTTATTTAATTTCACAAGGCTCGTTCAGCACAGGAGAGCTGATTACATTCCTTTACCTGCTCAATCTATGTCTCGAGCCGCTGCAAAACATTCCGACGCTTATCACACATACGTTTGAGATGGGTGGTGCATTGAAGCGGATTTATGATGTTGCATCCCAGCCTGTCGAACAGCAAGGAGAGAAGCTTGCAGACGAAAGTTTGAATGATGGTGGCATACGGGATCAAATGCCGATCACCTTTGAACAGGTTAACTTTGCCTATGAGAAGGATTCACCGTTGCTGCTTCGGAATTTGAGTTTCGCGGTAGAGCCGGGGAAGACCGTGGCGTTAGTCGGCGTCAGCGGCGGCGGGAAGAGCACTGTAATGAAGCTGATATGTGGATTTTATTCATTGCCTAGCAACGGAGGAACGATACGCGTATATGGACATTCCGTATCGAATTGGAATCCAGAAGAGTTGCGTTCGAACCTGTCTGTCGTCACGCAGGATTCTTACTTGTTCAGCGGAACGATAGCCGACAATATCGGATATGGCAGGCCTAATGCTGCGTTTGATCATATTGTTGAAGCAGCTAAGGCTGCTCATGCGCACTCTTTTATTATGGAACTCCCGGATGGCTATCAGACGGAGGTCGGAGAGCGTGGAGGCTTGCTGTCAGGTGGACAACGACAGCGAATTACGATTGCGCGTGCAATCTTGAAGGATGCGCCTATACTGCTGCTCGATGAGCCGACATCTGCCTTGGATACGGAGTCTGAACATCTCGTTCAACAAGCGCTCGACACGCTCATGCAAGACCGAACAACGATCGTCATCGCACATCGCTTGTCAACCATTCAACACGCAGATGAAATATGGGTGATGGAAGGCGGAGGGATCGTCGAAGCAGGAACGCACGATGAATTATTGGTCAAGGGCGGCGCTTACGCCAGCTTATATCATCGACAATTCTCTGCTGAGCCATCAGGGCGGGAGGAGGTGGCCTGCACGTGAGACTATCTGACATGATTACATATGGGAAAGAAATAGTCGGCATGATGAATTTCATGAGCAAAAAGCATAAGCTGCATTATTACATTGGTATGATTGCGAGCGGCGCCGTAAACACCCTGTTTATTTTATCCTTCAGCTTGTTAGTGCAGAGTCTGGTTAATTATGCCGAGTCAAATGATATATCCCTTATGTATGGAGGACTGTACATTTTGGGGGGCTCCATTCTGCTATTGAACCTGATAGCTCCGCCGTTCACGTATTTGTTTCATCGAAGTGTGGAACTGACGCTGGCGAACATACGTGAGCGCTTGTATCGGAAGATGTGCAGCCTGCGAATGTCAATGCTTGAGCGAACCCACAACGGTGAGCTGCTGTCCCGGATGAATAATGATGTGTCGACACTGGAAGTGACCTACTGCGGCATCCTGTTTGCTATGCTGCTCGAGATTATGATTAGTTTTGGCTCTATCATCATGATGTTCGCGCTGCATTGGCAATTTGCTTGCGTTTCTTTACTCGTGCTGCTCTTATCCTTCTATATCAGCTCGCGCTTCGTAAATACGGTACGGAATCTATACGACCGGCATCTGCATGTCACCGCTAAGCTGACTGAGAAATTCTCCGACTTTCTTGGTGGGATTCAGTTGGTAAAGCTGTTCCGCATTCGACCGATCTATGGACAATATGAAGCGTTGAACGAGCAAGTAACGGAACTATCGAGTCAGATTGCCCATAAGAAGGGGCTGCTCGCAGCGGTCAATCATTTCGTCAGTTACATTACGTTTTGCGGAATTATTGTTATTGGGAGTTTGCTGTATGCATACGGGTTCATTTCAATGGGGACGGTAGCGGCATTGGCCGTGCTGCAAATTCACTTGACTCATTCGTTCATGAATGTCGGCTCTACGATGTCGCTTATCCAAAACTCGTTGGCTGGTGCAAGACGAGTCCAGGAGCTGCTTTATGAAGAAGAAGAGCCGGAGAGATTCGGCAGTGAGATCAAGAGTGAAGATGCCATACTTGATATGACCCTTAGACCTGATCTGAACAACGACACTGTGAAACAAACTGGTACAATTAAAAAGGCCGACGACATCGATAGTCATACCAACACGGCAGCACCGATGCTCGAACTAGATGATGTTGAATTCTCCTATGCTGCTGGAAAAACAGCCATATCCCAAGTATCGATGAAGGTATATCCGGGACAAGTGGCAGCTATCGTTGGCGCCAGCGGCAGCGGGAAGAGCACACTGATTAAGCTGCTGCTCGGATTTTATCCGGTTGAAAGAGGAGATGTTCGCCTCCTAGGCAAATCATTCGGGCATTATACGCTGGAGGAAATTCGGAAGTTGATTGCCTATGTGCCGCAGGAAGCATTTTTGTTCAGCGGAACAATCGAAGAGAATATCCGTTACGGCAACCCACAAGCATCTCATGAGGAAGTGGTGGCTGCAGCGCAGGCCGCATACGCCCATCATTTTATTGAGGAGCTGCCAGATCAATATCAGACTTCAGTAGGGGAGCGGGGTGCCTCCTTGTCTGGCGGGCAGCGTCAGCGGATTGCAATTGCACGAGCATTGCTCAAAAATGCACCGATCCTGCTCCTTGACGAGGCGACGTCTGCGCTTGATACGGAATCGGAGCACTGGGTGCAAAAGGCATTGCAGCAGTTGATGCAGGGGAGGACGACCATCATGGTTGCCCACCGCTTGTCGACTGTGGAACATGCGGATATTATTTTCGTCATGAAGGAGGGAACCGTTGCGGAGCATGGCACGCACCGAAGCTTGCTCCAACATGGCTCCTATTATGCGAGCCTCCAAGGACAGGCTTAAATTCCTTTTCTGGAAGTGTCGAAATATAACCTGACATAGAACCTTCGATCCTAATAATCGGAGGTTCTTTTCATTTATTTCACTTCCTGGTGGCTGTGTAAGCGTGTAAGATATAAAAATACTTGCATATGAGCAAGATCACACTTACTATTAGAAAGGTAAGAACAGAATTACCACAGCATAGGAATAACTTGAGATCGATTCAACCGAAGGGGCTCGACCAATGAATTTTTATGAACAGCGAATATTGCCCGCATCGAGGCAAATGAAAGACTTGGAGAAAGCCGTAGCTTCACCATACGAATATTTGGTCCTGCTCGATGTCCATATCGCTCAACTCAAGCACGCCTGCAGTATGGTGCATCAAGCGAACAAGAAATTATTCTTGCATATCGATCTGATCCAAGGACTTCAAAGCGACGCTCACGCGACGGAGTACCTCTGTCAGGAGTATCGGCCGTACGGGATTTTGTCGACAAAATCCAGCGTCATTCAAAAAGCGAAGCAAAAAGGCGTCGTAGCTGTGCAGCGCATCTTTTTGATCGACAATAGCGCTCTGGAGAAGAGTTGCAAGCTGCTTCAGACGACGCAGCCCGATGTCATTGAAGTATTGCCAGGGGGCATGCCGAACGTCATTCGCAAAGTAAAAGAACGAACAAGCCTACCAATTTTGGCAGGGGGGTTCATCTCGACGAGCGAAGATGTGGAGCTCGCTCTGCAGGCTGGTGCCGAGGCGGTTACAACCTCAAATACGAAATTATGGACAAAATATGAAAAAAAGTGATTGACAACGCTTACAATTTTAAATAAAATTTAAATCAAGTTAATACTGTTACGGAGACTTGGAGATCTACTTTCAAACGCGTTGTCATCTCTGCTTGCAGCAGATGCGACGTGTACTTGAACGTAGGTCTCTTTGCATTTTCTTAACAGGAATGAACAACAGGAGGGGTCAATATGTCGGCGTTTTGGGGAGAATTTATCGGAACCATGATACTGATTGCACTCGGCGGGGGCGTATGTGCAGGGGTATCGCTAAAGAAATCCTATGCCGCTAATTCGGGCTGGATCGTCATTACGATGGGATGGGGGTTGGCTGTCGCGGTTGCGGCGTATTCTGTAGGTTCGATAAGCGGAGCCCATCTCAACCCAGCACTTACATTGGGGCTCGCTTTTATTGGGAATTTTCCTTGGGCTGATGTACCGTCGTACATAGCGGCACAGATGCTAGGCGCAATTGTGGGAGCTGTTCTTGTATTTCTGCATTATTTGCCGCACTGGAAACTGACGGAGGATCAGGGGGCGAAGCTGGGTGTATTTGCGACAAGTCCAGCCGTCTATCATCCATTCTCCAACTTAATTAGTGAAATGATAGGAACGTTCATTTTGGTTCTCGGTATTTTGGCGATTGGCGCCAACAAGTTCACGGATGGTTTGAATCCACTAATTGTTGGATTTCTCATTGTCAGCATAGGGTTATCTCTGGGAGGAACAACGGGATACGCCATCAACCCTGCACGCGACCTGGGGCCGCGAATCGCGCACATGCTGCTGCCGATCGCAGGCAAGGGCGGTTCCAATTGGAAATATGCCTGGATACCTGTTGTTGGGCCGTTGCTCGGAGGTTCGCTCGGTGGGCTGTTTTATAAAAATGTGTTTTTAGGTCAGTCTGATGCAGTAATATGGGCAGTAGCGGGTACCGCACTTGTTATCCTTGTATTATCGTTGTTCTTGTCTAGAAAAAATGTTGTTCGATAAGTATTATCGCTTGGATATAATCAACAATTTTTCCGCGATGTGCATGATCACTTAATCCTCTTGCATGGATCACGATGAAATGAATCATGATGATTCAACAGATAGGGATTCACCACTACTTAATATGGGGGAATTTTATATGGAAAAGTACATCTTATCTCTTGACCAAGGCACAACGAGCTCCAGAGCCATCTTGTTCAACAAAGAAGGACAAATCGTCCACGTTTCCCAGAAGGAATTTACGCAAATTTTCCCTGAACCGGGCTGGGTAGAGCACAACGCACAGGAAATCTGGGGAACGATTTTGGCTGTCATCGCGACATGCCTCATTGAATCCGGCGTAAAGCCAAAACAAATTGCAGGCATCGGTATTACGAACCAGCGCGAGACGACTGTCGTGTGGGATAAGGAATCTGGCCGTCCGGTATACAATGCGATCGTATGGCAATCGAGACAGACGAAGTCCATCTGCGATGAATTACAGGAGGCAGGTTACGGTGAACTGTTCCGCTCCAAGACTGGGCTTCTCATTGACTCTTATTTCTCGGGTACTAAGGTCAAATGGATTCTCGATAACGTTCCTGGCGCGCGGGAAAAGGCAGAGCGTGGCGATCTATTGTTCGGGACAATCGATACATGGCTTATTTGGAAGCTCACGGGCGGCAATGTGCATGTAACAGACTATAGCAACGCTTCACGTACCCTTATGTACAATATACATGAGCTGAAGTGGGACGATGAACTGCTGGAGCTGCTAACGATTCCGAAGCAGATGCTTCCAGAGGTGCGTTCTTCTTCCGAAGTATACGGCAAAACGGTGGACTTCCATTTCTTCGGCGAGGAGATTCCGATTGCGGGCGCTGCGGGAGATCAGCAAGCGGCACTGTTCGGGCAAGCATGTTTCCAGCAGGGCATGGCCAAGAACACGTACGGTACGGGATGCTTCATGTTGATGAATACTGGCGAACAGGCTGTGAAGTCCTCTCATGGACTGCTAACGACGATCGCTTGGGGTATTGATGGCAAAGTAGAATATGCGCTGGAAGGAAGCGTTTTCGTTGCTGGCTCCGCTATTCAATGGCTTCGCGATGGGTTGCGCATGATCAAGGAATCCAAGGATAGTGAGTTATATGCAAGCAAGGTGGAATCAACAGATGGCGTGTATGTTGTTCCAGCCTTCGTCGGATTGGGTACGCCGTACTGGGATAGTGAGGTGAAAGGCGCGATCTTCGGCCTGACGCGCGGCACTTCGAAAGAACACTTCATCCGTGCAACATTGGAATCGCTCGCTTATCAGACGAAAGACGTATTGACTGCGATGGAGGCCGACTCGTCCATCAAGCTGACCAAGCTGCGTGTGGATGGTGGAGCAATTCAGAACAATTTCCTGATGCAGTTCCAGAGCGACATGCTGGGCGTACCGGTGGAATGTCCGCAAGTATTTGAAACAACTGCACTAGGCGCGGCATACCTTGCAGGTTTGGCTGTGGGATACTGGAGCGACCGGGACGAGATAGCGGCGCAATGGAGCATTGATCGTACCTTTATCCCGTCCATGCAGGAAGAACGCCGCAATGCCTTGTATTCTGGCTGGGGCAAAGCCATTGAGGCAACAAAAGTATTTAAATAAGTGCATGAATATGCTACAATTTTAAATAAGTTAATATTTAAATTCGGTTGGAGAATTGAGAACCGCAATTGCACTTTAGTCTATGACTTTAGTGTTATTGCGGTTTTTTTGTTTTCGATGTGAGCATTAGCGAGTACCTACTTTTCATGCCGTCTTTATGACGAGGGAGGTTATCATATGACAACTGTCTTTTCCGCTATGAAGCGCAAATCTATCGTACAAGCAATGGGTCAGAAGCCGCTTGACGTGATCGTTATTGGAGGAGGAATCACGGGTGCAGGGATTGCGTTGGATGCGACAACGAGAGGATTGAGAACGGCACTATTCGAGATGCAGGACTTCGCCGCAGGGACGTCTAGCCGTTCAACGAAGCTAGTTCATGGCGGTCTCCGCTACTTGAAGCAATTTGATGTGAAGACGGTAGCTGAAGTCGGCAAGGAGCGCGCCATTGTATATGAGAATGGGCCGCATGTAACAACGCCTGAGTGGATGCTGCTTCCGCTTCATCGCGGAGGAACGTTCGGCAAATTCAGCACTGGGATCGGCTTGCGCGTTTACGACTTTCTGGCTGGTGTTAAGCGCAGCGAGCGACGCCGCATGCTGTCGGAGCAAGAGACGCTGAGCCGTGAGCCGCTGTTGAAGCAGGAAGGGCTCTTGGGTGGCGGTTATTATGTAGAATATCGAACCGACGACGCGCGGTTGACGATTGAAGTCATGAAGGAAGCCGTTCGGAATGGAGCCATGGCTCTGAACTATATGAAGGTAGATTCGTTTTTGTATGAAAACGGAAAAATTGTTGGCGTCCGTGTTATTGATCAATTGGATGGGGAAGCGTTCGAATTCCGTGCCAAGAAGATTATCAATGCGGCAGGCCCTTGGGTTGATGAGCTTCGTAATAAGGATCATTCGAAGACAGGCAAGCATCTTCAACTGTCCAAAGGGGTGCATCTTGTCATCGATCAGTCGAAATTTCCGCTCAAGCAAGCGATTTACTTCGACACGCCGGACGGCCGAATGGTATTCGCAATTCCGCGCGACGGAAAAACGTATGTAGGCACAACGGATACGTTCTATAAGGCAGATCCGGTTCAACCTGTCATGACGAAGGAAGACCGTGATTATATCATGAAGGCGATACAGTACATGTTCCCTTCGATTCAGCTTACTGCAGACGACGTTGAATCGAGCTGGGCGGGGGTAAGGCCGCTCATCTATGAAGAAGGTAAAAATGCATCCGAGATTTCCCGCAGAGATGAAATTTGGCAATCTCCATCTGGATTGATTACGATTGCAGGCGGCAAACTGACCGGATATCGCAAAATGGCTGAAATGATCGTTGATTTGGTCATGAAGCTGCTCAGCCAAGATGAAGGAATTACATTTACAGCTGCAAAGACAAAGGAGATGCCAATATCAGGCGGGCATGTAGGCGGCTCCGCAGATTTCCTGGGATTCGTGGAAGGCAAAATGAATGAAGGCGTACGAAATGGGCTTGATGGGTCACTTGCTAAGCGCTGGGCACGTATGTATGGCTCTAATGTGGATGTAATCTTCGACTTGGCGGATCGTTATCAGAGCAAGACGGAACAAAGCGGTCTTCCGCTAGAAGTGCTTGTCCCGCTCGTATATGCCATGGAAGAGGAAATGACATTGAAGCCGGTGGACTTCTTTATTCGCCGTACGGGTGCACTCTTCTTTAACATCCAGTGGGTACGGAAATGGAAGCAGCCGGTCATTGCCTACATGGCTTCTACGTTCGGCTGGACGGAAGAACAGCGCAATCAATATGCAGCGGAGCTCGACACCGCACTGCATCAAGCCGTCGTCCCACAGGTGGAAGCGAATTAGTGTAATGAAGAATAACGGTTATATGGAGAAGACGGGGGATTTTTATCTCCCGTCTTTTTCCATATTTCACAAATAAGTAAAGAATTGTTTTTGATGTAGTTTCATACTTATCAGGGGTGGCATGTCGAAGGTAACAGCAAATCAGCAACATTGCATCATTTTTCTATGTTGAAGGAAGGAGATGGAATTTGGTTTGAAGTATCGCTTGAAGGATCGTATTAACCCATTATTTTTGGAGGTGCTACTGGTATGTTCAACGAAAAGCCAATTATGAAAAGAACAAAATTACTGGTCGTCCTGTTCTCATTTTCTTTACTTGTCTCCATGTCTGGAATAAGTGCTCTTCTCCCGTCGAAGGCTTCTGCTGCAGGCTCTCACGATGACAATTTTTCACCGAAGACGCTTAAGTTCCTTCGGGCCAATACAGGACTTGATGGCGAGCAGTGGGACAATATTATGAAGCTCATTAACAAACCCGAGCAGGACTCGCTCAAATGGACCGAATACTATGGATACTGTGAGGATATTGATGATGATCGCGGGTATACGATCGGCATATTCGGAGCCACGACAGGGGGAGAGAACGATGAGCATCCGGATGGCCCGACTTTGTTCAAAGAATTCGACGCTGCCAGCGGTGCTTCCAATCCTTCGGTTGAAGGGGGCTTGTCCCGAATTGGTGTTAATGGTTCAATGAAAGGATCGATTCTGAAAATTAAGGATAGTGAAAAAGTGTTCTGCGGCAAAATCAAAAAATTGCAAAACAATGACGCGTGGAGAGAGGCAATGTGGCAAACCTTCTATAAGGTTTACATAAAATACAGCGTGGAGCAAGCGCGCAAACGTGGTTTCAATTCTGCTCTGACGATTGGTTCCTTTGTTGATACAGCCTTAAATCATGGCGCTACTGGAGATTCTGGAACACTTGAAGGCCTTTTGTCCCGTTCAGGAAAAAGCAGCGATGAGAAGACATTTATGAAGAAATTTTACGACGAGAGAACAAAAATCGTGGATACCAGACAATACAATCAGCCGCCTAATGGCAAGAACCGTGTGAAGCAATGGAACCAGCTGTGGGATATGGGGAAAGCAGACCTCAAGAACGCTGACGAAGCGGTTGTTAAAGTCACTAGTTGGAAAATGAAATGAGCAAAAAATCCCGCGTCCGAGCACGGACGCGGGATTTTTTCTGTCATCTTTTTGAAAGGTACAGTTTAATTCCATTTTCGCGACAAGCAATGCTTGCATGCCAACGCCGATTATCGCTCCGGTGGTTTAGAATGATGGCTATATGCTGTGCTGTGAATTGGAATCGGGTCGTTACATATAAGCCGAGCACGGCTTCATAGTTGGCGAGTCCGAAAGTCATTACTAGTACAAGCATGAAGAGCATCGCATATTTGAATGTTATTGATTTGGCATACAGCATCCACAGCACATCTCCAAGAGCGAACAACAGCTTAGCAGCATTGAATATGACAAGTCCGGCAAGAATAAATGTTTTTCTCCCATATCGATCAGACAGGCTGCCTGTAAGCGGGGACAGCAGAAACTGAGTAATGCCGTAAGCGGCAACTAACAATCCCATCGCCTGACGTTTGCGTCGAATTCGATGATCAATTCAGGCAGGATGGGCGTAATCAAGCCAACACCGACCATCACAATGAATATATTGAGCATTAATATTGCGAGTATTTTGTTGTTTTTGAGAAAGGTAACCATACGAAAGCCTCCTTACTGGTGGACTGCACACAGTAACGATAATGTTCTAACAGGTTATAGAAACCAAAAAAACCTCCTTATCCATAAAGTGCTGGATAGGAGGCAGACATGCGAACACAGAGACACACTGCTCCGCATACATGCAAAAGCCAGTAAATGTCCGTTCGTTATGATCAAAAAGCCCACACTAATCCTATCCAGAAAATTCGTACAGGTACGATGTTTTCTTAATCGGAATCGGATAAGTAGATAATTGGCTTGAGGTCACCCTTTCAAGGCTTATTGCTATAGAGCATAGCATACAGTTTTTTTTGCAAGGTCAATCCACTTTTTTTCTTTCCTTCCTTAATCCACATCTATTTTGTTGTCGTTAAGTTGCCGTGAAAAAAGGGGTTGTCCGCGTATTTGTAGATTTGGTACGATAACGGAAAATAGAGCTGAAATAAAGGAGTACATACAACTGGTGAATTCGTGAAAAGGGAAGGGGACTACGATCTTGCTGCAAATTATCAATTTGAAAAACCGAATGGATTTACTGGAACAGGTGAGTCATTGGCTGTGGCAGCAATGGGCAAGCGATAAGTCCTACGAAGCGATCAAGTACGCGACAGAACATCATGTCCATGTCGACCGTGTACCGATGACGTTCGTGGCTTTGCTGGATGAGCAGCCTGTAGGTACGGTATCGCTGTGGATGAATGATTTTAAGTGTCGTCAAGATTTATACCCATGGCTGGCGAGCTTGTATGTGACGGAAGCAGCAAGGGGACAAGGAGTCGCGGCTGCGCTTGAACATTATGTTGTACAAGAGGCAAAGCGGCTCGGATATGATAATTTATACTTGAACACGAATCATATTGGATTTTACGAGAGACAAGGTTGGGAGTTTGTTGAATCAGCGCCGCTGCTGGAAGGTGGTTATAAACGAATTTACTGTAAAAACTTAACATAATAATCGATTGGGCAGCGGAGAGCTGCCCATTATTTTTGCTAGAAAAAGATAAAACACCTCTTAAATTCCAAGAATTTATGATTTATTCATTGGGTATTTTCTCTAGTTATATGAAAAGAGGACTGAATTTGTGTCAACTATTTTAGAGTGGTTTCGTTATTATTAGCAAAATTCGACAATCATGATGAAATGGGTGAAAGCGCCCTTGTAAAGGTTTACGGGATACGAATATGTATGGTATTCGTCCTAAATCTGGGAAGATTTCGATGAGTCGAAAGTGCTATTCGGAAAGAAAAACAGGAATAAAGCTGCATGACTGAAGCTCTGTGTGACGCCGATATTAGGTTTATCGTTCATCTATCGTGAACGTATACCACACACATGGGGGATAGCTGCAGATGAAACAACAGATGAAACAAATGACGAAAAAACAGAAGAAACAACAGATGAAACAACAGATGAAACAGCAGATGAAACAACAAGCATGGATGAAGTGGACTTCGATTTTGTTGGCGGCCACTGTTGCGACGGGGAGTACAGCGGGCTTCGCGGCGGCTGAGGAGCGAGGATTGCAGGTTCGGGAAGATGCCGCTCAGTATGGAATTCACAATGTGATCGCACAGCAAGATCCTTCTGTATCTGATTTGCCGCTTGATACCGAAGGAAGGCTGCCGATGGCAGAACAGTCTGAAGATCCAGGTATCCCGGAACCACCTGCCCAGGCTTTAAAGAGCATAAGCAAACAGTCCACATACAGCATGGCTGATTTGAATGCAATGTCGTATGAGGCGCTTACAGATCTGCTGGTAAGCATTGATTGGGAAAAGATTCCTGAGCTGTTCAAATTGAATGAGGATACTCGGCGTTTTTATTCGGACGAAAATCGCATGCAAGCGATCATTGATCGGCTGGAGGAGAGCGGAAAACGATTTACGACCGAGGATATGCAAGGCATTCCAACGCTGATAGAGGTACTTCGTTCCGGTGTGTACCTGGGGTATTACAATAAGGAGCTGAGTCGCCTTAATGAGCTGGATTTCCGTGAGAAAATGCTGCCTGCCATGAAGGCGATTGTTGATAATCCGTCCTTTACTTGGGGAAATGAAGTTCAGCATTCCGTTATTTCAGCAACGGGCAGACTGATTTCTAACGTCACGGTCGATACGTATATCGTCAACCGGCTGACCGGGCTATTGTCAGACTTTACTGATCGCCAAGAGCAATTGGGTGGTAATTTCTTGTCTGGAAAGGCCTTCTACGACGTAATCCAGGGTGTTGGGTATGTTCTGATGTATCGTATGATTGAGCCGGATCAGAAGGCCGAATTCAAGGGCAACATCGACGGATATTTGGAGCAATTATTCCGTCTGGGGAGCGAAGGTTCCACAGCAGAGGATAAGCAATGGCTGACCAGCAATGCGATTTACTATTCTGGCGCGCTTGGGCATTATCATAGCGACCCACAGAAAGCGAACCGGGTACTGACTAACGTGATGCAGACGAAGCCTAAGCTTGGGGAGCTCTATTTTGTAGCAGCTGATCAGATTGCACGGAATTACGATGAGAAGGACGCTTACGGCAACCGGGTTGATATAGACGAACTGAAGCAGCGCGGGAAGGAACATTATTTGCCGCAGCGAGTTGAGTTCGATGACGGCCAGTTTGTGATCCGGGCGGGGGGCCAATTGACCCAAGAGCAGCTTCAACGCCTATATTGGGCAGCGAAAGAAGTGAAGGCTCAATTCCACCGGGTCATCGGCAATGATAAGCCGTTAGAGGTGGGAAATCCGGACGATGTGCTTACGATCGTTATTTATAACAGTCCAGATGAATATAAAATGAACCGGTTTTTGTACGGATATGATACGGACAACGGCGGCATTTACATCGAAGGGGACGGTACCTTCTTTACGTATGATCGCACAGAAGAGCAGAGCATTTATAGTTTAGAGGAGTTGTTCCGGCACGAGTTCACCCACTACTTGCAAGCACGCTTTGAGATACCAGGCATGTTTGGCCAAGGGCCGCTGTATCAAGGCGGACGCATGCAATGGTTCGATGAAGGGGGAGCTGAATTCTTCGCTGGCGCCACGCGAATGGAGGGTATTCAGCCCCGCAAGTCGGTTGTCGGCTATTTGGTTGCTGACGAGCCAGGGCAGCGCTACACTGTATCGGATACCGTAAACTCGAAATATGGATCATGGCAATTTTATAATTATTCTTTTGCACTATACGATTATTTATATCATCATGATTTCACGGCTATGGATCGGATTCATCGTGCGATCCGGAACAATGATGGGGATGCTTATGAGCAGCAGCTCGAATCCATAAGCGGTGATGCGCGCTTGAACGAATCGTATCAACGCTCCATTGAAGAGAAGGTTGCACGCTATGACAAATTATCGGTACCGCTTGTGTCTGACGACTATTTGCAAGCAGTAGAGCCGAAGCCGGAACTTGAAATCTACGATGAGATCACGAACTTGGCTGGACTGAGCAACAGAAGCGTTAAGAAAAGTAATTCTGGCTTGTTCAAATCGTACGAGCTGCGCGGCACTTATGTCGGCGGTGCCTCTGCAGGAGTAGAACAAGATTGGCAGACGATGAACAAGTTGACGGATGGCTTCCTGCAATCTTTGTCAGACAAACCATGGAACGGATACAAGACGCTTACGGCATACTTTACTAATTACCGTGTTAATGATGAAGGCAATTTCGTTTATGATGTTGTGTTCAATGGCAAGCTTCCCGAAGGTGCAGACGGCGGGAATGTAGAATTGCCGGATGGCGGCACCAATCCCGGAAACGGCAACGAAGGCAACAATGGGGATAAAGACGGCGATCAAAAAGATACTACGGATCGTGAGCCAAACGACACATGGAAGACAGCTGTTCGACTCGACGATACAGGAAAAACGATTTCCGGTAAATTGAGTAATAAGGATGCGCTGGATATTTATCGTTTTGACGCGAAGCAGGCAGGGGAATGGACGATCGAATTGGAATCGGCGCAGGAACTGGGAGTAGCTTGGGTGCTATTCCATGAGTCTGACCCGAACAATTATCAGGCCTATCCGACTAAAAGGGAAGGGAACAGCTTAGCTGGCACTATATCCGTTTCCGAGCCGGGAACCTATTATTTACACGTATATGCGGCAACAGAAGGAGATCAGTCGTATCGTCTGTCTGTTAAGTCGGAAGCGCAGCAACAGCCTGAACCAGAGATGTCTTTATTTGAGGAGACTGAACCGAATGATGCGCCTGACATGGCTAATGGACCGGTACCAGTAGGCCGGACGGTAAATGGAACGCTTGAAGGTGACGACAAGCAGGATGTATTCATGATTGACTTGGACAAACCAACATCGTTGAACATTGGATTGGAAAAGCAGCAGGGCGAACACGTAAATTGGGTGTTGTACCGCGAGGGCGATAATGAGCAAGTTCTGTATCCTGTTGATATAGACGGAAATTGGATGAAGGGTCAAGTCGAAGCGGAACCTGGCCGGTATCATTTGTATGTGTATAAATTTGCCGATGAGGATGTTCGTTACAAGCTCGAAATTCAATAATATATAATTTCATAACAGGTAAGTTGGTTATCGAAGTGCTGCTGTAACCGAAAAAGCGAGCGTGTCACTCTTCATTGAGCGGCACGCTTTTTTCATTTATCAAGTGTTTTGTGATTTCCAATTTTATGAACCACAATTATACTTAGTAGAGTGAGTTTGGTGTAAGGAAATGAAAAAGTCTAGCGATGACTGACAAAAGGGGCAAAATAGGCGGTGAAAAACAATAGTTATGAAAATATCAATCGAAGAAATCGATATTCAGAAGGAAGAAGAAATTATTATACGATGTCATGAAGTCACTGATGAAATCATGAGTCTGATAAGTCGGATAAAAGTAAAAAATAAGATGCTCATGGGCTTTCAAGAGGATACGATTCACCAAATCAAGCTCAGCGATGTGTACTATTTTGAATCGGTGGATAACAAGGTATTTATGTATTGCAAGGATAAGGTGTTTGAAGCGAAACAGAAGCTGTACGAGCTCGAACAGGTAGTTGAGGGAAAGAAGTTTTTCCGCGCATCGAAATCTAGCATTCTCAATATCGCTAAAATAGCGTACATCAAGCCGTCTATCAGCGGCAGGTTCGAGGCGAGAATGGATAATGGAGAGACGGTTATGGTGTCGCGTCAATATGTGCCGATTCTGAAATCGATGCTTGGTCTATAGGGAGGGACGAACATGAATGTTTCAGAGATTGTAAAAAGCTTTGTAAGAAATTACTTGCTTGTATTTGCAGGCATTGTCATATTCATCACCCTGCTGAATCATCTAAATATATGGGTAGACGGCTCGGATGCTTCGATATTTTCTCTCGGCTTCCATCATATATACGCAATCATGATATGCGCTTTGGTGGGTGTCTTGCCAAGTCCTTTGTTCTATTATTCTGCTGATGATACAAGCGAAAAGGGAATGCGGTTGCGAATTTTGATCCATTTTGTGATCTTGGAAGTAGTGTTGCTTATTTTCACGAATTGGATGGGTTGGGTAACGGGAGTAGTTAACACAATGATACTCGCATTTGAAATCGCAATTATCTCCCTGCTTGTCCGTTGGCTTGAATGGAGCAGTGACAGGAAGGTCGCAATGGAAATCAACGAGAAGCTACAAAAACTAAAAAATGATGAAGAACAATAAGACGGGGAGGCGGCAGCTTACCTCGTCTTTTTTACAGCTTACTTTGTTATTCATACAGCATAGTGTCGTTCATATTTACTCTGCACCAATCGTTATGTATGCTGATGCTGCACGAATGAAGCAGAGGAGGCTTGGATTTGGATGATAGGAAACATCATATTGATTATTGCTGTTGTTTGTGAAGTAGCATTTGCAGTATTCCGCATTTGTACAAAGTCATATCAGAAAAAGATTAAAGCCATAATAAGGATTGGCGCGTTTGCAGCATTCCTAATTTTCACACTGGCTTCGGTCATCGAGTGGAGCTTCCGTTGGATGGGACTTGGATTGTTGCTATTTGTCTGGGCGCTTCTTGGAGTGTGGACGCTCATACGCAGCAAAGAGGAGCACAAAGAATATAAAAGCAGCCGCGTTATCAGAAATGCTATTGCTATGCTTATGCTCGTCGTCATCGCTATAATTCCTGCTCTCGTATTCCCGCAGTATCATTTGCTACCTGTTACGGGGAAATATCAAGTCGCAACCGCATCATACACCTATGTTGACAAAAATCGTATCGAACAATTTACAGACACAGGAGAAAATCGGCACGTTAATGTTGAGTTTTGGTATCCTGAACAGGCAGACGGTACCTATCCGCTGTTGGTATTCTCTCCTGGTGCATTCGGCAGCAAAGAAAGCAATTATTCAGCCTATATGGAGCTTGCGAGCCACGGGTACGTAGTATGCTCTATTGATCATCCGTATCATTCTTTTTATACGGAGTCCGAGGACGGAAACAGGGCGTTCATCGATCAGGGATATATGCAGGAAGTCTTTGGTGCCAACAAGGGAACATACACGGTAGAGCAGACCTATGGGCTTAATCAAAAATGGATGAAGCTGCGTACGGATGACATGAATTTTGTAATCGATACGATTTTAGGAAAAACAAAAACGAGCAGTGACAAGGCGTATCAACTGGTGAATACCCACAAAATAGGTCTGTTCGGACACTCTATGGGTGGAGCGGCAAGCACGATGCTTGGCAGGGAGCGTGATGATGTTGGCGCCGTTGTCAATATCGATGCCCCAATGATTGGCGAGCTCGTATACAACAAGGAGACCGATGATTTTGCGGCAAGCAACCAGACCTATACAACTCCGCTTCTTAATATCTATTCTGACGCTGTGTGGGTACAGCTCCTACAGCGCAACAGCAAATCTCCTTATGCAGCTAACAAGGTTATTGATAAAAACGGTAAAGTAGTGCATACCGTCCATTTCCAAGGAGCGGAGCATTTGACTCTTACCGACCTGTCCCTCATTTCCCCGCTAATATCCAATATGCTGCAGGGCGGCAGGGTGGCAGAGATTGATCCCTATTACTGTCTTGAAACGATGAATCATATTCTAGTACAATTTTTCGATAGTTATCTCAAAGGGCAGGGCAGCTTCACATCTGCCGGGACATATTGACGGGCAAATCACTCTTAACGATTTCGATCCTCAACTTTTATCTTTTTTCATATTGCGCTTCAGATCGTTTGTGCTATAATAAATGTCGAATGGACGACTATTCACGTCATGCACAACAGAAGAAGTTATAGACAATGGAAGTTTGGTGCAAATCCAACACGGTCCCGCCACTGTAATAGGCCGAATGCTCGGTCTTAAGTCAGGTCTTTTGTCTAGTAACTTTGCCAGGCCAGTCATTTCGAGGCGAAAGTGACTGGTTTACAAGTCTAGTGACGATTGCGCCTCACTAGGCTTTTTTATATTTCTCGAAGGCAGTCGACAACGCAGTCGAGTTGCCTGGTGGTCGCCGCCGAATATACGAAGTTGTACAAGCGAGGCAAGCGGGACGTTCTTCAACGAAGAAGAACCAGATGCACAATGATGTGCATGTCCCACCTTTTTTCTTATAGAGGTTGTTCAAAAAGTCCGCTTTTGATCACGAAGTAAATCATGAAGTGGACTCGGCATCGAAATTTGAATTCAGCCGGACCTTCCGGTGCTCATGTACCCAAAACGTACGCTCCGCTCCTCAGGTCCTAGCTTCATCCAACTTTCTCGGTGCTGAAAACCGGCCTTTTTGAACACGCACTGATACAAATTTGTCGTAATGATGAACTCGAACCTATTGAGGTTGACGCATGTTTGCGTTACGATGTACAGTATAGATGATAATTGAATGATAAGTTGCACAATGGCGTGCACACGACATAACAAGCAAAGAGGCTTTTTGAAGGGATCTATCCCTTTGAGAGGCCTCTTTTTTGTTGCAACTACTCGTTGGAGGTGCTTTACGTGGATAAACTTTCGATCAAAGCTGAGCTCTATATGGGCCATGGCGCGCTGGATCGTCTGATGGAATGGCGTAATAAGCGGATTTTCATCGTTACCGATCCATTCATGGTCAAATCAGGGATGATCAACATGGTATTCGATCGGCTGCATGAGAGCAATGAGCAATACATTTTCAGCAATATCGTACCCGATCCTCCTGTTGAAATCGTAACCGAAGGTGTTGAGGCATTGGGTGCGTTCAACACAGATTTAATTATTGCAATTGGCGGTGGGTCTGCGATTGATGCGGCTAAGGCGATGAAACTGTTCGCGCAGAAGCTGCTGAACCAGCAGGAGATTCCGTTTGTCGCGATTCCAACAACAAGCGGAACAGGATCAGAAGTGACTTCGTTCTCTGTGATTAGTGACAAGCAGAAAAATATCAAATACCCACTTGTATCCGATGAGATGCTGCCGCAAGAGGCGATATTGGATCCGGAGCTGGTCAAGAGTGTGCCGGACTTCATTACGGCAGATACCGGAATGGATGTATTGACGCATGCGATTGAAGCTTATGTGTCTACAAAAGCGAATGATATATCCGATGCCCTTGCCGAGAAGGCAATTAAGCTGGTGTTTGCTTACTTGCCACGTGCATATAAGGATGGCGGGGATTTAGAAGCACGTGAGAAGATGCATAATGCCTCCTGTATTGCGGGCATGGCATTTAATATTACTTCGCTCGGGCTAAATCATGGCATTGCGCATGTCGCAGGAGCCAAATTCAAGATTGCGCATGGCCGCATGAATGCAATGCTGCTCCCGCATGTTATTGAATTCAATGCAAATTATAAGCCAGGCTATGGCAGGGAAGAGAGCACAGCTGCAGCGGTTCGCTATGCAGAAATCGCGAAGAGCTTGGGTCTATCCGCACCGAATCCGAAGAGCGGTGTACGCAGCTTGGTGCAAGCTATCAAGCAGCTGCAGAAGCAATTGCAGATGCCGCAGACGCTGAAGGAATGCGGGATTGAGCAGGAGAAGCTGGACGAAATGAGAGAGTCGATAGCCGAAGGCGCGTTGAAAGATGGCTGTACAGCGACGAATCCTCGTGTACCAAAAACTGGAGATGTGGCTGAAATTTTGAACAAAATGTTTCAATCGTAGGTTTGCGTCGAATTTTGTCTGAATGTGTATTGACAACGTTTGCAGTATTAAAATATAGTAAAGGTAACACAACGGCGTGTTGCATACAAAACCAAGCAAAGAGGCTTCTTAAAATTCCTGTGCGAACTTTTAAGGGGCTTTTATGTTTTTTACAGCAATTTCACGTGTTTCTGACATGAGAGTGAGATGATGGTATGGAGCAACACACTGAGAAACAACGCGTTATCCAAGAGTACGTACCTGGTAAACAGGTCACGCTGGCTCATATTATCGCGAATCCGAATCCAGATATCTACAAGAAGCTGGGATTAGGGAATGACGCACATGATTCCATCGGAGTCATGACGATAACACCAAGCGAGGCGTCCATTATTGCAGCGGATATCGCGACGAAGGCGGCTGGCGTACAGATTGGCTTCGTTGATCGCTTCAGCGGATCACTCGTCATTACAGGCGATGTATCCTCTGTCGAATCCGCCATAAGTGAAGTGCTGTTTGGACTGCAAAATATTTTAGGCTTCTCAACTGCTGCGAACATAACGAGAACGTAGGTGAAGAAGCTGATGAGAAAAATTATTTTTGCCGGGAGTACCGGATCTGGCAAGACGACACTGTGCCAATGGCTGCATGGTCAAGAAATTGCCTATAAAAAGACGCAAGCGATTGAAAGCTTCGACCAAGCAATCGATACGCCGGGCGAGTGCATCGAGAACCGATATTTGTACAAGATGCTGCTCGTATCGAGCGTAGATGCTGACGTAATCGGGCTTGTGCAAGATTGCACGAAGGAAGACAGTTACTTCCCCCCCGCCTTTGCAACTGTATTTGCCAAGCCGGTCATCGGCGTGGTGACGAAGGTGGAATTGTCCGAGTCGCAGGAGCAAATCGCACAAGCGAGAGCTCATCTGCAAGCGGCTGGTGTGGAACAGATATTTGAAGTCTCGACGATAGAGAATGTGGGAGTGGAGGCGCTTCAGCAATACTTGGAGGCGTAAACGGCTGATTCTATTTCAAGAGGCGCAATACCAATAGACAAGCAAATAACGGCAGACAATGAGGTGCATGACACATGAATGGAAAAATTGTAATAGTCGACGATGAACCTATTACAAGAATGGATATTCGTGAGATGCTCGAAGAGGCGGACTACAATGTAGTAGGCGAAGCTTCCGATGGATTTGAAGCCATCGAATTATGTAAGAAGCATCTGCCTGACCTCGTCATCATGGATGTTCAAATGCCTATCCTCGATGGGCTCAAGGCTAGTAAACGAATCTTATCAGAGCAGCTGGCAGGAGGAATCATTCTCCTGACCGCCTTCAACGACAAGCAGACTATCGAGAAAGCCTCGGCTGTCGGTGCGCTTGGCTATCTGGTAAAGCCGCTTGATGAAAAGTCGTTCATTCCCATGGTGGAAGTGACCATTGCCAAAGGCAAAGAGATACGCAAGCTGGAACAGAATCTATCGAAGCTGACGCAGAAGATGGAAGAGCGCAAAGCAGTGGAGAAGGCGAAAGGGATCTTGATGAAGGAAAATGGCTATACCGAAGAGGAAGCCTATCAAACCCTGCGCAAATTAAGTATGGATAGACGATGTCCGATGATGGAAATCGCAACCACGATCGTCATGTCCTATGATTGATTTCAAAGAACGAATCAAGCAGCTGTGCAGACTCCATACGGGGTTGTCTGAAGCGGATATAGCGTGGATATGCGAAATTGCGGAGTCTTTTGAACATACCGAGGTACAAGACGATGTGTTCATTGATGTACTGTCCAGTGTATCGAACGAGGCTATCGTCGTATATCATCGCCGTCCGAGTGAACGACAGTCCTTGTATGAGCGTCCAGTTACGGGAGAGAAGGCACTGCGCGAGAATGAGCCAGGCGTTCTGAGAACATTAGAGACTGGCATTATGTCGCAAGGTCTCGTCGCCAACACGCAGGAGAATCATCTTGTTCGGCAGACGGTATATCCGATGAAAAATCAAGATGGCGTCATTGCAGTTGTCATTTATGAAAAAGATGTGAGTGACAATATTCAAGCTCATTTCAATATGGCGGGAGCGCCGTATGAAGATGGCGAGATGTCTTCTATGCTGACGGCTATGCTTCGTTTCAAAGATTCTCTTATCAATCAGTTGGAGGACGCTGTTCTCGTGTTTGACAAGCATGGATTTTTGAAGCTCAAAAATAAGCAAGCAGATGCGTATTATAGACAACTTGGCTATTTGGAGGATATACAGGGCTTGCATTATGACAATTTGTCGCTCGATCAGACGATGTTCTCCGAGGTGATGAAGCAGCATTCATCTTCACCATGTTGTCCATTGACGACAGATGTGAAGGCTGCAGGCCGATACTTCCAAGTGAAGCGGCTATTCATTGAGGAGAAGGATCTATGTGTAGGCGTCATTCTGCACGATGTAACCGAGATTAAGGACAAGGAAGCAGAGATCATCTCGAAGTCGGTAGCCATTCGTGAAATTCACCATCGAGTGAAGAACAATTTGCAGACGGTTGCATCCCTGCTGCGCATTCAAGGCCGACAGTGCAAGAGCCCTGAGGCTAAGAAATGTCTGGATGACAGTGTCAGTCGGGTGTTGGCAATTGCGGCTACTCATGAACTGCTATCGACGGAAATCGATGCACAGGTAGATCTGCTCGATGTCATACGACTCATTGCATCAAATATTGAGCGCTGCTTCGTCCATTGTCATGCTGTCGGTGTGAACATCTCATCAACAGACAGTATTTGTCTAGATAGTGATCGTACCGTAGATATCGCACTGATTGTAAGTGAGCTGCTGCACAATAGCTATGAGCATGCGTTCGGGGATTGTGCAGAAGGTGAAATCACGATCAAGGCGCAAGTCGAAGGAGGTCTTGTTACCGTCGTTGTTGCAGACAACGGAACAGGATTCGTGGTAGAAGAAGCTTCTCGCAAGAGCTTAGGGCTATCGATTGTTCGCAGCTATGTGAAGGATAAGCTGAAAGGGAAGCTCACGATTGCATCAAGTGATAAAGGCACGGCTGTTACATTTACGTTCAAAAAATAAATATTCGAACTACAAGGGCGTAGTTTTAGAAGCAAAGAGGCTTAAAGTCAACCATATCCGGTGTGAATCGGAAGTGGTGCTTTAAGCCTTTTTTTGTTCGAATGGTGTTGTTCGGATGTTACCACAATGCGATTCAGGAACTATGCCCAGTGGAATTACACGGAAATCAATCGGTGGGGGTGAGGAAAGTGGAAGAACAATTGCTGAGTGTAGGCATCGATATGGGGACTTCTACGACACAGATTGTGTTATCGAAGCTTCACATTCAGAACATGGCATCTTCCTTCACAGTGCCGCGATTGGTCATTACGGACAAAGAAGTTGTATATCGAAGCGATATTTGCTTCACGCCTGTAATGGAGGACAATCGCATCGATATGCAGCAGATTCAGGTGTTTATTGAAGAGCAGTATGCGAAGGCTGGCATTCGCAAGGAAGATATTCAGACAGGCGCCGTCATTATTACGGGGGAAACAGCTCGCAAAGACAATGCCAACGAAGCAGTTCTGTCGCTAAGCGGTTTCGCTGGAGATTTCGTAGTTGCGACGGCCGGTCCGGATCTGGAGAGCATTATCGCTGCGAAAGGCGCAGGTGCCCATACGTATTCCAAGGAGCATTCGACTTCCATCGTCAATATCGATATTGGCGGAGGTACGAGCAATCTGGCGCTGTTCGCTAGCGGCGATCTCATCGATACAGGCTGCCTTGATATCGGTGGACGACTCATTAAGGTGGATCAAGCCACACATAAAGTGACGTACATTGCACCGAAAATTAAGCAGTTGGCAGAGCGGAGAGGCATTAAGCTCGCACTCGATCAGCAAGTTACTCCAGCCGACTTGGAGCCGATTATCGGAGAGATGGTCAAGCTGCTCGAAGAGAGTGTTGGCCTAAGGCCGACTGGCGACTTCTATAACACGATTATTACGAATAAAGGGATCAAGCTGGATCGTTCGATTCCGTGCATTTCTTTCTCAGGCGGCGTCGCGGACTACATTTATGAAGAGGCGACGGGCGATGTGTTCCAGTACGGTGACATCGGCATCTTGCTCGGCCGTGCCATCGCAGCGTCTCCGCTTACGACGCAAATGACAGTAGCCCGATCGGCTGAGACCATCCGAGCAACCGTAGTTGGAGCAGGGTCTCATACGACGGAAATTAGCGGCAGCACGATTACGTACACGGAAGAGAGCTTCCCGATTAAGAATATTCCGATTCTGAAGCTTGCTGCGGCAGATGAGTCGGGAAGCAGTGAGACGCTGGCGCAGGCGATTGCCGACAAGCTGAATTGGTTCAAGCTGAACAACGATCTGCAGCGGGTTGCGATCGCATTGGAAGGGAAGAAGAGCCCTAGCTTCCAAGAGGTTCAGAAATATGCGCAAGGGCTGTATCAAGGCATGTCCGAGCTGCTGGAGCGGGATTATCCCCTCATCGTGATCGTCCATCACGACATGGCGAAAGTGCTGGGACAGACGCTGTACGCCTTGCTTGACTACAAGAAGGATGTTGTCTGCATCGATAGTGTTGTGGTTGATAACGGCGACTATATCGATATCGGCAAGCCGATTGCGAATGGCAAGGTGCTTCCAGTCGTCATTAAAACCCTCGTATTTCATTAGGGGAGATTATTAAGACAAATTGTTATTGAGTTGGAAGGAGGAGCTTTTGTGATTTTAAAAACGAAGTTGTTTGGCCGCGTGTATCAGTTCAGCAGCCTTATGGAAGTTATGGCAAAAGCAAACGAGGAAAAATCAGGGGATACACTGGCTGGGCTGGGTGCTACTTCGTCCGAAGAGCGTGTAGCTGCGAAGGTAGTGCTCTCCCAAATTAAGCTGTCGGATCTGCGCAACAATCCAGCTGTTCCTTACGAGGTAGATGAGGTTACCCGCATTATCCAAGATGGGGTTAATGAGCGCATTTACAGTGAAATTCAAAACTGGACGGTTGAAGAGCTGCGTGAGTGGATCTTGAATGAGAACACGACTGAAGCTGACATTAAGCGCGTATCGCGCGGGTTGACAGCCGAAATGATTGCAGCGGTTGCGAAGATTATGTCCAACCTTGACCTGATGTACGGTGCGAAGAAGATTCGCATTGAGGCTACTGCCAATACGACGATTGGCCGTGCAGGTACGTTGTCCGCACGTTTGCAGCCGAATCACCCAACAGATGATCCGGATGGAATCATGGCTTCCCTTATGGAAGGCTTGACCTTCGGTATCGGGGATGCCGTACTTGGTCTCAATCCAGTTGACGACTCGGTTGAGAGTGTAACGCGTGTATTGAAGCGATTCGAGGAATTCCGTCAGAAGTGGGAGATTCCAACGCAAACTTGCGTTTTGGCTCACGTTACCACGCAAATGGAAGCGGTGAAGCGCGGCGCGCCGACAGGACTTATCTTCCAATCGATCGCCGGCTCTCAAAAAGGGAATGAAGCATTCGGTTTCAATGCCGACACGATTGCGGAAGCGCAGCAGCTTGTCTTGCAGCACGGGCAAGTAGCAGGGCCAGACGTCATGTACTTTGAAACAGGGCAAGGCTCGGAGTTGTCTTCCGAAGCGCACCACGGCATTGACCAAGTGACGATGGAAGCGCGTTGCTACGGTTTTGCGAAGAAATACAATCCGTTCCTAGTCAATACTGTTGTTGGATTCATCGGGCCTGAGTATCTGTACGATGCGAAGCAAGTCGTTCGCGCCGGCTTGGAAGATCACTTCATGGGTAAGCTGACAGGCGTCTCCATGGGTTGTGATGCTTGTTACACGAACCATATGAAGGCTGACCAGAATGACTTGGAGAACTTGGCTGTGCTCTTATCTACAGCAGGTTGTAACTTCTTCATGGGCATCCCGCATGGCGATGATGTCATGCTTAACTATCAGACAACGGGCTATCATGAAACCGCGACGCTGCGTGAATTGCTTGGCTTGCGTCCAATCCGCGAGTTTGAACAATGGATGGAGAAGATGGGCTTCATTGAAAATGGCAAGTTGACGAAAAAAGCCGGAGACGCATCCGTGTTTCTTAAGTAGGGAAAGGAGGAAGCTCACATGAACGAAAAAGATCTAAAATCGATGATTGAGTCGATATTGAACGAAATGGTAGGAAACGAGACGGTGCCGGCTGCAGAAGCAGTGAAGGAAGTCGTCACGAAGGCAGTGGAAGTGACTGCTCCGCAAGAGGGAAAAACGGAGTTTGCCGTAGGTGGGCTGGTACAAGCCACCATGCCTGCAGAAGAGCAACTGGACGATGGCGAATGTCTAGATGATATTACAGATATCGATCTGCGCAAGCTGCTGCTTGTACCGGATCCAGAGGATCGCGAAGGCTACTTGAAAATGAAAGAAAAAACACCAGCACGCCTTGGCGTATGGCGTGCAGGCCCACGATACAAGACAATTACGTCGCTGCGCTTCCGTGCTGACCATGCTGCAGCACAAGATGCCGTGTTCTCCTACGTGTCTGAGGACTTCGTGAAGGAAATGAATCTTGTGCCGATTGCGACAAAATGTCGGGACAAGGATGAATATATTACGCGCCCTGACTTGGGACGCCAATTCTCGGATGAAACGATTGCGACGATTAAACAGCGTACGACCAATCAGGCGAAAGTTCAGATTATGGTTGGCGATGGCTTAAGTTCCGCAGCGATTGAAGCCAATTTGCGTGACATCATTCCATCCATCACACAAGGTCTGAAGATGTATGGTTACGAAGTCGGCAATATCTTGTTTGTTAAGCATTGCCGCGTTCCTTCCATGGATGTCATTGGCGATGTAACAGAAGCGGATGTCGTGTGTCTGCTCGTTGGCGAACGTCCAGGATTGGTTACCGCTGAATCAATGAGTGCCTACATCGCTTATAAGCCGACGGTAGGTATGCCTGAAGCGAGACGCACGGTTATCTCCAACATTCACTCAGGCGGTACGCCTGCAGTTGAAGCCGGCGCGCATATTGCAGAGCTGATCAAGACGATGATTGACCGCAAAGCATCAGGTATTGATTTGAAACTGTAGCGTTCATTCCAATGTCGTTCAATAATCACGACAAGTTGAACACGCAATTTATAAGCTATCGCAAGGAGGAAGGCACGTATGAGAAACGAACCGATTCATGCAACGGTGCTCGGCATGAAGCTCATTTCCAACGTAAGCCTGGATATGGCAAGCAAGCTGGAGCTGAAGCCACACCATAAGAGCTTAGGTATTATTACTGCTGACATTGACGATGTCACGTACGTGGCATTGGATGAAGCGACAAAAGCAGCAGCCGTAGATGTTGTCTATGCAAAAAGCATGTATGCCGGATCGGCCAATGCTTCAACGAAGCTGGCAGGCGAGGTCATTGGTATTCTGGCAGGACCCAATCCAGAAGAAGTGCGCAGCGGCATGAGCGCCGTTGCGGATTTCATCGAGAGCGGAGCGCATTTCGTGAGTGCAAATGAAGATAACAGCATTACGTATTTCGCTCACTGTGTATCCCGTACAGGAACGCACTTATCCGAGACAGCAGGCATCAAGGAAGGAGAAGCGATCGCGTACTTAATCGCTCCTCCACTTGAAGCAATGTATGCACTTGATGCAGCACTGAAGGCCGCAGATGTGACAATTGCCGCTTTCTTCGGACCACCTTCAGAAACGAACTTCGGTGGTGCATTGCTTACGGGCAGTCAATCAGCCTGCAAGGCAGCATGCGATGCGTTCGCAGACGCTGTTCAATTCGTCGCAGACAATCCGACGAGTTATTAAGGTAACGGGCGATGAGAAATAGTGCATTAGGATTGGTTGAAGTTAGGGGATATCTCGGAGCAGTCGCTGCGGCAGATGCCGCTTTGAAGGCAGCAAGCGTTACTTGCATCGGTGTAGAGATCATCAATGGTGGATTGGTAACGGTGAAGCTCGATGGTGATGTCGGAGCTGTACAAGCTGCCGTTGACGCGGGAGCAGAGCTGGCCAAGCAGCTGGATGTACTTGTCACTCGTCATGTGATTGCTCGTATGCATGAAGAGACAGCAGCAATGGTTGCGACTCCGGATACTCCTGATGATGAAGGCGACAATCACTGTCAGGTTCAGGAGAGCGACAGCACGAGCCAAAATGAGCAAGGCGAGGCGGAACTCGTATCTGAGATTGCGGCTGAACATGAAGCTGTAACAGATACGAATGAAGCTAAGGATGTTGCAAATAAGTTCGCTGCAACGAGAATCAACGAAGCTGACGAGAAGAATTCCAGAGGCGAAAAGCATGATGCTTTGGATGGAGTTTCGAAGTCGGTCAAGCTAGAGTCGACCGAAGGAAACAACAATGCAGCTGCTGCAACTGGCCAGGAACGCATATCTGGAATCACGGATTCCGTGATCGCAATACAAGCAGATGAAGCCCCTGCAGCTGAGGACGCTAATGATAAGGAAGAAACTGTTACTAAGTCTGAACAAGTAGCTGCTCCGAAGGATTCGCAAGCGAAAGCAGAATCAACTTCTGCTAAGGCAAGCAACAGTACTGTTGAAAGTAATGCAAATGCTGGCATAACGAAAACGACTCATGCTTCGAATTCTGCGGGTTTGAATACGTCAACTGTTGGCGACAAGCAGAAGCAAGCTGGAACCGGCAATGGCGGCGCTGCACGCGTAAAGCCAGTGCCTGCACCAGCCGCGAAACGGAGCAAAAGCACAAAAAAAGCAAGTTCGTAAAAAATGGAGTAGAGAGAAGGAATATTGATGGAAACATTGGATAAAGACCTACGATCCATTCAAGAAGTCCGTGATCTGATCAAGAAAGCGAAAGAAGCACAAGCCAAGCTTGCCGTCATGACGCAGGAGCAGATTAACGCAATCGTCAAGGCAGTAGCGGATGCTGGCTACAAGCATCGCGAGAAGCTCGCGAAGATGGCGAATGAGGAAACTGGCTTCGGCCGTTGGCAGGATAAAATCATCAAGAACTCATTTGCTTCGAAGCACGTGTATGCATCGATCAAGGACATGAAGACAGTTGGCGTGTTGAAGGATGACAAGGCACACAAGGTGATGGAGGTAGCGGTTCCAGTCGGCGTTATTGCGGGTCTGATTCCATCCACGAACCCGACTTCAACGGTTATTTACAAAGCGCTTATTGCGCTTAAAGCCGGAAACAGCATTGTGTTCTCTCCACATCCAAACGCGCTCAAGAGCATTTTGGAAACAGTGAAGGACATCAGCGAGGCAGCTGTGCAAGCAGGTTGTCCGGAAGGTGCCATCGGCGTCATGACGGTTCCGACGATCCAAGGAACGGATCAATTGATGAAGCACAAAGATGTTGCCTTGATTCTTGCAACTGGTGGAACAGCGATGGTCAAAGCCGCTTATTCCTCCGGTACGCCGGCAATCGGGGTTGGTCCGGGCAACGGCCCTGCCTTCATTGAGAAGAGTGCGAACATCCCGCTTGCAGTCAAGCGCATCATGGATTCCAAGACGTTCGACAACGGCACAATCTGTGCATCCGAACAATCCGTTGTTGTGGAAGCATGCAGTAAGGATGCGGTAATTGCGGAATTTAAAAAGCAAGGTGCTTATTTCCTCAGCAAGGAAGAGGCAGCACAGCTTGGCAAGTTCATTATGCGCGCCAATGGCACTATGAATCCGCAAATCGTCGGACGCAGTGTGGAACATATCGCGAAGCTGGCGAACCTGAGCATTCCAGCAGATGCACGCGTGCTGATCGCAGAAGAGACACAAGTTGGACCGAAGGTTCCATACTCTCGCGAGAAGCTGGCTCCGATTCTTGCCTTCTACACAGAAGACAGCTGGGAAGCGGCATGCGAGCGCTGCATCGAGATTCTGCATGGCGAGGGTGCAGGCCACACGATGGTCATTCACTCCGAAAATGAAGAAATCATTCGCGAGTTCGCATTGAAGAAGCCAGTATCCCGCTTGCTTGTGAACACACCGGGTACACTTGGCGGTATCGGCGCAACAACAGCAATTGCACCGGCGCTTACGCTGGGATGCGGTGCCGTTGGCGGCAGCTCGACATCCGACAACATCAGCCCACTTAACCTGCTCAATATCCGCAGAGTCGCTTATGGACTTCGCGAGATGGAAGATTTGATGGAGCAGGAGCAGCCTGTGGCTCAGCAAGATAAATTGGCAAGCCTTAATTTAGGAGACAAAGAAGAGCTGATCGGCATGATCGTCGCTCGTATTCTCGAAAAACTGTAAGTTGATAGATTCATGAGGATTCCTATTTATTTGTTTCACAACAATGGTAACTCACACTTTATATACAATTAATTCTAATTTATTGACTACTAGGAGGAATTTTATTATGGCAAACGCAAACGCATTGGGAATGGTAGAAACGAAAGGTTTGGTAGGCGCAATCGAAGCAGCAGACGCAATGGTAAAAGCAGCTAACGTTACATTGATCGGCAAAGAGCAAATCGGTGCAGGTCTCGTAACTGTAATGGTTCGCGGCGACGTAGGTGCAGTTAAAGCAGCTACAGATGCAGGTGCAGCAGCAGCAGAACGTGTTGGCGAATTGTTGTCCGTACACGTAATTCCAAGACCACATTCCGAAGTGGACGCAATCTTGCCTAAGACAAAAATAGTAGAGTAATTCAGATTCCGGACGAGTTTTATTGAAAGAGATGAAGCAGGATGCTGGCGTTAAGCTCGGCATCCTGCAACTCATCTATCGTGATGAATCGGCTTGTTCAAGCCGAGATGATTGGCGTTAACGAGATGGATTTGAACAACACGCATTCGCACGAGAAGGATGTGAGAACATGGCTCTGATTACGGAAAGCGAACTCCGCAAGCATTTTCGAAACCAGAATTTGAAGGATGTTGCCGTATATGAGACGGCGGCAGGTACAATTCTAACGCCGTCGGCCAAGAGCTTCTTGACCGATCACCAGATCGAACTCCGATATGTGACGGCTCCTGAACTTGGGGCGAATACGGCCACGGTGGAGGCACCGTCGGCGACTAAGGAAGTTAAACTGCAGATTACGAAAAACCTGGATGTCGAACCTGCGACAGAAGGCAAGAAGCGGTTTCGCACGCTGTATGGCGGTTTTTTGGAAACGAAGCCGGAGCATATGACCCATTTATATGGAAATATGCTTGTATTCAAGGATCATCCACGGATCCTCTTCCGCGGGAAGTTGGATTCACTAGAAACAAAATGTTTAGAAGCGCAAATTAGCTGCTTCAAGTTGAACATGACCAAGCTGGTCGATGATTTGGAAGAAATCCTGCAATTCGTACGGCGAGTCGTGCGATGCGAGGTACTGAGTGAGAGCATTGAAGAGTTTCATTTGCTTGGGATGACAGCGAAGGAACTTCGAGAGCAATCTCATTTTCCCAAGAAGTACTTTGGATTGGAACATTTTCAACCCAGCTATGAAATGGGCGAAGCGGTTGTTGTCATAAATGCGTTGCGCACATTGACAAGGGAGACGGAACTGTTGGCTTATCAGGCCTTCAAGAAGGAGCATGGCGAAGCAGATCGCGAGGATATTATCCGTTCGCTGAACCGTTTGTCCTCCTTGTTCTGGATTATCATGTTCCGCATCCGTGTTGGACACTACGATAAATGAGGTGAAAATGGTGGATAACCAACTGGTAGAAAGCATTATTAACGAAGTGGTGAAGCGTGTGCAGAATGAAGCCTGCTTCGAGGTGGAAGCATCCGGCAAGCACGTGCATTTGAACCGGGAAGCGATCGATGCATTGTTCGGCGAAGGCTATCAATTGACGAAGGCGAAGGAGTTGTCCCAGCCTGGGCAATATGCCTGTAAAGAACGCGTTACACTGATCGGTCCGAAGGGCTCACTGCACAACGTAGTCGTGCTCGGCCCTGAGCGCAAGGAATCTCAAGTTGAGGTATCACTGACAGATTCTGTTGTGCTTGGTGTGTCTGTACCTGTAAAAGAAAGCGGCAAGCTGGAAGGAACTCCGGGCATCGTGATTGCTTCTGGCAGTAACATGATTCGATTGGAAAAAGGACTCATCGCTGCACAGCGCCATATTCATGTGAAAGCTGAGGATGCTGAGAAGTTCAACGTGAAAAATGGCGAGATCGTACAGGTGAAAGTGTTTGGCAAGCGCCCGCTTATTTTCGACGATGTGCTTGTACGTGTCAGCTCCAACTATGAGACTTACATGCATATCGACTATGATGAGGCAAATGCATGCGGCTTTGCAAAAGGGACGAAGGGCATAATTGTAAAGCAGAGCATCTAGGTTTAGGAGTGTGAAAAAATGAACATAGAAGCTCAAGACCGAGCTGCAATCATTGAAGCCGTAGCAGCAGAGGTAATCAAAAGACTAGGGCAACAGGACAAGAAAGAACCGACTGCAGCGAGAAAGCAAGCGGTTCTTCTATCCATGGAAGCGGTACCGGAATTGGAGAGCGTACTGAACTCGCATGTTGATGTTCGTTATTATGATGAGACGCTCAGAGATTGTGATGTACTAATTATCCCTAAGCTATGCATTCAGCTGTTAGCCAACCTTGCTAACGGCATAAGTGCAGGCCCACGCGAACGATTTATCTTGACGATGCTGCTTAAGGGGCGAGAGGTTATCGCACTCGAAGAAGGATTGCTGTATCGCAAATACAAGTCGACGGCACCTGTACTCTTGTACAAGATGTATGACGAGTTTACGGCAAAGCTTAGTGCTTACGGCATTCGGTTGGTAAAAGAGCAGGATCTTCCTGCAGCCTGCCTTGAGAATGGCAATGTCTCTGGAAAACTGCAAGCTGGACAAAAGCCAGTGGCTGCACAGGAAGATAATCAGGTTGAATCCGTAGTAAGCGACATAGCGTCTCACGCGCTAGTGCTGGATCGCAAGGTTATTACGGAAGCGGAATTGAAGAAGCATCGTCTGCATAACGGAAAAGAAATTGTCATTGATCGGCACAGCATCATTACACCGCTCGCGCAAGACTACTTGCGCATGCAGAAGATGCAGGTGCACAGAAGATAACGGCGGGGTGAAGCTATGATCGTGGGACAAGTTACGGGAAGCCTGTGGGCGACCCGCAAGGACAACAAGCTGAATGGTCTGACCTTCCTGGTGGTCAAGCCGTTATCGAATCATGATGAACCCGTTCAGCGTGATTACTTCGTCGCGGCAGATAATGCAGGAGCGGGCATCGGTGATACTGTGCTCGTGACAACGGGAAGCGCAGCCCGTGCATCATTCACGAACTCAGACATACCAGTCGACGCGGTTATTGTCGGCATTGTGGATTCTATCGAGGTATCTCATGACTAGTGCAATCGGTGTGATTGAGCTGCGCAGCATAAGCAAAGGCTATGAGACGGCTGACCGCATGCTGAAGACATCTCCCGTCAGCGTGCATCATATGAAGCCGATCTGCCCGGGGAAGTTCCTCATTATGATGAGCGGAGACACGGCAGATGTTCAGGCTGCGATGGAAGCAGCCCGAGCGGAAGCAAGTGATTTCCGTATTAGCGATTTCGAGCTGCACGGTGTTCATTCCGAAATCGTCGAGGGGCTGAAACGCAGCAACGCTTCACTACCTGTGGATGCGCTTGGAATTGTGGAGACTTCTACAGTGTCTTCCGGTATTTATGCACTGAATGAAGCACTGAAGCAAAGTGACATTCACGTGAAAAAAATGAATCTCGGCATGGCTATCGGCGGCAAGTTCCTCGCCGTATTCACGGGTAGTGTGAGTGATGTCGAGCAGGGGATGAAGGTGTTCGTATCCTCCATGGATCAAAAGCGGATTATTCATTATTCCGTGATACCTTCTCCATCCGAAGAACTTAAACAACACTTCCGATAGGTAGTTTAAAAAGCTCGCTTTTGATCTTAGGTAAGAATGGAGGAGCACGTTCGTGGAGATTAATGAAATCATCATATACGGCATGGTTATCTTCATGATTCTCGGTGCGATCGACAAGTGCATCGGGTATAAATTCGGATTGGGACACCAATTCGATGAGGGTATTATGGCAATGGGGTCGCTCACACTAGCCATGGTGGGGATTATCTCTCTGTCCCCAGTGTTGGCCAAGGTGCTAAGTCCGGTGGTCGTACCGCTGTACAGTGCGCTCGGAGCAGACCCGGCAATGTTTGCCACGACGCTGTTAGCCAACGACATGGGCGGGTTCTCACTCGCACAGGAATTGGCGCAGACGCCGGAAGCGGGATTGTTCGCGGGTACGATTCTAGGTGCCATGCTCGGGCCAACAATCGTATTCATTATTCCAGTCGCACTCGGCATTATTAAGAAGGAAGACCAGAAGTACTTGGCAACCGGCGTATTGGCTGGTATAGTTACCATTCCCCTTGGTTGCTTAATCGGGGGATTGGTGGCAGGTTACTCGATTTCAATGATTTTGACCAACCTAGTTCCAATCATCCTGTTCGCAGTACTGATTGTTTTAGGTTTATGGAAATTCCCGAATGGAATGATTAAGGGCTTCACGATCTTCGGTCAGTTCATCGTCATTGTTGCGACGCTTGGACTTGCGGCTGGTATCACGCAGCAGTTGACGGATATTACAATCATTCCGGGACTTGCACCGATTGAAGAAGGAATTAAGATCGTTGGCGATATCTCCATTGTATTGGCTGGTGCTTTTGCGATGGTATTCGTCATTACGAAGGTATTCAACAAGCCGCTTATGAAGCTGGGCAAAATGCTCGGTATGAACGAGATTGCTGCAGCAGGCTTGGTAGCAACGCTTGCTAACGTCATCCCGATGTTCGGCATGATGAAGGATATGGATGTGCGCGGTAAGGTCATCAACGTTGCATTCGCTGTCTCTGCCGCATTCGTATTCGGCGATCACCTCGGCTTTACGGCTGGGGTTGCGAAGGAAATGATATTCCCAATGATCGTCGGCAAGCTTGTCGGTGGTATTACAGCGATTATCGTCGCTATGTTCTTGGCCAAAAAGTTGGCACCCGAACCGGAGCAGAAGGAAGAGCTTCCGGAATCGATCTAATGAATGTTATGGGCACTCTATCTCTCTATTTTATGTATATGGGCATGATATAAATTGTTCTGAACTCTTCTTTAGGTGTAATGCCTAAGAAGGGTTCTTTTTTTGATATTGTATAAGGGCATTACTAAATTGGAGCCTTCAATGTGGACAGTGGAGTGACTGTAAGTGAACGTAAGCGGGTGCATGAATGAAATCTCATGCACCCGAATTAAGGATATTTAGTTACTTCTCATGACATCAATTAATCTTTTTGTCCAGCTAAAGTCTGTTTTCGTAATTGAATTATCTCCGTATACTTTGCCATCTCTATCGATGGCATAGATAAACATTCCGCCCTTAGGGCCATCTTTCGGCTGCCAAGTCGCATATTTGTAAGCTCTACTTGTTTCAAATGGTTCCTGAGCATCACCCCAGTTGGCACCTAATTCTTCTTGAAAAGATATTCCCGGAAGAAATTGATCAGGGGAGATCGTATTTTTATAAGTTGCCCATGTAGTATCTAGTCTACTAGGGGTTCTGCCGTAAGCTTGAAGGAACAAATAGTCACAGAATGGAGCTACTTTTTTGAACAGGCTATGATTGTCTTTGTTTGTATCATAGATAAGCAATTTGCCGCTGTTCGACAGTGGTCCTAAACGTTTAGACAGAGCTTCAAAAGTACCAGAAGCTTTTGTTTCTTTGTCTTGTGTTAACGTTTCCTCCATATCAATGTCTAAGCCATCTAAATTGTAGGGAGTTATGTATTTATCAACTAAAGATTGCGCATGATTATCATATTCTTTGGATGTGGGCATTGTACCCATACTAGGAACGTTATATAGCTCCCTTATATCTATCGTGCGTATCACTTTGGTTTGACGTTCGTGTAAGGCAGGCACATATGTATCACGAAGCGTGTCCCAAAATAACTTTTCATTTGTACCTGGGTTAACATAGTGGAAGACAGAAACGATATCGACTCCTTCAGGAATATCTGTCATCGCTGTCACATTAGTGTCTGGGAGAGTTGAATTTGCATCATGAGGCATAGTTACGTCACGCCATGTTCTGTAGTATGCCATCATTACAGGAGATTTTTGACCTTTGGTCAATTCATTTGCTAAAGAAGTTGAAGGACTAGCTGAAACAATTGAGCCACTCACTAAAGATAAAATTAAAACGGTTGACAAGAGTAACAACATGGATGTTTTTTTCATAAATGATAACTCCCTTTCTTAGATGATAATTTACCAAAACAAAGTAAGCGGTTACATTTCAGAGAAAATCATGTCTTCAGCGCTGTCCTTCATCCCATAAATTCAAAACCTCCCTAAAGAAGTATTCACGTATTACGGTTTGACTCACCATAGGCGTAAATTCCTGCATCTGCAAAAGTTGAGTCATTACTATTATCGTACAGAAGTACAAAAAAGTGAAGTGAAATCGTAAAATTAATGCTATTTTTTGGATCCAGTTGCCACTATTTCTTCTCCCACAACCGGTTTATTCGGCGTGAATCCAGTAGTACAGCCACATTGGCTATAAGGGGGAAAGGATAATATATCCCTAGAAATAGGTTAGCCCCGGATTAGTTCCGAGGCTTTTTAACCCACTTTATGACGTGCTTTAGGCATACCAATCTATTGCTTCTCTTTCAAGGTTCTTCACGAACGAATCCTTCCCGTCCATATAAGCTTCGATGTCATCAGGGTATTGTCGCGCTAGCTTTTCTTTTAAGCTGCCATATCGTGATGCAATGTCGGAGTGTATTCGCAAATAATCCCTTACTGCCAAATGACGATGAATATCTTCCGTGTTATCGAACTGAAACGTATGCACGTGATGGGTTCGATGATCTCCGCCCTTTCTGAAATACCGTCTTCCTTTCATGCCGAACTCGCCCATGCATTCGTAACCGAGTTCCTTCATTTGCTCATTAAAAGAATCGATTCTGGTGATGTCCTTTACAACAGGCATCATATCGATAATCGGTTTGGCCTGTAACCCGGGTACGGAAGTGCTGCCGATATGATGAATGTCGATTAACTCAGCTCCGAATATCGCTTTTATTTTTTGCGCTTCGTTCTCGAACATACGATTCCAGTTTTCATTATATTTCGTGACGATTACGTTCATCGCTATAGAACTCCTCCCTCGAACCATTTCATATTTGTTTATCCGACAGTTATCAATCCCTTTAGATATATAATAGGGGGAGCCAAATAAGATGTAAACGCTCAGATTAGGGGTTCCCGGGGCTACTTCATCATCAGGAACTTAACGAATGGTATATTCAGGGTTACATGAAGAGAGGGCATCTCGTCGTGGCTGCAGGATCTTGTTTCAATAATGCATCAGTAAGTATCGATAAGGTAGACTTAAAAAAGCATCCGCAGAACGGATGCTTTTTGCTAATTTTGGATCACATCGTGGTATCGATTCCCGTATTGGAGCGTACGAGAATTTCATCGAATTCGACTTGATTGTCGGCTTTTCCTGTTTTACTCGACAATATGGTTCCGATATAACCAGCGATGAAGCCGAGCGGAATCGAGACAATACCTGGGGTCGTGAGCGGATATAGCGCGTGTCCAACGAAGATCGCCTTTCCAGCTTCAGGATGAAATACGTTCGGACTGACGAGAACGAGCCCCACGGAGGTGATTAGGCCAACCATCATGGCCCAGATCGCACCATTCGTATTAAAACGCCTCCAGAAAATCGTATATAGAATAACAGGCAGGTTTGCACTTGCTGCAACGGCAAACGCTAGCGATACGAGGAATGCAACGTTAAGATTTTGTGCAAATAAGGCTAGAATAATGGAAATAACAGATATCCCAATAGAAGCATAACGTGCCATATTGACCTGCTGCTTCTCTGTCGCTTGCCCTTTTCTCAAGATTTGATTGTAGAAGTCATGGGAGAAGGCTGCAGCAGCGGTAAGTACAAGTCCTGCTACAACGGCGAGAATGGTTGCGAAGGCGACAGCAGAAATAAATGCAAATAGCATATTGCCACCTAGTGCTTTTGCGAGGAGCGGAGCTGCCATGTTCCCTGCTTTATCCGCGGCGGTAATATCTCCATTTCCAACAAATGCAGCAGCCCCAAAACCTAGGAATATCGTCATCACATAGAAAATACCGATTATCCAAGTAGCGTATACAACCGAGCTGCGAGCTGTCTTCGCATTTTTAACCGTAAAGAAGCGGACAAGAATATGAGGAAGGCCCGCGGTTCCAAGAACTAAGCCCATCGTTAAGGAGAGTGTGTCAAGACCATCTTTATACTTAACACCAGGATTAAGGAATTTCTCTTTGAGTGGTGTCGCATCTTTGACATGATCAAACATGCCTGTGAGGCTCCAGTTGAATTTGTACAGCACGAGAATCGAGATAAGAAGCGTGCCGGCCATAAGCAGAATTGCTTTGACAATCTGTACCCAACTCGTTGCGTGCATTCCGCCAAAAGTGACGTAGATGGTCATAAGAACACCTACGATGATGACGGAGGTTGCAAAATCAATGCCGAGAAGCAGCTTGATCAAAGCTCCTGCCCCTACAAGCTGTGCAATCATGTAGAAGATGGATATGGCAATGGTATTAAACGCTGCGAATCCGCGAATTTTTGTCGTTTTAAAGCGAGCGGCAATCATATCCGCAAACGTATATTTCCCTAAATTTCGTAAAGGTTCTGCGACCAAGAAGAGCACGACTAAGTAAGCAACAAGGAAGCCGATGCTGTAGAAAAATCCATCAAATCCTGCTAGCGCAATCGATCCCGCAATCCCCAAGAACGAAGCCGCTGACATATAGTCTCCGGCAATCGCCATCCCGTTCTGCCATCCGGTTAAGCCGCCTCCAGCTGTATAGAATTCGCTTGCAGATTTACTCTTTTTCGATGCCCAATATGTAATCACGAGTGTCAAGGCAACGATGGCCAAAAACATAAGAAATGCAGCAGTATTCATGGTCTACCTCCCTTTCTCAGCAATAATTTGGTCGGAGGCTTTATCAAATTTAGAAGCCCTTTTGTAATAAATCATACAAAATGCCCAGGTCATAACAAATTGCAGAAAGGCAAAGACCCAAGCCCATGTAATACTGCCGTAAAAGGAATAATTCAAGATGTCCGTGTAGGATGTAAGGATCGGCAAGGCGAAATAGAAGCAAAGGAAGAAGATTGTGAAAGGAATAATGAAGGCTTTCTTGGTTCGAATCAGCTTTCTGAAGTTATCTGACTTCGCAATTGATGAGTATTGTTCGGGAGTTAGTTCATGCTTCGTGTGCTTGGCGGTTAACGTTTTTTTTGCCATCAGCAATCCCTCTCATTCAATGAGTATACCTGCATCGTACAAAAACGAAGCGCTTACAAAATACTCCGTGCAGTTAGAAGTGGCCACCACCTTTTATGTTCATGTAGATGTGTACAACTTGTGAAAATATAATTCGAAGATATTATACTATAAAATCAATTGTTGTAAAGATATACCTGATTTATGACTTTATTTCAGTCCATTACGATTTGTAATCCTGAAGAGGTGTCTTCGAAATAGGCTTGATTGCTGATCTCATGCTGTGAAGTTGAATGTGTAACGTTATATGCACCATACTGGTGGTTTATACCTGTGTTTATAATTGCGGGAACTAGATAAGAAGTTAACGATCTGCTAAGATTCGAAGCAGAAGGGGGCGGAAGAGTAACCTATGAATAAGCCATGTACGCAGCATTTCGCAGCATTGAACGAATATGTTGAGCGGATTCAACATCAGATTTCAGCCACAGCAGCAGCTACCTATATCCTTCATGAGCAGGAAGTTGTTAACGAATGGTACTCTGGAACTCATGACAGAGCAGGGCAACGCATTGTAGATGCAGCGTCTCGCTTCAACGTCGCATCGGTGAGAAAAACATATCTAGGGTTCGTGGTCAGCTTAGCATTGTATGAAGGAAAAATCCGCAGCTTGGATGACTCTATCACGGACTACATAGACGACGACTACTTAGATATCACAGATCAACAAATGGCAGCGATGCTGAGCGGGACGACGATACGGCATTTGCTGACTCATACGCATGGACTCCATCATTCGAATCGAAGATTGTTTTCTGCCGGTACCGACTGGGCCTATAACAACATGGGTGTAAACATACTTATTAAGTTGATGGAGAAACTGTATGAGAAGCCGTTTGTCCATGTATTGGAGGAAACAGTGTTCCACCCGTGCGGATTTACAGAGACAGGATGGAGCAAAGAACGAGATGATAATCTGGTATGGCTTCATGAAGAATATACGGATGATCAGGGGAATGATGGGGATTTATTTGTAAGTGCACGTGAGTTGGCGAGATGGGGACAGCTTCATTTAGATAAGGGCATGTACGAGGGAACAAGAATCATTCCAACAGAAGTCTTCGAACTGGCTACATCCATATGTACTCCGCCTCAATTAGAGACGCATTTGCCGAGGAACGGTTTCTTCTGGTTTGTTCAGGATATTCCGCGCGCTGCATCTGAGCTGGGGGATCAGCTTCCGGGAGGTTCGTTTCAATCGCTTGGCATAACTGGCTGCGCTTGCCTTGTCATTCCGAAATATCAAACGGTGGCAGTAAGAATGTACAATCAACAGGGTGGAAACCCTGCAAGTTATGACTATTTAGAGGATATTAAAACGTTTGGCAATATGGTGTGCAATATGATCGAGAAAATGTAGTGAAAAACGGTGTCAGAAGGTTAGGATCAACTAGATATACAATAAAGAAGCTCTCGATATTTCGAGAGCTTACTAACCTGATTCTCATAAAATCATATGTATGACACAAAATTAGAACTACTGTTTTATGTCACCAAATCTCCCTCAACAATCTTGGTCATATAGATCTCTGGTTGTGCAAGGAAATCCTCGAAGCTGCATACGTCTCCGTATTCCTGATGTTCTTCATCATAGTAACCGATGCATTTCTTCTTTGGATTCCAGACTAGGAGAATCGAAGAATAATTATCAACGACTGCGGAGAGACGCAGCAATTTCTTCCTTCCTGCCTTCATTTCAACAGTATCCGTGTAATGGAAGAACTCGATGTAGCCGATCTCGTACTCATTGTCAGGCAAGTCAATCCGCAGCTTGTCACCTAATAGAAAATCAATCAGTCCTTGCGGCAGTTTATAGTTCTTCAGTGCCAATTTTTTATTTTCATAGTTATGGAATTCTGCAGGTTCCAATGACTTCAAAAACTCGGCCATCGCGCTATCTTTATTTTGCACAGCAATCGTATAGGCACGATCACCGCCTTTTTCACATATACACACGTCCGCTCCATGTTCAACTAAGTATTGAACCATCTTCATATCGCCATTTCGTGCGGCAGTGGTTAAGGGGGTAGCACAATAAGGGAAGACCATATCCGGCTTATTGAAATTGATATCCACTCCATGCTGAAGCATAAATTCAATTGTACGCCAATCCCGATCGTTAACGGCTTTACGTAGTGTATAGCCGCCATAACTGGCTGCATCCAAGCCAAGCTCATGGATAAGCGGGAGGTTGTGTTTCTTCCCGTAATAAGCTTGTTGATAGGCATTGGACTTAAGCTGATCTAGGGCATCGATCTTGGCTCCATGCGCTACGATGTATCTTATGATCTCCTCTTCGCAATAGCGAACAGCGAGCAGGAAGGACGGTTCCTTCTTATGATTTAAATTCACACCGTGCTCGATAAGCAATTTAATTACCTCGAATTGTCCCGCGATTAAGGCTGCTTCTATCGGGATCACAGTCGTATATTGGCTTATTCTAATCTCTTGTTCCATATCCCAGCCCTGTGCAATGGCATCGCGCAGCTCTGATAGATTGCCTTCATTGATGTGTCTGACAAGATCAGGAAGCGACGTATCGGTTCCAATGTCCTTAAGCTTAAACATCTCAACAACTCCACTCGTGTAAGAATCTACAGCAGTTATTCATTGACCGAAAACGTTGAAGCTATTAATTCAACATAGCCATCATATCCTGTAATCATATAATGCCTTAGACCAAGCCTATTTTTAGGGTCATATTTTTTAACGTTTTCCTGCAGGTATGTAGAATTAACCACTTCATAAAAACCTAAATGATGAAATTTTTCTTGATCAGGGACATCAATATGATAACCATTATAATGATTCTCATAGAAAGGTACAGTTACGCATTTAGCTTCTGCCACTAGTGGGAAACAAATTTCAATATTCACACACTTGTCCCAATCTATGCTTTGCGGATTCTTCAATGGTATAGCACCAACTTCAACTTTTACGCCATCTGATTCTGTATAAACTACCTTTAGGTCAGTGGTGGAGATTTTGAATTCGGGCATTACAGGTTTTAAAATTAACATACTTTTAAATCCTCGCACTATATAATTTCTCAACGATTTCTATCAACATTCAACTTCATTAATTACACCAGATTACTCCAAAAAGTTCAATCGGTTGTATGCACTCAAAAATCAAAAATTGAATATAAATAAGGCTTTCAACAGATATAAAAACATTGACAGACAGTCTAGATGTAGATTTTAGTAGGTGGGTATGCTACCGTATTTGCAATACAGACAGGAGGTTTTAGAGGATGAAGGATAGGACTAACCGTGTATGGGTTGATATCGTGCTTGTTAAGTTGCCACCTGATGGCTTGAAGGGCTTGATACATCTTAGAGAAGCCTTACAACTCACCACGAATGCAACACAATTATACCAACAATCTAAGTCATTGCCATATACGCTTATGGAAAAGGTGTATTTTGGTACAGCCGACTATTTAGTAAAGCGACTAAAGAACCCAGAGATCCTTCAAATCATCGAAAGGGATGATAGGGAGGAAGTGATATCCGTTGAAGCTCGGATCCCCGAGGAAGCCAAACAGATTCCAGAATTGCCGAAGCAACTAGTAGATTTTATAAATCTTGATATCTGCTTTGATTATATAGGAATGCTTCCAGCATATTACGCAGACATAAATGATTTTAATAAAATGCAGGAAGGCTATCGCTTTAACTCTCTCTCAGGGGAATTTTTCGTTTCAGATAAAAACGGCGATTGGCAAGAGGGCTGGTATGTTTTTGCGGTGAACACGATGGACGATCCCTTTTATATTGACTTTACTCAAAAAGATATTGGCTTTCCTGTCTACTATTCATATCACGGAACGGGAAAGTGGGTTCCAATTAAAATTGCAGATACGCTAGAACAATTTGAACAGAAATTGAGAGTACTCAAAAGTAAAGATTTAGAGGATCCCTTTGATTTAAGTGAACTGTCTTTAGAAATTGATTTGAATAATGCATTTTGGGATGAAGTGAACGGGACGTGTAAGGAACTGGATCAGTAGTAAGGGCATATATTTACAATCACCTAATAAGCAATATGGCGTAGGGAGATCAATTTTAGCGAACGGCAATAATTATATTTTGCGTGGCGACGTTTGTGTTACGCCTTGTTTTGGATGTTTTGGATGTTTTGGGTGAACGCAAAGAATGCATGTGAAAAGGGGTACCTAGATGAGTTATTTTACTGAAGCTGATTTTAAAAACTTATGGAAGAGGGAAGGATCAGCCTATTTTATCCTGCCACTGCCATCCGATGAGGAATTAACAGCGTTGGAGCAACGGCTTGGCGTTAAACTGCCCGCTTCTTACATTGAGTTAGTGTCCACATCGCAAAATGGTGGATTACTTAAACGCAATGGCTTTCCTATTCATAATGCATCCGGCATTGCGATTCGGCATGTAAAAATTGATTATATTAATGCAATCGGTCACCGTCCTGGAGATGAAAGTCTTCCAACGCACTATGCCGGACACAAGGCGCGTGATATGCCCCAACGCTTCTATGACATTCCAAATCTATTGGAAATTGGCGGCATCTTGGGTGCACCTTATTATGATTTCTTTGTTTTAAACTATTTGGAGTGTGGGACAAGCGGGGAGCCGTCTATAGCTTTCATAACTCGAAAAGTTCGACGTGGCAAAAACGGCGAACCTGTCGACGGAATAGAGGACTGGCGGAATATAAACGAAACATATTATTGGGAAGTGACAACCGTTGCTCCTACTTTTGATGCATTTATCAAAGACCTTATCGTTATGCCCAAACTGCCCGCTTTTGACTTTGCAGCATTAAAAGCACCATTGAAACAAGCCGCACAAAAATCATTCCGCGAAATAATAAAAGCGCATGGACATGAAGTAATCATCTCTTTTGGCCTGTACGTTGATGATGAAGGCTCTATGGTAGCGGACGTGGCAAATACAAAAGCACATTTCGAAAAACTTGTGGCTGAAGATCCCTCAGATAAGGATTATTTTGCTTACGCCACTAACGAATGGCGTTATGAAGGCACAGATTTTACGCTCGATTTGTTCGAGCCAATATGCAACGAACTTGCCATGTATAGTGCGGCTTTGGGATCAGATGGCAAAATGAAACGTTTCCGCGATAAGTTGCTTGATCTTTGTACGGAGGTATTGGTGGAATTAAAAGCAGAGGATTTCTTCTCCGAAGAATATAATTCACCAGTCTTGCTTAGTGTCGGCGCTTCAAACGGCGATGTTTCTACTGCAAAAAGGAAAAAGATACGCGCACTTTTGGCATAGTAATTGAAAGAGTTCAACGTTTCGCAAATCTAATTAGGTCGTTGGGGCAAAAAGAAATTTTAAACAGTAGAATCAATAAAATTCCGACAAGCCCGAGCAATGCGCTCAGGCTTGTTTTTTTGCTAAACCCCAAAAAGGTTAATTGACAAAACAGTCCAAAATTTCGATGCATGATTATCATCGCTTCATCGAAATGAGAGTATATACTTCCTTTTGTAGGTAAAGTACACTTGAGAAAGGAAGTTGTCTAAGGCGAATGCAGAGGATAAGATCTGATTTCTTATGATGGAGGTACCTGTGACGGTTAAACGAATCGTTGCCAATATAGATATAGCCGCGTCGAATCTATCGGAAGCCAAGCGTTTCTACGAGGAAATTTTGGGGCTTGATCTCATGATGGATCATGGCTGGATCGCTACTTATGGTTCTAACGACCAAATGAGTATCCAGATAAGCATTGCTTCGCAAGGAGGTTCGGACACGCCTGTTCCGGATGTGTCAATAGAGGTGGAGGATGTTGATGTTGTTCTGATGAATATGGAGCGTGCTGGATTCCCGATTGAATATGGGCCTGCAGATGAGCCTTGGGGAGTGAGGCGCTTCTATGTGCGAGATCCTTTCGGGAAGCTTGTAAATATTTAGGCACATACGGATCATTCGTAATTGAGCTATCAATGGAAAGATTCTTGCGTGCATAATTGCATGAAGGTAGCAAAAGAGCGGTATCGGAGAGGAATGAGCTTGGAATGCAGTGTGAGATGCGACAAAAATATCACGTGTTAGCCAGAGGCATTATGTTATCAGGGGAATACCTGCTAGTGGCACATTGTATTGGGATGGACAATACGTTCCTGCCTGGTGGACATGTTGAATTTCGTGAAGGAATGCAGGAGTCACTGTCTCGTGAAATATTCGAAGAGATGGGCCTACAGTGTGAAGTGAAGCAGTATATTGGTGCGGTTGAAGCGGGTTATGAAGACAACAATGTTTATCATCAGGAAATCAATCATTTATTTATTGCAGATGCGCAGGGCATTGAACATTCTAGGAACCCGGAATCGAAGGAACAACATTTAGAATTTTATTGGATTCATGTCAATGAAATGGACAAGCATAATCTACTCCCGTATCCTGTTCGGGAAGCGATTACACATTGTAAGAGTGGCAATCGAACTCCCTTCTGGGGGAGCGACATTGCATCATCAGGGGAGAGCTGACTAGAATGACAGAGTTAACAATTGATTGTGGCGACATATTGCTGCGTGAGTATCGAATGGAAGATGAATGTAACAGAGCTGAATGCTGTAGCGCTATTGAACAATATTTCTTCAAATAGAGTGATCCAAAAGTGTGGGTTTATTCAATATGGTGAGATCGATATCGATGGGAAGGCGCATTTGTATTACAAGCTGCGCAAGTCTGAATGGGCTGGGAAGTAGAAGTGTGAAGAGCTTGGGAGTATTGGAAGCGGATAAGTAAGAATATTCAGCAAGGGATAGAACTAACTACAGACTATTTACCGGAGAATTGAAAGCATCTTATACAGATGGCCTTCATGTGAAACTATCTAGTACAGTGAGCCTGGGCATGCTGGTTCATGAGAAGGCAGTGAATAACAATAACGAGAATAAATTGGAGGATCATAATATGGATACAAACAGCCTGAATGAAATGGTCGCACATCATACGAAGTTGGCCATTCAAATTGCTGAAACGATGGGGCACACGCTGGACTTCAGCAGCGAGAGTATTCATCGGGTAGAAGACATATTGGATAATTACGCGAATGATTATGCGAGTCATGATGATATGATTAAGCCGCTCGATCGAGAGGTGTGGTCAATAGCGGCGATTTGGGGCATCTATGTAGGAGAAATTATGAGGATTGAGCTGGGCGAAGAATGCAGATGGGAAGAGGTTGATGGAGGGTACCTGTTAAATGCTCATGGAGCCCAGGCCAATCCGATAGGGAAGGCATATAAACGCATTGTCAACGGTTCCGAGGATAATATCGTGTCGTTCTATGACATCATTGGGGAGAAAATGCGCGAGCATATCCAAAAAGGACCGGGGATCTAGCGGAGAGGAAAATGATATGGGGTATCATATCCAAGATAAATTGGTAGTGGCTGTAGCGTCGAGTGCGTTGTTTGATTTGACAGAATCAGATGCTGTGTTTCAGGAACATGGTGAAGAAGAATATCGGAAGTATCAGCGTGAGAATGAGAAGCGAGTGCTGGATAAAGGTGTGGCTTTCCCACTTATTAAAAGATTGCTCGGTCTGAACGATGCGGATATCGGCGATCAAGCGGTAGAGGTCGTTCTGTTGTCCCGTAATGATCCGGATACTGGTCTACGCGTATTCAAATCGATAGAGTATTATGGTCTGCCTATTACGCGGGCGGTATTCGTCACGGGAAATGATCCGTTTGTATATATGGATGCTTTTAATGCGTCGCTCTTCTTGTCTGGCAATAAGGATGATGTGAAGCAGGCTGTTGAGTTGGGGTTGCCAGCGGGCTGTGTGTATCCGACTGATTTCGTTGATGATGAGGAAGATGAAGAGCTCCGTATTGCCTTTGATTTCGACGGAATTATTGCAGATGATTCGGCAGAGGCTGTATATGAAAAGGGAGCAATTGAGCTGTTTCATCAGCATGAGCGGTTGAAGGCGGGAGAGCCGCTCCCTGCCGGGCCGTTGCTACGTTTCTTTCTTGAAATATCCAAGCTGCAGCGGAGAGAGATTAATCGCAGAATCGAGAATCCAGATTACCGGCCCAAAATAAGAGTCGCCATCGCGACGGCACGGAATGCTCCTGCGCATGAACGGGTGATTTCCACTCTACGAAAGCTGGATATTCGGATTGATGAAGCATTTTTCTTAGGCGGAGTTGAGAAGGAACGGGTACTGAAAATCTTTAAACCGCACATCTTCTTTGATGACCAAGTTGGCCATATAGAAGGAGTTGCGAGAATCGCACCTTCCGTCCACGTCCCGTTCGGAGTAAGAAATGTTGAGGCAGCAGGCGAGACACGACAGAGCAGAGAACTTGCATCGATCCTCTTGACAGAAGGGACTGGGATGTAGAAATGCAGAGCAGCGTAATCAAACATACTCATCTTGGCGTATATGGCGTGATGATGAGAAATAATGAAATACTGCTGATCAAAAAAGCAAGAGGCCCGCATACCGGCAAATGGGATCTTCCGGGAGGAAGAATTGAGTTTGGAGAAGAGCCCTATGCAGCGCTGCTTCGGGAAATTGAAGAGGAAACAGGAATCGCGAATTGTTCGGGAACGATACGAACCGCGCTATCTTACACCCTGATTTATCCCTATGCCAAGGATACGTTAGAAGAGCTCCACCACATCGGCATCATTTACAATGTAGACATACCTAATGAACATGAATTGAGAGTGTGCGGAGATGGAGAGGATTCACTTGGTGCTTGTTGGATTGCCATTGAAGATTTGCCCAAGTGTAAAGTTACTCCTTTTCTATCCTTATTGTTCCAGCTTGATGATGACATTTGAATGAAAATTAACGAACATTTGTTCTTTTCTGTCACGGAAAAATGTAGTATAGTTAAGATCTGGGATCGAAAAAATAGGAAAAGTGATTTCTTGATTTCTCCTTCTTTTGATCCGTTTTTGAATAGCTACATAATCTTCCTTCAACCCACCTTTTGCTATTTGCTAGATGTGGGTTGTTTTCGCATAATGATTCATCGATTGGCCGTGTCACGGGACTTTGCCGGGACGGGGATAGGCAAGCATATCATAACGTGGGTAGAGAATGGCTTGCAATTTCCTTCTGCAAAGAAGTATATCCGCCTGGATTGCGTTGGTGATAATGAGAAGTTGAATGCGTATTACGTGTCACAAGGCTTTGAGAAGGTAGGGAGTACAGACGGTCATAGCAATTACCAAAAGGAAATTGGAGCTGTATTTTCATAATCGTTGTTTGGATGCTATTTATTGAGGGGAGATGCGGGTATGGAGGCAATACTTGTTGATAAAGGGTCGCAGCCTATCAAGGAGAAGAAGTTATCGAGTTGATGCTGCCTATAAAATCAAAAGCGTGAAGAGCGTTGGGATGAACGCTGTTTGGATTAGCAAAAATCAAATCTTAAATGTCTCAGCTGGGGTCGAATCGGTCAAACTATGGCGAGCAAGTCTCAAAGTGAGACTATATTTCATCTTTCGAAAGGTATGGAAAGCATATCGTCTGAATGGTCGTCCGATTTATACGCAGTAAGTTATGATTATGACACATAATACAACTGGATCCTATTTTATCTGAATGTCATTTAACTAACTTGAGGGGATCGATGTACTATGATTCGTGTATTGGCTGTGACGGATAAGTTAGAATTGAGAAGGGATATCACCTTAGAGGAGCTTAAGCAGATACAAGCAAAGTGGTACTGGGTCGACTTCAATGAACCTTCGCCTGAAGAAGCGTTGCTCCTGGAGCAGTATTTCCATTTCCACCCGTTGGCAGTTGAAGATTGCTTGCATCATTTGCTGCAGCGGCCGAAAGTTGATCATTATGAAAATACTCATTTTTTTGTTCTGCACTCACTCCACCCTCATACATTTGCGGCGGAAGAAGTGGATTTATTTTGGGGAGACAATTTTATTGCAACGTTTCATTTGAATCCTTCACAGGAAATCGACGACGCATGGAATCGCATTGCGGAGAATCAGCAGTTGTTCGAAGCTGGCCATGTGTATGCGGCTCATTTGGTTATCGATAAGTTAGTCGATCAATATTTCCCTGCGGCCTATCAGCTTGAAGATCAATTGTCTGATATTGAATCCAAAGAGGGGAAAGACTCTATCCAAAGCGTGATGGACGACATATTTGAAATCAGATCCAAGCTGTTAAAACTGCGAAAAACGATATTGCCGATGAGGGAATTGATGTACCGAATCATTAATTCCGAGCGTATCGAAGGCGTAAAGACCAACATGCTCTACTTCACAGATATTTATGACCATTTGTTGAAGCTCTCCGAAATGATCGAATCGAACCGTGAGATGACTGCTGATATGAGAGACAGCTATATGTCCTTAAACTCCAATCGAATGAATACGATCATGAAGACATTGACAGTCATAACGACCATTTTTATGCCTCTAACTTTCATAGTTGGAATATACGGTATGAACTTTGATAACATGCCTGAGCTTCATTGGCAGTGGGGTTATTTTATCGTTTTGGCAGTTCTCGTTGGCGGCGGCATTGGAATGTACGCATGGTTTAAAAGAAAAGGCTGGTTTGATTGAAAAATGAGCAGGGAATTCAAGAACATAAGAGTCGCTATAGGGAGGTCGCAACAACATGAATACACCAGTTAACCTCAAGGGGGATTCGGATTGGGAACAGGTACGAGAGCTGCTTGCAGCATGTATGTACCCGAACGAAGAGAAGATCAATAGCCAGGTTGTTCTCTACCGGAGCGATGAGTCCCTGTTATTGTATGGAGTTGTCATTCAAGCAGAGCTGGTTGGATTAATTGGTGTACGTGCAGATACAACCGGAGAAGGCGTACTGCGTCATATCGCGGTAAAGCCGCACCTTCGTGGTCAAGGAGTTGGACATGCGATGATCAAACATGTGATGCAGAATCACAATCTTGCTAGACTCGAAGCAGAAACGGATCGAGATGCGGTTGGATTCTATCAGAGAGCTGGCTTTGATGTTACAAGTCTTGGTGAAAAATATCCAGGTGTGGAGCGATTTTTATGCGTGTTAAAGAGTTATTAGGTGTATAATAATGGAATAATTGAATTTCGACCTTAGACTCAGCCCTACTGAAGCATGAACTTGTAAAGCTGGGTTCTTTTATTTCTATTTCTAAAGTGTGTGCTCAGAAAGGTGATAGATTTGATGCCGAATCAGACATTAGCTGTAGAGCAATTGCGTATAACAGATACGCAGGGATTGATAGACCTATCCGCTTCGATCGGTTGGGATTATGATGAACAGGATATTCAGACGATTATGTCATCGGGAACGGTATGGGGACATCGCAATGAGCAAGGCGACATAATTTCAAGCGCTGCTATTCTTACCTACAAGCCTGGATTGTCTACAATTGGTATGGTTATCGTCGATCACCGCTATAGAGGGATGGGCTTAGGGAAGGCGGTTGTTCAAGCTTGTATGGACGCTGTTGATAACAGCGATACCATTATGCTGATTGCAACGGAAGAAGGCAGACCTTTGTATGAAGGCATGGGATATCATACCGTATCGTACGTCAATAAGCTTGTATGTTCTAGCTACAACACATTATCTAATCGGAGTGATTCTGTCTCTGAAATGCGTACCATGCCGCTAGGGTTGGAACACTTCCCTGGGATTCGTGAACTGGATCAGTTGGCCGTTGGAGCAGACAGAGAGACATTCCTATCTGCTCGCTGGAAACAGGCGAAGCAGGGGGTAGTTGTACTGGATAACAAAGGTACTCTGATCGGGTATGGATTTGCCGTTCAAGGCCCGAAGTATCTCGTTCTTGGACCAGTGGTAGCTGTACAGCAGGAAGCGGCATCAGCCATGATTCATTACTTGGCCGAAGATAACCGGGGCAAGCTGCTTCGTATTGATGTGCCAGAGGAACAACCTGAATTTATCGAGCTTTTGATACAGGCTGGTTTTGAGAGAGAGACTCATCCTCCGGTGATGATTAAGAATGCACAACAGCTGCCGGCAAGAAATCGTACACTATACGGGATTGCAGCGCAAATATTTGGATGACGGGTGGAACTAGGTCAGAAGTGTCTTGCCCATACGCGTGTGGCTGGTCAACGACAATGTAAACTGAGGTGAAATGAATATGGAGTGGTCTGCTCTTATTATTTCGTTTTTCTTCTTAGCTACACTCGTCAGAATTGAAATTAACACCAAGAAGAAGCTTGATAATGATAAGAAGATAATGAAACAGCTTCAGGATATCTTGGATGAATTAAAGAACATGAAGAATTGAAGGAGGAAGCAAGATGATATCAACATTTCCTAGATTAGAAACGGACAGAATGATTCTACGGCAGCTCAGGTCGGAGGATGCGCCCAATCTATTCGAGAACTTCTCAACGGACGAAGTAACGCAGTATTATAACTTGGATAATTTCGTGGCGATTGAACAAGCCGAACAATTAATAGAGAGATGGAACCAACGATTTGAGGAAGGACAGAGCAGCATTCGCTGGGGAATTGCACTTCGATCGGAGGATATAATCATTGGGACTTGCGGCTATCACAACTGGCGGAGAGCAGATTGCAAAGCCGAGATAGGATACGAATTGAATCCAAGCCATTGGAATAAGGGCCTGATGACGGAAGCATTGAACCGCATAGTCGCATTTGGTTTTGAGGAGATGCAATTAAACCGAATCGAAGCCTATGTGTTTGGAACAAATACGGCTTCACAAAAACTGCTTGAGAAGTCCGGATTCTACCAAGAAGGATTGCTGCAGGAGTGCTATCGCAAAAATGACAGGTTTATAGATGCTATTCTATTTGCCAAGCTTCAAAAGGATTATGCAGAAAACGGATAAAAGATGAAGTGAAACTGTGCACTCCGCACTCGCATGTTGTACACGAATCAGTTACGCGGAGAAGTGAGACCAATGAAGTTAGTGCGTACAATTCGGTCAGGTAGGTGTTGTGCATGAAGAAAATAATATCGATTGTGGTTGTTGTCTTGCTGTTGTCTTTTGTGTTTTTCGTCTATACGGAAATGGAAGGATTACCTTGGAAACATGCTGAAGTAAAGCGGAAGGCAATCGATTATATGAAACAAAAGTACAATATGGATGTTGCAGCGGAAGGAAGTTCTTATAATTTTAAATTTAAAGTATATACAGCGAAAGTATATAACGTGAAGGATTCGAACAAAGCGATTATTCGTGTGGACGATGATAGTGACTTCGACGCCGAGGGCAACTATGTTGGGAAGCGATTGCAAGACGATTATACCCTTGTGTATTGGTCTGAATCTATTCGCGATGGACTGCAAGTAAAGCATCCTGATCTGTTCAAGCTTCAAGATATTGATACGATTCAGATTGAATACGCATATTACACGTTATCACTTACCGAAGGGCTCAGCGGTGATCAGGATCAGAACGGGGTGCACATTCCGGTAAAGCCCAAGGATGTTCCTGAATTGTTTATTCGTTTGAAGTCTGTCGATATAGGCGACCATGTGTTGGAACAATTGCGTGAGGTAATCAATGATATGGTGAGAACCTCTCAACCAATGGGTGTCTTCGTTAGGGCAGCTGAGGATAAAAGGACTCAAAAAAATGAAATGTCAAAGACCGAAATGCTTCATCTAGAGCACGATCAACTCAAGCCTATCCAATCCATTGAGGATTTGAAGAAGGACATAAAGCTCTTGTAAGGGAAGGCAGAGCTGTCTCAACTGTCATTACGCTAATGACATGAGGCAGCTCTTTTTTTGTTGCAGTAGGACTGGGCCGTACGCGAGTCATAGTGAAGCAGACGTCGACATACGTTAACAATGACATTTCTAGGTCGGATTCACGATAACGAAGCGAATCGAATTCAATGAAATATAGGTGTTTGTGGGAAAGGAGGATTGTTTATGTCTAAGCAAGAGAAGGGAGTACTTGCTATTGGCTCGGGATCCATGCTGGATTCATTGGTTAAAACCTGGCATGAAGCGGGAGACTTCACACTGACGGTTTGCACAACTGACACGGAAACTCCCGATCATGTTGCATTTGCGGTATATCAGGAGCCTGACGAACAGGGAGGATTGACTCCAAATGTCACGATGAAACGGAGAGATCTCAAACAAGATTGGCGCAGTATTATTCGACCATACCGTTTTATCCTATACGCTGCCCAACTTGATAATTTGGCTGAATGGAGAGACCTTCAGGATGCATGTGAATTGGAGGGGAAACCCCTTCTGCCTGCGATAACCTTACGTGGGGTTGGATTAGTTGGGCCATTGTTAGATGTGGACGGAACAGCACGACCAGAAGCGGTGTGGCGGAGCCTGCACCCGACCGTGTTCCGAAGTGAGAATGAGCAACAGAGCTTCTCGTTAACGGCACTTCATATTCTTACAAATCTGGTTATGCATGAATATTATCGGGAAGTGACAGCTGGAAGAGACGGGAATTGTAGAGATCAATGTTATATTCTTGATCCGAGCAGCTTAACAGGGAGCTGGCATTCCATTCGTTCACATCTCTTCGATGTTGAACGAGGGAGTAAGGCGGCTTGCCGTATATCTACAGTGGATGAAATCATCACAGCAAGTACTGAGCGAATGAATGATTCAGATTGGTATACCAGCTTCGCAGATATGACTTCCTCTTCAATTGGAATTTTCCACAAATGGGAAGAGGGGGGGATTGTGCAGCTTCCTCTCGCACAATGCATGGTTCAGCCGATTGATCCAGCATCAGAATCATTTGTCCGACTACTGCCAGCAATCATATGCAGTGGATTGACACATGAAGAGGCTCGGCGTGAGTCGGGGCTTGCAGGATTGGAAGCGTATGCGGCATGTTTATTACCGTTTCTGTTCCCTGTATCGGGGAATGACCATGTGGCTGCTATCGGTGTAGGTGCAGGTTGTGAGGCAGCTGAAGCTGTTGGACGGGGAATTAGGGCATGCTTGACGAAACGATTGCAGGATCGTATTGACCGCAGCCGACACGGGGCGAGTCAGATGATCGTATCGCGACTGCGATTTGAACATGTAGCAGACAGCCGCTGTCAGTATTATTTGCAGTCGCTAGGTATCATGGGAGTTGAGTCTATTATTGCGGTTGGGGAGCCGCTGCTAGGTTATCCGGTAGTATGGGCCTATTCGAGGGATAATTGGTATGGAAGTGTGGATGTAGATTTCACAATTGCGCTTCGCCAGTCCCTTCAGAAGGCGCTAAATCAGGTTGAGGGGCATGCGTCCGATCTATTTCAAGTTCAATGCGAAGAAGATAATTCAATGAACACGGCCGCAATCCCTCATATTTCCTATCCGTTCACATCTGCTTATTGGATAGCAGCGGTGCAAAGAGTATTGGAGAAGAACAAGAAGAACGATTCGTGCTTCGAAATATATGATTTACACAGCAGTTCTTTCCTGGGTACAGAGGCATTCTTCGTATGTGGAGTGCGGCTCAGAGAGGAGGGCTCTACGTGAACACTGTCCTGGTGATTGGAGAGGGATTACTTGCGGATGTCGTATATGCACAGTTAATGGATCAATGCGATTACAACGTAACAAGATTGACGAATCACAATGAAGGAATTCCAAGTATAAGTATGAGCATCGCATTGGTGCTTCAGGATCAAGAAAACCTTGGCTTGCTGTTGGAAATGAATGAGAAGCTTCAGCAATCGGGAATTCCGTGGATATCGGCTTATTTGAGTGGGGAAGAAGGGTTCGTTGGTCCAATGAACTGGCCAGGTGCATCCGGATGCTTCCAATGCGCAGACATTAGAATGTCGATAGCAGGCAGCAATACTAATGCAACTGATGACATGCTTTTGATGCTGGTTAACCCTGACTATGTCCCTCGAGTTGAATCGGACATTGAAGTGACAGGGTATCGATTTATGGCTCAGTTACTTGTTGAGGAGACATCGAAATGCGTAAACGGACATAGTCTGTGTACCGACAGTCACATTTATATGATCAACTTGCACAGCTTGAACTGTACGCGGCATTATATTCTTCCTTCTGGTGCTTGTCCAGTATGCGGGCAGCTAGATGAAGATTCGCCGGAAGCAGCGAGTATTGTGCTTAAACCATCTCCCAAGCTGGATAATAGCTATCGGTGTCGTTCCATGAAAGAATTACAGGGGGTTCTGTTCAACGACTATTGGGATCGTCGATCCGGCTTATTTAACGACATAGAGTTGCATCTTTCTTCTGTATTTGCAGATGCAGTCGTCAATCTCCCGCTCGGCTATTACGATGAGGTGACAGGGGGACGTTCCCATTCGTTCACGAACAGTCAGCTTGCTGCCATATTAGAGGGATTGGAACGTTATTGCGGCATCACACCCCGCGGTAAACGTCCAGTTGTGTTCGATAGTTACAACCAACTGAAGGAAATTGCTATGGATCCCGCTACAATTGGGCTACATGCACAAGAACAATACGAACAGGAAGGTTTTCCGTTTGCCTCCTTTGATCCAGATACCCCTATTGAATGGGTGTGGGGGTATTCATTTTTACAGGAGCGCCCGATTCTAGTTCCTCATCTAGTAGCCTATTACAGCTTAGGGCACGAAGGGAGTTTCGTGTACGAAACCTCTAACGGCTGCGCATTAGGAGGCAGTCTAGAAGAAGCGGTGTTGTATGGCATATTTGAGGTTGTTGAACGAGATGCCTTCTTAATGACTTGGTATGCGAAGCTCCAATGTCCTAGGCTCGATCCATATTCCTCAGGGGATGAGGAGCTGCTCCTCATGATTCAACGGATCAAGGCTGTCTTAGGATATGAGGTGTTGTTGTACAACATAACAACGGAGAATGGGATTCCGAGCATCTGGTCGATTGCTCGGGGAACACCAGAACATGAAGTGAGTGTAGTCTGTTCTGCGGGAGCTCATCTTGACCCTATACGAGCAGCTAAGAGTGCTGTCCATGAACTTGCGGGGACGATCTCCATGGTTGAAAAACGTTGGAAGGAACGTGGTTCGGAAGCGCTGTCTATGTTTATGGATTCGTATGAGGTACAGCAGATGGAAGACCATACTCTGCTGTACGGTTTGCCAGAAGCAGCGGAAAGACTTCACTTTTTGTTAGAGGAGCAGCGTCCAGTCCGTTCTTTTGCCGAAGAATTCCCAATCCCAGTGGTTCCAGTCAGTACAGATGTAACAGAAGAGTTGAAGGAAGTTCTTGAAGTGTTCTGTCGATTGCAATTAGACGTGATTGTTGTTGATCAATCGTCCAGCGAGACGCTACGCAATGGCCTACACTGCGTGAAAGTGCTGATTCCAGGCATGCTTCCAATGACTTTTGGCCACCATCTCCGTCGATTAGAGGGGATTGACAGAGTGTTGGAAGTACCGATGAAACTTGGATATGTGGATCGCAAGCTTACACGTGAGGAACTGAACCCTTATCCGCACCCATTTCCGTAAGGGATGTTGAATGAACGGCATTCGGATTGACTCCAATGAACGAGGTGGTATTGAAATAATCATACTGGTAAAATAAGTGAATGAGAAGTTGATTCCATGAAACAGCGATTGGGATATGTTGAGCTCAATCGCTGTTTTGATCTATTTCTAAATGCTATCTGATAAGAAGCCGACCATTTCTTTTTCAAAATAGAAATAAATGATTAATAGGGATGACATTCCATAGTGAGAGAGGTATATCTATCATGCATCTATTATTTGAAAAGCTTGTGCAAGAAATTGAGTTCACGGGAAATATGAAGCAGGATATTCAACAGTTTTTAACCGCAAATCATAGCCCGGGTACTGCAGAGCATTGTATGGATGTAGGGGCAGAAGCTAGAAGAATTGCGCAATTATATTATGCTGATCCGGAGAGAGCGGAATTGGCGGGATGGCTGCATGATATCAGCGCCGTATTTCCTAACGAGGAACGAATTGAGGCGGCGAGGCAGCTAGGAATTGATATACTGCCCGAAGAAGAGCAATTCCCGATGATCATCCATCAGAAGCTATCCAAGGTGATAGCCCGGGACATATTTGGCGTTCAGGATGCCGAAGTGCTGGATGCGGTGGGCTGCCATACTACGCTGCGAACCGATGCCTCGCAGCTTGATCTTGTCCTATTTGTTGCCGACAAGATTGCATGGGATCAGCAAGGCATTCCTCCTTACATCGAGGAATTACATCATAATCTCGCAATATCGCTGGAACATGCGGCGTTTGCTTACATTCAATATTTATGGGATCGCAAGGACACACTGAAGGTCATCCACCCTTGGCTTGCAGATGCTTATGAACAATTACATGTACAATTGAATGCGGAATGAAGTTGCAATGTGGAGTGGTCTGACGCAGTAGGCGTCAGACTACTCCATTTTTCGTTGGCTGCTACCGGAAATTTGAAAGAGAAATGGGGCTCCCACTTAGTTCGAATCTAGTATAAATTGGATTATCTCTTGTGGTATTGGTAGAATAAAGAATGGTTGAAGGAAGTTTTTCGATTTTGCTATTGACTATCGGAATATTGAAATAGCCACCAAAGCATATTGGGAACGGCTGGAGTTGAGGGAAAGGTGGATGGAGTAACTTGAATGTATGGGATATATTAGGGATTGAGCCAACGGAAGATGATTCTGTCATCTCAAGCGCTTATGCGAAGAAGCTGACGCTAGAGCATCCGGAAAATGACGCACAGTGGAAAGAGATGCTGCATGAAGCGTATGAAGTAGCGTTGAAGCTGGCGCGCAAAAGGTCAGCAGCAACAGAAGCTTCTAATATGAGGCTGAACGATCATGGTGAACGGTTGGAAGATCCATTTGTACATAAGACGGTTGCAAGAGAAGAGGTTGCTGTGAGCACAGCTTATCCTTATGCCGCAAATCCGATTCAGGTATTTCTAGCCCGAGTATCTGAGCTGTATAGCAATTTCGCAAATCGAATCCAGCCTTCATCTTGGAAAGCCTTGTTCCAGGAGAACGCGGAATGGGATATTAAGAATCCGCAGTTACGTGATGAAATGGTGATGTTTCTTGAGGAGAAGCATCATTATTTTCCGATAGCGGTATGGATCGTGCTGGAGGATACTTTCCGTTTCCATGAGCATGAGGAAGAATTAAGGGAACGCCATGCCGGGGAATTCATTGATTACATATTCGAACAGGTTAACGGTACGATGGAGCTGACCTATGATTGTTTCATTGATGCGGACATCAATTTTGATATTGACCGTTATCTCTACCTGCGTGAGATGGCGCAGTATATGCTTATGCAAGGAGAACTTGAAGAGGTAGGCGCATATTTGAGTGAGGCCCATGAATGGTTCCAAGACGATCCTGACCTAGAGCTCATGCGCGGCAAATACTTCGAAGAAATCGGCGAAATGGAGCAAGCAATGGATTGCTTCAATCAAGTGATTGCGATGAAACCCGATGAGTTTGAGGGACGATGGCACCGTGCACAGCTCCTATACAAGCTTGAACAATATGAAGCTGCCTTGGCGGAATGCAACCGCTTGCTGCAGATTGAGGAGAATCAGCAAGATGCTTTGATGCTGTCCATTCATTGTTATACGCAATTAGGGCAGCTGAAGGAAGCGCATATGAAGCTCCAGCAATCCAATGACATTGACAATGTTCATGACATTTTACGGTATGTTCACGGTATTAAGTTATTTAACAAATATAGATATGCCCAAGAAGTGGAGAAAAAGGGACAGAGACAAGCACGTAAACAAATTTCATCATTTCTTCTCTACTTCTATCTCCGCTTGACTTGGCTATACATACTCGTCTATGTTGGGCTTCAACTATTTATAAGCGTGCCTCTTGTCGTTACGGTACTATGGCTTGCAGTAATGGTGTGGAACGGTTGGAAGACGTTCAAGACTTACCGAATGATGACTACCTAGAAGGAGGGCTCCAATATGCCAAGCGAATACAATAACCAACAAAGAAAGCAGCTGGAGCTGTACTTCCGTTGCCTTTCTTCTGTATGTACGGATAGTTTAATAGTGTACCATTATATCCCGTTCGGATTTCCATTTACGGATCGAATTCTGCGCAGAGGATCGATGAAAAAGGCGTTCGCCGCTTGGGGAGTTATCGACAAGGAGTCATTGCTCAGTCGAGTTCAGTGGCTGCTCGAAGATGGACTGCGCGAGGAGTATAAGAAGCTGCATACGAGTCTAGCTTCACGTAACGAAGTCTCTCGCAAGCGGTATGTGGAATCCTCTGTGGATCATCCTGACCATGCCAAGGTCGTAATCGTCAATGCATTTTTGCACCAGCTTCCTTCCGGAGAAATTGCGGCATTTGGTGGGGCTTGGGCAATCTTTATGTGCAATATGGGACTTACCTACGGCTACTTAACCAAGGATGAAGCTTGGGGCTTGAAGCTCAAGGCGGCTCGCCATTTGCAGCAATGCTATAACAGCTGGGAAGACTATCTGACTGCTTTTGTTGCAGGAAATAGCTACTCTGACTCGGATAGTGAAATGAAGATGCAGGCTCATATTACGAGTATAGCCTCGATGCTGCTTGGATCAAGCACATTGGCCATGGATAAGGCACAATGGGGGTTAGCTTGATGATACAATGAATGTGGATGATAAAGATTCTCATTCAGGCCAATAAGGCGGAATAGAAGGTGATCAGATGGCAGCTGAAGTTCATGTAGCCAGCATCCATGATTATTTTGAGCGCTATTCTGAAATGATTCATGGTGATATGAAAAGCAGTGCTTGGGAGCAGCAGATGTTCCTTCCTCCTCACATTGGAACGGGCAGTGTGACCCGGATGCGCGTCCGTGAAGGTATGGAAATCATGGTTACCGATGTCACTTATGCGGAAGATATGAAGCTATGTATCCAAGAGTCATGCCGTCTGTTTGAGCTGAGTTATTGCTTTAGCGGTGAAGTGTATTGCGAATGGAGCGGAAAAGAAAGTCATACGGAACCGCAGACTGGCAATGTGCTGCTGTTGGAGGATGTGCAGGTGTATGAGGAGAAAAAGGCAGGAATGCACCATCATATGGTTGAGGTGAGATTTTCTCCGGATGAACTGTATGACTATGCCGTTGATGCGGCTGAGAAGCAGAACATGGAAAAATTGCTTCATCGTCATCTTGGCAGTATTGACTCCTATTCAGTCACGCCAGACATTCATCGATGCGTAACGGATATGCTTCGGTGCGATTATCAGGGGAAGATGAAGCGGCTATACATGGAGAGCAAAGCTATCGAATTCCTCGCCTTATTCGGAGAGGCGGACGAAATTCATGATCGAACTGTAAAGCGAAACGTTCGTCGCGATGACATCGCAAAGCTTCATGAGGCACGGGAGATTGTGATGAACAATTACGAACAGCCCTTGTCTATACGAGAACTCTCCAAGCATGTCGGGATCAACGAATTCAAGCTGAAAGCTGGATTTCGCGAGCTGTTCGGCACAACAGTATTCGAACTGGTGCGCAAGCAGCGGATCGAGAAGGCGATATGGCATATGGAGATGGAACATCTGAATGTTGGGGAAGCTGCCGTCGCGGTCGGGTACAGTAATGTTAGCAACTTTACGGCAGCCTTTCGCAAGCATTACGGCTGCAATCCAAGCTCGTTCCTCAAGCAGCTGGAACAGCAGGATCAAGTTCGAAGGTCGTCTTCGACTGGCGGCGACGCTTCCATTTCGCAAGGGAACCCTTTGGCCTAATGTAGGTAGAAGGGTTCTTCAGTTAATTCCGCTATAGGGGCAAAGACTCCCTCTTCAGGTAGAGCGTATGAACATGATTGGCTCATAATCAGAGTATTCATGTGATTCTAACTACTGGAGGGAATCGTAATGTTGTCTGCTATTTTGACAAATACATCACAACGCACGGATGGTAATCAGCAAATGGAGGGGAATCCGAAACGATGGATTGCACTCGTTATCGTACTGCTACCGACGCTGCTTATCTCACTGAACACTTATATGATTCAGGTTGCTCTGCCGTCGATGCAGCACAGCTTGAACGCAAGTTTCGCTGAAGCGCAGCTAATCGTTACAGGTTTCTCTCTTGGCTTGGCGGTGGCCTTGATTATTAGCGGGAAGTTAGGTGACATATACGGAAGAAAACGGCTGCTTCTTATTGGAGTGAGCGGGTTCACAATCATGGCCATGCTTGGCGGCTTGACCTCGGAGCCTTGCCTGCTTATTGCTATTCGGATCGTTCAAGGTTTGGCTGCTGCGCTCATTCAGCCCCAGGTTCTTTCTACGATGCAGGTCAGCTTTCCGCCAAGAGAAAAGGCAATCGCGTTCAGCATATATGGTGCAATCATTGGATTTGGATTTGCTTTTGGACTCATTTTTGGGGGCCTTATCGTCAACTGGAACCTGTTCGATCTTGGCTGGCGAATGGTGTTCTTTGTTAACGTTCCATTCGGTATGCTGGTTCTAATGCTGCTGCCAATCATTCCTGAATCGCGTGGGGAGAAAAAACAGCCTATTGATTGGATTGGCGCTCTTCTACTCATAAGCGGCTTATTTCTGCTTGTATATCCTTTATCGGAAGGGCAGAGACAGGGGTGGCCGGTGTGGGTTTGGTTTTGTATGCTGATCGGTTTTGGTGTACTTGTTACTTTTGTGGCAGTCGAGTGTTACAAGAAGAGAAGAAACGCTTTTCCGTTGGTGAATCTTGTTGTATTTCGGCATGCTTCCTTTCGCGTAGGCCTGTTGGCTGTGCTTGTCGTGTACCTGGGCATGTTCGCCTTTTTCTTCCTATTAAGTTACTATGTCCAATACGGCCTGCATAAGGATGTTCAAACCACAAGCATGGTGTTTCTGCCATTGGGGGTCGGATTCTTTCTGTCATCTCTCTTATCCTCCCGTTTCGTAGAAAAATGGGGGATAGGTTCATTGAAGCTCGGCTCTATCGGCATGGCAATATGCATATCGCTGCTGATTGGTTCTATCCTGTATGACGCGAGGGCTATGCTTAATTACCGTAATCTTCTCCTATTATGGATGTACGGATTCAGTCTTGGCATGGTCACGACACCACTAGCGAATATCGTTCTAAGCACAGTTCCGAAGAAGGATGCCGGATCGGGATCAGGATTATTCACGACCTGTATGTACTTGGCGAATTCGCTAGGGGTGGCATTGATCGGTATTGTGTTTTCCGGCGTACTTGGACATGTGCTCGTAGAGGCTGAGCTGTCTGATTATGTACGCGCGTTTTCTGTATCAGTAGGTGCTTGCGGTGGGCTGGCACTGGCGACTTTCGTCTGCCTATGCTTTTTACCGGATCCTAGACGAAAAAGCCGAATGACAAAAGTGAAGCATACATTGTAAAAAATGATAGCGTAAGAGAAAAACCATCAGAAATGGAGGAGGGCATAAGCATGATCACGCTGCATCAGGTCGAGTACGAGCAAAAATCTACGCTTCGTAATTTGCTGGAGCTGTATAAATATGATTTCAGTGAATACGATCCAGAGGATGTCAACGAGAACGGTCTATATGAATATATGTATCTGGATCATTACTGGACAGAGGAAGGGAGGTATCCTTTCTTCATTCGAGTGGATGGGAAGCTTGCGGGAGTAGCGCTCGTAAGGAAGTTAGGAACGGATGATGACAAGCGGACGGTTTATTCGATGGCGGAGTTTTTCGTAATGAAAAAATATCGGCGTTCCGGTGCAGGAAGGTATGCGGCAACAGCTTTGTTCGATCGGTTTCAGGGAACTTGGAAGATCGGCCAGATTGACGAAAACATACCTTCGCAGCATTTTTGGAGAAAGGTGATTGCAGCGTACACAAACGATAACTATGAAGAGATTCGAGAAAACGGCTGGGACGGCCCGATCCAATGCTTCTCCACTGAGCTTCGGTAGAAGAGAGTTTCCATAATCGTTGTCCAAAAAAGAAATATTTTATAATAACGTCATCAATTTTACGCCCCGCTTGTGGCATCTGGATCGCTGCATACACCAGTAGCAAGCGGGGCGTTCTATAACAATTCATGTGATCTCGGTGTACTATTTAAAGCACCTGTTTAAATTAACAATCCGCCTCTTTCTTTATGCCGCGCAATGAGTACCTCACTAGTGACGGAAGTGATACCATCAATCGCTTGAAGCATTCTCAAGCACTGCTCAGCATGCTCCGGATCATCCAGCAGTGCATGGACATGCAGATGCGGCTTGCCGCTCATTTGATACACGTTCGTAATCTCCTCAGCCAATCTTAGCTGTTCTACGACATGCAGCAGCTTCACCCAATCCACTTCAATATCGAAATACATCGACAAGGTTTTGCCCGCCTTGAGCGGATTCACGACAATGGTGAACCGATCAATAATCCCATCCTCCATCAATTGATGGATTCGTTCGCGAACAGCCGCTCGGGTCAAGTTGACCATTCGTCCAAGCTCCGCATTGCTTAAGCGTCCATTCTCGGATAACAGCTGCAAAATCCGTGTATCGATTTCGTCTAAATTACGGAACTGCATTTGATCAACCCTTTCGACTTGTACTTGTCCTATTAAGCCCATTATAGCACATACAATGTAAAGTTAATGATGCAATCTATTGATCGAATGTATAAAAAGGTGTATACATATGTATGAGGAAGAACATGGCGCGGAAGGGGAGAGGATGTTGTCTTTACTAGCGATTGAAATACTGTTGATCTCCGTGTTGGCTGGAATCGTCGGGGCAGTGCTTGGTCTGGGTGGAGGGATTATAGTTACGCCAGCATTGACCTTATTGTTCGGTGTTGATATTAAGACGGCGATTGGCGCAAGTATTATTTCGGTCATTGCAACCTCCAGCGGGGCAGCGATCGCTTATATCCGAGATCGGATTACGAATGTGCGAGTAGGCATGTTCTTGGAGGTTGCAACAACGGTGGGAGCGATAACCGGTGCATTTCTAGGCGGAATCATGGCGCCTACGGTACTGTATATTATCTTCGGTCTGCTGCTGCTATACTCGGCGGGGACTATGCTTAAGAAGCGGAATGATGAACTGCCGAAGGATGTAACTATGCATCCGGTTGCGGAGAAGCTGCGCTTGCAAGGTGAGTATTTTGATAAGGCTTTGAATCAGACGGTTCCGTATAAAGTGGACAATGTATACGGCGGATTCGGTGTCATGTACGGGGCAGGGGTGATATCGGGTCTGCTTGGAATTGGCAGCGGCAGCTTCAAAGTGATGGCGATGGATGTCTTCATGAAGCTCCCGCTTAAGGTATCCAGTGCGACGAGCAACTTCATGATGGGCGTTACGGGCGCGGCAAGCGCGGGGGTCTATCTGTTCCGTGGTGACATTGATCCGGCAATCTCGGCTCCGGTGGCGCTGGGGGTTCTGATGGGAGCAACGGCTGGCGCGAGAATCATGCAGAAGATGAAGAGCAAGACGATTCGCAAATGGTTTATTCCCGTATTGGCGTATGTGGCCATTCAGATGATTGTACAGGGATTGGGGGGACTTCTATGAGTGAGCTTGGGCGAGAAGGCAGCGTACAGCAGTCCGAGATCGAACAAATGCGCAATGACAAATCGGAAGCGGTAGAGATTGTTGTCAGCAAGTGGCTTCGGGTAGGGGTACTGGCTAGTGCAGCGGTGATCCTTGCTGGCTTGCTGCTGTTCCTCATTTCTGGAGACAGTGGATATCCTGAGCAGACCTTTCCAACCAGTCTGGCAGGAATTTATGCCGGTCTATTATCAATGAAGTCATATGCGATTATCCTGACAGGACTGCTTATGCTCATTGCTACACCAGTACTGCGGGTCTTTATCTCTATTTTTGTTTTTCTGCATGAACAAGATTATTTGTATGTAGGAATAACAATAGTAGTTTTCTTGATCTTAGTCGCCAGCTTTTTCATTGGAAGTGCAGGTTGATCTATTGTATTAGGAGTGACTGAACAGAGAAAAGGCAGTCAAACTTATCGCCAGGAAATACCTGTTCATCCACCTGGATTCATGTATACTAAAATAGAATATGTATCCAAATGAAGAGAGCATTGAGTGGGAACTTGATGTTCTCTTTTCGTCTCATTTACTAGATAGGAGTGGTTGCCATGTCTATGCTGCAAGTATTAGATAAGGGGTATGTCCGGTTAGTCAACACGATGGGTTCGGATTTGACGGTTGTCAACTCCGCACGGGTATCCTATGCCAAGGAATCGATTGAGCTAAGCGAGCGGGATATTCGATTGATTCAATTTCTGGCTAGAGAAGGACATACCTCGCCATTTCGACATGTCATGCTGCAGTTCGAAGTGTACGCGCCGCTTATGGTTGCTAGGCAGTGGTGGAAGTATGTCATAGGTTCTTCCCATATGGAAGGCACAGGCGACAGCTTGGAGGCTTGGAATGAATCGAGTCGTAGATATATCACTGAAGATCCTACCTTCTACATACCGTCTCAGGGGGAATGGAGAAGCAAGCCTGAGAATTCGAAGCAGGGCAGTGGAGACATTGTATCCTGGGAAATCGGGCAGAAGCACACGGACGAGCTGATGAACTACATTGAGCTTGGCGTTGCCAAGTATGAAGCGGCACTAGAAGATGGCATATGCGCGGAGCAAGCTAGATTATTTCTGCCTTCCTATGGCATGTATGTGCGCTGGTATTGGACAGCCTCCCTGCAATCGGTAGCTCACTTCTTGAATCAACGCCTGGAGTATGATGCTCAGAAGGAAATTCAATCCTATGCGAAGGCGATATTGGAGCTTAGCAGGCCTATTTTCCCACATTCCTTGCAAGAACTCTTGAAGCAGGATACTGGAGAGTAAGTGCAGGTAAGAAGTGTATGGAAATGAAGTGGTCTTGAGAATAGTAGACAATGGACGCAGCCACATTGGTATTCGACAACTCCATATGGTGCGTCCATTCTCATTTTGTATAAAATATCTAACTTATAGATCGTTAGATTTATTCCGCACAGGCAGTATGCGTTGTTCCACACTCTCATACATATCAAGCAAGCGAGATAGCCAAGCAAATCTAGTGGATGACCAGTACACGAGCACTGCTGAGCAGATCCCAATCATTGCGCCTACTGCAATATCTACAGGATAATGTACGCCAACCCATACACGAGATAATGCTACACAACCCGCCAGCACGAGCCACAACCAGCCCCAGCCTGTTTTTTTGCGCATCAGCCAGAACGACGCACAGATGGAGAAAAACAATATCGTATGATCACTAGGAAATGAATTGTTGATGCTGTGATCGATTAATTTACTAACATTCGGGAGTTCCGCAAATGGTTGATGATGCGAATGGAACATTCCAACCGCTTTGCCAAGGAGCTCTGCGAGAATGAATGCAAATCCGCCTTGCAGCACCATCATGCGATTGGCCGTTGTACGGGTGAACCAAAATAACAGCATGCAAGCTGCTAACAGATAGATCGTATATTCTGCAATGAATACGACGGATGGATTTAGAAAGGAGAGCTGCTTGCCTAAGTCGTTAATTCCTCGAAACATTTCAATATTTAATTGGGGTAATGACACGTATTTTCTTCCTCCTTGTGACCTATATCAATTAGATCTAGTATTTATTCAATATGCTTAGTATAGGGAGAGGGCTTTAATTGCTCCTTAATAAATTCTTAATAATACATAAAAATCTGATCAGAATCGACTGGTTATTTATGGTTGTTTGTCACGTGGTCGCAATAAGGAGGCGAATAAGGGAACGCTAACTGTTATGATTTCTATGATGGAATAGGGGGCTGTTCATTTGGACTTCAATCTTTTGTGTCACTATTACGAGGCCGCACAGGGGCCATTTCACAATTTGTCTGCGCTGTCTATGGAAGAAGCGAACAGCATCTTGTCTGAGATAAGAGAGAGTGGAAGAGGTTTTGCAAGCAAACGATCTGAAGATTACATGCATGTTCGGCGTCAATTGGAGAAGCGGGCAAGAGCGATGTTTATAGAGCAAGGCGGCAAACCTCGGACACTATATCCTCACTATATGACATTAGGACATTGCAGCTGGCTGCTGGAGTGGTATGAAGAGGGAAGAGAATTACACATCCATATTGATGATTTCGATGCAAGTACTATTAGTTTTACTTATGGAGACTTATTTCCTACGATGCGAGTTGAGGACGGGAAGCCATATCGCAAAAAGGTATATACCCGAGATAGTATTCGGCAGGTAGTTGAACAGTTTGGCTGGCCACAGCAATGGAACGCGCACGGTCATTATGGCCCTGAGCGATATATTGAAGTTCAAATATGGGATGATCGGGTCATAGAACGATACAGAAACAAATGGATAAATACTGAACATGCAGACATCCACGCTTTTGAGGGGAGAACAATGGTATGAGTATAGCGTCGCTTATTACTTTGCAGCCTGAGTGATCGAGGGGAAGCCATGTATTCAGGTTCCGGACGAGTTTCATTAACGACATGGATTGGAATGATAAAGGAAAATTGTGAATATTGATGATGGTCTATGAGGAAGATGTGAAATCTTCATTCAAATGTTGGAGACGAGAATGAGAGAAATACCAGAGCCATAAGGCGTCTCTTAGGAGGATTCTTGTGACAAGGCATAATAATCCACCTAAGCGACGATAGCGAATCTATGTAAATTTCGTTACGTAATAAGTTTGCAGGAACAAAGAGATTTCATCGTTAATGGTAACCAAATCGGATTCTGAAGGGAAATGTCCCATCTCGTATGATTTGATTGCGGTCAGATTCGGGATGATTGCGCGTGCTGTTTGATTGACCTGCCGTTCAGGGAAAAAGATGTCCTTTCGGCCTGTAATAAGAAGAGTCGGCGCATGGAAATGCTGGAGTTCCTCTTTTTCTGTAAGCTTAGGCATATTTTGCTCAAGTTTCACATATCGAAAAATGTCTCCAATAATTTTCTTGTCTATTGCCTTCATCGTGTTGTCAGACATGGCATTGGTTAGCTTATCAAGGTATCGATCTGAGGAAGTTGCATGGAACAGAAGCAGTGGCAAAAGGATGTCCTTGATCATTTTGAGCTTCGATCCTAAACGTATTCCTGCTGGTGACACAAGCACGGCGCAGTCTATTTTATGCGGCATACAGGCGGCTAGTCTTAATATGATTCCTGCTCCATAAGAGGTGCCTATAAATCCACATTTCTCGATATCAAGACCGTTCATGAGTTCTTGAAGCCATAGGGCGAAGCTATTATCCTTAGCTGACACTCTAGTTTCTGCACTAAACCCAGGATGACCAATCGTATCAGGCGCATAAATTCGATATTGGCTCGTTAATGGAGAAAACCAAGACAATGTCATTGGGTTGATGCAGTTTCCCCCTTGTAATAGGAACAACGGTTTTCCATCAGTGGGTCCCACAGCTAATAGATGAGTTGAGCCAAAGCTTGTATTCAGATACATACGCTCCACAGGAAACCGCAAAGCTTGTATATAGCTCTCATAATGATTCGCAATCAAACTCTTACCCTTTTCGCTTTTATAAATCGTTACTATGCTGCTCATCGGACGCCTCCTCTGTACCTAGCTCCATCTATAGTTACGTTACATATCGAAAATGGATGCAGATGGGGCGAGAAAGTTTAATTCTCTCTAATTGAAGCTTAGGCGAGGCTGATCTTTGTCAGGTTGAAGACGTAGATGGTTGCTCTGTATTTGAAAAAAAGGAGTGTTGGTTGATGGGACGTTTCTGTAAAAATAGGTATGTCGTTCAGACTGTATGGCTTGTCATATTTCTCATTCTATTTCAAGGCTGTACATCTAAGTCTGGCCCTGCGTATTTGGAAATAAAGGGATTGAATCAGGATGAACAAGAGATTGTACAGCTCATCAACAAACGAATGCAATATTTGCATGAGGGCAATGCGGAGGAATATACGAAGCTATTCGCACCGAATAGTCCGATAACAGGCATGCCGACCTACCAATTGAAGGCGGTGAAGCTGCACACTCCCATCCATATTCAGAAGCAGAAAAAGGGATATCAAGTTCTTCTCCTAGCTGATGATATGCTGACCAACGATGATTTTTTTACGTCACAATACGTATTTATCCAAGGGAAAGACCCCGACTCGAAATGGTTAATCTATGATATCGATTAAAGCGATTACGAGAGGAAGATTTTCTGATATGAAGAGATTGGTGCAGGGCATATTTCTAATCGCTTTGTGCTCATTACTTTTTAGTATACAGGTAAGCGAGGTAAGCGCTACTAGCTGGGTCTACTTAGAACCAGACAAGGTGATGGAACGGGCGTCTGTTATTGTGCAAGGGACGTACGATTTCAAGAGACAACAAGCAAGCAGCAGGCAGTCGTTCTCGTGGGAAAGGTACGAATTTCAAGTGAAACGCGTATATAAAGGGGATGTCCCGCCTACAATTACTGCAGGTATCCATTGGGATGAAGCAACACAGATTCGGAACGGACAGGAAGAAGGGGATGAGATTCTTCTGTTTCTGGAGAAAAACGACAAAGAAGATTTTTTAGTTCCAGTTGGCGGCCCGAATGGAATCGTTCCAATCCGTAACGGCGAAATTCGTGTTTTTGATGAGTCCAAAAAGAAGGTTTATACTCATTTTATTTCCGATAGAGTCTTTAAGGAGCCTAATGCCAGCTTGCCTATTCAGTTAGGGGGAACGGATTATATCTGCCACGGTTTGATGGCAGCAGCTATTCTGTTCGTGGTATCATTTTTTGCATGGAAAAATAGAAGGCAGTAGATTACATGATCTACGAAAAAGCTATTGTCTACTAACAGTGGGCGATGCACCATTAGAAATCTTAAAGAAATATTGAAACACAAGGCAAAAAGGAGGTGTAGGAAATGTTGAAAGCATATAAATATCGACTCTATCCTAACAGAGACCAGCGCAACTTTTTCGAAAAAACCTTTGGATGTGTGCGTTTTGTGTATAACAAAATGCTTGCTGACAAAATCAGTTCTTTTAAGAAATCTCAAAAAAGCATGGATAAATCAAGTATCCTACACCAGCTCAATATAAAACTGAATTTCCATTCCTAAAAGAAGTGGACAGTCTTGCTTTGGCTAATGCTCAACTAAATTTGCAGAAGGCTTATTCTCATTTCTTTCGTGATAAGTCAGTAGGATTTCCGAAATTCAAAAGAAAAAAGGATAATCACCGGAGCTACACAACGAACAATCAAAAGGGTACAGTCTATATCGAAAATGGTTATATCAAGCTGCCAAAATTAAAGACACTAGTACGAATCAAACAACATAGACCATTTTTTGGTTTGATTAAGTCTGTGACAATTGCTAAAACACCAACGAACAAATACTTTGTTTCGATATTAGCAGAGGAAAATGAACAACTATTTTCCAAACTTGATTCAAAAGTTGGTATCGATGTTGGGTTGAAAGACTTCGCCGTATTATCCAATGGTACTAAATACGAAAACCCTAAATGGCTGCGAAAATCTGAAAAAAGATTGGCTTTTTTGCAGCGTTCTTTGTCATGTAAGAAAAAAGGCTCTAAGAATCGCGATAAAGCTAGATTACAAGTTGCAAGGCTTCATGAAAAGATAACGAATCAGAGGAATGACTTTCTTCACAAGATCAGTCATGAAATCACAATCGAAAACCAAGTCATAGTGATTGAAGACTTGAAAGAGAAGACTATGCAAAAGAATCGCAAGTTATCTAAAGCCATCGGTGAAGTATCTTGGTTTAAATTTAGAGAATACCTTGAATACAAAGCAGTATGGAAAGGTCGTGATTTGATAATCGCACCTAAGAATTGTGCTAGTAGTCAGCTATGTTCCAACTGTGGTTATCAGAACAAGGAAGTCAAGAATCTTAACCTTCGCGAATGGGATTGCTCAGAGTGCAACAGTCACCATGATAGAGATTTAAATGCAAGTATCAACTTGCTAAAATTAGCCATATAGTTGGTATATTTGTTAGGGGCAGGGACTACCCTTATAGCTTGGTAAATATAGATAGCTAGTAAAAGTATCTAGTTCCCAAGAAGCCCCCACTTTAAGGCCTAAGTGGTGGGTAGTTCACTGAAACGACATTCATTCTTCATTCGGATCAAGCAGATGTTCGATTGCGATATTTTACCCCAGGGCATGAGATGAATCTATGCGGCCATGCAACTATAGCGTCGTTGTATTGTTTACATTCAAAAGCTATTTTGGAGAAAAGAAAAGCATCAACATCGAAACGAAGGCAGGTATCTTACCGATTGAATTCACCCTTGATGGACGACTGTACATCAAAATGAAGCAGAACCGTTCACAGTTTATTCCCTTTCAAGGAGATATCGCGCGATTAGCGGAGTCAATCGGATTGCAGGTAGACGATATCGATCTGACCACACCAATAAAGTGTATATTAATGGAATGTGATAAGCGCCCTTACAAGACACCTGACCCGACTGAAAACACGGTTTTTTAGTTGGGTTATGTCATTTTAGGGGGGGAGACTCCTTAATCATGTTTGGAGTAAATCGAATCTTTAATAATTATTGGATGAAAAAGAAACATAGAAGTGAAAAACTTCTGTGTTTCTTTTTTTATATATTCATTGGAAATGCTTTTCATTTCCGGGCACAATGCTCCTTCCATCCTATTATAGAAGCTATTTTGAAGGTAAGGAATTTGTAAGGAATGGATAAGAAAAAAGAAATTTTTATTTTGTAGGATAAAAATGTAAAAACGAGCGAAAGGGGATTAGATAAGATCCATGTTGCCCTTTTGATAGGGGAGATGATAGCTGTGTAATTAGTACGGAACAACAAGCAACCACCCATACAATATGAATAGAGGTGTGGAATGCCCTATGAAAACACGTAGTCAAATTACATTTGCAAGTTTGGCCCTTTTAATAGCTGGAAGTTCCCTGTTATACACAACGCCAACCTCAATTGTAAAAGCAGAGCCCACTCAAAATGTATCTAGTTCGTCACAAACAAGTATTCAACGAGATCGTACTTTCGTCAAGCAAGCAATGCGGGATACATTGCAGCTTGGATACCCGGGGATACTCGCTAAAACTTCTGAGGGTGGAAAAACGTGGAATTATGCTGTCGGGATAGCGGATCTGAGAACCAATAAACCAATGAAAACAGATTTCCGCTTTCGCATTGGCAGCGTGACGAAGACGTTCACCGCAACGGTTGACTTCAATTAGTTGGAGAGAACCGCTTGAATCTAGACGATTCCATTGAAAAATGGTTGCCTGGTGTCATTCAAGGAAACGGATATGATGGTAACCAGATTACGATCCGGCAAATATTGAACCATACAAGTGGAATCGCTGAATACTCAAGGTCAAAAGAATTTGATCTTATGGATACAAAAAAATCATATGCGGCTGAAGAATTAGTAAAGAAGGGGATCTCTCTACCCCCGGATTTTGCCCCAGGAAAGGGATGGTCTTATTCGAACACAGGATACGTATTACTGGGTATTCTTATTGAAAAAGTAACCGGGAACAGCTATGCGGAAGAAATTGAAAATCGGATTATTGAACCGATTGAATTGTCGGATACATTCCTACCTGGCAATTCGACCGTTATTCCAGGCACCAAGCATCCCCGCGGATATATCCAACTAGACGGAGCAAGTGAGCCGAAGGACGTTACTTATTATAACCCAAGTATGGGTCAATCGGCTGGAGAGATGATTTCTACTGCTGACGACTTAAACAAATTCTTTTCTTACTTGCTCGGTGGCAAATTACTAAAAGATCAGCAACTAAAACAAATGCTTTCTACGGTTCCTACAGGAATAGAAGGAATCGATGGATTTGGTCTTGGAATCTATGAAACTAAGCTTCCAAACGGTATATCGATATGGGGACACACAGGTGGTATTCCAGGATTTGATACTTTTGCTGGAGGCACACATGGAGGTAGTCATACGTTGGCCGTCAGTTTGAACAGTATGGGGAAAGTTAAAAGTTCGGATCTTTTTAAAAATATTTTACTTGCTGAATTTAGCAAGTAGGTAAAAAGGAAAAAGGTTAAACTATGTCATTATCTAGGAGGCAATTATCTTATGAACAAGAAACTATCTGGGGTGTTAGCCGCTACATTGGCGCTCACGATGACCTTACCGACAATGGCGATAGCATCTTCTCGCAGTAATATTGCGGTTGTAGCTAGCCAAGGGGTTGCTAGCCAAGAACTGGAGAAGATTGCAGCAGAGAAAGCTGCTCTGCTCATGAAGTCCTATGAGACGAATAGCGTGCAGTATGCGCTAATTGATAATGGCAAGATTATTTTGTCGGGTCAGACAGGCAAGAACGATATGGAAGGGAAACTCCCGCTGACCAAAGATACTCTATACGGGATTGGTTCAACCAGTAAAGTATATACAGCTGCGGCTGTAATGAAATTGGTCGACGAAGGAAAAGTCGATTTGGATACTCCTGTCGTCCGCTATGTTCCTGATTTCAAGATGAAAGATGAGCGGTACAAGCGCATTACGCCGCGTATGCTGTTGAACCACTCATCCGGTTTGCCAGGTATGACGTTCAATAATGTAGTTTTATTTAAAGATAATGATACTGTTGCCCATGATAGCTTGTTGCGGGAACTACCCAGCCAAAGCTTGAAGGCCGACCCTGGCGCGTTCTCGGTATACTGTAACGATGGCTTTACGCTGGCTGAGATTTTGGTAGAAAGAGTCAGCGGTATGAGTTTTACTGAATTTCTACATCAAAAGTTTACAGAGCCATTAAAACTGAATCATACGAAAACGCCGCAAGACAAATGGGAAGACGAAAAGCGGGCTGGACTTTATATTCCGACGTACCAAGGACAGCTTCCTATTGAATCACTGAATGCGATTGGTTCGGGAGGGATCTCTTCCACGGCAGAAGATGTGGTGCGATTCTCACAATTATTTATGGGGCAGGGAAAAGGAATTCTTTCTAATAAGGCAGTCAAGGAGATGGAGCAAGAGGAATATAAAAAAGGAATGTGGCCGGAGAACGGAGATAATGTGTTCAACTATGGTCTTGGATGGGATAGTGTAGAATTATATCCATTTAATAGATATGGGATAAAGGCCTTGGCTAAGGGAGGTGACACGGTACTGCAACATGCTGCACTGGTCGTGCTTCCAGAACAGAAGATGGCAGCGGCTGTGTTGTCGTCAGGAGGTAGCAGTGTTACAAATCAAATGGTGGCAACTAAATTACTGCTTACCGCGCTTGAAGAGAAGGGTGCAATTAAAGACATAAAGCCGGATAAATCCTTCGGCAAGCCAATCAAGGCTAAGATGCCTCAAGACGTGGCAAAGAAAGCGGGTTTTTACGGAAATACCTTCAGTCATTTCAAAATAGAAATTACGAAGAAGGGAGAACTATTCTTACCAACTAAGCCAGAAGGAAAATATGTATATACGGCGGATGGTAGCTTTATTAATGAGAAGGGTACCTCCAAGCTCAGCTTCGTCACCGAGAAGAATGGAAGGACTTATTTGAGGGAGAGCACCTATGAATTATCGCCAGGCTTGGGGCAAATTGCAATGACTACCTATTTAGCCGAGAAACTAGAAGTTAATTTGCTACCGAAGAAGACCGCTGCTGCATGGGCAAAACGGGAAGGTAGCAAGTTCTATCTTGTAAACGAGAAGTTTAGTTCTATGATCTATCTCGGAACACTAATCCCTCTTACCACACAAATTACTCTCAAGGAGGGCTATTGGGACAGCAAACAAATTACAGGTCCGAATACGGCGAAGCATCAAATCCAGATTCCCGTGATGGATGGGCGTGATACGAAGGAAGCTCATTTCTATACAGAAAGTGGCAATGAATATATGGAGATGGCTGACTTCTTATACGTAAGTGAATCCAACGTAAAACCGCTCGATACAGATCAATCATCGATAGTTACACTGCAAGCAAATGGGCATGCGAAATGGTTTACGATCCCAGAAGCGGCAGCAGGAAAAACGATGAACGTGGCGTTGCCATCGAAGAGTTCGTTCGCGGTGTATGATGAGAAGGGAGTATGTATCAACTTTACGGTTGTGAGCGGCAATAACAAAGTAAAACTGCCGAAGAATGGAACGGTTGTGTTTGCTGGCGTGCCGAACTCGGAATTTGCAGTTACGTTGAACTAGCTACAATTAAAATGATCTTCAACAAAACCAGAAAGACATAGAATAAAATACCTAAGCAGCAAGCTGTCGTCGGCACTCTACTGGCGGCAGCTTCTTTAACTTTCTTTGTGGTCGATTATGATTATATAAATGAATATATTCTTATTTGAACGTAACCCTTCTACTTGAAATTGACAATTGGAGTGTATAATAATGGAATAAGATCCTGTGCAGTAAGACACCATATGGCCCGACTGAAAACTCATTTTTGGTTGGGCCTTGTCATGATAAGGAGAGGAACCTCGAGATGAATATAAGATTAGCCGGCGTACAAGACATTGATCAGCTTATTCGAATGCGATGGGACTTCTCGAATGAGTATAACGAAGAGCAGGTTGAAGAGGAACTATACGAAGATTTTTACAAGGAGTGCCGTTCCTTTTTACTAGAAGCAATGAAAGGTGGGGAGTGGTTTATTTGGGTCGCTGATTTAGATGGAAGTGTCATCTCCCACATCTACTTGGAATTGATTCACAAAGTCCCTCGACCTGGGCGAAAGACAAATCCATTTGTCTATATGACGAATGTATATACCGTACCAGAGCATCGCGGCAACCAGATTGGAAGCAGGATGATGAAAGGGATAGAGGCTTGGTCGAAGCAGCAGGAGCATGAATTCATCATCGTATGGCCTAGTGAATGGAGCGTTCGCTTCTATGAGCGAAATGGATACAGCCTATGCAATGACCCGATGGAGCTGCATTTATAGTGTAGTTCTCAATCAATGAAAGAGTTATTCATGAATTGGGCGAACCGAACAAACGTAATCAGAATTGCGTTCGTATACAGGAAACAACTGGAATCTACTAAACTTACAGATGGAATGAGGTGCAATGATCTGACAACTACACTCTATTTTGTGAGGCATTGTGAGTCACCATATATCGAAGGGGAAGAGCGCTCAAGGGGGATATCTGCCGCAGGAGAACAGGATGCAATGAAGATCGCCGAATTGCTGCAGCATATTCCGATTGATGTATTTATATCAAGCCCGTATGCTCGGGCGATTCAAACGATTCAGCCGCTTGCTGATTTTGTGAATCGTCCTATTCACATATACGAAGATTTGAGAGAACGGCAAATTGGTGCATTTGAAGGATTGAGCTTCCAAGAGTCAAAACGCAAGGTGTACGCAGATTTCCATTTTTCTTTTCCAGATGGAGAACCAAGCCGTGATGCTCAGCGAAGAGCAGTTGCTGTACTTCAAGAATTGATAAGCAAGTATGAAGGACAGCATATTGTGATTGGGACACACGGGGACATTATGACGTTGATATTGAATTACTTCGATCCAGCTTACGGATTCGAGTTCTGGTTCTCCACGACAATGCCGGATATCTATAAGCTTGAGCTTCAGGATATGCAACTTGTACGAGTTGATAAGCTCTGGCATAACGAATAGTCGAATCGATACTACCCCTACTAAGAAATGAGGGAGACCTTGAAAATTCGTATCATTGGCCGATCGTGATTTGCATTCAATTATGGAAGAACGACTAAATAATCGGGAGGGCATTCATCTATGATTACGTTTAAAAATATTGATCAGGACAATTGGGAAGAGAGTATCAACCTTCGTCCGTCGGAGGAACAAAGCAAGTTTATAGCTTCTAATCTGTATTCCATAGCAGAAGTGCAATTTTTGCCGGGGTTCGTGGCGCAGGCAATTTACAAGGATGAACAAATGATAGGCTTTACGATGTATGGACTAGATGCGGATGACGGCAACTACTGGATCTATCGATTCATGATCGATGAGAAGCATCAGAGCAGAGGCTATGGCAAGCAGGCCATGCAGTTGTTAATGGATGAGCTTCGATCCAAGGAGGATCGAACAGAAGTGGTCTTCATTAGTTACAATCCTGAAAATGAAAGAGCAAAGCGTTTGTATGCGAGTGTTGGGTTTGTTGAACAAGGGTTAGCGGATTGGGGAGAGATGATGGCGAAGTATCAATTTGAATCGAATGCATGACTTCATGGAATGAACAGCATAGAGATGCACTTAAAGATTATATGGATGGAAAACAAGGTATATACAGATTAAATAGAGCTAGGATTTCAAGTCGGTATTGCATCAATTGGTTGAAGAGGTGATCCGGATTGATTACGAATTCCGGGATGAGAATGGAGAAGCCGAGAGGGGATCGATATGCAGCATATATCCTTTCCAAGCTGTCAGGTGCAGGCTTCTCTTTGTTTGTTTTCTTTGCTATGTTTGTATTACCGAAGATGGATTTGTACGCGTATTCAGAACAGTTTGCCAACTCTGCCTACTGGAAGATTTTCTTTGGGTATGGAATTGCATGTTCGGTGATCATTGATCTTATCACGATCAAACTGGGAAGGCTGAAGGTGCTGTCACGTATTCTGCTGCACGCGAGAAATCTCTTTTTTCTAGGACTGGAAGTGAGTATGAGCTCATTTCTTATCGGAATGTTCGGCTCGTTCTTCGCCCTTTTCTTTTTCTGGGGAACATATGCTTATCCAATTATACGCGGCAGGAAGGTTGCTCCCTATCTCTTCTCCCTCGTTATCCCCTCCATCCTCCTACTGATTGCGAATATTGATTTTACAACGAAAAGCAACTGGGTTGAGGAGCGCACCGCGATTTCTTATACAGCTTTTTTTGATTATTTCCATGGAAAGCATGAAATCCCGATACAAGTGAGACGCGGTGATGTGATAACACTATCCATTTACGTGCGTAACAAGAATGGCGGAGGGCACGGTTTTCATATAAAGGATGAGCGAGGGAACCACGTCGGAATGGAGCCTGATGGGGACAGCTCGGTGAAGCTTTACGCTCAGAAATCGGAGATCTATGATGTGACGGTAACAGGAGATAAGCTTCAAGGCGGCTTTACGCTTGCTTGGCGTATAGAAAGACGTACTTAATCCTCTTTGATCTATTTTATCAATTTTCACTGTTATTCATTATTACATGGTATTTCATCAACAAGGCGATGAGGGAGAGTTATTATGAAAGAACTCGTATTCATTAAGGATTATAAGGACATCGAGAAATACCGTGCAAGCTTCAATGCATTGGCGCAGCGATCGTTCGGCATTCAGTTTGAAGATTGGTATCAGCGAGGATGCTGGAATGATCGATATATTTGCTATTCCTACGCCGATGGAGATAGAGTCGTTGCGAATGTATCAGTTAATGTAATGGATATCGTTATAAAAAATGAGACTCATGAAGCCATTATGATCGGCACGGTCATGACGGATGAAGCGTATCGGAATCAAGGCTTGTCGAGAAAGCTAATGGAAATCGTAATCGAAGAGTATCAGCAAAAATGCAGCTTTATGTACTTATATGCGAATCGAACGGTTCTCGATTTCTATCCGAAGTTTGGCTTCCATAGAGTACAAGAACCGGAATTCTACTCCGTCATAAATACGCTAGAGGCACACAGCGATCGTACTCACATGCGGAAGCTGAACGTAACAGATGTTCAGGATTGGGAGCTTGTCATGCGATACTATGCTTCACGGAACGTAAGATATTCGACGTGTGACGCCATTCATGCAGAAGGAATCTTCTCTTGGTATTGCTTGCATGTGTTTGAGGATCATCTGTATTTTATTGAAGAATTAGACGCGGTCGTTATCTTTATGCAAGATGGAAATTCAATACAACTATACGATGTCCTGTCTCCGAACCAAGTTGATCTCTCGCAAGTTGTCAATAAGATTTCAACTGAGCAGACGGAACGGGTATACTATCAATTTCATCCTGAGCAAGGTGGGTTTAAGGTCGAGTACCCAGAACCATCAGATGATAATTTGTTTATGTTGCCGAATCGTCTTCAATCCCTTGATCACATAAAGCTCCCAAAAATCGCGCAGTCGTAATGATGGGGGAAAGTGAGTGCAGCATAAGCTGTGAAATTGAATGGATAAACGACGTCCTTGCCAGGAAAGGACTCAGCTTTGTTGCTCTCGAGCAGACGAAACCAGTTCCCCTCCTGTCTTTATGATCCCCGCCTACAAACTCTTATCAGAAATGGTGGGGGTTTTTTGCATAAAAAATGACATACATGACGCAAAAACTGTTTGACATAAATTATGTCATTGGGTTATGTTGTTGACATAAATTATGTCAAAGGATGATTCCATTGAATGATCAACAGATAGTCAAGTATAAGACGGTATTGGAGTATCTTGTCGTGATCAACGAGCAGTCGTATTCCGGGATAGGTCGTGAGTTCAATATTACCCCGCAACAATTCTCAGATTGGATCAAGAAACGGAGGCCCATTCCGGAAGAAAGGCTGAAGGCTCTCGCTAACTATTTTAAGGTTCAAGAGACTGTTCTTGTAGATGGGGAGCGATTTGTGAAGCAATTGACACCATTTGCCAAAACCGAGCTCCATATGCTGCTGCTGGATCAGAAAGTAGCTAGGCTGAAGGCTGAGGGAGCAGAGGATAAAGATATTATCTCTTATCAGGAGAAGAAGCGGCAGCTTCAGCGAGAGCAGAGTAACCAAATCCGTCTCGGGAGAGTGGCTGCAGTATTGGAACAGGGGGATGAGCGGGTTGGGGCAATATTCGATGTCATTCTCGATAAGCTAAATGCAGGACAACTGGATGAACTATCTAATAAACTGCAGGAGGGTAAAGAATAACCATGAGTACAACTGTATACATGAACCAGACGGGTGTGAGATTACTTGGTAAAAATCAGGACGTACCGTATGATGGAGCTTACTTATTCACGAACCACAGGGGAATAGCCAAGTCAGCGTTGGTCATGCCACCGAACCGCCCGATGGAGTGGGTCTCCAAGTATGGAAGTATCACGATATCACAGGTAGGCAAAGAAATGCCCAACGGAGGGATGAATGAAGCAGGCCTTGTGGTAGAGCAAACGACATTCTGGCAGTCCAGCTATCCCCACGATCAGAACCAACCGGCTATAGGGGAGCTGCAGTGGATTCAACTTATGCTAGATACATGCGCATCCGTGCAAGAGGTGAAGGATAAGGCGGGGCGTGTCATGATCGTTAATCCGACGTCGCGGCTACACTATATGGCTTGCGATCAAATAGGGGGCTGCGCGATTTTCGAGTTCGCGAATGGGGTGTTATCCATCTACGAAGGAGAAGAACTCCCGATGCCCGTTATGGCGAACACGTCATATCCTAAGGCGATTAGGGATTGGAAAGATTATGATGGGAAATGGCGTGTGGAATACGGAGATTACGAACAGAATTCAATGGAACGATTCATTCGGGCAGCAGCATATCTGGATAGGCAGGTTGCTGAGATGGGATTTGCCTTCGATGTGCTGCAGGCCATTCAAAGGGAAGATACTGCTTTCAGTTTGGTTTACGATATAAATAATTTGGAAATTCATTTTACATCTAATCGCTATCCTGACCGAAAAATGGTTAGCCTCAAAGATACCGATTTTTCTAGGAATGACCCAATGGCATTAAACCTTCAGCGAACCGGAGAAGGCGGTTTCGTTCCCTATAGTACAGATTTGAATCGCACGGTAGCAGAAGCGTTTTTCCTTCATCCGGTTCTGACAGCCGTATTCGGGATGACAATTAACGAGGAGATGATCGTTTTCATGGCAGCCTTCCCGGATTCCTTCAAATCGGTAGAGAACTCAACACCGTTAGATAGTACTACATAATTTTTAAAATGCGAAGCGGTGTTTTTCTATTTTTCGAAAAGCAAATTAATCTCGTAGAAATCTATGACGATAAGCTTTCATGGCAATTTCTGTTCGGCGAAAGTTGAGTTATAAGATCCTACCATGAGAAAAACCCATTATTTCTGCCTCTTTAATAAAGTGACTGATCCATGCGCCCCGTGCCCATCGATTGTGAGTCACTTTATTTATTTCGTCTACTTGATGATTTTCAACCTACATAATCACCCGAGAGTTAGGCTGTACAACATTGGGAGATACTCTTATCCAGAAATACGTAAGATGTGGGAAAAAGCATGATATACACGATCTTCTGTCTGGTATATATATGGTTTCATGGAAGCTTGTCGGTTTCGCAGGATCAGGTTCCATACGTAGATGGTGAAATCGAATAAATCCAGAAGGGGGATGATGGATATGAAATCTGTGCTTGAACTGGAGAAGAGACTAGCTGAGCCTTCAGATGAATGTATTCAAGATCTGGCGAAAGTCGACGGAGATATTGTTATTCTTGGTGTAGGAGGGAAAATGGGGCCAAGTCTCGCTAAGCTGGCAGTTAATGCGGTTCGCAAGGGCGGGCTGAACAAGCGGGTGATCGGAGTATCTCGGTTCACTGGAGGCGATGTACAGCGCGAACTAGAGGAAGCGGGAGTTGAGACGATTGCATGCGATCTCCTTCATGATGGAGAATTGTTCAAGCTTCCACATGCATCGAACGTGATCTATATGGCGGGCAATAAATTCGGCACTACGGGAAGGGAGCATTTTACATGGGCAATGAATGTGTATCTGCCTGGAAGAGTGGCCGAGAAGTACAAGGACTCTCGCATTGTTGTGTTCTCCTCTGGTAATATCTATCCATTCATGCCGATCGGCAGCGGAGGGGCTGATGAGTCTGTATCACCAGAACCAATCGGTGAGTATGCGCAGTCCACATTAGGTCGAGAGCGAATCTTCGAATACCATGCCCATAAAAACAATACCCCAATGCTGTTCTACAGATTGAACTATGCGATTGATCTCCGTTACGGTGTCTTGTTAGAAATAGCTAAATCTGTGATGGAAGGGAGTTCGATTAATCTGAGTATGGGGCATGCAAATGTAATCTGGCAAGGGGATGCGAACGCAATGGCTCTTCGCTCCTTGACGGAATGCACGAGTCCGCCGACCATCATGAACATCACAGGGCCGGAGACAATGTCGGTGAGATGGGCTGCAGAGCAGTTCGCCATGCGATTCAATAAAAGCGTGCAATATCAAGGCGAGGAAGCAGAACTGGCCTTGTTGAATAACGCATCCAAGTCACATCAACGCTTCGGGTATCCATCTGTATCACTACTGCAGATGATCGACTGGGTGGTGGAATGGGTTCAATCTGGAGGGGCAACATGGAATAAACCTACTCATTTTCAGGAGAGAGGTGGGAAATTCTGATGCTGACACGCAATAAGCTTTCGAACACGCTGCATGAGGCTCTCCATCAGGGCTTAGTTATTCCCGCGCATCCACTTGCACTCAATGAGGAGCGTCAGCTGGACGAACGCCATCAGCGCGCGTTGACGAGGTATTACATTGCATCTGGAGCAGGTGGAATCGCAGTAGGAGTTCATTCCACACAATTTGAGATTCGCGACCCTAAGCATGATTTATTTGGGAGGGTATTGCGCATGGCCGTTGAAGAGGTAGAACGAGCTAACATAGAACGTCCTTTTATTAAGATTGCCGGTGTATGCGGCAGTACTGAACAAGCGATGAGGGAAGCGGAACTGGCACATCAGGTGGGGTATGATGCCACATTGCTAAGCATGGGCGGACTCTCCAGCATGAGTGAAGAGGAATTGCTTGAACGTACTGAACGGGTTTCTGCTATTATGCCGATAATCGGATTCTATCTGCAGCCGTCTGTTGGAGGACGTGTCCTCAGCTTTGATTTTTGGCGCAAATTCGCGGATATCCCGAATGTAGTAGCAATCAAAATGGCTCCCTTCAATCGCTATCAGACCATCGATGTTGTACGAGCGGTATGCTATTCTGACAGAAGAGATGAGATTGCATTGTACACAGGGAATGACGATAACATTGTTAATGATCTGCTTACAACGTACCGCTTCGATGTGAGAGGGCAGTCAATTGAGAAGAGTATTGTGGGCGGTCTTCTCGGCCATTGGGCTGTATGGACGAAGAAAGCAGTCGAATTACTGGAGGAGATCAAGAAGGAGAGAGAACGCGGCGAAATCTCTGGGGAATGGTTAACTAGGAACATCCAGATTACAGACTGCAATGCTGCATTTTTCGATACTGCGCATCAATTTCATGGATGTATTCCAGGGATTCATGAAGTGCTGCGCCGCCAAGGGCTGCTCAAGGGCATTTGGTGCCTGAATCCGAATGAGACGCTTTCTGCTGGGCAAGCGGACGAAATCGATCGAGTATATAGACAATATTCGCATCTTCATGATGACGAATTCGTTGCAGCCTATCTACAGGAATGGCTGGAATAAACATTAACTGTATTTCATCAAATTCAACCACTTTATCATTTTCCACTCGGGGGAAATCCGTGGTGCATAAGGGTTTTATGTGAACTTTTATCCCGAGGAGGGTCTATTAGAACAATTTATGAAAACGCTTTATTTATTAAATGGTGACTGCTTCTTATACTGAGAGAGAATTAAGTTGGAAGCTGCCAGTAGGGAATGCGCAACAATACAAAGGGGGAAATGATCGCAATGTCAAAAAGAGTCATAAGTGTTGTCATTATGATGACAATGGTCTTCACGCTTCTTGCGGCATGCGGAGGCGGAGGGAGTGCAAGCAGTCAAGAAAGCAGCACAAATTCCAACAATAACAGCAGTAACAGTGGTAATGCAGGTTCCGGTTCTACAGTCACGGGGGATAGTGAGCAATATGGGGATACGGGCGGGCTGAAGCTTCCGATCGTTGATAAGCCTGTAACGTTAACATGGATGCATCCTGGTAATGTCTCCATCACGAATGAAATGCTCGTCGTCAAGGAAATTGAGAAGCGAACAGGCATTAAGGTGGTGTTTCAGACATACTCCAGCCAGACTTACGAGGATAAGTTGAGAACGACCGTTGCCTCCGGGAAGCTTCCAGATATTTTCAATGGATTAAAGGGTGCCGAACTGAAGGATATAGGCAAGCAGGGCGGTGTTGTGGCCATTAATGAGCATGTCGATATGCTGCCCAACTTCAAGAAGCTGTACATGGAAGAAAACCCGTGGGTAATCAAGTCATTCGGCGATCAGAGCGGGAACTTATACTCATGGCCGATATACAAGTTGAATCGGGACGTCAATCACGGTTTCATGTATAGAAAGGATATATTCGATAAGAACGGCATCAAGCCATGGACGAATACAGATGAATTCTACACCGCTATGAAAAAATTGAAGGAGCTGTATCCGAACAGTTATCCTTACGCTTCTAAGACGAAAGAACACATTTATGGAGACTGGTCTTATGGTTGGGGAATAGGCGGTGAGAACTATCCAATTTATTATGATGAAGCAGATAGAAATTGGAAGTTCGCCTCCGTGCAGGATGCGCACAAAGATATGCTTGACTTCATGAAAAAGATGTTCAACGAAGGGCTGCTTGATCCTGAGTTTTTAACGAATACGCAGGATTCTTGGACAACGAAAATGACAACAGACAAGGCATTTGTAACTTTCGACTGGATTGGCAGATTGGATCTGTTCTACAACCAGGTGAAGAGTGCGATGCCCGATTACAACTTGCGATATGCACTGCCAATTGGTCCGACGGGGCACGTAAGATCGCTGCCTGAGGTTAGCGACTTCGGTATCGCAGTAGCGGATAACGACAATAAGGAAGTTGCGCTTAAGTTGCTGGATTACTTAACAAGTCCATCTGGCGGGGATTTAATGACACTTGGTGTAGAAGGTGTGAACTTCAAGTGGGGTGAGGATGGATATCCTGTGTATCCAGAATTGGCTAACCTGCCGCTAGTGGATATTAGTGTTCTCGAGGATCGCTATGGGATGTGGCAGGAAAGCGCCTATTTGCGACCGAATCCGAAGAGTGTCTATTTCAAGTTCTCGGAAAAAGAGCAGGAAGCGCAAGATCTAATCATGAAGGATAATCGAAGAGAGCCGCTAGATCCAACCCTTAACTTCACAGATGATGAAATTGCGACTCTATCAGAGCTGCAGACGTCGATCCAGAAGGCAGCGGAAGAGTTCAATTCGAAATATGTGATGGATAAAAACTATGGTGAGAAGCAATGGGAGGACTGGAAAAACACTGCGAAAAAAGCAGGGATTGATCAAATGCTTGCCATATTTAATGAAGCACAAAAGCGTTTTGACTCCAAGTAAGCTGCGGATCATTTGAAATCGGAGGGGCACCTGGATTCTGATTCAGGTGCCCATTCCTCAAGGGGGAACAATTGTGCAGCAATCAGAGCTTGAGACTAAGCACCAACGAACAATGACGCCAAGTCGCATGCGTTGGGCGAACTTCTGGAAGCATATCAAGCGCGATAAGCAGCTTCTTGTGCTTTTTATTCCTTGTATTCTCTTCTACGCAATATTTCGATACGGGCCCATGTATGGGTTGATCATCGCATTTAAGGATTACAGTGTGTACAAAGGTGTATTCGATAGCAAATGGGTAGGACTGAAGCATTTTATTAAATTTTTCAGCAATCAGGACTTTCTTATTCTCTTTACAAATACATTCCTGCTAGGCTTCTACACGTTACTATTCGGGTTTGCGTTTCCGATCCTATTTGCCGTTTTCTTAAATGAAGTTCGAGTAAAATGGTTTAAGAAATCGATTCAAACCTTTAGTTATTTACCCTCCTTTCTATCAGTAGTCATTATTTGCAGTATGATCATTGACTTTCTCTCTCCAACGAATGGGATCGTCAATCAAGTTCTTTCCTATTTCGGATTTGAAAAAAAGCATTTTTTGATTGATGCTGCATGGTTTCGGCCGATCTACGTCATATCCGATATTTGGGCCACGATGGGTTATCAGGCGATTATCTATTTGGCGGCTGTAGCCGGTATTAATCCTTCGCTGTATGAGGCAGCTAAGGTAGATGGTGCGAAGCGGCTGCAAATGATGCGGCATATTACGATACCAGGAATCATGCCGACGATCGTCGTCATGTTCATCTTAAATATGGGGAATATGTTCAGAATCGGTTACGAAAAGGTGCTGCTGCTGTACAACCCAATGACATATAGTGTCGCCGACGTGTTCTCCACCTATGTGTACCGCAAGGGCTTCCTCGAATCAAGCTACAGCTATGCAGCGGCTGTTGGGATGTTCGAATCTGCCGTAGCTTTGGTCATGCTGCTCGGAGCGAACTATGTAAGTAAGCGATTTGGAGGTAACAGTCTATGGTAGGAGAACGTAAGCTGTCGATCTTCAATGTTGCCAATACGATCCTATTGCTTCTCGTTGCAGTGTGTACCCTTTATCCGGTATGGTATATTGCTGTCATTTCATTTAGTGACACGGTTTCTGTATTGCAAGGGGAAGTAACCCTGTTTCCGAAGGGCTTCAATATAGATGCTTACGTTGAGGTGCTGAAGGATGACAAGATTCCAAGGGCGTATCTGAATACAATCTATTATACGGCGCTTGGCACATTCATCAACCTGTTGTTTACGGCCATTTCCGCTTACCCATTAGCGCAGCGCAATTTTGTTGGCAGAAAGTTCTGGATGCTTGCGATCGTGCTGACGATGTTCCTGAATGCAGGTATTATTCCAACTTTCATGGTGGTCAAAGGACTGGGCTTAATTGATACAGTATGGGCACTCGTGCTGCCTAATGCAATCTGGACATTTGAGCTCATCATACTCAAGAGCTTCTATGAGAGCATGTCGTCCCAAATTCGGGAAGCGGCCAAAATCGATGGAGCTTCCGAGTATCGCATCTTGTTCAGCATCGTAATCCCGTTGTCGAAGCCCGCCTTGGCGTCGATTGGACTCTTTTATTTTATGGGGCATTGGAACAGCTTCTTCCTCCCGTTAATTTATTTAAATGACAAGGATATGTTCCCGCTTCAGATTGTCTTGCGAGACATGCTCATCTTCAATGCAGAGTCGGATGCTTCGCTCGTAGATCGTGCAGCTCTGGCTCCACAGGCGATGAAGAACGCGACAATTGTATTGTCTATGATCCCCGTCTTGCTTATTTATCCTTTTGCACAGAAATACTTTGCAAAGGGGGTTATGCTAGGAGCGGAGAAGGGATAGTTGATCACGGTGTAGAATGTAGTTGGAATCGCTTCATGCGTATGAGAACATGACAAGGGGAAGAGCGAGATGAAAAGATTATTGATGAACGTCGGCCTGCTTCAAATTTTCATGGCTTTGTTAATCGTGATCATGGTCATGTTTGTCTCCAACTATATTGTACACAAGAACTCCATCTCAGAAGTCTATGACGAAGTAGCTCAAAATAATGCGTTAGTCGTGAAAACGATGATTCAATCGATCGATAACAGCTTCAGGTCCCTAGACAGCATGAATCATTCCATTCACTCCTTACCCTATAACAACATTGTAAATAGTGATGGAAGCTTGGATATGGCGAAGGTGTACGATTTACAGAAAAATGTTACCGCACTCGTCTCCAAAGCTGATTTTATCGAAGATATTATTGTATTTCATGACAATTCGAATCTTGCAATAACTTTGCACGGTACGACTGATTTAGGAGAGCTATTTGAGCAAAAATATGTACATTCCATCTACAATGCAGCGTATTGGAAGCGCTTTATGTCCATGCCGCATGAATCGAAAGTCTTTCCGGCCGATACATACAAGGTCATGAACAGCGGTACGACATTGCAAGAAAAGAAACTGCTGATTATGGTGGGAGGCAATAAATTTCGTCTTTCTGATAAACATATCATGTTTTTGATTAGTGCCGAAAAGTGGATGAAATTCGTTGACCAAACTGCTATTATACCTGGTGCATCATTTATTGTGCTTGATTCGAATCGCAATGTGATACTCAGCACGAATGATGATTTTGACTTGGTAGAGGTATGGAATCAGTTAACCTCTAATTTCAATTCGGAAGGGACGATCACGGGCAAGGATTTCGAGTACAATTTCTACAAATCGACGTACAACGGATTTATGTATATCAATAAAATTCCTTATAAGTTTAAGAACATCAACTCCGTAAGCAGTGCGAATCTTACGATCATGATCACGGCCATAATTGGAGCTGTCACTTTATCTTACTTGCTCAGTATGTACTTATACCGACCCATCCGTAACATCATTCAGCAGCTGGGAATGGAAACGAGTAAAGGAAATGATATTCGCAATATTCATAAGGCTATTCGTGTGCTCCAATTAGACAACGGTAAGCTCAGAGAGCAACTTGAAGTCGTACGTGTAGAAAATCGAAGAACTGCCTTCCTTCGAGCGATTGATGAGTATGCAGATCCAAGTGAATCGGAGCAGCTTATCCGCAAATACTTCCCAGAAAGCACTGTGAAGAAACAATTTGTGATGGTTCTGATCCAGCTGCTGCCTAAGGAGGAAGCGGAGTCACAGGAGCGTATCCATGTCGATGAGCTGGAATCACGTATTGCTGCTGGATTGAAGCGAGAGTCGATAGAGGCACTTCTATTTCATGCCGATAAGCTGCAATTTGTCGCGTGGATTGGATTGGATCAGCCTTTAACTAGGCGTACACTATTCAAACAGCTTCGTGCTTACATTGCTGCTGCAGGAAATAATGAGCTGAGCCGCTATGAAGTAGGGGCTTGTGTAAGCAGTATGTACAGCACTGATGAGGTACATTGGAAACGCGCTTTTCAAGATGTAAGCCATGGGATGTCACATCGGTCGGTAAGCAACGATGAACCTGTGATGGATGCAGAACAGATACGATACACCTATAATATGTACTATCCGCTGGACAAAATGGAGAAGCTCTCCAACTATGTGCTATGCGGAAGGCTGGAAGATGCCGTCCAAATCATAGAAGATACATTCGAAGCGAACAACAAGCGGAATATTCATATGCATCAGATGGTGCACGTGGCGCAAGCGATGTTCTATGATTTGTTCCGCATGATCGGCAATCCGTCGCTGGAACAGGCGGAATGGAGCAAGCTTGAAGGGGATTTTCTTCGAAGCATTTCACGGGCGAATCGATATACGGAGATGAAGCAGGCGCTTATTAAGGTTGCTGCATTTTTGGCAAAGCAGTGCAAGAGTGAGCCGACAAATAAATTGAATCCTGCTTACATTGCACAATATATCGAGCTTCATTATATGGAGAATTTGTATTTGGATTATATTGCAGAAGTCTTCCATACCTCGCCGAAATACTTCTCTAGTTATTTCAAAAAAACGTTTGATATCAATTATGTGGATTACTTGAACAAGGTGCGACTAGCCCATGCCAGAGAACTGCTGAAGCATACCTCATATTCGGTAACTGAGATCGGAGAAAAGACAGGATATTTGAATGCGTCAACATTTGCTACCACATTTAAGAAATATTACGGAATATCGCCTAGTGAGTATCGAAAACGGCAGACAGGTTAACGATTGGGGGGATTGAAGTGAAGGCTGTGGCGACACAATCCGGCACAATTGTCATTGCTGAATTGGAACCCAAGAAACTGGAGTATGGACATGTCAGAATTCGAACGGAATATTCAGCAATCAGTCCGGGCACGGAGCTGAGTATGGTGAACTGTTCATCGGAGTCGCGGATCCTATTGGGATATAGTGCAGTTGGCATCGTTGAGCAGGTAGGGGATGGTGTGAGCTGTGATTTGGTTGGGCAGCGGGTGGCCTGCTATGGAGCGCCGTACGTATGTCATGCGGAGTGGCTGACTGTTCCCACGAATTTGATCGCACTTGTGCCGGATAAGGTAGATCCGAAGGAAGCCGCGTTCGGGGGGTTAGGTGCTATTGCGGTGCATGCGCTGCGTGTAGCTGACTTACGATTCGGGGAATCTGCCGTCATCGTCGGCCTCGGGACATTAGGCAATTTGATCGCGCAGATCGCTCATGCTGCCGCCTATCGAACGGTTGCACTGGATACAGACGCCCGCAGGGCAGAGATGCTCAGACACCACGGGTTAGACCAAGTGTATGCGGATCAAAGGCTAATGGAACTGGAATTGTCTGAAGTGGTTGGAGAGGCGGGAGCAGATGCCGTATTGCTCTGTGTGAGTGGATCGGGTGAGGCAGTGACGAACAGTGCGCTGACATGGATTCGAGATCGGGGGAAGGTGGTCATTGTTGGCGATCTGTCGATGGACTATTCCAGAGAGCTTATGTTCCAGAAGGAGGCTCAAGTTCTCATTTCAAGGGCAGGAGGACCCGGTCGGTATGACAAGCAATATGAGCAGGAGAATCGAGATTACCCGATCGGTCATGTGCGTTGGACGGAGGGGAGAAATCTCGAAGCCTACATACGGCTGCTCGCTGATGGACGCATTTCGATGAAGAAATTGATCACCCATGTGTATCCGGTAGCAAGAGCCGAGGAGGCTTACGATAATTACAGGGAACGTAGAGACGTGGTTGCGACCTTGCTTCAATACGGGCATGAGACGTAATACTTCCGTCTATATATACTTGTATTCTTGTAAGTACATATGAGCCGTACGACGAATCCATGATTTGTGATGTACGGCTTTTTCTGTTGAGAGAAAGGCAATTCTATAATAGACTAGTATGGGAAAATGAGCCATTGATTCTCTCTGTGGTTACTGGACTGATGTATCAATACATCCAGATTGCCTACTAATCTCGACTGTATGATGTTAGTGATTTGAATTGCGAGTAGTCGTTAATGGGGGAGATGGTCTTATGGATATGAATGAAGTGAAAGAGATTGCAAGAAAGACAATGAGCAAGCGAAAATCTCATCTCAGTCGAGAACGCGGATTCATTTACTATCATGGTCAACGTGTGGCGAATCTAGCCATGCATTTGCGGAAGAGTCTCTTTCCGAACGAATCGACAATGGATGACATCATCTATGCGGGCGCCTTGTTCCATGACGTAACGAAAGGGATTGAGCCGCATCATCTTACTGGAGCCGAACTTGTGCATACCTTGCTGAACGGCGCATGTTCAGCAGAGGAACACGCAGGTATTTCAGAAATTATCAGACACCATAATACGCGGAAGCAAGCTGATTCTCCTGAATTGCCTTATTATATGAAGCTGGTTCAGGATGCAGATATACTGGATCATTTCGGTTCCATGGAGATATGGTTGAAATTCGTATACAGCGGGAATAACGAAGAAAATGTATTCGACGCCATTCAATTGTGGGATAGTGAGAACTATGCCGAGTATGTAGCTAGCTCGCGAGAAGCGCTGAACTATGAATTGTCCAAAGATATTTACGATCAGAAGATGATCTTCGCCGAGCAATTCCAAGCGCGATTTCGTGCAGAATGTAATGGTGAGATCTTGTTGCATCATCGATGACGTAATGCCCGCACTGCTTGCTATCCCGAAGCAATGCGGGCACGGGTGTTGAGGTTGCATCTAAGCCTACTCTCTTTGGGGATAGGCTATTTATGTTTGGGGTCAGGTATAGTTGCTAATTATAGTTTGCCTCCCCGTAATGCGTCGGTGCGTCGATTTACCCGCTTGCGAAGCAGATTCAACATGGCTTTCTTAAACCGACTCTTCGTATTGTTGTATGCCGCGAAGAATTCATCTGGGTTATCGTAGTAGCCTAAATCCTCCGTAATCGAGAAGTTCTGAATATAGGTGCTGTCGCCACGCCAGCATAAGTTGATGTTCTTCACGTCTTTCACTGCTATACCGTATCCGATATGACCATCGTTGTAGCTGCACAGTCTATCTTTTACTTGATGAAGGTACATATCATCGATAATGACTCCTTCAAGTGCGAGCCATTTGCCTTGGAAATGAACTTCTGTCCAGGCATGAACGATATTGCGGGGAGCGAATGTATAGATGATGCCAGTCAATGCTCCTTTTTGCATTTTCTTATCGATATAGAAGCCGTGAATGCGGCAAGGGATGCCGACTCCACGCAGCAAGGCCATTAGCAGGATGCTCTTCGTATTGCACTGGCCATATCCATCTGCTAATACCTCCGAAGCGGGAATATCGTCGCCACGGTTGTAACCGAACTTGATCTGGTTGCGCACATAATCGTATATATCACGAATCTTATCGTACTCTTTAGCCTCTTTCCAGGATCGCTCTATGATAAGCTTCTGAATCGATGGATGGTTATAATCAACTAATGCCGTTGCTTCTAAATAGGTTGTCATGGTCATTCCTCCTTCCCCTTCAACTATAAAGGAGAGGAGGAATTCATACTTTCAAATATCTGCTATGTTGAACAATTGTACGAGCAGTCATGCCAAGTTTGTCTCGAACGGTCTTAGAGAAGTGGGAAGGGCTATTAAAGCCCGCTTCCATTGCTGCGTCTGTTATGGATTTTCCGCTAAAGACAGCATGGAATGCGTGTTCTAATTTATGATGAACGATATAGCTGGCGAGTGATATGCCTATCTTGTCTTTGAATAGATGAGATAGTCTGCTCTCGGACAGAAATACTTTCTTACTGAGTGTTTTTACAGTCAATTGAGGGAGAGAAATGCTCTCTAGTGCTTGCATGATGTGATGAACTCGTGCGTCAAGAATAGGCGGCAGATTGTCATTCGTCATTTTCAATATGTGCTTGCACTTGTTCCAAATCTGGTCGTATTCCATTGCTTGCTGTAGCGAAAATAAATGCTGGATTGCAAGCTGCTGCAGTTCCTCGATTTGATTGCTTGTTAGAATATAAATCGGTGAGTGCTGTAAGTAGGTTCTCTTCAGATGCTCACCGAATGCAGATTCAGGGTTGATGAGCATATACCATTGCCACTGTCCATGGCCTTGCAGTTCATGAACGATGTTAGAATGCAAGATTAAGCCGGAAGCTTGATAGGCGACTCCGTCTACCGTTATCGCTACATCTTCTTCAAGGCCGATCGTAATCTGAATATAGTTATGGCTGTGATTGTCCGCATCTACTTTGTTCGTGAGAAAAGATACATGATCAGAGCCAAAATAGACGATTAGATCGTAGGGGCTCATGATTGCAGACATCTTGCTTACTCCTCCTTTGCGCGACTTCATCGGTTGACCAATGGAACATTGGTTCGAATTATACCTACCGGAACGGTTGAAGTAAAGGGAGGGACTCGCAGAAAGAATGGTATTTTTGTAGCGTTTCTTGCTTTGACAGGTTCTATTGGGGTGGATAATAATAGATATCAAGAGGTATTGTGGAAGCAATTGTGGAGCATGTTCTTAAGATTTATGACAACGAACGGAGTGGAAGTCTATGGACAGTCGTGTTCAAATTAAAGAGATAGAGCAGTTGGATGGAGAAGTGCTTCAAGGGCTATCAACGTTGTTATTGGACGTCGTGAATGATGGTGCATCAATAGGATTCCTCCCTCCACTGGATCGCAAGATGGCTGACGATTATTGGGCAGCGGTATTGCAGCCGGAGGTGCGCCTGTGGGTTGCGCTAGTTGATAATCAGGTGTGCGGTACAATCCAGCTTCATCTCGCTCAAAAGCCAAATGCTCTTCATCGTGCGGAAATGGCGAAGTTGATGGTGCACCCTTCCCAGCGCAGAATGGGAATTGCCAAGGGGTTGTTGCGAGTTGTGGAAGATTGCGCGCATCATGAAGAACGAAGCCTGCTGGTGCTTGATACGAGAGAAGGAGATCCTTCCAACTTGTTGTACCAATCGAATGGGTATGTGGAAGCTGGACGGATTCCGGAATTCGCCAAGTCCGCAGATGGAAGCTACCACACAACTGTTATTTATTATAAGAAGCTCTAATGTTAACTTTGGAATGATATAGAGGGAGTGGGATACAATGACCGAGCGAGTTCGTGTAACTACAGGATCGCCTTGGGAGCCGTTGGTAGGCTATTGCCGAGCGATACGAGTTGGCAATCAAGTCGAGGTTGCGGGTACAACAGCGATGCGCGATGGTAAAGTGGTCGGCGAAAATGACGCTTACGCTCAAACTACATATATTCTGCAGGTAATTTCTGATGCGCTTCACGAAGTGGGGGCCAACATGTCCGATGTTGTTCGAACAAGAATGTTCGTCACAGACATAACCAAATGGGAAGAGATCGGCAGAGCTCACGGTGAATTTTTCCGTGACATTTGCCCGGTAGCTACCATGGTAGAAGTCAAGGCCCTAATTGATCCTGCCCTGCTCGTTGAAATCGAAGTACAGGCGATTTTGACGGGTAAGGTTGTATAGACCGAGTGTACTTGATAGGAATTCCATGCAAATCATTGATCTGATATCAAATCAAGCGGAACATATAGAGCCCCTCTATCCTTCAATTAGCCTAATATAGGCAATCATGGTTCCATGGAAGTCAGCGAGCATAATTGATCCTTTTTTGGATTCGGAACATATAGCTTCGACCGTATCAAAAATTCATCATCGCATTACCGCAACTCGAATTAGGATAAGGAAAAATTAGAGAGAGTATGGGGTGTACGTGTGAATCTACCATGGGTCATATTTTTTATTGTTTGGATGACAATTTTCTTTCTGACAGAATACTCTCTATTATTGGGTGTATTATTTGGCAGTGTATCAAGCATCTATGTTATATACCGTTATTTTAGCGATAAGAAAGAACGCGAGGCGGAAAGGCAGAAAATGATTGCCGATGCGACAAGCTATGAAGAAGACTACGAAGATAACGAGGAAGAGGAATATGAGGACGATGGGGAAGAAGAAAGTGCGGATGGTGATGAAGAGGACGAATTGCTCGAAGATGCAGCCATAATTGTAGCGGAAGTTGGATACGCGTCAACGGCTCTCCTTCAATCAAAATTAAATATAGGAGCACAGAGAGCTCGGCTCATTCAGGAGCAGCTAGAGGTGACGCAAATTGTTGGCCCGCCATCAGCAAGTGATAGACGGCAAGCGCTCTTAACCCCAGATGGAGTAACTGCACTTATCAAAGAGGTGTATTCCAATGAGGAGGACTTGACTGAAGAAGAACAGGCTGAAGCGGACCGAAATATAGAAGCCCTTTTGCAGGAGCTTCATGAGTTAACGGGTCTTGATGCGATGCATCAGAACATTCAGCGCCTCGTTCGACTAATCCAGAGGCTTAATAATCGCTATGATTTGGGACAAGACATTTATTATCCGAGAATTCATATGATATTCGCTACGGAACCGGGTACTTGGGAGATGAGGGCTGCTGATCTCATTTCTTCTCTCTTTCACGAACTGTTCTACTTGTCTGAACGAACGGTAACTGAGGTGAATTATAAACAGTTAATTGATCCGTACCGCCGAAGACGCTCACAGTCTACGCTCGATATTGTTGAACAGGCACGCGGAGGCGTACTTGTAATACAAGATGCCTACAAGCTGCTTGAAGACGATCGAACCGGACAGGGGCGGGAAGCGCTAGATATGTTATTTTGTTGTTTGGAAAATGAGACTGAAGAAGATGATGAAATTCTCGTCATTTTAACGGGAGCGCCAGCGAAAATGCACCGCTTCTTGGAGGAACATATTGAAATAGGACTTTATTTCACAAGTGTGTATGCGCTCAACATTGAGGTTCCATCCGCTAGTCGGACGACTTCTCCATCAGTAGAGAAGCGGAAGGAGTCAACATCGCTGAGCGATACTGAGCAGTCAGGCAATCACACAGCAGAAATGCATTCCAATATGAAGAGTAGCGAGATATCGAATGCTGATGAATCCCAGCAAACTGATAAATTTCAACAGCCAGATGAATCGCTGCAGGGACGAACATTATCAGCAAATCCAAACTACTCTAAGGCACAATCAGATCAAACGGGGGAAGCAAGATTCGATTTACAAGGTAGTTTGAATGAATTCCTATCCAGTGGAGTACTTGGCGAATATGCAGAATCGCTACGCCAACTTGTCCATCGGTTGTCACAATATCAAGAAGGGAAGGCAAAAGGATTGTACGTCGATATGCCTCCCATGTGTCTTGCAGTTATGGGCGGTATCGAGCCTGCTAGGGTACAGGTAATTGAACTCTTGTCTCAGGTGTATAAGAAGTGCGGCATTCTATCATGGGGGCAAATCGTACCTGTATCAATAGACAATATGGAGGATCAGGATCCAAGTTCCATAAGCAGTAACGTTATATCGAATCTTCAACATGCGAAGAATGGTATGCTTGTGCTGCGGCTTCCTGCACAAGATAGAAATCGTACACATGCAGACAAGGTGCGTGCATTAACGGAGTCTCTGGTGAAAGCTACGGATCGCTATTCCTCCGAAACCGTAATCATCATCGAAGGGGATGCCAACGATGTTGCCGTCTTTTTGAAAAACAGCTCAGTACTACGGATGCGTTTCTCAGAAATCATTCAATTACCAAGTTTGTCGGAAATCGGCTCTTAACCATGTGATGCACCATATTGGATTAGCGTAAGATGAGGACTAGGTGTCATTCTATTTTCTGCAAATAGAACAGGGGGGAATGTAGCGCATGGGGATTGTTGTCGTTATCATTATTGCAGGTATTGGTTTATATATTTGGTACCATCTGATTCAATCTGCCATTGAACAGTCGAAGATGGCCCAACATATCAAAGAAATTCGAGATTTGTTGGTTGAACTGCATAAGGATAAGATACAGACCCAGACGCAAGTACAAGAAACCCCTGATTCTGTTCAGCCAAGCCATGATACTGAATGTTGTCCGGCCTGCGGCATACGGGTAAGTATGGATGATACCGTATGTCCTGAATGTGGGTTGACCCTGGCGAATACGGAGAATTAGGAGCGTGAAGATGAAAAGCTGGAGTCGTAAGTCAATGCTCGTCGATCTTGGTTTGATTGGGCTATGTGTTGTATTGTTTATCGTTTATGGAAGAACTTTCGAAGTCGCCTTCGCGTGTTCGCTTAGCTTCCTGTATATTCTGTTGCGTAAAATAGACTTTCAAAAGTATAAATGGTTGCGGAATCTATTCTTGATCTGTGTGTCCATAGGTTTAATGCTATTCGTTGTAGTGGAATCGCTCATTATATCCGAGATGGGGACAGATGATCGTAATCAGGCACAAGTCGATTATGTAATTGTTCTAGGTTCAGGATTAAGAGGCACGAAGCTCTCAACAACGCTGCAAGATAGACTTGATGCAAGCTTGCCTTATATTCGAGCCAACCCTCAAGTTCCCGTAATTGTATCGGGAGGTCAGGGGCCAGGTGAAGATATACCTGAAGCAAGTGCAATGGAAGATTATTTAATACAGAATGGAATACCTAAGGAACGTATACTTGTTGAACGGAAGTCAACCTCAACGAAGGAGAATCTACTCTATTCACAGAGTCTGCTTCGAGAACAAGGTGCATTAGGCAACAAGTTAATGATTGTCACAAGTGATTTCCACATGTATCGCTCGAAGATGCTCGCCAGAAAGGTTGGGTTTGAGCCGTACGGAATATCAAGCAGTTCCCCTAATCATCTGAAACCAACGAATATGATTCGTGAATTTTTAGCGATGGTGAAGGCGGTTCTATTTTGAATAAGAAAGCGGTAAGGGAGATTCCTCATGCACAAGTGCTCGGGGATCTCCCTATTTGTGTATGCTAGGGAACGATGTTAAGATACGATAGCCATTTTCGTATAAGATTGTATACCAAATCTGCAACTACAATCCCTGCCGCCACATCCATAAATACATGCTGCTTCACAAACAATGTCGATATTATGATTGCCCATGAGAGGATGAGGACAATGGCTCGTAAATAGGGGAAGCGATGCTGTGAATCTGGGTCGGATACAGCCTTAATCATGAGATAGGATGTGAAGACATGAATGCTTGGGAAGCAGTTGAATGGCGCATCTGTTTGATACACAAGCTGTACAAGAGCTGTCAGCAATCCAGGCTCTCCTATTTCAGGACGTGGTACAGTCGTTTGATATACTGCATAGACCATATAACAGATGACCAGTCCGGCACAGAGGGAGAGCAGCGTTCGATAGTACACATTTCTTTGCTTCCTGAAGAACAGCACAAGTACGGTGAAAATATAGGGATACCAAATCACGTAGGGAATGATAAATGCAGGGATAAAAGGGATTTCCTGATCCAAATCAGTCGATAGGTCATGAACGATCGTATTCCCATGATTTAATAACCCGTAACAGATGTTAAGCACCGGGATTGCTAATAGCCACAGCAGGGGAATATATGCCGAGAGCTTTCGATTCATCTTCGCTCATCCTTTCTTTTACGAACTTGAACTCATCGTAAATCATAAAACTATAGACGAACCGCATGAAAAGCTGAAGAATGTATGAAGAACGGATGAGAACAATACAGATTTTCTTTTTGTGATGAATAAGGGTTGTAAATACGGGGATATCGTAGTAAACTTTGATTATTGTTTCAAGCGTAACAATATTGGCGGTCTCATTTTAGATGTCAATTTCATTTTCACACCCATATCGTTACATATGTAACAATAAATCGAGCATTAAATTACGAAATGAGCAATATCAGAGCTCTGATGAGGAGGAAAGCGAATGCAATCAAATTCTAAGCTAATTTTATACGTAGTATGTCTAAGCACGTTCTTCGCATCACTGATGCAAAACATCTATTCTCCGATTATTCCGTTGTTACGAGACAGCTTTCATGTGTCGCTATCGATGGTGAACGCATCGGTCTCTATTTTCATTTTTATCGTTGCGATCATGCAAATTGGATGTGGGGCACTCATTGATGTGAAGGGAGCAAGGTTTATATTAATGCCTAGCATTGCTATATCGATTGCTGCTAGTATCGGCTGCGCAGTGACGAAGGATTTTACTTGGTTTCTCGTATTTCGCGCATTGCAAGCTGTAGGGGCAGCATCGATTCCGTTAATTGCAGCTACCACCATTGGGAAGCTATACCAAGGAGCGGAGCGGGGCAGTGCAATGGGGACTTATCAGATGCTAATGTCAATTGCTCCCGCAGTTGCCCCCGTGCTTGGCGGATGGATAGGAGGGAAATATAATTATCCCGGCATCTTCTGGTTCCTCACTGGCGTGTCGCTATTATTGCTGCTTGGGAATGGATTATACTTTCCGAAGGATCAGAGGAATCGGTCAGCTTCCATAAATATTCGCAGGATGATCGTTCAATATGGTATTGTGTTACGAAGCCAAGTCGGGAAAGGAATTCTTATGATTAGCTTCTTGTATTTCTTCCTGTACTTCGCACTCATCGTATATTTGCCTGCGCTTCTGACCGATCAATATCACATGAGCTTGACGATTGTCGGCTTGCTCTACCTTCCTATGGCGGTCAGTATGATACTGGGAACTGTGGTATACAAATCAATTCAAGCTAAAATCGATCAACGTCGTTTACTGCTCTACAGTAATCTAATGGCAGCATGCAGCATTCTTATATTTGCTCTGACTGAATCGTACTCTTTAGTAGGGCTGTCAATTGGTTTGTTCTTGTACGGCACAGCAGGTGGGTTGATTGCGCCTCTCTATTCAACCATGATTAGCAGCGAGTTCGAAGAACAGAGAGCAAGTGCATTAGGCTTGTACAATCTGATCCGCTATGTTGGGATGTCGGCCGGGCCGCTTATTTGTGGTCTGATTATCGTGAACTTTGGTTCAAGAATGACATTTGCTGCCTTCGGCGTACTGTTTGTCGTGCTCTCGATATGGATGGTGAAACGGGTATCTACCCAACATGTTGCCCAACCAGTTGCCAAAGAAATATAACGAATGCTTCCGTCTCTGTTGATTTGTATGTATAATTATGGGATGTGAAACTGATTGTTACATTCTGTTCGCTTTATATGGACATCATGACCTGGCTTTGTTACGAGACCGGGTTATTTGTCTATTCCGCCTGATAATAAGACTGATACAGGGGAGCTGAGTCGATTGCATCGTACATATGATTTACAACCACGCCTTGATTTGTCTCATACAACAGGCCTGTTGTATGCCATGATCGAATATAATCGGGGAAAGATTGTAAGGAAAGTGGAAGGGTTGACCCAAGCATCAATCGATTATACAGGGGAACATAATGAACATAATAGCATTTCGCAAATTATTCGCCACTTGTGTGTAGTGGATCTTCATTGGGTCTACCGCTTGCAAGGCTTATCTTTTCCGGAAGATCCAATTCTGAAGTTAGGCCCTATGTATGATGAAAAAGGGAGGTTACCTCATATAAAGGGAATATCATTGTCCGTATTGCTTAGTGAGTATGCATTGGTTCATGAGATGCTGTTTGAAATATGCAAGTGTATCAATGATGATGAACTTCATCAAACAGTGCCTTTCGAGAATGGGCATGAAGCCACTATTCGCTGGGGGATATGGCATATTGCTGATCATAGCAGACATCATTTTGCAAATATTGTATTCATGAAGAAGCTCTACGAGCGGGAAGTTTTACATCGTGACCATACATGAGAGAACCCCGAACAAAAGAGAGGGAGGGGAGAATGTTGGTGAAGCCGGGGCCAATTTATTTGGGGGCGACATTTGTTGGTATCGTTTTGATATCCATGCATCACTTAGGACGTTCCTTCGGAGATGAGATCTTTCTCTTTCTTGGTCTATCGCCGTGGGTACAAATGGATGGTGGGAGTTGGCATCCGCCTGTTATTTTTGGTATCCTTTTATTAATTGTTGGAATTCGGGGTGCAGCTCGCTCTTATGATCATCCAAAACTAGCAAAACGGCTGATTATCGGGTGTATTTTGTTTGCGATGGCATCCCCTACGGTTAGCAAAGGTGTGATGTTCACCGTGAAATATTTCGCATCGGGGATATCTTCGTTAGACTACACAAAGGAGGGCAGCAGCTGCTCGACTGTGCAATATTCTGAAGATGTGAAGCAGCTGACCACTATTTGCACATTTACCGTATATAATTACGGTGAAGAAACAAATGTCCGCATTCGTCCCATACGATTGATGAATGACGAATCTATTGAGTTTGATTTTCAAAGTGTAGAGCTGATCCCTCATCAGAAAAATAGTGTGACCGCGGAATACCGTGTCTATGCGAGAGATTCTACAGCTTTTTACAGCGGGAGATCGAACGAGATTGGAGCGGAATTGGAGTTGTTTGGTGAAACTAAAAGTGATAAATAAGAAAGGAACCGAACTATGTGGAAAACGTTGAAGCAGTGGATTCCAAGTGTAATTGTCGCAGTCTGTCTGTCATTATTCATTAAAGCATATGTCGCGGAAGCGATGAGTGTCCCGACTGGCTCGATGATCCCGACGATAGAGAAGAAGGATCACTTGATCGTTGAGAAAATGATGTGGTTAACCGATCTAAAGCATGGGGATATTGTTGTATTTTATCCGCCAGTTGCGGAAGACCGGTATGTGAAACGGCTTATCGGCTTGCCGGGAGATCGTATTGAAGTAAAGAATGGACAGCTGTATCGGAATGATGTTCCAGTCGAGGAACCATACATTCTGGAAAAGATGAACTATTCCTATGGGCCGATTACGGTACCACAGGATCATTATTTTTTCCTTGGAGATAACCGGAACAACAGCAACGATTCCCATCTTTGGGATAAGCCGTTCGTGAGCACAGACGAAATAATTGGCAAGGTGCTGGCTGTTGTACCGACACATATTTTTAGCCAATAGGCGTCGCCTTTTATCCATTCATACAAGTAGAAGCTATAAGACCTCACCTGTGATTACCTGTTATTAATCAAGGGTGGGGTCTTTTAATGCAAGGTATGACCCTCGATATGTATTTGGAACCTCTGTTGCAGAACATCAATATTTTCCATAGCTATTCAAGCATAGATGGGAGGGTTGAGATTGGCTTTGGTAGCGGGGAAAAGAAAACCCTCTGTATGCTGAGCCTATTAGCTCGCAACAGAGGGTGTGTACATGGCAAGTTAAATAAGTAATTCTAAGTCTCGATTCACTTATGCTTGATTTGCAGTATTGCGAATATGCTTCTTGCGGCCGATCTGAATAAGCGTCAAGAAGAATGCTGCCAATACACCGCTTCCAAGCAGCATCAGGAAGCAGCCGTTCCAGCCGGAGGATTCAACGATAAATCCAACGAGTGCGCTTGCAGTCAAGTTACCGAACAAGTAAGCGAACAAACCAGTCAAACCAACCGTTGTACCTACAGCGAACTTCGGAACGAAGTCGATTGCGCTAAGGCCAATCAAGAACTGTGGTACATAGATGAGACAGCCGATAATGGATACGGCGATCGTAATTACCAGCACGTCCGAAGACTGCCAATATACGAGCGTAGCCAACAAGACTCCGACCATGCTGATGATACAGAGCGGCATCCGGTTGCCTTTGAACAACTTGTCGCTAAGGATACCGACTACGAGCGAGCTTACAATTGCCGCCCATTCGAATACAGCAAATGCAACATGAGATTGCGATTGTGTGAAGCCTTTTTCTTCCGTCAAGTATAATGGTACCCAGTTCAAGACACCGAAGCGAATGAAGTAAACGAATACGTTCGACAAGCACAGGAACCAGATAAATTTGTTTTTAAGTACGTATTTAAACAAGATTTCTTTCAAGGACAGCTTGTCGCCGTCTGGATTGCGTTCTACATCATCATAATCGTTGCGATATTCGTCGATTGGCGGAAGGCCGATCGATTGTGGCGTATCCTTACCGGAGAACCATACGAATACGGCGATAACCATGGCCATAATCGAGGGAACGACGAAAATTGCGGATTGCCAGTAAGCATTGCCGAGAACCCCTAATGCAACACCGACGATTGGTGCAATAAGACCTCCGCCGATATTATGGGATGTATTCCAGATTCCCATATAAGTACCGCGCTCTTTCTTCGAGAACCAGTTCGCCAGGGTGATACTGCAAGGAGGAGCACCCATGCCTTGGAACATCCCGTTCACGATAAGAAGCATGAAAATGAGACCGAACGTGGAAGAAGAGCCCATGATAAGGTTAATAATGGCAGACAAGAACAAACCAACAGCGATAAAGCGCTGTGTATGGGCTTTATCTGCCAAGTTCCCCATGAAGAACTTGCTTATCCCGTAAGTGACGGCGAGTGCCGAGCTCAACAGACCAATTTGAGAAGTGGTAAACCCGAGCTCACTCTTTAAATAAGGTGTGGATAACGTAAAGTTGCTACGTACTAAGTAGTAGCCTGCATAACCGATAGAAATACCGATCAATGTACGAATCCGGAAGATTCGGTACAATTTCGCGATCATGTGCTCCGGCAATCGTGGTATGGCGGGAGCTTTTTTCAACCAAGCAAACATTCTTCATTCTCCTTGACCTTTTGTGTCTGCACGCAAGTTGTTCCATTGATTCAAAATCTGTTCATGTCTGCGTAGTGAGCTGTGTACGGGAAGTACAGCTGAATTCGAAATATCCTGTTCGTTCTGATGAACGGTAGGAGTACCGAACGATACTTGTTCCAGAACAGCTGCTGCCTCTTGGGACAAGCTGTAATTAATGAACCAGTCCGCAGCGGTCTCATTAGGTGCATTCCGAATTTTAGAGATCCCGTTCACAGATAAGCTCGTATCCTTCGGAACACTGCTAACAAGATCGAATCCTGCATCGCGCAGCTTGCGCTGATCTCCGAGGAAATTGATACCGATTACATACTCGCCTGAACTAACGTATTGAGCTGGCATGTAACCGTTCACTGTGAGAAGCCCAACATTGCGGGTAAGACCTTTGAGAAAGGCCGTTGTTCTCTGCTCGCCCCATGCCTCGTATAAGGAGGAAAGGAATGTATATGCCGTTCCGGAGTAATTCGGATCGGGCATAACGATCTTCCCTTGGTAAGCAGGAAGAAGAAGATCTTCCCACTTCTTAGGCATCGTTAAGCCTAATGGCGCAAATTCCTTATTCCAACGGTCACGATTGACAGCAATAGACAATTGTTCAATCTCATATCCTGCCCAATACCCGTCTTCATCCTTGAAGGAGCTAGGAATCGCAGCGAGATTCGAGCTGCGAATAGGGGAGGAGAGCTTCTCCTGTTTCATTGTCAAATGCGCGTCAATCGTTCCGCCGATGACGAGATCCGCTTGCGGTTTGGCAGATTCCTGTGTAACACGCCGCAATATTTCTTCTGTGGACAAACGAATGTACTCATACGTACAACCTGTTCGTTGACAGAATGAGGATAGCAATGCGCTACCAACTTCCTCACGAGCAGCGACGTATGCAACGATATGGCGCCCATTTAATTGGGGCACACCTTGCTCATCTACGGTGATCGTATTTTGATCTTTGGTACAGCCTGCCTGCGTGAATAGGCAGATAAATAATAGAAGGTAAAGGAATCGTGTCATTTTATTGTGCCCCTATGTTCTTCCCATGAAGTAGTGACCCCAATTTTGTCCGCAAATAGATTGAATTGCCGTTGTCATCCCCCATGTATTCCATGACGACGTAATCGGCGTATACGACCATATGCAGCAGATTGTTGCGGTCATTCAGCATCTCATTATCCTGTTTGAAAGCGGTAATATAAGCTAGCGGCTTTTGCTTGCGCAGCAGCAGCAGCTGTTTCATCTCTACCGGATCCTTAATTTCAGATGCCTGACTTATCTGAGATACCAAGTAACCCTTTTCATCATCTTGCAGACTTTCCTGTATACCATCTATACGATAGGTAAGCTCTTTGGAAGAGCGGATAAATTCCGCATAATGTTCTGGCGTATAGAACAGACTTAACAGCTGCGTCTGCATAGCAGACAGCATTGGAGTCTCATGTCCTGGGCCGTAAGACCATTTGCCAAGGGTTAAGGTATTTTCGAGCGAGAAGGTCTGCTCACTTCCGTTCAAATAGCGAATTCGACCGGAGAACATGGCATGTCCTTCATCTCTCGCAGTCATTATCTGCTTCGGTTCATACTGCTGCTTAATGCGATCCACATAGGATACAAATGCATGCAAACTTACCTCGTCATTGACCTGGAGAGTTCCCCATTTCCCATGAAAGATAGTTGCCTGCACAGGAAGGGAATCGCTTACTTTTTGCAGTACTTCATGCTTATCATAGATAAGGCCGACTTCTTGATAGACTTGTTCATTCAAGTAATAGCCGGCGATCATCAGCACCAGAATGACACCTCCAAATAGGAAGGCATTCCTTAACATCTTATTCATCCTTCATTATTCTCCTTGGACAGAATAAACGACTATCATTTCATAATCGCCTCGTAATTGTTTCGTAAATGTATTATTTCGTGAAAATCGGCAGCGGATGTGAATCAAGTGCTGCTGGTGAACGAAAATCCAGCGTAACGATAGTTCCGATTCCCTCCTCGGAATGGATAGACATCGAGCCGCCTTGTCTTGTCATTAGCTGTTTGCAGATGAGCAGACCGAACCCGTTGCCTCCGCTGGAGCAACGAAGGGAATCATCTGCTGATGCGATCCTGAATCTCTCAATTAGTGAGTGACTAAGTCCGATACCATCATCTTGGAATGTAATGGATACTGTCTGCTCACTGGTGCGCTGTTGAATGATGAGTTCAGACGCATCGCTATATTTGATTGCATTATCAAGCAGATTCAACAAGATTTGCTTTGTCTTATCCGGGTCGGCTACGACCATTGTGGAGATTAGCTGATTCGTAAGCTTAATCTGATATTTATCTAATCGTGGCTGAACAATATAGACAGCCTCATTTGCAATGGTTGCGATATCACATATGGTAGGTGACACCGAGAATGGGCTGTCGCTATATTTCGACTGAGACAGCAGTTCCTCTACTAGGGTAAGCATTCGTTCGCTTTCGACGGAAATATGGCGCAGGCTCGTCTCAACATCCTTACTGTCCTTCAACCGCGGAATTAAATTCGAATACCCCATAATTGCAGTCAGCGGAGTCTTCAACTCATGGGTGACCCGATCGAGGAAATCACGCTGCTTGTCCTTCTCACGACTTAATTGCTGTACATGAAGCTCGATTGCATCGGCCATAGCATGGAAGGAATGGGCTAGTTGGCTGATCTCTTCATAGGCGCTTAATTCGATGCGTGTACTATAATTGCCGCTTGCCAGCTTCTTCGCCATATCTCGCAGCTGCTCGATAGGCTTGCTCAATGATTTCGCGAAGCGATTCGCAATAAGCACAGCAACGGCAAGAATGAGAAGGAATGTAATCGCAAAGGTCGCATTCATTCGATTCAGTAATTGAGCCTCTTCTTCCAAGGGTTGAAGAAAACGAATCAAGCCGATGACTTGATTATCCACATAGATAGGACTAGAGAACAGGAGCAGCGGCGAAGGAGAAGCTTTTTGAATCATATAGGACTTGGTGCCATGCAAAGCTTGCTCCGTATCTTGATTTACATAAGACAGCGATCCGCGTTCCGTATCCGAAAGGACATGCTGCTGTGCATTCATGATCTGTACCCGGACACCCATCCGTTTGGACAAATAAGAGGCAATGAGCGTTGCTCCTTTTTGAAGCGTTTCTTTTGGTTCGCCCTGCTGCTCGCGTTCCACATAATTGATCGTATAGATCTGGGCCTCGATGCTGAGCTTCTGCAAGGAATGAACGGCTGATTGATAAATATTATTCTGCAGTGAGATGTCAAGCACAATATAAAGAAACAACATAACGGGTATGAAAAGGGCGAGTAGTGCCAAATAGATTCGTTTCTGTAAGGTCATCGGTTGTCCACCTTGTAATCATCATAGCCAACTGTGTCAGCAATCAATTTTATAGCCAACTCCATAAATGGTTTTGATACGATCACCTTCATTGCCGAGCTTTTTGCGAAGGCGCTGAATCATAATATCAACGGCTCTCGTATTTTCTGGATAGTCGAGCTTCCACACTTTCATGAGAAGATCGTCACGTGTAAATATGCGCTGCTTGTTCGAAATGAGCAGCAGAAGCAAATCATATTCACGATAAGTTAATATTAGTTCCTTGTCATTGACGTGGATGGATCGCTTCTCTGAATCTACCCGGAACGGGCCACATTGAATAAGGCAGCCATTGCTGTCATTTACTTGAACTGGCTTGTTCAATCTGCGTTCGATAACTTTAATTCGAAGCAGCAGCTCCGTGCTATGGAAGGGCTTGACAAGGTAATCATCTGCTCCTAATTGTAGTCCGAGCAGCTTGTCATTAATTTGTCCTTTGGCAGTAAGCATGATAATCGGAATATCCGCGTTGCTAGCGCGGAACTCGCGAAGCAGCTGATAGCCGTCTGTATCAGGCAGCATCACATCGAGAATAATGAGGTCGATATGCTCTTTCTGCCACTGCTCATTGGCTTCGCGGCCGTTAGCGGCGGTATGTACTTGATATCCTTCGATCTCCAAATTAAGTCGAATGAGATTCAAGATACTCTCTTCGTCATCGACAACTAGAATATTCATCGTGTTCTCCTCGTTGATAGGAATAATAGTGCTTTTTTATAAAAAACAGCCTTGGAAAAGGCTACTGCAGAGATCCTGAATGAACCACACCCATAACTGTACACGATAAGCGATGCAAGCATGCGTGGTAATGTTTGCTAAATATACAAAATTAATTGGTTCATTAGTCCTATAAAAAGCAACTTATCGCCTAGAAGATATTTAAAATTTATCAGTAATATAGTATGATTGTCGCATAAATACGGTTGCTTTTGAAATGATGGCAAGTGCCTATCAACAAAGGGAAAGAAGGTGTCTGAAAATGGGGCATGTCCATCATATTCATGGGACATATGATTTGTTTCTCGTTATCGTTTCTTATTTAATTGCTGTAACTGCATCCTACTCTGCATTGGATCTTGCCGGGAGAATCAGTATGAGCAAAGGAAACAGAAGGTTAATCTGGCTAATATGCGGGGCAACATCAATGGGATTAGGCATCTGGTCCATGCATTTTGTGGGGATGTTATCCATGTCGCTGCCGGTGAAAGTTACATACGACATCGACTATGTAGTTATCTCCGTAATCCTTGCGATATTCGTCTCAAGTATCTCTCTCTTTACCGTAGCGAGGAAGAAGATCGGTATTGGCGAGCTTATCCTATCAGGCATATTGATGGCGCTTGGAATATCTGGCATGCATTATGTTGGCATGGATGCGATGATGATTGGGATTACCTATGATACAGCAATTGTGATTTTGTCGATTGCAATCGCGGTGACTGCTTCTGCGATCGCTCTGTGGCTTCTGTTCTATTTCCGCAAGGATCAAGCAGGAAGCGGAACATGGTACAAGCTGGGAAGTGCGTTGATCATGGGCGCTGGCATTGCAGGCATGCATTATACAGGTATGATTGCAGCTCATTTCTACATTGATCCGAACATTAATCGGAGATCTGCCTTATTGATCGATCCGGCAGTGCTCGCTTACATTATTGCCTGTGCGACATTCTTGTTACTGGGCATGACCTTATTCGGCGTATTTATCACCAGACGTCTGTCCCAGAAAGATTATGTGATTCAAGAACATGCTGGTTGGTACCGGACATTGTATGAGAACAATGTGGATGGAATCATATCCGTAGATACGAACGGACAAATCATTAGCATAAATCCTGCGGTCATTCGGATGATTGGCGGGCAAGCGGAAGAATACATAAACCAAAATATATCTAATATTGAAGCGATCGTTGCCGATGATTTAACTGAAAGAGCCCGCAAGTTGTACGATATTGCGATTGAAAACAAAACACATAGCTATGATACGGCAGTTATTGCGAAGGATGGGCGTCGGTTAGAGCTGAAGGTAATTATCGTACCGGTGGAGATTGAAGGTGAACTGGCAGGCAATCATGTTATCGCTCGGGACATAACGGAAGAGAAGAAAGCGAAGGAACAGATTAAGCATCTGGCCTATCATGATGATCTGACCGGATTGCCGAATCGTCGCATGTTCAACGAGATTCTGACACAGCTCATCAAGGATTGTGAACGGGAGGGTGGATACTTCGGCGTAATGGCCCTGGATATTGACAGGTTCAAGTTAATTAATGACTCGCTTGGACATACATACGGCGATATATTCCTGAAGGCTGTAAGCGATCGAATTATCTCCAGCGTAGAAGGGTATGAAGCAACGATCTCACGGCTCGGAGGCGATGAATTCATTGTACTCTGCCGTACGAATCCGGCTGGAACTGATTGTGAGAAATTGGCCACGCGAATCGTCGAGGAGATGCGGCAGCCATTCCGGCTGAAGGATAATGATTTCTACATTTCAACAAGTGTCGGCACGGCTATCTATCCGAAGGACAGCACAGATCCGGTTGAATTGATTAAGAAGGCCGATGCAGCTATGTACGAGGTGAAGAAACACGGCAAGAACGGTCATCAATTCTACACTTCAGATCTCGATGTTGGCTTGCTAGGTAAGATCGAGCTAGAAGGCGACTTGCGCAAGGCAGTACAGCGGGGAGAGCTAGTCCTGCATTATCAGCCTCAAATCAGTACGGAAGAGAACAAAATGATCGGCGTCGAAGCGCTCGTGAGATGGAACCATCCGACGCGAGGCCTGTTAATGCCAGGCGCCTTCATTCCATTAGCTGAAGAGACAGGAATGATTAGTGAAATCGGCAATTGGGTCATTCGGGAGGCATGCCGTCAGATGAAGGAATGGCATGATGCGGGAGGTCCGCTTATTCCTGTATCTGTCAACCTGTCAACACAGCAGTTCCATCATTCGAATCTCACCGAGCAAGTGAAGCTGGTACTGCACGAAACAGGTCTGCCCTCGCAATATTTGGAACTCGAAATCACGGAGAGCATGATGATGGATGCGGGGATATCCACGACCATTCTGCATGAACTCAATAAGCTTGGCATTCGTATTAGCTTGGATGACTTCGGTACAGGATATAGTTCTCTCAGCTACTTGAAGACGTTCCCGATACATAAGCTGAAGATTGATAGATCCTTCATTACGGATATATCCAGCAACGAGAATGATAAAGCGATCGTTGCAACCATTATTTCTATGGCGCAGCATTTGAAGCTGAATGTGATTGCAGAAGGAATTGAGACGAAGGAGCAGTTGGATATTCTGACTGAGAAGGAATGTCGTGAAATTCAAGGCTATTACTTCAGTAAGCCGCTGCCTGCAGCAGATGTAGAGAGTTCCTTTTTTGTACCGCTGCGAACTGAAGATACGGTATGAAGATAAATGTAGAATAATTTTCGGTTAAATAAATGATCATGAAGACATATGAAATTGGTGTCTTCATAGTCACAATGAATTATAATGCTTTAACTTTAATAGCATTTTTTGATTATTTTTCAATGAAGAAGAATCGTGCCAAAATTCCGGTAATTGGGATAATGGTATTTCATTTTCGAATTATGGAAATGAGTGGATCTAAATCCTGTGACTTAAGTCGCGATAATGGTTCTTTCCTCATGAAATTATAATCCCGTATGTAGTGCTGGTTCGAAAGCGCGTCTATAGGTATGTGGAACCTTTGCAGAGCGTGAAGTTATGGGTAAGATGTGGTCGGGACAACTAATGAATGTATGCTCATATTGTCCTGTACATTTTCACCTATAAGTGACATGATGACACGGAAGGAGACAGTACGAATGACGAAGAGAAGCGAATGGAGCACAAATGTTAAAACGCTTATCCTTTCATGCGGGATAGTTGTATTAGGTGCCGCAGCAGCAGGCGGTTATGCTGGTACAGCATACGCACATGGTTATATGGAAGGACCGACAAGCCGGGCGCTGCTGTGCAAGCAAGGAGAAAATAAAAACTGCGGTTCTATTCAATATGAGCCACAGAGTGTAGAAGCAAAAGGCAATTTCCCAGTAGGCGGTCCGAAGGACGGAGAAATTACAGGCGGTGGGATCTTCCCCGAGCTGTTCGAGCAATCGGCAGATCGATGGACGAAGGTTACCCTGCATGGCGGCAAAAACACGATGTCTTGGCATCTAACTGCTCCGCACAGCACGAAGGAATGGAAATACTACATTACGAAAAAAGGCTGGAACCCGAACGAGCCGTTGAAGCGCTCGGACTTGGAATTGTTCGCATCGTTCCAAGATGGCGGTAAAAAGCCACAGACCAAAGTATCTCATGAGGTAACTGTTCCAACAGACCGCAGTGGTTATCATATTATATTGGGTGTCTGGGAAATTGCGGACACCGGCAATGCATTCTATCAGGTTGTGGATGTGAACTTGGTGAACAATGGCGAGGTTCAGCCTCCAACGGTTCCATCTAATCTCGAATCGAAAATCCAAACGGCTGCAAGTATTGAGCTAGGCTGGGCAGCATCAAATGCTTCAAATGGCATTAAGCAGTATGAAATTTACCGTGATGGCAAACTCGTTGGCACATCTGTGACTCCATCCTATGTAGATAAAGGGTTAACTGCTTCCACCTCGTATGTGTATACGGTAGTCGCAGTTGACGGGGCTAATAATCGTTCAGCGGCAAGCAGCCCGCTTACTGTGACAACGAAGGCGGCTGTTGTGGATACAGAAGCTCCATCCGTTCCGACGAACGTAAGAGCGCCTCATACAATGACTACAGGTGTTCATCTCGTATGGGATGCATCCAAGGATAATGTTGGGGTGGCCCAATACGAAGTTTTCCGCAATGGTACGTTTGTCGGTACAGCAGTGGAGCCATCCTTCATGGATCAAGGGCTGAAGTCTGGCACGACGTATACTTACACGGTAGTGGCTGTAGATGAAGCGGGCAACCGATCTGCGGCGAGCAATGCGGTTCAAGTGACTACGAAATCGGATGAGCAGACATCGACGACATGGGACAGCACGAAAGTATATGTAAGCGGCGATCGCGTCACTTATCAAGGTCTGGATTATGAAGCAAAATGGTGGACGCAAGGCGATAAGCCAGGCTCTTCTGATGTATGGAAGCTGCTGAGCGATGTGGTACAAGAGTGGAATTCTTCAACCGCCTATGATGGACAAGCTAAGGTGACATATGAAGGCGCCACGTACCAAGCGCAGTGGTGGACAAAAGGCGAGACGCCAGGAAAAACAGATGTGTGGAAGCTTGTAAAATAAAATGCATAGTTGAATACAACCCGAAAAAGCCGTTCTCGAACGAAAGAAGCCGGAGAATTTACTCTCCATCCGCTCTCGTTATGGGACGGCTTTTTGCATGGATGTAGCTCTCTGTTTACATTCCGTTTAAATTCATTGATTATGATGGACTCAACTTTACAAGTGGATAATATATAAGGAGCTGGGGATCAATGGATAGAGAAATAGAAGGAACGAAGGGGTCATTCGGAAATTGGCGGCAATTTTTACGCGTCATAAATGAGACAAAGCCATCGAAATTGATGTTATTTATTGCGTTGCTGATGAGTATTGGTTCAACTGCAGTCTCACTGGTAATACCGATGTTTACAAAGGGGATGGTAGACAACTTCTCCATGTCGAAGCTGGATACGATGCAGATTGTGGCGCTGGCCGCAGCTTTCATTATTCAGACGGTTGCTTCCGGTTTATCGATATACATGCTGAATCTTATCGGCCAACGGGTTGTAGCTGGATTGCGGGATCGATTGTGGAGGAAGCTCCTGATATTGCCCGTATCGTATTATGATGAGAACAAGACTGGTGAGACGGTAAGCCGAATTACGAATGATACCGGGATTGTGAAAGGGTTCATTACCGAGCATTTATCAAGCTTCTTCACGGGAATCGTTTCCGTGATCGGTTCATTTATCGTATTGCTGTACTTAGACTGGCAGATGACGGTCATTATGCTAGTTGTCATTCCACTCGCAGCACTGGTTTTACTCCCGCTTGGGAAACAAATGTTCAAAATATCAAAAGGCCTGCAGGATGAGACAGCGTCCTTCACTGCTGTATTAAGCCAAGTCCTGTCCGAGATTCGTCTCGTGAAAGCATCGAATGCAGAGTCCAGAGAATATGAGAATGGACGCAAGGGCATCAATAACTTGCTTCGTTTTGGCATTAAAGAGGGTGTCGTTCAGGCATTGATCGCTCCGATCATGTCTTTTGTATTAATGGTCTTGCTTGTTGTTATCATCGGATATGGTGGAATGCGGGTATCCTCAGGCGTGTTGTCTGCGGGTGAGTTGGTTGCCTTCATTTTGTATCTGATTCAGATCGTGATGCCGATGAGTCAGCTATCGATGTTCTTTACGCAGCTGCAGAAGGCAATTGGAGCAACGGATCATATGATCTCCATCTTCGATGCAGCAGAGGAAGATCATGTACATGGCAAACCGGTGGAACAAGCCGATCAACCGATACAAGTGGAGAATGTCCACTTTGCTTATGCTCACGGTGAGCCTATACTAGAGGATGTAAGCTTCACGATTCCTGCTGGAAAAGTGACGGCAATCGTAGGCCCGAGCGGCGGTGGGAAGACCACACTATTCTCGCTGTTCGAACGCTTCTATTTGCCAACCTCAGGTGCAATTAAGCTTGGAGAGGTGGATATTAACGAGTTCTCTCTCCAGTCTTGGCGGACTCAGATCGGTTATGTGTCACAGGAAAGTCCGCTTATCGATGGATCGATTCGTGAGAACATATGCTATGGTATGAATCGTGAAGTGACGAACGAAGAACTGGAACATGCCGCGCAAATGGCATACGCAGACGGCTTCATTCAGGAGCTTGCTGAAGGGTATGAGACTCCTGTAGGTGAGCGGGGGCTTAAGCTGTCTGGCGGTCAGCGGCAGCGGATTGCCATTGCACGGGCACTGCTGCGCAACCCGCGTATCTTGATGCTCGATGAGGCAACATCTGCGCTGGACAGCAAATCAGAAATTGTTGTACAGAAGGCATTGAACAATCTGATGCAGGGCCGTACCACGCTCGTGATTGCACATCGATTATCTACCGTAGTAGATGCAGATCAAATTTTGTTTGTCGAGAAGGGCCAGCTAACAGGCTGCGGCACCCATGCGACATTGTTCGAGACGCACGAAATGTACCGTGAATTCGCTGCACAGCAGCTCCGCATTCTGGATGAATCGGAGGAAGCTTGCTAGTAGGAAGAAAGGGGCGGTAATAAGTAGATGGCAACCATACTCGTCGTTGACGATGATCCACATATTCGCAAGCTTGTCACCGTATTTTTGCAGAAGGAGGGCTTCAAGACCATTGAAGCCCCTGATGGAGTTGAAGCTCTTACCCAGATGGAGAGCAATAAGGCTGACTTGGTTGTGCTCGATATTATGATGCCGAACATGGATGGGTGGGATTTGTGCCGTGAATTAAGGGCGCTGTATGATATCCCGCTCCTTATGTTAACCGCTAAGGGTGAGACATCACAGAAGGTCAAAGGGTTTAACCTTGGAACAGACGATTATCTAGTGAAGCCTTTCGATCCGATGGAGCTTGTCGTTCGCGTCAGGGCGCTGCTCAAGCGGTACCAGATCGCTACATCAAAAATCGCTCAGTTCGGACGTATCGTCATGAACCAGCATACATTCGAAGTAACCACTAGCGATGCGACGTTTTCATTGCCTTTGAAGGAATTCGAACTATTATTCAAGCTGGGCGGATATCCAGGCAAAACCTTTTCCAGGGAACAATTGATAGAGGATATATGGGGGTATGACTACGAGGGCAATGAGCGGACAGTTGACGTGCATATTAATCGCTTGCGGGAGAGGTTCCCTGAGACTGAACATGGGTTCAAGATCAAGACGATTCGCGGGCTTGGCTATCGGCTAGAGGTACTCGAATGACGCTTCGTGAACGGTATGCAGCCTTCAAGGCGACGAAGACAGGTCGTGTTCTGAAATTCATAACAGGAATGGCAACCATATTATTACTTATCCTGGCATCATGGTCATTATCGTATTTGATTAATCCTTACGTCATGAACTGGGTCGGTTGGAAGCAAGACAGCTATTGGGCTTTTCTCGTTTTATGCGTGATGGGACTGCTATTTTTCGTCGCGGTACTTGCAATCATATTCCCGTTTGTCCGCGTTAAGCACGTTAAGTTCTACCAATCCATTCTGGATGCGCTGAAGAAAATCTCCCGAGGGGAGTTTGATATCCGTATTCCGATGAATGAGGATTTTCGGGATGAATATGGGTCCCTCGTTGATGGGATTCAACAAATGGCGGACAGCTTAGGGGAAATGGAGCAGATGCGGCAGGAGTTCATATCGAATGTCTCGCACGAGATTCAATCACCATTGACCTCGATCCGCGGATTTGCACGTGCCCTACAGAGTGAGGAGCTGATTGAAGAAGAGCGTCTAAATTATCTTCAAATCATTGAAATGGAGACGATGAGATTATCCAAGCTTAGCGAGAATTTGCTCAAATTAACGTCACTGGAATCGGAGCACCATCCGATGGAGATGAAGCGCTATCGATTGGATCAGCAGCTTCGTAATATCGCGTTGATCAGCGAACCCCAATGGCTGGAGAAGCGTATCGAATTAGATTTGAATGTAGATAAAATGGAGATTACAGCGGATGAAGAGATGCTGAGTCAAGTATGGATGAACCTTGTGCATAATGCGATTAAGTTCACGCCTGAAGGCGGGGGTATTCATATCGAGGCGCGCATGTCTAATGGGACGGTTGAAGTGTGCATTACCGATAGTGGGATTGGGATTGATGAGGAGCATATTCCGCATTTATTTGAGCGGTTCTTCAAGGCAGATGTGTCTCGTAATCGTACCATCGCTGGTAATGGGCTGGGGCTGTCGATTGTACAGAAAATCGTCCAGCTTCACTCCGGAGATATCCAAGTGTCAAGTAGGAAGGGAGAAGGGTCAACCTTCTGTGTGAAGCTTCCCTTAGACCCAAATGTGGCTGAATCATCTATTTTAGAAGCAGGAAGCGCCGGTTTACGTAAGTAGCGTGAGCGGCGCTTTTTTTAATAGGTTCAGTTTTTCTTTCTTGGAATGGATAAGGTGCTCCATTCCTCGGACTTCAATTGCTTGGCAGCGTATACAATTTGACCGACATGATAGGCGTAATGAGACATCTGGCGCTCGATGGCTTCCATGACAGTGTGCGGCTGCTGTCGGATCGTCACCGTCTTGGTAAGATCGTCAACGGTTAGCGATTGAAGGGTATCCAGAAACACCTTCCATCCCTGGTTCCACACATCAAGGAGCATCTCACGACTCGTAATGCTGTCCTCGAATTCTCCATCTCGATTGCGATCGTCCTTCTCGCCGTCTGTAGTGAGGAAGTCCGTCCAGCGTGAGATCATATTGCCGCTCATATGCTTTACGATGACCGCGATGCTGTTCGAGTCCACATTGTAAGACCAGTTCCACTCTTCGTCCTCTAATTGTTCAAACGTTCGTTCACCCATCTTCTTCAATTCTACGAATCTTTTATTGACGACATGTAAATAATGCTGGGCGATCTGGCTTTCCGCTTGCAACACCATAGGAATCATCCTCCTCGAATGAACATCGTTACTATACGGCTACGGATCAACACGATATAATGAGTAGCATAGCAATTTCCTCTTGCTGGAAAGGTTACTTCGTATTATGCAATGAATATGAACTGTGGGCAATGGAAATGAGCAAATTTTTTTATAACAGAAGAGACGAAAGCGAAGCTTATCATACAGTTAGTTGTACTAAAAATGGGAATCATTCGTGTTAGAGGATCAATGAAGGGTTTGAATGAGACGAGAATGATGTGATGGAGGATAGGTAGATGGATCGACGAATAAAGCGACGCCTGTGCGCCTTATTGATTTGTTGTATCGTGTGCTGTATAGCCGTCATCGTATTTCTGTTCCAATTGAAGGGGAGTAAGGATTCTAACTATATGGGAGCGACTTTGTTCGCAGCAATGCTGTCACTCTTTTTTATAGTTGGCAACACGGCAGTGCTAATCAGTCTGTTTGCGCAGCGTCGGGCTAGGAGGAAAATACAATAGTACGTAGGCAGCAGCTTGGAGATTTTTCACCAAGCTGCTTTTTTGCATGTTGCACGAGTTGAAGCCATTCATTTATGGACATTCGACCGGCTAATCAGAGAATGTTATGATATTCTCAACACAATCGAAACGAAGCAACAACCTAGCAGCAACAACGGCATGAAAAGAAGGTGTGTGAACGTGTACTTTGATCGTGAAACGATTCGAAATAGATTGCATGCCCAATTGAAATCGAACGGGCACATTATTGGCGTAGCAGCCGGTGCAGGGATTTCGGCTAAATATGCGGTAAAGGGCGGCGCCGATTTCATTTTGGCATTGAATTCGGGGCGCTTCAGACAGATGGGCTTAAGCTCTCTAGGGGGACTGCTCCCATTTGGGAACTGCAATGAGCTCGTCATGGAATTTGGCTCGAAGGAAATTGTACCGCTCGTCAGAGAGGTACCGGTGATGTTCGGGTTATGCGCAACAGATCCGACAATTCAGTTGGAGGCGTACATTCAAGAAATTCAGAATAAAGGATTCTCGGGAATCAACAATTACCCTACCGTTGGACTGATTGGTGGACAATTCGGCGAGGCGCTAGAAGAAGCGGGTATCAGCTTCGAGTCGGAAGTGGAAGCGATCCGTATCGCAAGCGGGATGGGCATGTTCACGATTGCGTTCGTGTTCAACCGGGAACAGGCGCACCAGATGGCAGCAGCCGGTGCAGATATAATCTGTGCTCACTTAGGATTTACGAAGGGCGGCGTATTAGGTGCGGCGAAGGTGCTCTCTTTGAAGGCAGCGGCAGACTTGGCGGCGCAGATTTTCCAAGTGAGTGATAAAATCAATCCGAATGTGATCAAGATGATTTATGGCGGTCCAGTCAATACGCCGGCTGATGTAAAATATATGTATGACAATACGAGCGCAGTCGGGTACTTGGGCGGCTCATCATTTGAGCGAATTCCTTCAGAGGCGGCGATTACGAAGACTGCGATTGATTTCAAGGAAGTTGGGGTAACGGAGCAAGACAAGCTGCTTCACAAAATGCTCGAAGGCGTGACGAAGCATTACGATTATGTGCAGTTCGTGAAGGAATACGTTGAGGCGAACTACATGTATGATATTTCGTTTGCAGAGCTGGCTCAGGTTGCACATCTGTCGAGAACCCATCTGAGTTATTTATTCAAGCAAGAGGTGGGATGTACATTTCCAGAATACTTGACTAGATTCCGAATCAATAAGTCGATCGAGTTGATGAAGCAGCGTCATTTAGATTTGTCGGAGCTATCCGGCTTGGTTGGCTATAACGATTATGCGCACTTCAGCAAAATGTTCAAAAGGACAACGGGATTGTCTCCAAGAGAATATCAGCGACAATACAAAAACACATGAACATCGTACAAATATACATGAATACGAATCGGAACCGCCCTATACTTGAATTGTAAGCCGGCTTAGGTAGTTCATATAGATCAGTACTTCATATACTTCCACTTCATAAGGAGGTTGTTATATTGAAAACAGTGGCGATAGTCGGTACGTTCGATTCCAAAGGAGCAGAGTTCTTGTATGTAAAGGAAATTCTAGAAGGGCTTGGATTGAATACGCTTACGATTCATAGCGGGGTATTTGATCCGATGTTCGTTCCCGATGTATCGAACGAGGAAGTGGCTAGAGAGGTGCAGGCGGATATTTATGAAATTGCCTCCAGGAAGGATCGCGCCTTAGCAACCGAAGTGTTGGCCCAAGGAATGGAGAAGCTGATTCCAAGGTTGTATTCGGAAGGGAAGTTCGATGGCATCCTCTCCTTCGGCGGCTCCGGTGGTACTTCTATAGTAACGCCAGGAATGAGAGCGCTGCCAATTGGGGTGCCGAAGATCATGGTATCGACGGTTGCTTCTGGCAATGTAGCGCAATACGTAGGCACAAGCGATATTATGATGTATCCATCGATCGTCGATGTGTCGGGCTTGAACTCGATCTCGACACGCATCTTTACGAATGCCGCACTTGCGATTGCTGGTATGGTGAAGGAAGAAGTGGCGGTGACGGTAGAGAAGAAGCCGCTAATTGCAGCCACGATGTTCGGTGTGACAACCCCTTGCGTCAATCATGCGAGAGAGTACTTGGAGAAGCATGGATATGAGGTTGTTGTCTTCCATGCGACAGGTGCAGGTGGGAAGACGATGGAACGCTTGATTGAATCCCACTATTTCGATGGTGTTCTGGATTTGACAACAACAGAATGGTGCGACGAACTGGTCGGCGGAGTGCTGAATGCTGGGCCGCATCGGCTGGAGGCCGCAGTTCGGGCTCAAGTGCCTCAGGTTGTATCGACGGGGGCGCTGGATATGGTGAACTTCGGGCCATTCGACTCCGTGCCGGAGCAGTTCCAAAATCGTAATTTCTATAAGCATAATCCGACCGTAACGCTGATGCGAACCACGGTTGAAGAGAATATAGAGCTCGGTAAGATCATTGCCGATAAGCTGAATCAAGCAACTTCACCGACAGTGCTGATGCTGCCGTTGAACGGGGTATCCGCACTGGATGTAGAAGGACAGCCATTCTACGGGATGGAAGAGGATAAGGCTTTATTCGATACACTTCGTACGCGGATCAATAGGGAAGCTGTGGAGCTTATTGAAATGAATGCAGACATCAATGACGAACAGTTCGCAATCGCAGCAGCGCAGAAGCTCATCGAGCTGATGAAGCACAGCAGCAGCGAAACTTACATCAAGGAGGAAGTACAATGAAACAATCACGCCAAGATATCATCAATAAATTGAAGCAACAAGTTGCCAATGGTGAAATGATACTCGGAGCTGGGGCAGGTACGGGGATTTCCGCGAAGAGTGGAGAAGCGGGCGGCGTTGACTTAATCATCATTTATAACTCAGGCAGATATAGAATGGCGGGACGCGGCTCACTTGCAGGACTGCTCCCTTATGGCGATGCTAACCAAATCGTAGTCGATATGGGCGCTGAGGTGCTCCCTGTTGTGAAGAATACGCCGGTACTTGCGGGTGTGTGTGGGACGGATCCGTTTCGCATCATGGAAGTGTTCCTGAAGCAATTGAAGGAACAGGGCTTCGCGGGTGTGCAGAACTTCCCGACAGTTGGACTGATTGACGGGGTATTTAGATCGAACTTAGAGGAAACAGGCATGGGCTATGACCTAGAGGTGGATATGATTCGTCAAGCACATGAGCTCGGCATGCTGACGACGCCATACGTATTCGATGAAGAACAGGCGATTAAGATGGCGAAGGCAGGGGCTGATATTCTGGTTGCGCATATGGGCCTGACTACCAAGGGTACCATCGGAGCGAAGACAGCATTGACGCTTGATGATTGCGCGAAGAGAGTGCAGGCAATTGCCGACGCAGGTCGAACGGTTAATCCAGATATACTCGTTATCTGCCACGGAGGCCCGATCGCTGATCCGGAGGATGCGCAATATATCTTCGAACATACAACAGGCATCGATGGATTCTTCGGGGCGTCGAGTATCGAGCGTTTTGCTGCAGAAGTCGGAATCAGACAGCAAGCCGAAGCATTCAAGAATGTGAAGTTGAAGCAGCAATAGAACATTAGCATAGCGGGGGAGTGAGTGCTCTCATGCATCGTTCGTTGTAGTTTGCAGATTTCATTTTCGCATGAAGATGTTTGAATTTGAATATACAGCACATGTGCATCATTTTGCATATGCAAAGGGGCTTGCTGCGCTTATGCGGCAAGCCCCTTCGTTATGTGTTGGTATCTATCTTAGGCTTTGCGGCTTCCCAATACGCGGAATGTAATGACCGCTAGAATAGCGCCAACGAATGGTGCTGTTACGAACACCCACAGTTGGGACCATGCTTCGCCGCCGAGCAATACAGCAGGCCCGAAGCTGCGGGCAGGGTTAACGGATGTTCCTGTCAATCCAATACCAAGAATGTGAACGAACGCCAGTGTAAGACCAATCACGATTCCAGCTACACTGCCCTTGCTTTCATCCGAAGTTACACCGAGAATGGCGTAAATGAACACGAACGTCAATACGATTTCGACAACGAATGCCATGATTGGAGTAATGCCGATGCCGTAACCAGCCCCGAATCCGTTCTGGCCAAGGTTCGTTACCGCAGTGCCCGTGGAATCAATGATTGCATACAGCAATCCAGCACCTGCAACAGCCCCGATTGTTTGAGCGACAACATACCCGATGAAGTCTGTAACAGACATTTTTTTATTGAACAGCATGGCAAGTGAGACAGCTGGGTTGACGTGACATCCGCTGATTGGCCCGATCACATAGGCCAGCGCAACGATCGACAAGCCGAAGGCAAAGGCGATGCCGAGATTTCCGAGCTGTGCTCCTGCAGTTGCTGCGCTTCCGCAACCGAACAGAACGAGTACAAATGTACCGATAAGTTCGGAAAGATATTTTTTGATTGGTGAGTGCATGTAGTTCCTCCTTGTAATACTTACGAATTGTCAATGACAAATACCATATACACCTTTGAAAACCATAAAGAAACATCCAATATTTTCTGAAAAGTCATTAAAAATGTCCTTTCTCTGTTAAGACTATGCGTCATTCCAGCAAAAATATGTTGAATCCGATTCAGAAAAAGGGCATTTGTCTTAGCTTTGATGATATAACGCGAATAAAAGAGGAAAACGTAGGCTGATGGAGAAATTTATATCAGATCGAGGGGTGGGTAAGAATTCCAATTGGTAGGTAGCGAAATAGGAGAAAAGTTCCTTGAAAATGAAAGCGTCAGGACTTCAATTTCACTCAAGCAATATTATGGAACATGCACAATTACAAGAGGAGATTCAGTTAGAATTTAGAATTGCATTTCCATATACACGAAGAGAACCCGCTACTATCGACTATAAGATGATGAAGCGGGTTTTTATTTACCCATGGCACTTCATGTTGAAAAATTCATCTGAACAATCATGGGTTCACTTTATACAGAATAAAGGACATGACCGAAGGAGGTGATCCCTTTTAGCTAAATCCGAATCTAACCCAAAAGTTTGATCCGAAAGGAGAGATCAGGATGAAAAAAATGATGTTTGCGCTTTGCTTGATGCTGCTCATATTGATGTCTTTCAACTTTAGCAGCATGGACGCCAAGGCGGCAGAGGGGGCACAGATTACTCTTAGTAACCCTTCAAGCAGCGTACATGTTGGTGACACGTTCAAGTTGCAAGTGAGCGGTGAAAATTTCAATGATCTATTTGGTGTCGAGGTTTCGCTAACCTACGACATCAAGGCTTTGCAGGTGCTGGAGGTAAAGGCCGGTGACGGGTATGATGCTTTTGGCGCTTACAAGGATGATGCCAATGAAGGGAAGCTTTATATCCCCGTGATGAGAAAACAGCTGCAGGGAATTCCGCAGGCATCTGTTCGCCTAGCAGAAATTACGTTTAAGGCGCTGCAGGGAAAACAGGCCGTTGTCGAGATTCAGCATGTGAAAGCCGTAAGCAGCGAAAGAGTTGTTAATGAGCAAGGATACAAAGATTTGAAAGTGCTTACATTTGGTGTGGGTGAAGCAATAACATTTACAATTTCGAAGAAGGACGACCGAGATCCTTCTCCAGGATCGGGGTCAGGTTCAGGCTCAGGCACCACGAGCGGACAGTCGGGTTCAAGCAAGGAGCCGGTTTGGAATATGGATGCCATATTGAAGGAAAAGGATCCGGTACGTGCTGCGGAAATGCTGCAAACCTTACTGAACGGGCTGAAATTGGAACCGGCTTCAGTAGTCAAGGAGGTAATTCAGAAAGCTGCGTTATCCATCCTGGAGAAACTATCTTCCATTTCTATGAATAAAGAGGGCGTGGATACCTATGTGATTGCCCCAGAGGATCTGAGCAAGCGAAAAACACTTTTGGAGAACATGAAATTATCTCTGTCTCAATGGAAGATGAATACTGCGGAAATCAATAAAATCGAGCTCAATGCATTGTTGGAATATACGCTGGGCGGACGTGATGTCAATAAACTGGGCGTTTATCGTTATAACACGGCTACGGCTGCTTGGGAATATATCAGGGAAGCCCTCCATCAAGAGCAGGCTAGTAAATTCGGGCTGGTTGTAAAGCAGGCCGGGACATACCGTGTGATGGAATATACCAAGTCGTTTGAAGATATCTCCGGCATTTATCCGGAAGCCCGATATGCAATTGAGGCTCTGACTGCGAAGCATATCGTGCAAGGGACATCGGAGACGTTATTTTCGCCTAGAAAAGCAGTGACCCGCGCTGAGTTTTCTTCCATGATCGTGAAAGCGCTCTCCTTGGATCGGCTTATAACGGATCGTAAAGAAGAAGCCGCATATTCGGATGTTAGGAAAGGCGATTGGTATTACGAAGACGTGAAAATAATGCATCAGCTTCAAATAACCAAAGGTTACGACGATGGCACATTCAAGCCGAATGAACCGGTGACCCGTGAGCAGATGGTCGTCATGATGATGAATGCATTACAAATCCTCGGTCAGGTTCAGGGCGGCAATGCGCAGGCTTCAGGCAAGGTGTTTGCTGATCAAAATGCAATTAGTTCTTGGGCCCAATCGTCGGTAAATAAGGCAAAAGAAATGAAGATCATTTCAGGTACAGGGCAGAACCTATTTATGCCGAAGCAGTCTTCAAATCGTGCCGATACGGCCGTGTTGATTTGGAAAATGCATCAGCATGCGAAATAAGGGAGGGGAGTCGGTTATGTTGAACTCCGGATTGAAAAAAGTTTGGAGAATGGGGAGAATTGCCGCGTTGGTTTTTCTAATCGCCTTGCAGCCGTTAATGCTTGTTCCCGGAACCGCCGAGGCTTCTGGGGCACGTAAAGATGCGATATCAACGGAACAGGGCGGTGATCCAGTCGATCAGCCGATTGGTGAACCCGCTGATGGTGGGCCGACTGACGGATCTGGCATGGATAATGGTGAGCCTGGCGATGGTTCAGTTGATGTGCCATCCGATGGCAAAGATGGTGATCCGGCGGACGGTAAGGTTAAACAACCGCAGGAAGATCCGGTGGATGACTCCTTGATCCCGGAAGGAGAAGAGAAGGATCCGCTGCTTGAGCCTGTAGGGGCGGGCGAACTGGCTTCTCAAGAAATTCATGAAGTGAAACCACTCTTCAATAACGGGTTTGAAGAGGCGTTGAATGCGGATGGAACCATCCCAGGCTGGAGCATGTTTTTTGCTCCGAATGAGGGAACTTCCTATGAAATAACGCAGGATATGCGGTATTACGGCACTTCCAGCCTGAAGCTGGTAGATAAATCGAATACACTGCCGATTTATGTGCAGAGCGATCCGCGCCATGTAACGCCGGGCTATACGTATAACGGGTCGGCCATGATGTATATTGCCCCGAATGCAGGAAATGCGCCCGGAGCGAGCCTGGTGCTTCGTTTCTATGATGCAGCCGGGAAACAGGTCAATACGGATAAGGATGGCGAGAACATCGTTCATTTACGAACCGTCGGGTCGTGGACGCGGGTTACGGTAACGGGTATTGCTCCTTCCAATGCCGTAAATGCGAGATTAGCAGCTTCTATTTCTAACTACTTTACTGCGGAGTCAGGTGCTTTTTATGATGACTTCACTTTAACCTCACCGCAAGAAGAGAAAGCGCCAGGAACCTTGCATCTGCAAATGCCTACAGGCATTTCAGGCAGCCAGCAGCTTGAAGCCAAAATTATGCTGAGCCGAGGTCAGGACGTGCAGAAGGCATTTGGCAGCTTGCGTTATGATCCGACGGTGCTGGAGGTTGTGTATGCAGCCGTCGCAAGTGATTTTCATACAGGTGGGGAAGCAAAGCTGAATTGGAGTCATGAAGCGGGGGTTCTGAAATTCGAGGTATCCAAAACAGCGGGTTCTAGCGTCAGCGATGATAAACAGATCATAAATGTCACCTTTAAAGTTTTGGGTGAGCCAGATCGTGTTGATGTTACGCTTCTTACGGGCTCCGGGGTACAGGATTCAGAAGGTATCCAGAACAACAAGATTTATATCGGTACATCTGATGAACGAGCCAGCACCCAGATCCGAAGAGCAACTCTGGATGTGAACGGCGACGGGATGATTGATCTGTTTGATGTGATGGCTGTAGCCAAAATGGTCGGGCAAATGGCGACGGGGGACAACTGGAAATATGATATCAACAATGACGGCAGAATTGATCATGCGGATGTCGAGGCGCTGACCAACGCGATCCTGTCGAAGCTGCTGAATTTGGATGAAGGAGGACATGCTCTATGATACCACGCGGTATGAGAACCCGTTCAATTACTATGGCGCTTATCTTGGCACTGGGGCTAAGTACGCTATTGCCGATGGGGGCGCAGGCAGCCTCGGAGAAGGAGAGTAAATTGTCGAAATTAAAGTTTGGAACGCCCATAAATCTCGGTTATCCGATCCGTACCGTATCGATCAACGATGGCGTGATGGGAAAAGAAAATGGAAGGGATGTGCTGTACACAACAGCATCAACCACTCCTGCCGTATTTAACGTGATAGATGTCAAAAATAACGCGCTAATCCGTACTTTTGAGCTTGAAGGAGTCGCCCAATCGTGGAGACATGTCATTGCTCCCGACGGTACCGTTTATATTGGCACCAATACCGCATCAGGTACGGGGGAGCTGTGGAGCTACTCGCCGGCTACCAAGTCCGTTCAGAAGCTGAAGGTCATCGGGGGCGAGAAATCAGTATGGTCCATGACAACCGATCCAGAAGGAAATGTCTATATCGGCACCTATGATCATGGCAAGCTGTTCCGATATAATCCGAAGACCAAAGAATTAAAGGATTACGGGAGTTTACTTGCTAACCACAACTATATACGCTCCATGGCTTACGTTGATGGTTACCTTTATGCCGGCATGGCGCTTCCATTCGAAGTCGTGAAAGTGAACGTGAAGACGGGAGCTTCGGAAGTCATCTCCGACGCAGTACCGGGCATTCTTGGTGTAGAACATGAAAAACTGGAATTTGCCTATGATATGGCCGTAGTGGATAAATATCTGTTTGTCAAAGCAAGTGGAGAAGCAGGTTTAATGATGGTCTACTACAATCTGCAGGAACAGAAGTGGGAAGATAAATATATAGGTGTTGATCCAGTAAACGGTAAGGGAGTGATGAGCTATAACCAGATCCCTGTCGCGGAAGGCAAGGCTTATGTGCCAGCCCACGGAGGCATCTTGGAGGTTGATTTGTCGACGCTTGCGACGAGAAATACGGGAATTAGCTTTGCTACTTCCTTACGTGGGGCGGCATGGATCGATATGGGGGATCCTGAGCTAACCCCTGACCGCACGATCGTGACGATCCAGGCCAACGGCAAATTATCGGCGCTGGACGTGAAGAAAGGACTGCGCAAAGATCTGCCGGGCGTTGCCGCCAAAGGCGGACCGATTCCGATTCATAATATGGAGCGGGGAACGGATGGACGCCTGTATATGACCGCTTATCCCGGCGGGGTCGGAGGTGCGTTTGATCCGGTAACCCGTGAATCATCCAACTTCTTGATCGGACAAGCGGAAGGGATCGTATCTGCCGGAAATAAGGTATATTACGGGATATATCCTGGCGGGTACATTTATGAGACGGATATTTCCAATGGCAAAATGAGCGAGCCCAAGCAGCTGTTCCAGGTTGGATCAGGTCAAGATAGACCCTATAAGATGGAGTATGCGGACGGAAAGTTGCTGATCGGTACGATTCCGGACTATGGGCAATTGGGCGGAGCATTAACGATTTACGATTTGGCAAGCGGGGAAAAGCAGGTGTATCGCAATATCATCCAGGATCACAGCATTGTAGGTCTTGCCTATAAGGACGGTAAAATTTATGGTTCAACTACCAAATCTGGAGGATTAAACACAACGATGCCTGCGAATAACCCGGAAGTGTTTGTTTGGGATATCGCGAAAAAGGAAATAACGATGCATACACAGCTTACATCGTTGACTGGGCTTGGCAATCATCGGATGATCAGCGGGCTTACTATTGGACCGGACGGTTTGCTGTGGGGCGGCGTTGACGGCGTACTTTTTGCATTGAATCCGGACGATCTTTCGGTCGTTAAGCAAAAAAACATATATCCCGATGTGAAGGATTACGGAATGTGGCGTCCGTATTATTCCCGCTGGGGTGAGGATGGTCTTCTGTATATCAGTCTGGCGAACAGGATGACGGTTGTGGATCCGGCCACGATGGAGTATCGTTCGTTAACTCCAAGCAACTTTGAGATGAGCTTCATGACACTTGCTAAGGACGCGGACGGACATGAACAAATCTATTACACGGATAAAACGAAATTAATGATGATCCCGATTTCCGAATCTGACAGCGTAAAGACGGTTGTGAGGAACGGCTGTTTCGGGGAACCGCTAAATGCGGATGGAACCATCCCAGGCTGGAGCAGCGCGGAAGCAGGAACGGAAGTTGAGTATAGCCTTTCGCAGGAACAGAGCTTTTGTGGAGAACAAGGGCAAAGCTTGAAGATTATTGACAAGTCACAAAGCAATAAAGGAATCGGCAGCTATCTTAGCGATCCGATTCCAGTCGTCCGCGGCGGCGAATATACGGCTTCGGCGAAACTCTATATCGAGCAGGGACTGATTGAAGGCTTGAGAACGGATGACTCCGGCATCGTTTTATATTTCTATGATAAATCCGGTGCCCGGATCAGTACGGTAGCAGGCACGATAATTAAAGGCATGCCACAAAAAGAATGGATCGACATTTCAGCGACCGGCACTGCTCCAGAACAAGCGGTTTTCGCACGAATATCCCTATATTCTTCAGCGTGGAACATGATGGTCGGATATTATGACCAAGTGACCTTTGAAGGACAGTCTCCGGGCGGGCTGCAATTGAAGGCTGTGGGCGAAGTGTCCGTCGGAGATACGTTTGATGTGATCTTGCAGGCCAAGGACGTTACCGACCTGTATGCGGTGCAGGCAGCATTGGCATTTGACCCCGCCCTGTTCGAAGTGGTGGATGTTCGGATGGCAGACGGGTTCGGTTCCACATCTACCGCTTATCTGGGTTGGAACCAAGACGGTGCGAAGGGCAAAGTCAACATCATTGCTACTCAGTTAGGAGATCGAGCACTAGGCGGCAACGTGGATATTGCGCATATAACCATAAAGGCGAAGCAATTTGGCGATCCGGCGGAAGTGGTGCTTACCAAACAGTCGTTCTTTACCGACAAAAATGGAGATGTGACCAAACTGTCTTATATGCTCTCGGAAGATGAGAAGCTTGGCATCCGATTCGCTTACGATGTAGAAGATTTCAACAAAGACCATAGAGTAGACGCTCAGGATATCGCGCTCATTGCCAAGCAATTGGGCAAGAAGCTTGACGACAGCAACCGAATGATGGACTTGAACGGAGATGGAATCATTGATATCAGCGATATTGCACTGGTCGTATTGAAATCGCTAGAGTCCGTGAACTAGGGTTCTGCCATCTGAGCAGCCCTTTCTAAACAAGGCGCCCCTTCTTTCGGTTGAATGCCGGAAAAGGGGCGCTGTCTCATCTATGAGTACATCAATGAGATGTTTATAGTACGTTGTTACGACTAGTTTTGGGCGGGCGATAGATAAAAAGACCAAACGAACGAAATCATACGCTTGGCCCTTTTATTTTAATAGACTTGATTCAAACTAACCATCCCAAGACTACCGTAAGAACCTTCCCCTTTAAGGACATAAGATCCTGCACTAAGGTATCCAACTGAAATCTCGACAGGACTTGGGGAAGTGGGGCCAATATTCACGGTAAACTTGCCAGTCTAATACTCTATTTTTTCCACAGATTAGCAACATAATGAATACACTGTTACATACGAATCAAAATTTTTCAAAATTATGTTGGATAATATTTATAGACAAAAGATCTGGGTAACATCGAATAATTAATAGATCAATTGGAACGAAGTGGGATATGGATTTATAATTATGAAGGGGGGCAATCATTAACAGGATACTGATCTGACGCGATTGTCACTAATATCTGCCCTGTAGAGTGTGATCTTTCAGGAAGCTGGTTCGAAAAAATGCTTTTGAAGTTTTGACAGGATGAGGTGCCAATATGGAACAGGTCATTATTGATTCATATAACCCTGAATGGATAAGAAGGTATGAAGAAGAACGAAAAAAGATAATGGAAGCCGTCGCGGACATAGGTTTGGCGGTTGAGCATATCGGAAGCACGTCGGTGCCGGGGCTCAGTGCCAAGCCAGTCATTGATATGATGCTTGGTGTACGGGAATTAGAAGATATGAAGGCGAAGCACATCGAACGATTGCTGGAGATTGGTTATGAATATGTGCATAAGCCAGATTTCCCTGAACGATTGTTTTTTCGCAGGGGACAGTGGAGAGCGGGCACAGAACATCTGCATGTCTATCTGTATAATGGGGAGAATTGGAAGGACAATATCCGATTCCGCAATTATTTACAGATGCGCCGGGATGCAAGGGAGCAGTATATGCAGCTTAAGCATGCTTTAGCTGTACAATTTCCGCATGATCGCGTTCAATACACAGCGGGGAAGTCTGATTTCATACAAGGCATCATTAACATGGCGCGTAGGGAAAATGTGAATCTGGATTAAGGTTGGGTAAAGTTTTATTTATATTGTTCTTTCACAAGCAATCTCCCACTTTAAGCGGTATATTGAAGGTATATCGATGGACGGTAAATGGATGTGATTCTATTTGGCTTAACGAAGGAAGAATTTGTGCAGAATGAGCGGGAGTGTAATAGAAAGGAAAAATCAAAAAACAGGAATTGTTGCGTAGGGAAGAAAAGGTTATTCCTTTGTAAAATATCGTATAAAACCAATAGGGAGTAGGATATGTAGTGACCATTCGTTTAGCTGAAAAGTTGGAGTTACCACACATCATGAAGCTCTTCTCACAGTGCACAGCACATATGATTGCTCAAGGAATCGATCAATGGGATGAACATTATCCCAACGTGGAAGTGGTAGAACAAAGCATAGCCAGTGGGTCAATGTATGCCTATTTTAAGGATGATTTGATTTGTGGAGTCATTACCTTGCACAGCAGTCAGCCTACCGAGTATGAGACGATTCAATGGCAGTCTGGTCAGGATGCGAAGTGTCTTGTTGTTTATCGCCTTGGGGTTGATCCGGAATTGCAGGGACTAGGGATAGCAACGAAATTAATGGGCTTTGCAGAGTGGTATGCAGGCAACCATTCTCTATCTAGCATCCGATTAGATTGCTATTCCAAAAATGAAAGGGCTTTATCGTTCTATCAACATTTACAATATGAAATAAGAGGAACGGTTATTTTTCCACATTCGGATGTCCCGTTTTACTGCTTAGAGAAGAGAATTCGTTAACATCCCTATCAATAAAAACGAAAAGAGGGGGATACATACATATGATAATTGAACTTGAGCGCGAGCAATTTTATACATGTACGGATTTAGTGAATTGCACTACGATGCTGGAACCGAAGGCAATCGTTGCAGGCAACAACCCCGGCAGAATATTTGCCGATCACCCGGAATCGCCGCGATCCGCAATGGTGTGGCAGGGCAATTTAGACGGTTTTTTATTTGTTGGTGACGCTACTAATGCATCCTTCAATAGGGACATAAGAGTCTATATGGATGAAGTGTTACGTGAAGAAGCGCTGGGATTAGGATTGGAGTGGGCAGAATGCATCGGCACTCATCCAAGTTGGAATCAAGCGATTGAGCACATATTTGCCGATCGAGAGTTGTCCTCATGGACATCTTATGTATATTCGCTAATGTTGCCGGATTACAAGCAAGATGCAATCCAATTGCCTGACGGTGATTATACGGTGGTTCAAGTTACCGAGGAACTGCTGCAAAATAAGAGTATTCGGAATCATTCTTTTCTCGAATCAAGGGTTCTGGACTTTTGGGAATCGACGGAGCGGTTTCTAGAAGAAGGCGGTGGTTTTTGTGTGATGCACAATGAGACCGTCGCAAGCTTGTGCATGACCGGATTCCGATACCGTCATATTCATGCGCTAGGAATTGACACGATAGAGCAATTTCGTGGACGCAAGCTTGCACAGATTGCAGTTCGTGCTTATGTGGAGCATTTATTTTCTCAAGGCCAATCGATGTGTTGGGACTGTACAGCGTCGAATAAGCCGTCGAGTGCAATTGCAGAGCGAATAGGGTTCCAGAGAGAAATGAGCTACAAGGGATATCAATATAAGCTGCAGTAGGGAACGTACTTTCTATTATGTAAACCAGGAGGCTGATGATGAATGACGAAACAATTATCACATCGATTGCAACGTGAGATTACGAAGCAGGTACATATCAATTATCTATTATATTTGCCTGACAAGTATGGAAAGGATCCTACGGCGAAATGGCCATTGTTGCTCTTCCTGCATGGGGCTGGCGAGAGAGGGAACGACATCGAATTAGTGAAGCGGCATGGTCCGCCGAAGTTGGCTGAGAAGGGAGAGAAACTCCCTTTTGTTATCGTCTCTCCACAATGCCCGGAAGAATCATTATGGGAAATCGAACGCGATGCGCTTATTGCTTTGCTGGATGACGTATGCGAAACCTATCGTATTGATGAAAGAAAGATCTATGTAACTGGTCTGAGTATGGGGGGAGTTGGAACATGGTTCTTGGCCGCAAATTACCCCAATAAGTTCGCAGCGATTGCGCCGATCTGTGGCGGGGGAAACCCAAAACAGGCAGTACAGCTCACGCATACACCAATCTGGGCATTCCATGGTGCGAAAGATGCTATCATACCTGCTGAAAAATCGAACGAAATGGTGGATGCGGCGAACGCAGCAGGGGGCAATGCCAAGTTAACCATCTATCCGAATGCCAATCATGATGCATGGACGGAAACCTATCAAAATCCAGAGTTATATCAATGGCTCCTAAGCCATTCCAAGCCTGCTTCATCAAGCGAAGCGAATGAGAAATAAGTTATGTCGATGAACGAGCATCCATGATCTTTTCCGGCTGCCTATCCGGTTTATTCCAATAGATTATCTTCATTAGGAGGAACGAAGACATGTCAAAGGAAGTAAATCTGCATGACCTTGAACAGCGCATAACGGAGGTAGAGAAGCAGCTTGAGAGAAATCAGAGGTTTATTCGAGGGTTCAAGTATGTAATCATTGCAGTCATCGTTATTTTCCTTGTTACATTCGGAATCGGAGTCATTCAGTTCATTGGTGCAGGCTCTGCATAGATGAATGAATCATTTATTCACACAGTAGATCGTTAGAACAAGAATGATAGATATAGAAAATTACACGACAGAGAAGGTTGTTGAATCGAACATGGAATCATTATCTACATGGATTATCGAAGCAGATATATCAAGTATGCAGGCGGCAATGAATGCGGGAGAACTGACCGCGGAAGAGCTGGTTAACGTCTATTTGGAAAACGTATCCGTAAGGTTGATTCGGAGCTTCGTTCCATTTTAGAAGTAAATCCGGATGCGATTGCAATTGCACGTGAACTTGACAAGGAACGGCAAGAACGGGGATGTCGTGGGATGCTTCATGGCATCCCCATTGTACTGAAGGATAATATCGATACAAATGACAGGCTGCACACAAGTGCAGGTTCGATTGCATTGGCGGAATGGATCGCACCAGAAGATTCTTACATGGCAGCACGTCTGCGTGAGGCGGGCGCGATCATTCTTGGGAAGGCAAATATGACCGAATGGGCAAATTTTATGTCAAGCACAATGTGGGCGGGCTATAGTTCACGAGGTGGGCTAACGCTTAATCCATACGGGCCAGGCGAATTATTTGTTGGCGGGTCGAGCTCGGGTTCGGCTGTTGCGGTAGCGGCGAATTTAACAGCTGCTGCAATTGGAACGGAAACGTCAGGTTCGATTATTTCTCCATCCAGTCAAAATGGTATCGTGGGAATTAAGCCGACATTAGGTCTCATCAGCCGCAGCGGAATTATCCCGATTACAGTGAGTCAGGATACGGCTGGACCGATGGGGCGAACCGTAAGAGATGCAGCCATAGTGCTGGGTGCGATAACGGGGGTCGACGAGACAGATGCATGGACGCAGACGAGTAAGTCTCGATCATATCGCGACTATACACCATTTTTAGATGAGAGCTTCATCGGGCAGGCGCGAATAGGGATTCCAAGATTTTATTATCAGGACTTGGATGAAGCGAGGCTAGCAATTATGGAATCTGCCATCGAGGTGCTGAGAAGCAAGGGTGCAACCATCATTGATCCGGTGGAGCTGCCTTGTCAGCATGTGAAATGGGATTCCAATGTACTTCGATTTGAATTCAAAAAAGCGCTGAATGACTATCTAGCTCGATTGGACATTACGATGCCTGTCCATTCTCTTGCAGAGGTCATTGCGTACAATGAAGCGCACGCTGACATTGCCTTGAAATACGGTCAGAATGTGCTCCTATGGGCGGAAGAGACAAGTGGTACGCTAACGGAGCCAGAATATCATGCTAGTCTCACTCGCAATCAGGAGATGGCTCGCAAAGGCATCGACGAAGTCTTGAGTAAGCATGAATTGGATGCACTGTTCTTCCTAGGCAATGAGCATGGAGCTGATCTGGCTGCTCGAGCCGGGTATCCATCCATCACCATCCCGGCGGGATATGCCGAGTCTGGGATTATAGCACCTGGGGGCTATACGACGAAAGGCCCGCAAGGAGTTACCTTTGTCGGAAGGGCCTATGCGGAACCGACTTTGCTGAGACTGGCCTATGGTTATGAACAGGCGACGAAGCATCGGGTTGCTCCTCAGTTAGAATCATAATGGGGGTATCCCTTCTGTAGAGGACAGGGTGTTGTATATTTATTCATTGAAGGCGATAGAGAGTGATACGAATTGTATCCATGCGCCATGTATAATGAGCAATATAGCTGGAATATTGATCCTGCTCTACAGTCTCGAAACGGTGTGAATAGTATTACGATATACCTACTAGAGTTAGAGGTGGATTGGAAATGGAAGGCGGCATCGCATCCGAAGAGCTAATCAATGAGATCGAACAATCCGAAATCAATTACATGTGGGATCGCATGCTTGCGATTCAGCAGAAACCGGGCAATCCCGAGGATGTAGAACTGGAGCGAATTGGGGAAGCTGCGTGCTATTTTAGTGCTGGAATGCATTGGCCGACCTTCAACACGATAAAAGGATGCAGAGGAGCGGATATAGACCGAATCGAAGATATGATGAAGTTCTTCACGGATCGTGGAGGGAAGCCGCAGTTCGAAATTGTGCCCGGGATGGTGGACGCTCCATTTCTGAAGCGGTTGTCGGAGCGCGGTATGTATCCCTCTGGTTATCATACATCCATGTATTTCGGGATAGAGCAGAAAGCGTACGAAGAAGAGTGGGTGGATGATCAGCGCATTCGCGTAGTTGAGCTGCAAGAAGACGATTTCGAAATGTATGCCACGATTCATTGCAAGGGAACTGGATTACCGGACAGCGGAATCCCGCATGTCGCGATGAATAATCGAATTTTATATCATCGACCGGGCTGGAAGTTCTATGTCGCTTATGTTGATCAGCAGCCTGCCGCTGCAGGGGTCATGCATATGCAAAACAGGATTGCCTCCTTGACATTTGCGGCGACCTTACCGGAATATCGTAGGCTCGGATTGCAGAGCCGGCTGTTGAAACATAGAATCGCAGAAGCAGCAAAGCGTGGCTGCCGGTTGGCCGTTAGCCAGTGCGCATTTCTATCACCAAGCCATCGTAATATGGAGCGGGTAGGAATGAAGATGGGTTACGTACGAACAACATGGACGAGCAAATAGAAAGTAACTCAAATAAGGTGGGATTCGAAATGGAAGTCATGAGCGGGGAACTATTTACGATTGACACATTAACGAAAGATTTTGAGGCTCTGGGCGTGCAGTCGGGGATGAACCTTATTCTGCACTCCTCTATGAAATCATTAGGCAGCTGGGTTGCGGGCGGCGCATCAGCTGTCATACTGGCGCTCGAAGAGCAGCTAAGTGAGCAGGGAACTCTGGTCATGCCAACGCATACCGTGGATTTATCAGATCCATCGACATGGCAATGCCCTCCTGTTCCGGAATCGTGGTGGGAACAGATTCGGGAGCAGATGCCAGCATTTGATATTGCATTTACACCGTGCTTGGAAATGGGGATTATTCCAGAGCTTTTCCGTAAGCAGAGCGGGGTTGTGCGAAGCTATCACCCTCAGGTTTCCTTTGCTGCGTGGGGAGCGAACAAGGATCGGATCATTGCGAATCACAGTCTCGATTACAGTCAGGGTGAACAGTCTCCGATAGCGAAACTGTACGAGTTAAACGGTTGGATCTTGCTGCTGGGCGTTGGGCATAGCAATAATACGACTATACATTTGGCTGAGTATCGTGCTGAATATGCGAGCAAGCAGATGATGGTGTTGAAGTCTCCTATGATTGTAGACGGTGTAAAATCATGGGTAGCCTATCAAGATGTAGACTTCGATACCGATGACTTTGAGAAGCTGGGGGCTGACTTTGCCCGTGATACTGGTTATGTGCGCAGCGGGAAAATAGCAAATGCAGACGCATTGCTAATGCCTGTCCGAGAGCTTGTTGATTATGCTGTTCAGTGGATGGAGAGAAATCGACGCTGAACGCACGCAGCACCTCATTGTACCTATCGATGATGATAATGACGCAAGATGAATCTAGCTATAGAACGATACAGCAGCAAGGAAGCTGAATATCATGTGAATGGCGATATCTCTCATCGTCAAGCCCCTTCTTTCTTTGTCTATTTACCGAAGAAATAGATAAGATGCACTTGCAATGCCGGAGCCAAGCGCGCTAGCGGTAAACAACGCTTCGATTGCCACGATCATGCCAGAAATATAATGTCTGGCCATCATATCGCGAATCGCGTTCGTGATAGCGATGCCCGGTACGAGCGGAGCTACTGCCCCCATCATGATGAGATCAAGATGCACCCCTCTATAAGTAAAACCTATGTAGCCTGCCACGCCGCCAAGCAAGGCGGCGCCGTATTCAGGCAGGAAGGGCGCATGTAATGCTCGTGTCAGCCATGAATGCATGAAATAGGCAACGAGGCCTGCGAATATGGCTGCTGGCACATCCACGAATGATCCTCCAAATAGGAGAATGATGCTCCCACTCAAGCAGGCTGTGCATATGAACTTGTGCCACAGCTTCAGCTTGCACACATCCTTATCAATTACGAATAGACGATGCCGCATGTCTTGAAGACTAACGCGGCCAGCAGCAAAATCCCGAGATATCTGATTGATGCCGAATATTTTATTCAAGTCATACTGCCGCTTATCGATTCTCTGAAATTGAGAGCCGCCCGAATTCAGCTTCACGAAAATGCCATTGACGGTTACGTAGGTGTAATCGCTAGCTGGACGGGAATCTCCGATGGCGTGGTGAATCATCCGCTCCATCGTATCCTCAACCCGGCTTGTTTCCGCTCCGTTCTCCAGAAGCAACTTTCCTGCAAAGAGCACTGCCTCCAATAGGTAATCCTTATCACGCGCCAACGTGCCGATATTCATGTATGGGGAGCCACCTTTCTTTATAGATCGCTACTGAATGAAAAGAGCAGTTGCAAAACTATTTATGGATAATTATAATCCATAATAGATAAAAAAAGTAGATGAATAAATCGAAATTTTTATTACATCATGCGGAAGGGTGGTATCGGTATGTTGAAGCAGGAGTTGGAAACGCGTATTGCCAAATTGAAAGCAAAGATGGAAGTGAAGGGCTATGATGCATATGTCGTATCGTCACAGGAGGATATTTGGTACTACACGAATATTACGTACAGTCCCGAAGAACGGCCATTTTTTATTGTCATTTCACTTGATAGCAAGCCAACCTTGGTCGTGCCCAAATTGGAAGAGGCACATGTCCAAAAAGGGATATTGGACACAGATACTGTGTCTTATTGGGATTATCCATCACCTGCCGGTGAGAATTGGTTTGAACGGCTAAGCAGTGTATTACATAAATTCCAGCACATTGGTGTAGAGGCAAACATTCCGGCTGAGCATTATGTCCGCATTCAAGGGAGCCATGTAGAGCTATGTCACTTCGTCGCAGCCGCACGGCAGATCAAGAGCGATTACGAAATGGAGCGCATTCGCTTTTGTGCAAATATAGCGGATCGTACGATGCTCGACATTTTCAAGAAGGCGTCGAGAGAAACGATGGTACTGGAAATGTCCGCCCTGGCACAAATTCCGCAGGTAGAGTTGATTAAAACAAAACAATTGGATCCGCTTAACACGAACCTGTTAGCCGTCGTGTGGCCTGCTCCTGAAAGTGCCATGCCGCACGGGGTTCCAGACATATACAAAAAGGTTGGGGATGGCCCGAATGTGGCGATGACCTATTACCGAATTAATGGGTATGCCTCGGAATGCGAGCGCACCTTCTTCTTAGGAAATCCGACGAAAGAAGAAACGGAGTTGTTCCAACATATGATGAATGCCCGCAAAGCGGCGCTGAGCGTATTGAAGTCAGGCGTAAACGCGAAGGAAGTTGATTTGGCGGCGCGGAATTACTTGGCGCAATATGGACTTATCGGCAATTTGCTGCATCGAACGGGGCATGGAATTGGGTTAAGTAATCATGAGGCGCCATTTGTGGCGGAAGGCAGCGATGAGGTGCTTACAGAAAATATGGTGATTTCGATTGAACCGGGGATCTATGTGGAAGGCGTTGGAGGCTTCCGGCATTCTGATACGGTTCTCATAACGAAGGATGGTTATGAATTGCTGACGCGGGCTCCGATCGAATTGGATGAACTTATATTCTAAAATTGATAATTTCGGATAGAGGAATGCAAAGCATGGGTACACAGCAGGTATCCATGCTCTTTTTTATTTGTGTCGGATTGGAAAATATCTATAATGGAAGTAGAGACGCACATGGCTGGTGCAATTATATTTCGGAAACAGCAAGTAGAAGGAGATAAGGATGCAAATAAAAAGTGGGGTAGAGCAGGCGATTTGCATTTTGGTGATGCTGGCTACTCAGCATCATGGAGATGCAGTCACGAGCGATACGATCAGCGATCGACTGGATGTGTCGCCGTCTTTTTTGAAAAAGATTATGAGAATGCTGGTCGTGAAAAAACTGATTACATCGACCTCGGGAAAGAACGGTGGGTTTCAACTCGCGAAGGATGCGGATGACATTCGGCTGCTCGATGTGTTTGAGGCGATAGAGGGCACCAAGCCATTTTTGAAAACGACGAATTTGGTTCATCAGATCTTTTCGGACCAGCGTGCAGTTGCGATCGGTGAGACAATAATGACCCAAGCCTTCACCAATGCGGAACAGCGTTATCGAGAGGAATTAGGCCATTATTCGCTGGGCGTACTGCTAAGAGAAACGTTCCAAGTAGAAGACTTGCAGCAATTCGATTGGAATGCATATCGTAGGGCATAGCGTGGTTATCGGATAATACTCGATTTTGTAACTTCTAATATTGAAATTCGTATGTATAATAATGGAACAGCATTTACTCGTGATAAGCCCGATCCAGGATCATCCGTATCTCAGATCGGGTTGTGTTGTATGTGCAGAAATGATTTCGAACGAGTAACGGCTCGCGAATAGGAGTGATACGATGAGCAAGAAGACGACATTATATATTGTCCGCCACGGCCAAACCGAATGGAATGTGGAGCGGCGCATGCAGGGGCATATGGACTCCCCGTTGACGGCGCTTGGGGTTAGGCAGGCACAATGGTTGGGTGAAGCGATGAAGGATACAGCGATTGATTGCATCTATGCCAGCAGCAGCGGCAGAACGGATATGACGGCACGGCTCATTCGCGGGGAGCGTGATATCCCGATTATTAGTACGGATGCGTTGAAGGAAATTCATATGGGAGACTGGGAAGGACAGCTTGCAGATGAATTGCAGCGAGCCTATCCAGATCAGTTCGAGGCATTTTGGTATGAGCCGACCGAATATAAGGGCGTGAACGGAGAGACATTCGAAGAGCTTCGTCATCGAGTGCTGCCGTATGTACAGTCTATGATTGCGGACAACGAAGGCAAGTCGATTCTGATCGTGACACATACGGTTGTCGTGAAGACGCTGATGGCTTACTTTGAGCACAGACTTCCAGATCAACTCTGGGAGCCGCCAAACATTCAGCCAACTAGTCTCAGTCAGGTAGAGATTATTGCTGGTGAACCACAAGCTGTAATTGTTCAGCATGGAGATACAAGTCACTATCAGGCTTCTTTCCAAGAGTAAGGTCGAAATGAAGGCAAATAAGTGAAGCGGAGGACGTGCTGCTTATGACTGTTTTCCTCGCTGTTGTTATTATTGCAGGAGCTGTCAGCTTCTTCTTTCCTAAGTTCGGATGGGAGATGAAGCATGGGTGGGCCGTAGATGAAGACTCCGGGCCCAGTGATGACTACATCATGCTTACCAAGATCGGCGGGGCTATCATTATGGCCGTAGGCCTAGGATTATTTATCTACAGGATGATTGTCTGAGTGGCGCTTTCGAAGCTGGAAATGGGGGCGGAGATAGGTGCAAGTGAATGATGGACAGTTAGATGAGTTTCTGTTGATATCCAAACATCGACTGGTTTCCCACTATCAAGTAAAGCTGTTGTCATGTCTTCAATGCATTTCACCTGAAATGCTGTGGGATCAGGAGTCAGAGGGAGAAAATTGTATCATTCTGGGCAAGTCATAGACCGTGTACAGCGGAGAATAGGCACTGGTTTCAATTTGTGCAGCAAGGGCTGAATGAAAAGGCGCTGCGGCAAAGGGTCGAAAATGAACTGGAAGTTCGAAAAGCAAAGAACACGGCTACATTACTATTTTTCTTTTCCAAATATACTGAAGAGGGTGACGTAAAATGAGCAATTCACGCAAAGGGATAGCAGGAAAAAGAATATACTTACGTCCATTTACTGGTGACGACATAGATTGGTACTATGAGGCATTACTCCAACAGGAGTCTAACCGATTGACGGGTACGAAAAAGTTGTTTTCCAGAGAAGTACTTCGAAACTATTTGGATACAATTGCATCTGACCGTGAACGGGCACAGTTCGTTATCGCGCTGCAGGAGGATGAGCGGCCGATTGGAGAAATTGCGATTATGGATATGGATCCATCGAATCGGAGCGGTCATATTCGTATCGCGATATTCGCTGAAGAGGACTGCGGGCAAGGGTACGGTCCGGAAGCAATGATTCTTATGTTGGATTACGGCTTCGGTATGCTGAACCTCAATCGAATTGAATTGGTTGTATTTTCATACAATGCAAGGGCAGTCCGAGCCTACGAGAAGATTGGGTTTGTACAAGAGGGGATTCAGAGAGAAGCACTTTACTACAATCATGAATACCACGACTCTATTATGATGAGTATACTAGCGCGAGAATTTCGGGAGAGACATGGCGTTTCAGCAGGAGCGTCATCATCTGTCTGAAGTATCGTGATATAATTTACGAGAACAGTTATTTTGGCTATCGTAGGAGATGATAAGTTGGATACGAAGTGGGAATATCGTACGATCAAATATAAGACAGGAGGATTTCTGGGCGGCAAGGTCGATGAAGATGGCTTCGAGCAAATGCTGAATGAAGCCGGCTACGAAGGATGGGAGTTAGTGTCCTGCTTCGACACGAGCACCACCCATGGTCAGTCCAGAGATATCATTGCTGTATTCAAGCGCAAAGTCTATTTGTAAGGTACATATAAGGAATTTGATGAAAGTTGGCCCAGTCCTGGATTCTCATAAAACCGCGACTGGGCTTAGGGGCATCTCGCAACTATATTCTCATCGTACAGAACAATGCGCCTGCCTTGCATCTCTATCAGAAGCTTCAGTACAAAGAGGCATATCGCTATTGGTACCGTTTGCGTGGAACGCACTGATTGCAAGGGGGAGCTCTATGAAATGGTTAGCTAAACGAGAGTTCAACATTCCTCATACTGGCATCAATAAGATTGAGAAGGTTCAGATCGGTGGAATCGAACAATACATATTGGTCCAATCGATAAGAGAAGGTCTTCCTATCCTGCTTATGCTTCATGGTGGTCCTGGTCTGCCGTTGCCAGGTGTATCTTGTCGTGGCAGACATGATGTTCATGTGCATGGGCAGTTTGTAGAAACGTTTTGCGCGAAGTTGGAGGCCCCTGCTGGCAAACGGTTGATCTGGATGGATAAATCCGCTCATATGTTCCATCTTGATGATGCTCGTCGTATTGAACAGGAACTGATCGAAATCGCAATAAGGGCGTAGGTTCGTTATTGTATCCTAATGAAGCATTAAGGTGAGGCAGAGATGATACTAGAAACAGAGCGGCTGCAATTGCGGCAGATGAACCAGGCAGATTATCCAGATTTATGCGAGATTCTGCAGGATGAAGAGGTCATGTATGCCTATGATCGCAAGTTTGAGGATGCTGATGTACAAGCATGGTTGGATCGGCAGAACGCGCGCTATCAAGAGTATGGCTTTGGATTATGGGATCTAGGGATGGCTGTTATAAAAGAATTCGTCAAGCCATATCAGATCGGAGATATGCATCTTTATCTGTATGCCGTGGAGAAATAGCGATCTTTATCATAATAAATCTCAGTTGAAGATGAGGTGTTTGGTTGAACAAGTGCTCTTACCGTATACAGTCTGAACGGCTTGTGATTAGACCGCTTGAGGGAGAAGACTACTTCGCATGGCTAGCTGGATATGAAAATAGGATGCCTGCACAGCACAAATATGATGAAGGCACCGTTGAGATGAGCAGATACACCGAAGAATGGTTTCAACTGGAGATTGACAATCATCATAGATTGGCTGTCGAAGATAGACTATATTTTTGCGGCATCTTTCGAAAAGAAGACAACGCCCATGTAGGGGCCATCGACTTTTCTACGCTATTGCGGGATGATTTTCAATGGGCCAGATTAGGTTATATGATTCATAATCAATATTGGAGAAGGGGTTATGGAAAAGAGGCTGTAGCTGCAGCAATTACTTTTGCGTTTGATAAACTTAATTATCATCGCATTGAGGCGCATATTAACCTTGATAATACTCCTTCAATCAAATGTGCAGAAGGGGTTGGAATGAAGTTTGAGTGTATTCGAAAAGGATTTATATATGAAAATGACGCGTGGACAGATCATCTCATCTACTACATAAATGCAAAGTAGACCAGAACAGCCAGCTTATCTTAACGAAGGAAGCATGGCTTTTTTTTGTATGTACATCGGTTCTTGTTTTTAGGATAATGATTATGCCTAATTTTGGGATTAATATTCATATTCAGCATTCTGCCTAACAACACAGCGTTCATAAAGGAGATATGAAAGACATGGGATATATATCGGAATTGCGTAAAGTTGTAGGTACGAAGCCATTGCTTTTAGTAGGCGCCTGTGTACTCGTATTTAATGAAGCAGGCCACTTATTGCTTCAAAAGCGGGCGGATACTCTGGATTGGGGAACGATAGGCGGCGCAATGGAATTAGGGGAATCGATGGAGGAAGCGGCGCATCGCGAGCTTTATGAGGAAACGGGACTTCGTGCAGGAGGAATGAAATTTGTTACACTGTTGTCTGGATCGGATATGTACTTCCAATACCCGCACGGTGATGAAGTCTATAATGTAATTGCTGTGTATGAAGCTTTGGATGTAACGGGAACACCTGTCGTGAATGATCATGAGGGTTTGGAAGTGAAGTATTTCGCTCTTGATGAACCGATTCCAGAGTTGAATCCATTCAATGAGAAGTATTTGCGCAAGGCGGGATATATTCAGAAGTGGTAATTGAAGATGACAATCGAAAGCAAGGAGGTTGAGCATGATGCGTCATTCTAAAGCAGCATGGGGGATAGCGCTTATCTTGCTTATTACAAACTTGATCACGATAGGATGCCTTATGACAGAGAAAGAGAAAGAGAAAGAGAAAGAGAAAGGAAATGAGACAGTTGTGCAGCTTGCGTTGGATGTGTTCGAGTTAAGAGGGCAGTCAGAGCACTGGAAGCTTCGTCATTATCAGGTGATGCGAACATCGAATTCGATACGAAGAGGATCTGCATCATTGACTTACCTGGGTGACACCAAGGATATTAAGGATTCCTCATCGTTCTATATTGAATATTACGAGAAGCATGGGGAACGCGAAGAGGGAGTCCTTACGAGTGGAATGCTAGCTACGAACGGCAGTGTGCAACTATTATCGGAATTGGATCACTTGGGCTCCACTCAAAGCGAGCCTACGGAGTTCGAGCGGACCATGACGAAGGATGACTTCGCTGGCAGTTATGTCAAATTGCGTTGGTCAGATAGTTATGGTGAGGAGCATGTTGAACTAATCGAGTTGGAAGTGAACAATCATACCACATTCTCATGAGTGAGTGATAGTTGTTGTTTACAATGAAAGGTATACTGGTCGGGAGGTGTCGGTGTGAAGGCTGTTATCTTCGATTTGGATGGTACGCTATTGGATCGAGAGAGCTCATTGCTATCTTTTCTTGAGGATCAATATGTGAGATTCAGAGGCTTGCAGAAGATCGATAAGCAGGCCTTCGTGAATCGATTTGTCGAGCTGGATTGCCGGGGTTATGTATGGAAGGATGCAGTTTACCAGCAGATGATTCAGGAATGTGGGTTGGACATGTCGTGGGAGGAATTACTTGAGGATTATATCACGAATTTCCACCGACACTGCATAGGCTTTCCGAATTTGCTGGAGGTACTGGACCTCATCAAGCAGCAAGGCTTGAAGCTTGGGTTGCTATCGAATGGATATGGTCAATTTCAGTATGCGAATGTGCAGGGTCTTGGCATTGAAGCCTATTTTGACTGTATCTTGATTTCCGAGTGGGAAGGGCTACGCAAGCCAGATCCAGCTATCTTCCATCGTGCATTGTATAAACTGTCTGTTCGAGCAGAAGAAGCGATTTACGTCGGCGATCATCCGGACAATGACGTGAGGGCAAGCCGTGCAATTGGAATGACTGCAATCTGGAAGGAAGACAAGTATTATGAGATACCTGCAGAGGCGAATGCGATGATTCAAGATCTGTTGGATCTCAAATTATATTTATAGATTTATATTCATACGAAGACAACAAGAATATGTGAAGGAGATCAGCGATGCTATACCATTTTAGTGAAGATTCAACCATTTCCACATTTATACCGCGTCCAGCAAAACAATCGCATATTCCGCCGGCAGTATGGGCGATAAATGAGGAGAATGCGGTTCACTATTATTTGCCCCGAGATTGTCCAAGGGTCATTTATGCAAAATCGGACATGATGAGTACGGAAGATGAAGCGAGATTCTTTGGTCACACAGTGGCAAACAAAATAATAGTGGTTGAGAATGACTGGCTCGAGCAGATAAGCAATACAACGATCTATAAATATACATTTGAAGATTCTACTTTTCAGTTACTAGATGCGAATGCTGGATACTATATTTCGGAACAAACGGTGAAGCCCATTCAGATCGAGCCGATGACCGATCTCATTCAGCACATCGTACAAGCCGGTGTAGAATTGCGATTTACTCCGAACCTGCACCCTATTTGCGACGCAGTGCTCGGATCTACGATTGATGCTTTTTCGATTATTCGATTTCATCATGCCAAGCCATTAGCAGCTGAATAAAGTGCAGGATGTGGCACTGAGACATCAGTCATTTCAAGTAGGGAGAACTCGATCATCAACCTCTTGGACGGGATGTCTCAGAGGAGAGGGTTATTTACTAACGGGCGTACTGCTATCCTTTATCGCATGCCACTGTCGCTAATTAGCTTTATATTTGATACGATAACTGAAGTCATTATGAAACATCAGGAGAGACATCATATGCTAATCTACAATATCTGTTATATTCAACGCGGGAACGAGGTTCTGCTGCTTAATCGGGAGAAACCGAGCTGGATGGGGTGCTGGAATGGCATCGGCGGCAAGCTGGAAGCAGGGGAGTCTCCTCGTGAATCGATGGAACGTGAATTGAAAGAAGAAACGGGAATAACGCCCACGGATTTGACATTCAAGGGCATCGTCAGTTGGATGGTGGACGGGACGAGGTTTGGCGGCATGTATTTGTACGCAGCAAGTGTGGAGAAGAGCTTTACATACAATACGCCGATTAAGACAGACGAAGGAATTTTGGATTGGAAACGAGTAGACTGGATTATGGATATTCATAATCAAGGAGTCGCCTCTAATATGCCCCAAGTTCTTCAAGGCATGAGAAGCGATATGTACTGCTACGATTATCACTGCATATTTGAAAAAGGGAAGCTTTTGAGTATAACAGAAAAACGTATCGATATTGCGATTGAGTGGGATGCAGAGTTGAGGAAAGAATATTTTGAGAAGGTATTGATGAATAGAATCTAGTTAATATTTCTCACGTTGAAATTAATGATAAAAATTTTGTTTTACTGTGTATTTCTCGTGAAATGCTGAGTAATGGTCTACTTCATATTTTTTACTTATTAGTAGGACAGGAGAACTAGTTTTATTGTCGAATAAATAATATTAGAACTACAAAAAAGTGTATTCTGACTAAACATAATTTAAGTATAGGAGTGGAAATATGGATACTGGTAAAGCTAAGATAATTTCTTTTATTAACTTAAAAGGAGGTGTCGGAAAGACCTCAACTGCTATAAATATTGCAAATGCCTTCTCTAAAGATGGACACAAAGTATTAGTAATAGATATGGATCCTCAATTTAACGCTACACAAGCATTACTTAATCATCAATTTCGGCACCATAAAAAAGAAATTGAATCCAGCTTACTTGCTGATGCCCTTTCGGAATTTAATGAAAAATATGGAGAAAATATTTCTGCAGGAGATAACTCTGAAGAATACGATCAGAGTGATGATTACAGTCAAGATGAAAACTATAAGAAAGAAATATCTTCTCAGTTGATATATAATAGATTAAAATCAAGAGGAACAACAGTGCGGACGTTATTTACTCAAGAAGGAGTAGTAAATCACTTAGAAAACCCATCATTAGTATATAACATAAAGGAAAATTTAGATTTAATTCCTGGTGATTTAGATTTATTTGAATCTTTGTATGGAGACACGAGTGGAAAACATAACGTTTTAGAAGATCATTTTGAAGCATTTGAGTTCAGAAATACCTACGATTATATTTTTATTGATTGTCCTCCAAATTGGACGATTCTGACTCAGGCTGGTTTATTTGCTTCAGATTATTACATAATCCCAAGTAAAGTGGACTTATTCTCAAGTGTGGGAATTGGATTGCTAGAGAGCTTAGTGAAATCAACATTCTATGAGAATAAGTCAGGTATTTTAAAAATGTATTCCATGTATAGGAGAGAATTAAGACGTCAAAACATTAGATCACTGGGAGTTTTATTTACTTTAACACACGATATGCCTATCGCTAGTAAGTTGAAAGAAAGACTGCAAAGAACTATACAACAGTCATTTTTTGAGACAGAGGTTCCATATCATTCATCTGTACCATTAAAATTCTCACTATATGATGAAAGTGGAGCTAGGCATGAGGCTTTAAAAAACTCCATTAGCCGAGTTGTTACAGAAATAAATGGTAGGATTCAATCATTGGAGGAGAATTATGAAAAAAGATGCGAATAAAAGGGATTTTATTAGTGAGTTGAGTGTAATAAACAAAAATAAGTTTTCTATTCAACAAACTAAAAATTTATATATGGGAATTCTATATGAATTGATACTGAACAGAGTAATATTTGTTAGAAACAATGATCTAAATGATTTTTTAAAAAAGGTTTTCGAGAAGGAGTATAATGATTATTTGTTTAAATCTAGACCATACCTTGCTTCGAGATTACTAAAATATGTATCTGAAGAGTATGATTCTTTGAAGATATCTGCATCCATAAAACTTATAATTTCATTTTTACATGAAAATGATTTACAGAGTGGTTCAGATAATAGAGAAAAGAAGCCAACTAATAAAATTGAGGAAGATGTTATAGGATGGTATAACTCTGTTAGTAAAGGAAGTAATGGAGATTGATAAGAATAAATGAGAGCTTTCAAAATGAATTTAATAAATTAAAAAAATTAGAAGGAATTAAACAAGAATTTTTTGAGATTAATGAAAGTTCAATCAAAAAGATATTTGGATATATATTCCTGTTGAACTACTTTAAAAATAAGGCGGAAACTAAAAGATACTTTAGTACAAATTTTAATATGACTTTTTCATTGCTTCTCGAATCAAATTATGCACTTATTACTGGACAATGTAGGGCTTCTCTGCTCTTACTAAGGTCAGCACAAGAAGCGAATTATAAATTTGTACTGGAAAGAGAAAGACAATTTATGTTAGAAAATGATAATTCATTGTCGTTTTCTCCTTTAGATTACCGGTTTATTGAAACTAAAAACAAGTTTATCAATGATTTGAAAAATTGCTTAGATATAAATGAATATAAGGAATACTATGATTCAGTAGAACGTAATCTAACTTTGTATAAAAAATTGAGTGGAATAGTTCACTCAGGTTCTAACTCTTTGCCTGTATTAAGTGTTGATTATTTTTCTCGTTTATATGAAAATACAATTATTGATACCGATAAATTCTTTGATTTGATTAATGCAGTTTTAAATGAAATATTTATTCTAAATTACTTTTTAATACGAGAGAGTTTATTCAATTGGGATTACTATGTGCTTTATGATATATTACGATTACTATATGGAGATAAGCGAACAAAGACACTAATTAAAATTGTTAAAAGGGCTAATTAAAAAACTCATGCTTTAGCATGAGTTTTTTTCGTAGTGACGGGTTGTCAAGCCAAGTACGATTGTTTATTCATAAATGACTCGAAAGCAATTTTCAGCCTAGACATTTCCTTGGTCGGATATTATTAAGTTGTTAGCGTATGAAAGCTCTTCCTTTGAAACGGTAGCATAATCATGACTTTTGGGAAACTTACGTAGAGGGCCATTCACATTTTTCGTTTGTACCACGTTGCCAAGAAGAGTAAGGGGCAGAAAAATTAGCTTGAATGCCATCAAGCTACACATGGCAAGAATATTTATTTCTCTGTTTGCAGTAGTTTGGAAAGTTGCCTTTGGATAGACTTTAACTACTGTTGGCTGAATGCTGCTTTCATGTATCCAGATGTACGGTTACCACTGCGGTTAGTGTGTCGTTGGCTTTATTTGTTTTCTTTAGCATCGATGTTACGAACTTGATTTCCACGCAGTCAGGTTTCCATGATCAATATCGCTAAGAAAGGCAAGCAGTTCTTTCCAAAACATCTCGGATGCACTCGCATCTGCAACGGTGTTGCCCCCATAAGCAATGTTCTTGCTTTGCCGGGCCATTGTAGGGAAGAAAGGCGGCATAATATGGTGCCCTGCTTCTGGCAAGAGCACATGGCGATACGGATATTGGAACCCATAGTTCTGCAAGCGCTGCGTGATTTGCTCATTCATGTAAGTGGCTGGCCACACTGCAACATCGGTACCTGAAGTCAGCAAGATAGGGCCGCGAATCTTCTCAACGGGAATGATGGCCGGGTGATCGGGCTTTATGCGGTGTAGCGACTTCTCATATATTGAGAGGAAAGAAGGAAGCTGTCCTGTATGCTTCGGCTTCAGCAGCAACCACCATGATTTTGGATGTGAAAAAGAAAAGGGTGTGAAGGGAACCGGTATTCTATGCTCCATGAAGATGTCGGACGCCTTCCGATGCCTTGAAAGACAACACCACCGCCTACATGAGAGATGGCAAAATGAATGTCAGAAAACTGAGAGGCAAGCAGGAGCGCCATCTCGCCACCCTTGGAACGCCGAATACACCGATCTTCTCGGTATGTACATTCGGTTGTTGCTTCAACCACGTTAGGGCATGACTGAAGTATTCCAATGGAATGTTAATCAGCTTGTCCGGTAAATGCTTATGTCGGAAAAAGGCCACAACGAGTACCGCATATCCATAATGAGCCAAAAGACAGGCCAAGGATTCATCCAAGCTTCCGTCCGATCCTCCGAGTACAAGAACAGCGGGAACCTTCCATGCTCCATTCGGACAGAAATACGTTCCGATGAACTCATCCTCGTTTTCGATCCTTCCTATACCGTCAGATAATAATGTTCGTTCAATCTGCTGACGATGTATAACTGTGCCTTGACTGCTTACACATAACGTAAATAGACAAGACTGCACCGTTCCTTTGGAAAAAGAGGAGGTAGAACTTCTTGCCGTCATCGACCAGAATAATCCCATGGGATGAGCTTCCTCGTATGTTCCACGAATAGGCTTAGCATTAGCCAAATCAATGATTCCTGACTCATCAGCCTCAAACACAGCAGAGGATTCCCATATCACGTCCTGCTCATCTGTAGACTGAGGCGATAGCTCAATTGGTTCTCCAGGTGCGGCTCCTTCAATGCGAATCGGGATTACTTCGTCCAAATGCGAGCGAGAAGGGAACGGATAGGTTAATGGACGGCACCGTATACAATAGATTCACTTCCTTAGGCATTCAATCTTGATGTTAATAGTGATACGCATTCCATAATGAACGATTCCTCGGTGCTCGGGTACAGTTGCTCAAATAAGGGATGTGTTCGGTACAAAATATATTGATTGAGCATGCTGAAAAATAAGGTGCTGAGTATGGTATAGTCAGCAGGAATTATTTGCTGCTTCTGTTGCAATTCAGCGAAATATTGCACCATAAATGCATTTAACCTACGAGGAATTTCTCCAATTAATTCAGCCGCCTCGGCATGATCTCTGCTCTCTTGTAGTGAAGTAAGGAACAATTCGCCCTTATCCGAATTTTCGCGCAGGTAAGCACTGGCGATGAAAGTCAAATCCGATTCCAGCTTTCCTGTTAATTTTGCTTGGATGCAGGTAATGAAATCTCCTGATGTTAAATGATCTACAACACTAATTCGATATAAATTTTCTTTGTTCGTAAAGTGACGAAACAGAGTTAAATGATTGACACCAGCAAGCTCGGCAATTTCTCTCGTAGAGGCAGCTGTGTATCCCTTTTGTTTAAATAGAAGGCGTGCCGCCTCGATAATTCGTGTTCTCGTTTCGAGTTTTGTCATCCGATAACTCCTTTGTCTCTGGGAATACATCTATGTAATCAATTGGTTACAACTATATGCGCCATGGATATAAATTTTCGTGCCTTAAAAGAATATTGCCATACCTATACATGATGCTTGGTATGTGTATGACAGCAGTCGTGAATATTAGTAGGATAGTGACGAGACAAATGGTTAAAGGAGATGAACTTGCGTGAACGTATCAAATATCAATCCGTTTCTGATGTTTTTCGGCAATGCAGAAGAGGCAATCAAGCGCTATACTTCCGTATTTCAACCTTCTGAGGTGATAAGCCTTGTACGACATGGAGATGCAATGCCTAATCTGGACGAAGGCGATAAGGATAAGGTGCTGCACGCCGTGTTCTCGTTGAAAGGACAGGTGTTCATGTGCATTGATAACTTGGACAAGCAGCATCGCCATGAGTTCACGCCGGCTATATCCTTATTCGTGACATGCGATTCGGAAGAAGAAATCGATCGAGTATTTCGGGAGCTGTCTGAGGAAGGACAAGTGCTGATGCCGCTTGAAGCCTCGTCTTGGAGCGCCAAATTTGCTTGGGTACAGGACAAGTTCGGTGTATCGTGGCAATTGAATCTGGCGAATACATAATTTGCATTTGCATGAGAAAGGAAGAGGAGCGGGATCTTTAATGGTCAGTAATTGACCTTAAGGAGAGCCGCTCCTTTTTCGATTCGTAGAGGCTCTTGGTTCAGGCTATCCTTTGTTGAACTGAATAGTGCTCACTATCTCTATGAGCTGACGCAGCCCAAGCTCGATGCGATCCTCAGGCACATTCGTCACATTGATTTTCAACAAATTGCTTGCCGGGAACGAAGCTAAGTAATGCTTGTCGATCGATTCGAGATGAATCGATTTTTTTTGTGCATCCGAAATAAGCCGCTGTACAGGCAGTCTGTCATGCAGCTCCAGATGGGTATGCACCGTTAGATGGGATGAAGCGCTTGGGATTGCGAAATGTTCATGCTGCTGAAGGGAGATATCACGCAATACTGCCTGCATGAGCTGTGACCTTCTAGCATACGAGGTGCGTATTTTCTCGCGATGATGCTCGAACATGCCGCTCTTCAAGTAGATTTCGAGCGCTCCCTGCGATAGCATGGAACTGTCAATATCCTGTGTTCGTTTATACCGATTGAACGTCTGGATTAGTGCATCTGGAATCACTGCCACCCCAATGCGGAGCCCTGGAAAAATAATCTTCGAGTAGCTCTTCAAGTAAATGACATGCCCAGATTGATCGTACGCATATAGTGGATCGGACTTCGGATTGTGTTCCAAATCGGCCAAATAATCATCCTCGACGATATAGACGTCGTATTTGCGTGCGAGGGCAGCGATTCGCTTCCTTTCTTCGGTACGGTAGGAAGAGCCAAGCGGATTATGGAATCTGGGTATCGTATAAAAAAACGTAATGTCCTCCGTACGGAATATTCGTTCTAGTTCGTCCATATCGATGCCTTGCTCCGTTCGGCGAATGCCCATTACAGGAAGTTGATGCGTTTGCAGATGTTCGACCAGCAGATGATAACAAGGCTGTTCAATAAGAATCATCCTTTTTCGGTTCGGAAAAGGCATGGTACAAAGTATGGAGAGGGCTTGCTGCACCCCTGATACAATGAAGATGTTGGACAACTGTGTAAACACCTGATAATTGGCGAGATGCCGCTGCATGAGTGCAAGTAGAGATGGCAGCCCTTGAGAGGTCCCATAGATGAATAGATCATTTTTGTAGGTATCGATCGCTTTGTTGATACAGTGCTGGAAATCCAAGTATGGGAACACGCCAGGGTCAGGCGCGGCGGAGACAAAATCGATAATTTCCTGCTTCTTGAAATCTACTTGATTTCGTGCCCGAACAACGTAATAGCCGCTCTTCGCCACCGAATAGATGAGATGTCTTTCTTCCAAATCATGCAGTGCCCGAATGATCGTGCTCTTGTTGACCCCATATTGAATGGCAAGCTCTCGAATGGAAGGAAGTTTATCCCCGTCGTTCAAGGTGTGCTTCTTCAGATTGCGCTCCAAATTCTGAATGACCTGCTCGAATTTATACATCGATCTCCATTCACCTCGAATCTGTACCGGTACAGATGCTAATTTTCTTGATTGTAGCATAGTGCTGCAGCAATTAACATGGTTGTAGGGCCTTCAGTAATCAATTGCTTGCAAGCAAGGAAGAGAGGAATCGATCATGAATCATTCAGCTGTAAAAAAAGCGTATATCGCCGCTATCCTAAATACACTGATTATTGGATTTTCCTTTGTTTTTGTAAAAATAGCGCTGCAAAGCGTAAACTCGCTAGACATGCTTGCCTATCGATTTACGGCATCCTTTGTGGCTATCATGATCTTGATTCTGTTCGGAAGGGTAAAGCTGAACCTGCGGTGGAAGGATGTTGCGACGATTATCCCGCTGGCGGTTCTCTATCCCGGATTGTTTTTTGCCTTTCAAACATTCGGTCTCGTCACCGTATCTGCTTCGGAAGCCGGGATTATTCAGGCGGCTGTACCGATATTCACGATGATATTCGCATCATATTGGTTGAAGGAACATTCCACATGGCAGCAAAAATTTGGTCTACTTCTGTCGGTCTCAGGACTTATTTATATCTTTGCGATGAAAGGCGTTAACGTTGGAAATACAAGTTTATTAGGTATCTTGCTTGTCTTCCTGTCTGTTCTCTCCTTAGCGGGATACAACGTTGCGGCACGCAAGAGAACACGCAAATATGGAGTGATGGATGTAACCTTTATTATGACCTGCTTCGGATTCGTGCTCTTTAATGCGATGGCGATCTTCCAGCATATTGCCCAAGGAACGACATGGAAAGTGATGCAGCCGCTGTTCGATCCGATGTTCGTAGTCTCCATTCTCTACTTGGGCGTGTTGTCTTCTCTGATGACCGCATACTTGACGAACTATGCATTATCGAAGCTAGAGGCAGTGAAGGTAAGCGTATTTACGCAATTAGGGACGGTTGTGACGATGGGAGCAGGTGTCATGATCTTGAACGAAAGCTTGCAATACTATCATATCGTTGGAGCCGTGCTCATTATAATCGGCGTGTTGGGCGTCAATATCCCGCTTCGTCAACGTCAACGTACCAGCAACATGAAGAAGCAGGCGTGAGATAGTGAATTTGTGAAGTGTGTAAGAAAAGCCAAAAGCACCGAACCTCGGTGCTTTTTTTTACCTGCTATAGATAGGTGCTATCTGATAGTGAAGTTGACTCCGTATATCGGCAAATTAGCTTTTGCGGCGACACGCTGTGAAGAGAAGTTGTCACAGAACGTGCTGTATAACGGGATGGCTCCGATCCTGCGGACCGCTTGAGCCCAGCTTGCAACTACGTGAGCTGCGTACCCTCTACCACGAAATTCGTGAAGTGTTTCTAGCCCAGCCTCATGAGCGTGACAAGAAATACGAACACTCCGGCATAGCGATACAATCTGCTCATGGTGAACGATTGCGACACAAGGCTGTGCATACTCGATTTCTGAGGCCAGCCACTCGAATCCACTGTAATCCCATTTTGTTATATTTTCTTTCGTGATCGTTACTGGCTTCTCCGAACCCGCATCCGCCAAGCTGGTATCAGGTACATAGTAACAAGGCCCCATTGTGAAATGTTCAGCATGCAGGAGGCTCATATAGGATTCATAGTGCTTCGGTGTTGCATGAATATCACGAATTGCGGGTTCAACCTTGATTAATGACTCCAGTTGTTCGACTACCGAGCTTGGAACATCATGGCGAAATCTACATATCGTCTTGCCATCCATGGTTCGTCCTAAGAAAAAGCGAGGAGCTGGACGCTCACCAGGCCACGGCTCGTTAATCGAGCGAAGCCGCATCTTGTCATCATGTGTAAACAGGGCTTCAGCGTGCATGTTCATAAGCTTATAAGAAGACATCAGATTTGTTTCTGGATTTTCTTTTTTCGTTTGAATGAGTAGCACCCCCAAGTTGTTATTGATTTGCATCGTACCCTAATTCTTTATCTACGTGTACCTCTGCTTCCTGTTTCATCGTGATTCTAAGGAAAAGTCTTGCGTTATGCGAATGCAGTATGCAGCCATCGCAGTGTTGCACCCTAGTGTGACGTTTCCAAAGAGTGGATAAGGCACTCTGTATACAGGTGGTCGAAGTAAAGAATAGCTTGTAATGAAAATTAGCTTGATGGATTAGGTCTTGATTGTTATGATAGCAAAAATAAATGGTAGGAAATAGCTAATAATTTCAAGAGAGGACGGTGCTGATGATGCCATATTTACATGGAAACCGCATCACATTACGCGAATATCGCAGAGAAGATTTGGGGTGGATTCGGAAATGGGCAAATGATGAGGAGATAACGAATACACTGAGTGATATTTTTTTGTATCCGCATGCGGAACAAGATACGGAAGCCTTTCTAGAAATGATGATTGACAGTTCGTCTAAATCGAAAGGCTTCGTCATCGCTGATCGGCAATCGTTGGATTATATCGGTCAAATTGATTTGCATCAGATTGACTGGAAAAATCGCTCCGCCGTACTTGGCATCGTGATCGGCCGCAAAGATATGCTTGGTGCCGGTTATGGCAGGGAAGCGATTCGACTGATGCAGAAGTTTGTATTCCACTCCTTGAATTTGAACCGGCTGGAGCTGGAAGTGTATGCATTCAATGAGCGGGCGCATCGTTGTTATATCAGCTGTGGCTTCAAGGAGGAAGGGAGACTCCGCCAGAAGATGTTCAAGGACGGAAAGTACACGGATGTTATCGTGATGAGCGTGTTGAAGGACGAATATGAGCAGATACAGCATGATGGGAACTGACCTAAAACAGCTGAAAGGTGATGCATATGGCAATGATCCCACCATGGGAGCCTGAGCAGCAGCGCTATGCGTTAGCGGAACGGGTATACCTGCTGAAGGCGGATAAGATCGAATGGGGAATATACTGCTCTGTTTATTATAATTCAGAATATAACGGTTTTTTCAAGGATCAAAGATATGAATTTGAAGGATGGCGAGATCCCTTCTGGATTTATGAAGGCGAAGCTCGCATCGGCGGGGTAGTGATAGCGCCCAATGTCATGTTTACACTCTTCTTCATCCCGCCATTCAGAGATGAACGGCGCATCGTGCTGTTATTGAAGGAAGCGCTAATCAGCTGGTCTGATCTAAGCAAGGATATTATCATATTCGAGGTACTGCCAGATCAAGTTGAGCTGCTAGGCAGGGCTGGCTTCTGGCCATCAGCATTCAGATGCCGCTGGATGCAGCGGCCAACCGAAGCTTTTGAAGTAAAGTGGGAAGATTGCTTTGTTGTGGAGACGCCAGAAATGATCCAGCAGGATGGCATCAATCAACTGCGGAACGAGAATGACATTGCGAGGCTCTTATATCGAAGTTTTGCCGGTGCAGGTTCGATAGATGCCATTCGCAGACAGCAGACGGATATGCAATTCTATCAAGAGGATATCCGCGAATATGTGTCTTACACGAATGACTTGGTAAGGAACGCCTCGACGATCGTTGTCGATAGTCATACGAATGAAGTGGTAGGCGCATGTCTCGTGTCCATGCAAGGAAGTTACCCAGCTATTTATAATATTGCCGTGCATCCTTCCTATTCGGGGCAGGGGATTGCTACAAGAATGCTTCAAACGGCATTATCTAATTTGAAAGGGCACTATCCTGTTCTAAGACTGTATGTGATGCAGGGGAATACAGCGGAATCGGTATACTACAATCTTGGTTTTATGCCTGGGCCAATAGAGGTTCAGCGCATGTATATTCCAGCACAAACTGATCGATTAGATAGCAATCGTACATAACTGTCAGCAACTCCTAACAGGGTAGGCGAATCGCTAGATTCGCCTCCTGTGCATTTTTGCATGATCACACATTTCCGGGATGAACGATGAATACTTACAAAGGTGGCGAGAAATAGACATGAAGGTGCAGGGATTGAACCATCTATGCTTCTCTGTTTCTGATTTGGAGCGCTCGATTTCATTTTATGAGCATATTCTTGAGGCGAAATTAGTCGTGAAGGGGCGCAAGCTGGCATACTTCGATTTACATGGATTATGGATTTCGTTAAATGAAGAGCAAGACGTACCACGCGATGAGATTCACCCTACCTATACCCACATTGCTTTTACTGTAAGCGAACATGATATTGATGAGATAAAGACGAAGCTTGTCCAATACGGTGCTCGAATACTGCCTGGAAGAGAGCGCGATGAGCGGGATAAGCGGTCGATCTATTTCACAGACCCAGACGGACACCGATTTGAATTCCACTCCGGTCAATTGGCGGATCGCTTGGACTATTACAAGGACACGATGCCGCATATGACTTTTTTGGAATGAATGAATCCATATTCAACTAATACTATTTAGAGAGATTATTTCGGTTGATCGCTAAAAGAGAAGGATGACGCCTATATTGAGAATGTTCATAAAGGAAATAAGCGCTGCATCAAGACTAGTCAGAAGAGGTAATGATCATTATCTGATTAGATAGGGAGTGTTTTTTACCCATGCGAACGCTGAAGAGCTTTATGAAGATGGTGCTTGAATTGATGTTGGGGTTATTTTATGGCATATTTCGCCGAGGAGAGCACTACGACAAGGAGACGGAACATCTACGTGGTGTCCGCTATGGTGTATTTATTGCTAGTTTGCTTATCGTATTGGTTATCATCGCGATGATTGTGTATCCGAGCAGTTTGTAACATACAAGGGAGCGTACAGCATTGGTGAATATACAACCTAAGATTGAAACTATTCTGAATCGATATATCAAGCTAATTGACGAATATAAGCAGGATTGGCTGGAGGGATTGTATCTCTATGGCTCAATTGCGTTAGGGGATTATTCGTTATCATTAAGCGATATTGACTTCATTGCGATCACTCGTGAACGACTGAATGCAGATGAGATCAGACAAATGGCTATTATTCATGCGAAAGTAAGGCGTTTTGCTCCAAAGCCTAATATGAACGGGATCTACTTGACTTGGGAGGATATAGGCAAGTTGCCTCATGAAATTGCGTCGTTTCCCTATTATTGTGATGGGAAGATGAACCGAGCAGGTTATTTCGAGCTCAATCCTGTGACCTGGTATGAAATGAAGTATCACGGCCTAGCAATCGTTGGGCCGCCTGTGGCTGAATTGGATATTCCCTTAGATATGAACTTGTTCTTGTCTGACATGCATGAGAATTTGAACACCTATTGGGCGAATTGGATACAGAGATCAACACCGTTCTTGTCGATTCATTCCTTCCTGCTGCTCAATCGTGCTCAAATTGCGTGGGGGGTACTTGGTGTAACCAGACAGTGGTATACGTTCCGTGAAAGAGCGATTGTGAGTAAGGCTGGAGCGGGGGAATATGCATTGGGAGTAGTCCCAGGGCGTTGGCATAAGATTCTGCAAGAATCGATCAACGAAAGACGAGGCATCGAGAAGTCTCTATATGCTTCGAAGTGGGAGAGGAAGCGGGATGCCTTGGCGTATATGACTTATTTGCTGAATGAGTGCAACCATTTGTTCGATAATGAGCCTAGCAGTGTAAATTGATTGGTAACGCAATTATAATATCGATGTATTTCTGAAGATTCGGGATCGCGGAGGAGTGAACTCGAGTCTTTTTTATTTTTCTCTATGATAATCATTATCAATGCTATATAATGACATAGATTGTTGATTATGATTATACTGACATAGAGAAATGAGGGAATCGATTGCTGCGAAGGTTTTTCTCCTATTATCGTCCTTACATGGGGCTGTTCTTCTTAGACTTTACCTGTGCGGTATTCGTCGCATTACTTGAGCTCGGGTTCCCGCTGGCAGTGAACCAGGTTGTGGACAAGCTGCTGCCAACGGGGAACTGGACGTGGATCGTATGGGCTTGCATTGGCCTGCTCGTGATCTATTTGATTAATATGGTGCTGCATTTTGTCGTCACGTACTGGGGGCATATGCTCGGCATTAACATTGAGACAGATATGCGCAAGAAAATGTTCGAGCACCTGCAGAAGCTGTCATTTCGTTTCTTCGATAACAATAAGACAGGGCAGCTGATGTCCCGCATGTCAAATGACCTCCTTGAAATCGGAGAGGTAGCCCACCATGGGCCGGAAGATTTATTCATTGCGGTGATGACACTGCTCGGCGCATTTGGTCTTATGCTAGGGTTGAACTGGAAGCTGGCCGTGTTGACGTTCGTCGTTGTTCCGTTACTATGTTCCATCACGATCTATTTCAATAAGAAGATGATGGGGACATTTCGGAGAATGATGACAGACCTTGCTGATTTCAATGCTCGCGTAGAAGACAGCATTGGCGGCATCCGCGTTGTTCAAGCCTTTGCTAACGAGACACATGAGAAGGAGTTGTTCGCAGAGAACAACGGCCGCTTCCGCAAGACGAAGCTGTTATCTTATCGCATCATGGCGTGGAATACGTCAATCAGTTATATTTTGATGCGTATTGTAACCGTATTTGTACTGCTGTGCGGTACATGGTTTGTCATTCAGAAGGAATTATCTTACGGAGAGTTTTTGGCGTTTATTTTGTTGACGAACGTATTCCTCGGCCCGATCCAGAAGATTAATACCGTAATCGAGAGTTATCCGAAAGGAATCGCTGGATTCAAGCGCTATGTAGAGATTATCGACACCGAGCCTGACGTGAAGGATAAGCCGGATGCAGTGGATGTGGGCACGCTGCGCGGCAATATTCGGTTCCAAGATGTTACGTTCGGTTACGAACAGGATCGTCCTGTTCTGCGCGGCATTAACGTTGCCATCAACGCCGGCGAGACGGTTGCCTTCGTAGGGCCGTCGGGCTCTGGCAAGACGACGCTCTGCAGTTTACTGCCGAGATTCTACGATGTACTTGAAGGCAGTATTACGGTAGACGGCGTTGATATTCGCGATTTGAAGCTGCAATCGCTGCGCAAGCAGATTGGCATCGTGCAGCAGGACGTCTTCTTGTTCGCTGGAACCATTCGTGAGAATATCTCATATGGGCGTCTTGGAGCCTCCGATAAGGATATTTGGGAAGCAGCACGGCGCGCGCGGCTGGATGACTTCATTCGTGATCAGCCGGACGGCATGAACACAGTAATTGGCGAGCGTGGGGTGAAGCTGTCGGGAGGTCAGAAGCAGCGCCTTGCCATTGCGCGTATGTTCTTGAAGAATCCGCCAATCCTTATCTTGGACGAAGCAACATCTGCACTTGATACGGAGACGGAAGCAGCTATCCAGCAGTCTCTAGCGGAATTGTCGGAGGGACGGACAACGCTAGTTATCGCTCATCGCTTGGCAACGATTAAGAATGCCGATCGTATCGTAGTTGTAACCGATAAGGGGATTGTAGAACAGGGTGGTCATGACGAACTGCTTGCCGTAGGCGGCGTGTATAGCCGACTGCACAAGGCGCAATTCAGAGAATAGCATCTAATTTTATGTGCTGACCATACTTGTATATTTGTATGATAAAACGAATTAGATTTTGAAGCCTGATTCACGCATGATTGCGTTTCGAATCAGGCTTTTTGTTTTGTTCAATTAGGGTACTTGGAGCACTTCCAGCAGGTGGTTGTGTGAGGATGATTTGCAATGATCATAATAATACCTTGACTGTCATAGTACTATGATCTATATTGTTATTGAGGAGGTGATCCTTGCATGAATGCGAAGCTGTCTTCCGATTTGCTGCGCGGCCATACGGATACAATTATTTTGAAGCTGCTGATGAGCGGAGATAAATACGGTTATGAAATATGCAAGCTGGTGCACAGTGGATCAGGCGGGCAATACGAGCTGAAGGAAGCCACAATGTATTCCAGTCTGAAGCGGCTGGAGTCAGAAGGAAACATTACTTCCTATTGGGGCGACGAGACGCATGGCGGTAGACGGAAGTATTACCGCATTACGGACAAAGGGCGCGTCACGTATGCAGACAATAAGCAGAATTGGGAATATGCGAAGAAAATATTAGATATTTTGATATAAGAAAGGTGGAATATGCGATGAATGAGCGACTAAGACGATACTTGGACAGCGTCTTTTCCCCATATGAAGATTTGAAGCAGATCCAGGAACTGAAGGAAGAACTGCTGTATGATTTACAGGAGAAGCTGAGCGATTTGAAGAAGGAGGGTTATGATGATGAGGCAGCCTATCTTCTAACGATTGAATCGATTGGTGAGATTTCTGAACTCATTGAGAGTATTAATTCGCAAACGGTTCAGCTGCAGCAGAAGGTGGGGATGGACTTTTCGAAAAGCAATTTGGAAAACTCTGATTTCAAATCGACTTCTGTGCATGATGGACAGTTCAATTACAGCAATTTGAAAGGATCGGATTTCAGCTATTCGGATTTAACGAACAGTTCTTTCAAGTGCAGCAGCTTGGATCAGGTCAACTTTACAGGGGCAAATTTGTCAGGTGCGCAAATAGTGAAGTCAAGCGCGAGAAAAGCGATTTTCACAGATTGTATTTTCGAGAATACCACGTTCAAGTCCTCTGATTTCTCTGGCGTCAGCTTCGACAACTTAACATTCAATGGGGTTGTGTTTGATTATGCTGGATTGCGAAAGACAACATTCCGCAATGCAGTATTCAACAATGTGTCCTTTAAGACAGATGTGAAGAAGACGATTTTCGACGGGGCGACGATGGATAAGCTGACTTATGCGCTGCTGAAGAGCTATAAGGCTGATTTGTCCAATGTAACGGTGCGCTAAGAAGCTTGGTGCGTCTGCGTAAAGGATGAAGAATTCATAATGTGAACTTACCTGCGGGCCATTAGGCAGCGGGTAAGTTTTTGTTATAGCCCGAAGTCTCGTAATGGAAGGAAGGAGGGGCATTCTTGAAAAAGTGGCTTACCACTGACTATTTGCTCTATGGCAGTGCAGATCAAGTCGATGTGTATCATTTGCTTCAAGAGCATCGGATTATGGAGATTCTAGAGCCGTACACACCAGTACTTATCGGTACGCTGCCCATCTCCATCCATATTCCTGGAAGTGATTTGGACATTGCTTGCGAGGTACATGATTTCACTGCATTTGAGCGGCTTGTACGTGAGCATTTTGGCCATTACGATGAATTTGATCTCGTACGTCGAACGGCTGATGGGATAGAGCGAATAAAGGTAAATTTTCGCTGTGGGAAATGGCCTGTTGAAATCTTCGGTCAGCCTATCGCTTCGGTATCTCAGAATGGATTTCGGCATATGGAAATTGAAGATTGTCTGCTTCGCAAATATGGCGAATCGTTCCGCAAGGAAGTGATCAGCTTGAAACAGCGGGGTATGAAGACCGAGCCTGCCTTCGCACTGCTTCTTCAGCTTGATGGCGATCCCTATGAACAACTACTTCGAATCGATTGTGATTAATTTCATAGACAATCATGCTGCTGATTGCTAGAAATGATACATATGTAACATTTGGCAAAGATAATAGGGGGGGCAAGTCACAGCATGAGTGGGAAATCAGTTGCATCAGTCAGTCAAGATTATATCATCGAGCAGGTCAAAGAGAAGTATAGCTGTACCGTCTTGAAATGCGAAGGACGTCCTGTGCTTGAATTCAAATCCGAACAGGAACTTCATGAAATTACGGAGTATGTGCAGCACAACTTCGAAATGGAATTAATGGATGTATTTTTTACGGCCATTGAGAGTTTGCAGCCAGAAGAGTAGGAAGCTCATATGGGGAGGATTATCTACCAACCCTCCCATGTTGTATAAGGCTAAGAAATGCGATTTTACAGCATGTTACAGTGGGGTGGAAAGAGCGTGAAAAGACACAAATTGATGCCAAAATGAATTTTTTTGTGATAAATGACCGGGTAGCAATGTGTTTTGGTGTACAATAAGATATATTACGTCATTACGCAGCTATTGAGGTGTAGAAATATGATTATTTTGAAAAGTCAGCAAGAAATCGATGCAATGCGCGAATCGGGGAGACTGCTTGCGCAGGTGCATCAAGAGCTCGCAGGTATGATTAAGCCTGGCGTGACCACACATGAGATCGATCAGTTCGTGGAGCGCTATTTGCATAAGCATGGTGCAACGCCTGAACAGAAGGGATATCACGGCTTTCCGTTTGCGACATGCGCATCTGTGAATGATGTGATCTGTCACGGGTTCCCGAACAAAGAGCCATTGAAGGATGGCGATATCGTAACCATTGATATGGTCGTAAATTTGAATGGCGCTCTGTCTGATTCAGCGTGGAGCTACCGTGTCGGTGAAGTATCGGAGCAGGCAGACAAATTGCTCACCGTTACGGAGAAATGCTTGTATCTCGGCATCGAGCAGGCGGTTCCAGGCAATCGACTCGGAGATGTCGGACATGCGATTCAATCCTATGCAGAAGCGAATGGATTCTCGGTAGTAAGAGACTTCATCGGCCATGGTATAGGCAAGGATATGCATGAGGAGCCGCAAGTACCGCACTATGGTTCTCCAAATCGCGGCATTCGCTTGAAGGAAGGCATGGTCATTACGATCGAACCGATGCTGAATACGGGCCGCTACCATGTGAAGCTCGACAGCGACGGTTGGACTGCACGTACAGCTGACGGCGGTTTGTCGGCGCAATATGAGCATACGATTGCGATTACGAAGGATGGTCCAGTTATTTTGACAGCCTTATAAGTGGAAACAGCTGCGAGCAGTTGTTACACGCGTCATGTATGTGAGCATGTGCAAGCGCCCTCTGGTGGAGATCATCCCATTTAGAGGGCGCTTTCTCTTTTTGTATCCCGTTTAATTTATATGTTGAAGGATTTGTCAGAGTGATTATAGAATGGATATATCTGTCTATCGCGAAAAGGGGGATCAATCAATGATACATATACAGACAGTTGCACGAACTCAACTTGATGAGTTGGCGGAGCTATATACGGAGCTCGATGACAGTGAGACGAACATTGAAAGGCTAAGAGAAAGATTTACTGCGCTGCAATCTAACCCAGACTATACATTCATAGGTGCAGTAGATGATTCCGGCAAGCTTGTCGGCTCCGTAATGGGGATTCGCTGCTATGACTTAACAGGTCAATGTCGCCCGTTCATGGTGCTGGAAAATATGATCGTAAGCAAAAGCTATCATCGAAAAGGCATTGGACAACTCCTCGTAGATGCGATTGAGAAAATTGCCATAGAAAGCGACTGTCAGAGTGTCGTTCTTTTATCAAGTGCGTGGAGAACGGATGCGCATCAATTTTATGAGAAGCTTGGATTTACGAAGGATGCGGCATATGGCTTTATTAAGCCATTGAATTAAGCAATGACGCAAGAGAAGGAAGAGATCTTGCAATGACTTCGCAATTAAAGGGGGATGTCGATGAAATCGTATCGGACGAACAGCAGCGATGGCGTAGGCATACATGTTCTAGATACTTTGGATGAAGCAGATCCATCTATTACCCCATTGCTTATTTGCCCGGGATTGTCCGAGACCGCGGAGGAATTTGAAGCACTTATGGAATTCTTGCTTCCGCGAAGATGTGTGGCATTGTCATTCCGTGGACGAGGACATAGTGACACACCGCTCACTGGATATGGCTTGGAGGAGCATGTGGCCGATATCGAGAAGGTTGTACAGACCGCTGGATTGATTCAATATCACATGTACAGCCACTCAAGAGGAGTATCCTATGCGTTGGGGTATGCGAGAGCAGGAAATCCGCATATACGTAGTCTGCTGCTTGATGATTATCCGCCTGAGCATCGCGCCATGAGCGAAGCGTGGGCCGAAGAATACTTACATGAATACATCATTCCGCACGAACGCTTACCGCACATTCGGCAGGAAGCGATTATCGGAATTCATCGTGATTCTGAATATGCTGCTCTTGAAATCATGCTTCCACAGCCTGTTCTAGTTATGCATGGTATGCTGGATGATTCAATGATTACGGAAGAAGATCTGAATCGTTACAAGTTGATGTGCGAGGATCTGACGGTGCGGCCCTTCGCTCACTCTGGGCATGGAATTAGAATGACGGAAGAACAAGGATTGTATGAGACGATTCGAGACTTTTTGAATCAGTGTGACAAGTGAGCAAGGGCAGGGCTCGGGAACTTTTACAACTTGTATAATCGGATCTGAGGTCGAGCTAAAAAGGTGAAAATTAAAGATGATGCAGGGAGAAGGAGTGCACTGTTCCTTCTCTTTTTCATATTGGGAATAAGTCTACAATTGTTGGGAAGGTGGCTAATAAAGTTCACCGATTAGGCATAATTGAGGTGTTGATCTGCATAACAAATAAATGGTACAATATGGCATATATTATAAATCTCTGGTGGTGTACGGATGTCAAACTTTTGGAATGCGGTCATCTCCGGCTCCAAGCAGCAGAAGATTATGCTTGGTGTTTTTGTATGCCTATTCGTCGTCACGCTCCTCGAACTTGAACTCATTGATATGATGACCATTCATTATCATTCAACGGGCAGAACATCAGGCAATGGCAACATAGGATTGATTGCAATCCTCCTATTTCTTCCGTTCTACCTCTTGTTGCTGTCCCTCATTGGTACTGCATCAGGATTCGTTTATATGAATCGGTTGAGTAATAAGAAGTCCAACAGCGGGTTTCTCATTTTCCTCATTGGAATATCGATTGGATTAGGACTGGTACAGCGCTTTGTGTTTATGAGAGAGGGCGTACCTGATGATGTTTCGGACAATTCCTTATTGGATTATTTGCTCACTCCGTATATGAATTCTGCTTTTTTCAATCTATTCACGTATTTATTAGGGATTATTTTCACGATTGTGTTCAGTTACTTCATTGCACTTCTCATTCATTCCCTCCGTAACAAGCAGGAAGTAGCGGAACATGGTTCTCAATAGAAGAATAACTTGTCTTTGTTGCCCTATAATGCGCTCTACAGGCAAGCAAAGGTGAAGAAGCACACCTCAGACTTCCACAACAAACAACTCGTTCTTTCTTTACACACGAAATGATATTTTGCCCACAACATGTGATTTTTCCATTTTTATATGTGCATGACAGTGCTCCAACTATTCTTGATCTTCCAAGTTCATCGGATGTCTTCGATGGATTGATTCATCTTGCAGGTAATAGTTATTCCTCGTTTTGTGAGTTGGAGGTATGAATTTCAGGATGAGGATCATATGGATGACTGTATTGTGTTTCTGTGTCATGTTGTCCACAATCGGCTGCTCGTCAACAGAATGGCAGCAGTACACGAAGTTGGCCGAAGCATTTAAGCAAGCACAATACGATATACCCGATTATACGCAAATTACAGGACATGTGGATCAGCTCCTCGGGAGATACGAGAGGATTAAGCCTTTCCTGACCCGAGAGACATATAACCAACTGTATCGAAACCGAACTCTGGCCATTGCGTTAGGTACAGCCAAGAAACAGCAATGCAATATCGAAGTGACTTCATTTCAGCTAGAAGAACAATCTGAGACTGAGGCTGAACCTAAGACGGTGAAGTCAATGTCATTTACGTATTCCATGACCATGCAGCTGCGTGATGCACAGGGACAGCTGATTGAAGTGATCGAAGTGCCGGCAGGTCAGATGGATTTTGCAATCCAGGATGGGGGATTGTTCATATTGAGTGATCGGGATGGAGAGCCATTAATGAGCAAGTACAACTAGGAGGTTGATTGTCATGATTATTAAAATGCAAACGGACGTATATCGTTCGATTGCACAAGACTCGCTGGGCTGGAAGATGATTGAGCCTATAATTGAGCGAATCAAGGGCAAGGATCCTATTGAGAAGTCACAGGTGTATGCTAAGTTGACCGAGGGTCAAAAGGCGCTGTTTATGTTTTTTGTGTTTCATAAGCATACTGAATCTATCGATGAGTTTTATTGGTTTTCCTCTTATTTTGTAGGTGATCTACGGGCGTGGCAGGCCTTGAAGAAGGGCATGCGGCAATTTGAGGATGAAGGCATGCTGCGCTTGTATGACCAAGTAGAAGCGTTAGTGGAGTCATACAATCGCAAGCCAGACCGATCTTGGCGCGAAGCGATCGTTGCTGATTTGGAACAAAATGAGGAACTCTACGGCAAGGTATCTCACCTTTATGAAGCGTACAAGAAGCAAGCACCAGCAACGCTTGAACACATCCATCATTATATTCAGCATAACGTAGAAGAATTTGTTGAGCTTGTAACGTAATTATCAAAAATTATTAGCGCATATGCACACTCTCTTACTTTTAAATAGTTATTTTTTACAACATTTCCGTTATAATAATTTATGGAGTATCTAATAGAGAGGGTGCATATGAGATGAAATTTAGCGATTACACATATGTCCGACCTGATGCGAAGTTAATTGAGCAGCAAATTAAACAACTGATCAGTTCCTTTGAAGCTGCGGAAAGCTTCGAACAGCAAGATCGCATCATGTCAGACATCAACAAGCTCCGCAGTGAATTCGATACGCAAGCGCAGTTGGTATCCATTCGCCATTCGATCGATACAAATGACGAATTTTACAAAGCAGAACAAGAGTACATGGATGAAGTAGGTCCCGTTATCCAAGAATACATAACTGACTATTACCGGGCGCTAGTGAATTCGAAGTATAGAGCGGAGCTCGAGGCGAAGTGGGGCGTTCAACTATTCCAGTTGGCAGAGAAGATGCTCAAGACATTCAGCCCTGAGATCATTGAAGACTTGCAGCTGGAGAACAAGCTGTCGACAGAATATTCCCAATTGATTGCTTCTGCGAAAGTTCTATTCGAAGGGGAAGAGCGCACGCTGGCACAGCTGACACCGTTCGAGTTGTCCACAGATCGCGATATGCGCAAGCGTGCTTCTGAAGCGAAGTTCGGCTTTATGTCCGAGAACGAAGCGAAGTTCGACCGCATTTATGATGATCTGGTTAAGGTGCGTACGAAGATTGCGAAGAAACTGGGCTACGAGAATTATGTTCAGCTTGGATACGACCGTATGTGCCGTACCGATTACAATGCGGAAATGGTAGCGAACTTCAGATCGCAGGTGTTGGAACATATCGTGCCAGCAGCTACGAAGCTGAAGGAGCGTCAAGGCAACCGGATCGGCGTTGATCAAATGTACTACTATGATGAGTCGTTTAACTTCAAGACAGGGAATGCAACGCCGAAGGGTGATCCAGATTGGATTGTACAGAACGGTGCTAAAATGTATGAAGAATTGTCGCCAGAGATGAATGAGTTCTTTACGTTTATGCGTGAGAACGAGCTGATGGATCTTGTCAGTAAGAAAGGCAAGCAAAGCGGCGGGTACTGTACATTCTTGAGTGAATATGGCGCACCGTTTATTTTTTCCAACTTCAATGGTACATCCGGCGATATCGATGTTTTGACACATGAAGCGGGCCATGCGTTCCAAGTGTACGAGAGCCGTCACTTCGAAGTGCCAGAATACAATTGGCCAACGTATGAAGCTGCCGAAATTCACTCGATGAGCATGGAGTTCTTCACATGGCCATGGATGGAGCTGTTCTTCCAGGAAGACACGGAGAAGTATAAGTTTGCTCATTTGGCTGACGCGCTGTTGTTCATCCCATACGGAGTAACGGTGGATGAATTCCAGCACTTTGTATACAGCAATCCGGAAGCAACACCTGCGGAGCGCAAGGCTGCTTGGCGCGACATCGAGAAGAAGTACTTGCCACACAGAGATTACGAAGGCAATGATTACTTGGAGCGCGGCGGATTCTGGCAGAAGCAAGGCCATATCTATCAGTCGCCATTCTACTATATCGATTACACATTGGCACAATTGTGTGCATTCCAATTCTGGAAGCGCATGAATGAAGATTGGAAGTCCGCTTGGGCAGACTATCTGAAGCTGTGCCGTGCAGGTGGAAGTCAATCCTTCACAGGTTTGGTACAAGTAGCGGGACTGATCTCACCATTCGAAGATGGCTGTATTGCTTCGGTGATCGGGGACATTGAGAACTGGTTGAATAGTGTCGATGATGCGGCATTGTAAGCAATCGTTGTAAGCAATCAGCATTAAATCGTAACTGATAAGAACAATTAGACCACAAGCACGAGTCGTGCTTGTGGTCTTTGCATAAGGTCGAATTTTAGCTGTCCTCTCTTTATTGCAAATTGATGTACTGGTAATATTAGGGGAGAGGGGTTCGTAGATAGTATTTTTTACTTCTTCCATGTACGGCTATGAAAGGGCGGGTAGAATAAAGCTAAAGTGTTTCGGAACTTCATGTGGTGCAGCCAGCTTCTATTTTCTACAATATTCCCCACCAAAATAATCTATGGATTATCTAATAGAGAGGATGCATAAGAAGATGAAGTTTAGTGAATACGCATATATCCGACCGGATGCGAAACAAATTGAACAGCAAATGAAACGACTGATCAGTTCCTTTGAAGCTGCAGACAGCTTCGAGCAGCAGGATGACATCATGTCTGACATTAACAAGCTTCGCAATGAATTCGATACACAGGTGCAATTGGTATCTATTCGCCATTCGATCGATACGAATGATGAATTCTACAAAGCCGAGCAGGAATACATGGACGAGGTAGTTCCAGTAATCCAAGAATACATAACAGACTACTATCGGGCGCTTGTGAATTCGAAGTTCAGATCAGAACTTGAACAGAAATGGGGCATTCAGCTGTTCCAGTTGGCTGAGAAAATGCTCAAGACGTTCAGCCCTGAAATAATTGAAGACTTGCAGCTGGAGAACAAGCTGTCAACCGAACATTCTCAATTGATCGCTTCTGCCAAAATCCCATTCGAAGGGGAAGAGCGTACACTGGCACAATTGACACCATTCGAGCTGTCTACAGATCGTGACATGCGTAAGCGTGCATCTGAGGCGAGGTTCGGATTCATGGCGGAAAACGAAGCGAAGTTCGATCGCATTTATGATGATCTGGTGAAAGTACGTACGAAAATTGCAAAGAAGCTTGGCTACGAGAATTTTGTTCAGCTTGGATATGACCGGATGTGCCGTACGGATTATGATGCGAACATGGTCGCGAATTTCAGAGCACAGGTGCTGGAACATATTGTGCTAGCTGCAATGAAGCTGATAGAGCGCCAACGCAAGCGGATCGGCGTTGATCAAATGTACTACTATGACGAATCCTTCAAATTCAAGACAGGCAATGCAGCACCGAAGGGCGATCCAGAATGGATCGTTGAGAACGGAGCGAAGATGTATCAAGAACTGTCTCCGGAGATGAACGAGTTCTTCACTTTAATGTGTGAGAACGAGCTGATGGATCTTGTGAGCAAGAAGGGTAAGCAAAGCGGTGGTTATTGCACATTCTTAAGTGAGTTTGGCGCGCCGTTTATCTTCTCCAACTTCAATGGGACGTCTCATGATATCGACGTATTGACACACGAAGCGGGCCATGCGTTCCAAGTGTACGAGAGTCGTCATTTCGAGGTTCCGGAATATAACTGGCCAACTTATGAAGCGGGAGAAATTCATTCGATGAGCATGGAATTCTTCACATGGCCTTGGATGGAGCTGTTCTTCCAAGAAGATACAGAGAAGTATAAGTTCGCTCATTTGGCGGGCGGATTGCAGTTCATTCCACACGGTGTATCTGGAGATGAGTTCCAGCATTTCGTATACAGCAATCCGGAAGCAACACCTGCGGAGCGCAAGGCTGCTTGGCGCGGCATCGAGAAGAAGTACTTGCCGCACAGAGACTATGAAGGCAATGATTACTTGGAGCGCGGCGGATTCTGGCAGAAGCAAGGACATATTTATCAATCGCCATTCTACTATATCGATTACACCTTGGCGCAATTGTGCGCATTCCAATTCTGGAAGCGTATGAATGAAGATTTTACATCCGCTTGGGCAGATTACTTGAAGTTGTGCCGTGCTGGTGGAAGTCAATCCTTTACAGGTTTGGTACAAGTAGCGGGACTGATCTCACCATTCGAAGATGGCTGTATTGCTTCAGTGATCGGGGACATTGAGAACTGGTTGAACAAGGTTGACGATACTGCCTTGTAAGCCTTCAATTGAAGTAGTAATGAAGGCCACAAGCGAAATAGTACTTGTGGTCTTTGCATTCGAAGCAGATGGAGTAACAGTGGAAGAGGATTGGGAATTACAGGGTTCGTAATCGTGTGCGGTCGTGTATAATATAGCTGTGAAAGTTATTGAGCGATGATTGGTTGAGGAAGGAGGGATAGCATGAAGATGAAGTGGCTAGGCATCGCGTGTGGGAGCTGTCTGCTCCTAACACTTATTTTAATAAGTGTAGCTAGCCTAACCACAGCTGGCAAATGGCTAGGCCTCTCAGCTGCAATCCTGATTGGAATAGGCGCCTTATTATTTGGCGTGTTTGCCGATCCGAATCAGGCACGATATATCCACCATACGAGCAGTAAGGACGAGCGGCAGAACCGTGAACGGTGGGGAACCTTGTTTCTAATCATGTCCACCCCATTTATTGTGCTATCTCTGATTTTATTAGCAATTAGCCAATAGCTTGGGTACGAACTTTCGGTATCAGAAATCATGGATTAACTAGTCAACAGGAGATTCATTCATGCACTTTGTATTGTTACTTGTAGCAGGGCTTTTTGCCATTTTTTTAGTGTCTAGCATCATTCGGCATGATTATCGCAATATCGTATTTCAATCTATTGTTCTCTCGGTAATGCTTCTGCTGTATATCGTATTCCGCAAGGATCAGAAGCGGAGTAATGAATTCGTGATTTGGTTGTACTTGAATCGTGAGCAGCTTCGACAAGAAGGAACCAACTATGAACAATGTCTAATTGATCACGAATCCGAATTCGTGCAGTATGAGGTCTGTCTATCCTTCGGGATATTCAGCTATCGAACGAAAACAGGCTATTATGTGAAGGGTTATCATCTGACACCGCTTCTGAATATGGCATTCAGTCTGTATACCTTCGTATTTGGCTGGTGGGCGCTCCCATCTGGGCCTATCAATACGGTGCGTGCACTAGGTTTTAATCTGTTAGCCAAGCCGAAGAAGCTGGAAGAAGTACTGACCGAGATTGAGGTAGAAGTGAACGATGCGCTGCGTAAGGAAGAACAGAAGAGAATGAAAAAGCAGTCTCGCATGTCGAAGGAAGAACGTGTGTTTGACAACCAACAATAACGACAACAATTCTGTGCATGTTGCTGTGGCATCTGCATGGTAGAAGGAGCGGATTCGAATGATTAAAGCAGTTATTTTTGATTTTGATGGCTTGATTGTCGATACGGAAACAGCATGGTATGAGTCGTATAAACAGGTAAGTGCTGCATACGGAGTTGACATGAAAATAGAAGTATGGGGACAGTGTGTCGGTGCTTCTTTCGAGCACTTTGATCCTTTGGATTATATCGTAGAACATGCTAATCGTCCGATAGATCGAGACGAGTTCAAGCGGGATGCGGATGCGCAGTTCGCGATTGTCATGGAAGGGAAGGGCTTGAGACCTGGAGTTGAGATGTATCTAACCGAAGCGAAGCGTACTGGATTACGTATCGGACTTGCATCTAGCTCGAACCGTGTGTGGGTTGAATCCTATTTGAATAAGTTCAATATTCGCTCTTACTTTGAAGTTGTGAACACGTCGGATGATGTGGAACGCATCAAGCCTGCTCCGGATTTATATGAGAAGACGCTGCGTGAACTTGAAGTTAGCGGCACGGAAGCGGTTGCGTTCGAAGATTCGATGCACGGCATGATCGCAGCCAAAGCAGCGGGAGCTTACTGTGTGGTCGTACCGAACAATGTTACCTCGCATATGGAATTCACAGGCAGTGATGGACGATTAGACTCGATGGCGGAGAAGGAATTGAATGCTGTACTCGCAAGCGTCGCACCGAGCTCTCAAGTTGAATCTGTGTAATCTTCCTAGAATCGAGAAACTGGAACGTCAGGTGAATGAACTACAAGGTCTTCCCGCCAATAAACAACGATACTAACGATCGGAACTTTAATGATCTGTTCTACATGAAAGTTGGGGGATAGAAATGACTGCATCGAATGAAATTACATATGGTATGTATACGATGTGTATGGTACAGGATGGAGACCAGGTTCTCTTGATCAATCGTCCCGACAGTAAGGGCTTTCCTGGGTATTTGGCTCCGGGAGGCAAGATCGAATTTCCAGAAAGTCTGACAGAGGGCGCAATTCGAGAAGTCTTTGAGGAGACAGGTCTGCGAGTGAGTGGACTGATCTATAAGGGCTTGGACGAATATGTCGTTCCTTCTACGAATTATCGGTACATGGTATTCAATTATTTGGCTACCTCCTATGAGGGAGAATTGTTGAAGAATCCTCCTGAAGGGGAACTGGAATGGGTGCCAATTAAGGAAGCGTTGGAATTGCCAATGCAGTCCTGGTTCAAACGAAAGTTTTCTTTGTTTTTCAAGGAAGGGACATTTGAGATATCCGTAGTATGGAATGAAGAGGAGAAGCAAGCGATAGAAGAGAAGATTGTCTTGCTTGTATGAGGAAGAGGACAACCGATCGAGTAGGAATGTGAACCCGTATTATGTTGCCTTCGCAGAAAACGCCGAGATTGCCTGGCGTTTTTTTTGTGTGTTTATATCGAAATCATGTCATGCATGCCCTCTGCATGATCCGACATTCTTGTTGAAGAGGGAACGCAGCACTCATTGTATCTTAATGAGAATTATAAAGATTGCACATTAGTAATTGGTGTGGTTAAATATGGTATTAAAGATAGGGTTGCAGGTTACTATCGCGATCATTTAGGGGGATCGATATCGTGTCTTTGCTTACAATTCTAGCGGAATTAGGGCTGCGTATCCTTTTCAGAACGACAGCGCCTCTAAGCTGCACAGAAGATGAAGAGAGGGGATACAAGCGGGCATATCAGGAAGCGCTTGATGGAGATGGCATCGTACGGCTTGCTCCTTCTTTGTCAAAAGAACGATTTGTACGTTACATCGTCACTGCGGAGAACGTGCTGGTTCATGGGTCGAATCATCAAGAAATCAATGAGTTGCTTACGAAGCAGCAAACGTTGTACAACGGGATCATGACCGAGGCGGTTTTTGCGACTAGTGATGGAATTTGGGCCATGTTCTATGCCGTGCTCGACCGAGCGAAGCTGAAGATCAATTTTCGCAATGGATGTGTAATTAGCTTACGGAATAAGAGATTTTATTTTTTCTCTTTAACAAGAGAAACGTTTGAAGACACCAACTACCCGTGGAGGAGTGGGACGATTTATTTGCTGTCCAAGGATACGTTCAACGGCCCCGAACAGAAAGTTGCCGCGTTCGATGAATGGACCAGTTGCACTTCAGTAAAGCCGCTCGCTCGCATTCATGTCGAGCCGTCAGACTTTATATTCTTAGATCATGTAGCCACGCATAAGAGCACAGAATCTGCCGTATGGACCTGGTTGTTATACAAATGGAGATCGCGCGCTCGTAAGCGAATGCAATCGACGCCCCAAGTATAAATATAGTGTTTGGAGGAGAAAGAAAATGAACAAGAAAGAAATATTGCTCGATCAATTTCTCGTCTGCACCTCAGAAAAAGGCTGGTTCGCTCCATTATTCGCATCGTTGGAAGGCTTGTCCGCATCACAGGCGCTATGGAAACCAAATGATCAGGTTCACTCGATATGGGAGATTGCCGAACATTTGCTTTTTTGGCAAGAACGCTACTTGCTTCGCTTTCAGCAAAAACAAGTCCCTGTTCTGACAATAGAAAATGAAGAAACCTTTAGATTGGGTAAGTCTGACAGAACCGAGGAGGATTGGTCAGAGCTGCTGCAACGGTTCGCTTCTGTTCTTGATCAGTGGAAGCAGGAATTGACTTCGTCCAGCGAGCGCAAAATGGAAGAGTCTGTACGACCTGGTTCCGATGAACCTTGGGAATCAACGCTCATCAATATGAATGCTCATATTGCCTATCACGCCGGACAGATTGTTTATTTGCGCAAGCTGCAAGGAGTATGGGACTCACAATTAGGGGCTTAATCATACTTCATGGTTTGGGATAAAGAGGAGGGGTTAAGATGCAGCAAGAAATCGTTGATTATTACACAAGATTTGACGAGTGGGGAAGATTGGAGCGGGAGAGCTTAGAATTTCGTATCAATTGGCATTACATGAAACGGTATCTTCCATCACAAGGGGAGGTTCTGGATAATGGTGCCGGACCTGGGAGGTACGCGATGGAATTGGCTCGCTCTGGTTATCAGGTCACCTTAACTGATCTAACACCTGCCTCCGTTGATTTTGCAGAGAATAAGGCTGCTGAGCTTAATCTCGCTGCACAATTTCGCGGATTCTATGCCGCAGACGCTAGGAATCTGCATATGCTACCGAATGAACAGTATGATGCAGCTCTCATGTTAGGGCCATTGTATCATTTGCAGGAGGAAGAGGAGCGGGCAGCCGCCGCAGAAGAATTATACCGTGTAACGAAACCGGGTGGTATCGTCTTTGTTGCATTCAGACCACGCCTTGTACACACCCTTCTCTCTCTTAAATTTCCACAGAATTGGAAGCCGCTCGACAATGTAGAGGCTTTACAAGATTTTTTACATACCGGAATATTTAATCATGCAGATAAAGGCAGATTTACGGGCGCATATTTTTACAAGGTGGAAGAGATTATGCCATTCATGCGTGAACATGGATTTGAAGGAATCCAGTTGATCAGCTCCTCTGGGCTAGGAGGAAATTTGACACCGGAGCAGTGGCAATATTGGTCGAGCCGTGGCGAACAAGAGCTCGAGGGACTCTATCAGTTGCTATATGATACTGCTGCCGATCCTTCGCTGTTAGGAACAGGAACCCATTTGTTATACATCGGCAAGAAAGTCCGATAGCGAACATTCTACAATTTGCTCGACAATTCGATGACTCAGTATCGAGGCGAACGCCGCGAAACTGGGTCTTTTTTGGTATATAGACATGACGAAATGACCACATTTTTCTGGGGATGCAACAATTTGCAACAAATTTTGCATTGATACAAAACTATTGTAAGAGGGAAACAAATATGATAGATTACAAGATGTCCCAAAAAAAAGAGGAAGTTGAACCGACATGCTAGATTGAGAGATAACGAGGAGGAACTGATTTTGCAGGTGAAATCATGGTTGAAAAGTTGGATTGCATCATTACTCGTATGTATTCTAGTCCTTACATCGCCGGCGTTTACGTATGCCGCAGTTGGTACATCAGTTGATTCATCCGCGTCTACTGTACGGTCTAATGCTGCGATGGCGTACGATGAGAAAGTTATGGATTCGAAGCCATCGTACGGTGGTCACCAAGTTATCGATCCCAAGCTGTTGCAAGCTTTTCAGTCTGACGGGGTTGAGACGTACATCATCAAGTTAAAGGAACAGCCGGATATGAAAGCCATCTCACAGCATGCGCTGCAATGGTCTAAGCAGAAGGGAGAATCATCAGCGAAGCAGACACGCACGGTGCGCAACTTCATTGTGAACTCGCTAATGAGCACAGCAGACCAGTCGCAATCAGGCATTATTCAGCAGCTCCGTCAAATGGAGTTCGCTGGGGATGTGCGTGAATTCCATCCGTATTACATTGTGAATGCGATTGCGGTAACCAGTACGAAGGCGGCCATGGAGAAGCTCGCAGCCCGTGATGAAATCGAGAAGATTCTGCCTAACCATACATATACGCTTCAATCTGAAATCGTGTCGAAGTCGAAGCTACCGGGAGCACAATCTGCTGCTGGCAATCAAGAAGTTCCGTGGAACTTGCGCAATATTAACGCAGCTCAGGCGTGGGAGCTTGGCTTCGATGGAACAGGCGTTGTGGTTGCCAACATGGACTCCGGTGTAGATGGAACCCATCCGGCACTGCAGCATAAATGGAGAGGTCTGAATCAAAATGGTGACATCGTGGACCCAGAGCTAAGCTGGTTCGACGCCACAATCGAGAGGAAGAAGCTGCCTACGGATGGAAGCGGTCATGGTACGCACGTTATGGGCACAATGGTAGGCTCTGAGAAGGATGGCAGCAACAAGATTGGGGTAGCCCCCAATGCGAAGTGGATAGCGGCTCGTGTGTTCGATTCGCATGGACAAACGACAGATGCGGATCTCATTAAGGCGGGGGAGTGGATTCTTGCACCTACGGACAAGCACGGAGTGAAGCATCCCGAACTTGCGCCCGATGTCGTGAATAATTCATGGGGGAACGTACCTGCTGGCAAGAATGAGTTCTTCCAAGATATCGTGAAGGCATGGATCGCAGCCGATATCTTCCCGGCATTCTCAGCAGGGAATACGCATCCCCCGGAGAACAATGGTGGACCAGGCTCTATTGCAGCACCAGGCAATTACCCTGAATCATTCGCCACAGGTGCGGTTGACATGAACAACAAGCTGGCAGATTTCTCGCTGCAAGGGCCGACGCCATATGGACAAATGAAGCCGGAAGTATCTGCTCCAGGTGTACATATTCGTTCAGCGGTACCAGGCGGACAATATGCGCTCATGAACGGCACCTCGATGGCAAGTCCGCATACAGCAGGCGTGGCTGCACTGATTAAGCAGGCAAATCGCAGCTTAAAGGTGAAGGATATAGGGGACATATTGACGTCCACTACAGATGCATTAACCGACGATGAATTCCCACAAACGCCGAATAATGGCTATGGCTCAGGCCTTATTAATGCACTCAACGCCGTGTCAACCCAGAACAAAGGGCTGGGCAAGGTTGTTGGTCAGGTGACGATCGATGGGTTGAATGCGGGAACTCCGACGATTGAACATGAGCCTATTGTATTGACGTTCAATATATTGGACAAGGACATATTTGCACGTGTGAAGGACGATGTGAGTGTTACGGATGTGAACCTTTATGTCCGTGAGAAGGGGACTACCGGCTGGAGTAAGCACGCGCTGCTTCGAACTTCCGGAAGTCATATGAATGGTTTATATGAGGGAGCTATCCCTGTTCAAGAGCTGTCATTGAATGGTATTGAATATTATATAGAAGCAGTAAATTTCGCAGGCAGCTCGTCCAAGACAGACATCTATCCCGTAACGGTATCGAAGGGAGTCAAGGTTGGCTATACGCAAGATTTCGAAACCTCGATAGAAGGATTTGGATTCGGAGATGCATCAGGCGTATGGCAATGGGGCGTTCCAACAAGCGGACCGAAAAAAGCATTCTCTGGCACTAAAGTAATGGCAACCGTTCTGGATGGCAATTACCCGAATGGAACTAACAGCTATGTTGAAATGCCTGTGATTGACTTGACGGATACGAAACACGCTGTTTTATCCTTTGCTCATTGGTATAAGCTTGGCGATTGGTGGAGCGCTTCCTTTGATCGGGCAGAAGTGTTTATCGGCAGCAAGAAATCGAACTTTACGTTCGAACGGGTAAAAACCTTTACGATGCGCAACACCACGTGGACAACCGAATATATCGACTTGTCCCCATATGCAGGGGATCAAATCTACGTTGTATTCAATTTACGAGGAGACTTTGGCAGTGACGAGGGCTGGTACATCGATGATATTAAAATCCAAGCCCCTGATTCGACAATTCCGCTTCCCCCTAAAATAAAGACTAGGAGCAACGCACCAGGCAAAGTCATTCTTGATTTTGACAAGGCGCCTTCGGGGACATTGAAGGAATATGTCATTTATCGTACGAAGGATTTGAGTGGGAATTGGGACGAGATTGGCACAAGCTCTGGCTATAACTTTGCCGATCTGCCTACCCCTCAGAAGGGGACGTATTATTACAAGGTAAAGGCGCGAACTGTCAGTCATACGATGAGTTCAGATTCGGATATCGTATCTTGGACATTTACGGGTGGCAGTGAAATCTTCAGTGATGATTTCGAGGGCGTTAATAAGGGCTGGACTGTTGAAGGGAAAGGAAACGAATGGGAGCATGGTGTTCCACATCCGACTCGTGGGCCGCAGAAAGCAGTGTCTGGCAAGAATGTATGGGGCACGAACTTGAATGGTCCTTATGGCGGCGATGTGAATGAGAGCCTGGTATCACCTGAAATCGATTTGACTCAGGTGAAGCATGCGACGTTGTATTTCCAACAATGGTACGATATTGATGATGGAGATAAGGCAACAGTTGAGATAAGCAAGGATCAGGGAGCCACATGGAAGCCGCTCGCTGAATATCCGAAGCAGGGCTATGATACGAATCATCCTCGCAGGTTCTGGTATTTGGAAGAGCTTGGACTTGATACTTACATGGGAGAGAAGATCAAATTACGCTTCCGATTCGAGAGCAAGCAGCCATCGATCCAGTTCGGTTGGTACATTGATGATGTGGAGGTTAGGGAGACCCCTCCGGTGATGACAAGACCGAAGACATCTTCTACTCAGTCGGCTGCCGGACAAGCAGGGAAAGCAAATGATGATACGCAGGGAGCAAGGAATGCACGCTTTACCTTAGAAATGTTGAAATCAGCGAAGCGTGATCATGCCGCGAAGTCGGATGAGCAACTGCAGACCGTGATGCAGCAGTCAAATAAGGGCCGGATGCCGATAATGGCGGACATCAGCGTCTTGCAATCGCAGCGGGCAACACGCTCTGATGCAGGAACCGGAGGCTATACACTGAAGCATCCGCCTGGTGCATATACGCTGCAAGTGGAGGCTTATGGTTATAAGACAGAGCAGCGACCGATTGTCATCGAGCAAAATCAAGATACGGTGATGGATGTTCATTTACAGCCATTGGCGAAAGGCAAGGTTACCGGTAAGATAACGGATCGTGCAACAGGGTTGCCGGTGAAGCATGCGACAATCAGATTATTAAATGATGTTCGTGTTGAACCAGTTGAAACAAATGAAGAGGGACAATTTGAACTCGAAGCCTACGAAGGCGACTATCAACTATCGGTATCCGCATTGAACTACTTATCGGTTCAAGACAACATTAAGATCACAGGTAACGATACAACTCACGTTTCATATACGCTTCATACCTTCCAAGGATCAGCAGATGAAATCTATTACGATGATGGCGTGGCTGATAATGCCAAGGCATTCTTTGTATCTGGAAATGGGTTTGCAGTTCGTATGACAACGGACGGCCCCGTACAAGTAACAGGTGCAAGATTCTTCTTCTGGGATCAAGGTTGGCCGAATCCTGGCGGGGAGAAATTCAAGTATGCCATCTATGATGCCAGCGGCCCTGATGGCCTTCCAGGCAAGATGATGGCCGGTCCGTATGAAGGTAAGGCAATGCTGGATGGTTCGTGGACAGATGTAACGATACCGAATCCGATTATTGTTAACGGTGATTTCTATGTAGCCTACATTCAGGATGGTGTCATGCCGAATGTACCAGGATTGTCGATGACGAAGCTTGGCAATTTTTCAGGGCGTTCATGGAGGCTGGATCGCGGTTCGTGGAAGAAGATAGGGAACAGCGATGGCAATTACATGATTCGAGCCAAGGTTACAAAGATTGTGGAAGAACCGGTAATTACAGAACCTGTGTCAGGCAGCACAGTTACAGATGCTCATATTGTTGTGAAAGGAATATATCCAACCGATGGAACGACGATTCACTTATATCGTCAAGAAGTTCGTGTCGGAACTGGAACGGTGCAGCAAGGGCAATTTGCGATATCAGCCGAATTGGAGCGTGGAGCGAACAAGTTGTATGCAGTCGCGGAAACGAATGGACAAGCGACAAGCAAGTCGGCCACGATTACGATCAACTATCAGGCACCTGCACAAAATGGGGATATTACATCGATCGCTCTACATCCGCGAGATGTGTCCCTGAAGGCGGGGGAACAGTCGACGCTGACTGTAACAGCGGCCGTATACGAGAATGGCAACCTCCTACCGATGCCAATAACAGAAGGATTGATATTTACTTCGTCAGACAGTCGAATTGCCGAGGTAGATCAAGCTGGTCGTGTTACAGGCGTAAGTGAAGGGGTGTCGGTCGTTCAGGTAACCTACCAACAGTGGAGTGATCAAGCAACGATAACCGTGCATCGCGGGGACGATGGAAGGGAGCCTGAACTCCAAGGCATTACAGTGTACCCTGATAAGCTTGCAATACATGTGGGAGATTCAGCACCACTGTCTGTTGCAGCGATCGTATATGAAGCTGGAGAAGTTAAATTATCGCCAATTACAGAGCCGTTGCAGTTCCATTCCTCAGATGAGCAAGTTGCCAAGGTAGATGATAAGGGGCGGGTAACGGGTTGGAACGAAGGCACGGCAACAATTACAGTTGGATATAAAGATAAACAAGCAGAAGCAACCGTTACGGTGCGTAAGAAAAATGTTAATCCATATGAGCCTCCTATTTCTTCAGGCGGGGGATCATCCAGTTCGCCCGTAACAATTCCTGAGAAGGATAAGCGGATACCGGTTATTGCTAATAACCGAACGATTGGGTATCTGGTAGAGCAGCCAGCTTCTGCGACAGGTTCTAAATCTGCTAAAGTATCCCTCTTGGAACAATGGCTGAGTGAGCAGCTTACGCGTAAAGCTAGTACAGCAGTTGAGATGGATCTTACTAATGTACGTTTCGAGGATTATACTCACGTATCGATCACTTTCCATGCAGTGATGATGAAGCAGCTTCTAGCTTCTGGGAAAGAACTGCATATTCGTTCAGCAGTATATGAATTAAAGATACCAACGGCCTCCTTGGCGGATTATGCTGCGGAAGATCAGTTTAAGCTGCTTGTATCCGTCAAGAAGGGTTCGGAGCGTCAGGCAGGAACAGGGGAAGGCGCTAGTGGCGACCAGGGAAATCTCGTATCCAGCCTTGTTGCCATTCATAACGAGAGCGGCAAATTGACTCACCCAGTTATCCTCTTGCTTCGAGGGGACGCTTCGAAAGTGAGGGATTTGCGCAAGACAGTTATGTATCGGATAAACGCACAGGGGACATGGAGTGTTGCAGGAATGGCAACTCATAATGCAGAAGGACTTGCTTTGACTGTTGAACAGACGGGAACGTATGCGTTGTATGAGAACGCTCCAAGCTTTGCGGATTTGGCAAATCACTGGGGCAAAGATGCAATTGAAGTACTGGCAGCACAGCAAATTGTAAATGGAACGGGTAAGGGACTCTACACGCCGAATGCAATTATCTCTCGGTCACATTTCCTCATGATGCTCGATCGGTTGCCACATCATGCAGGCACAGAAGCTTCCATGAAGAAGAATGAAAGATTCGTGAATGAGGTTATGGACGGTGTTGGTAAGTCGGCAGTTAAGGCAGATAAAGAGCCGTTTACACGTGCTGAAATGGTAGCTTTGCTTGCTCAGAAGTCTGCGAAAGTAATGCCAACTACCGCGAAGTCCCATTTTACAGATACGGATCATCTAGATCAGGCGAAGCAAGCTGCTATTTCTTTTACGGTAGAGCAGGGCTGGATTCAAGGGATCGGTAAGGGACGCTTTGGAAGCGATCAGACTCCGACTCGTGCGCAAGCAGCAATGCTCATCTATCGATATTTGAAGACTATGAACCAATTATAGGTGCACGGCAATACGAATTGATGTTTAATTACATGTAAGAATTCGAGCAAATCCGTCCGCAACAATGGGGCGGATTTTGCTCTGTTTATCGAATTGGAATAGTTAGAATTAATTGTAAATGTGTACATGATCATTCGTTACTGTGATATATTGTACATTGACATCAAGATTGGGCTCATGTGACAATAGAAAACAACTTGAAGAAAGAAAACTTCTACGAAGAGAACGAGTAAGCTATGAATGCCGATCTGCAGAGAGTTGGTGAAGTGCTGCAAGCCAACGTTCGGCGCATACCTGAACATCATCTCTGAGAAGCGTGGCTGAACGAGAATGAGTAAGCTGCGCCGGAATATCCACCGTTATTCGGATATCGCTGCGACAGTCGCTGCGAAGAGAGCTGCATGAAGCAGGAGGGATAGATGCATTGTCAATTGTGAATGTCTATCATCATGCTGCATGAATATGGGTGGTAACGCGGATAGAATCCGTCCCTTTCGAGGGACGGTTTTTTTGTTGTATGGGGATGCTGCTGTAGAAATGTACTAGATGTCTAGGGGGAACAGAAAGATGAAGTCATTGCCGAGAAGCCACGTGTTTTTCGTGGGACTTATGCTATTTTCGCTATTTTTCGGAGCGGGGAATCTAATATTCCCGCCAATTTTAGGACAACAGGCGGGAGACAGCTTCATATATGCCATATCAGGATTTATCCTGACTGGTGTTGGGCTGCCATTGTTAACGGTAATTGCGATTGCACTATCCGGACGAGATATGCAGCACTTAGCAAGTCGAGTACATCCTAAGTTTGGGATCTTGTTTGCGGTTGTTGTCTACTTGTCCATTGGGCCATCCATGGGAATACCGCGGGTTGCTAACGTTGCATTTGAAATGGGGGTACGCTCTTTTGTACCTGAGTCACTGCAATCAAGCAGTTGGGTTTTGTTCGTGTACACACTCGTCTTTTTCTGTGTTGTTTATTGGTTATGTCTAAATCCGTCCAAGCTCGTAGTGCGGGTTGGCAATATCCTAACACCATTGCTGCTGATTTCGATTACGATATTATTCATTGCTGCCATGATGGGGCCGCTCGGCGAAGCACAGCCTGCTATCAAGGAATATGCGGTTTCACCAGGATTCAAAGGGTTTATGGAAGGCTACCTAACAATGGATACGATAGCAGCATTGGCCTTCGGCATTATTGTTATTAATGCCATTCGTGATCAAGGAGTCCAAGACAAGCGAACGATTACAAGAGCGGCTATACAAGCAGCCATCATCGCAGGTGTTGGACTGTCCTTGGTTTATGCAGCACTCGGGTTTTTGGGAGTTACAAGTGTGACTGGACTCGGTTATGCGGCAAATGGAGGACAGCTGCTAACGCAAATCGTACAGCAGTTGTTCGGGGAAGCTGGATTAATATTGCTGGCTGCCATTGTCACGCTTGCTTGTCTTACGACCTGCATCGGATTGGTGTCCGCATGCAGTCAGTATTTCTCAACACTACTTGGCCGATTTACTTACAACCAAATTGCATTTATCATTTGCGTGCTGGGGTTATTGGTGGCGAATCTAGGCTTGAATAAGATCATTTCGATTTCAATCCCAATTTTGCTTATCATTTATCCCGTATCCATTGTATTGATCATTTTATCACTGTCACATCGCTTGTTCGGCGGTCGTCAATCGGTATATGTCGGTGCACTGGTCGGTACGTTCATCATCAGTATATTCGACGGATTGAAGCAAGCTGATATTCAGTTCGACACGATTTTGTCGTGGTTGAAGATGCTCCCGCTGTACAATCAAGGAATTGGCTGGTTGGTTCCGGCCATTGTCGGAGGGGTTATTGGTTATTTACTTGGTCTTATCTGGCCGGAAAGCAAACGGTTTTTTTACAAAGTAACAAGAAAATTCAAGACTTATTTCAAAAAGAAGTAAAATGAATGAGAAGCTAAGCGGCTGGCATTACGTGGAAATCGCTTCTTTACAGCAACATCCTTATATGAAATAATTGGTGAAAACATAGATGAATGATATCTAGGAGATGATACGTTGAACATTCAAGAAGTGATGGATATATTGCCGCATCGTTACCCGTTTCTCATGATTGATCGCGTCACTCAGATTGAACCGGGTACGTCCGCGAACGGATATAAACTCATTTCTCACAATGAATGGTTTATGTCGGGTGCGTCAACTTTCATGCCGGATTCGCTTATTATTGAAGCACTTGCCCAGCTAGGAGCTTTTACAGCTGTCCAGAGTCAGCAGGGTGGTCTTGGCTTCTTATCTTCATTGAAAGGTGTGGAATCAATGGAGAGAGCATATGCAGGGGACAAGCTAGAGCTCAGCTATGAAGTACTGCGGAGCAAAAAAGGATTCACAATTGGCAAAGGCGAGGCTTCTGTGGACGGACGTATCATTCTAAGAGCAGATGAGATCATGATTTATACCGCTTGATGAGATGAAGGATTATTATCTAAATCGCAATCAATAAAGAAGAGTCGTCCGGGGAATTACATGGACGACTCTTCTTGTTATTTGGAAGGGGGGGAATATCTTATATCTTATTTAACAGCCCATAATGCTGGAACGTTAGTAGGCTCCCAGCCAGCTAATGACGTGTGCGGCTGGAGGCACTCGTATACCGTGCCATTGTAAGTAACTTTGTCGCCCACTGCATAGGATTTATTTTCTACCCAAGCAGCTACTGCAGGTGCATCAGCAGTTGTAGCGGATACTGCATTGCTGTCTGCAGAGACATTCCCAGCAGCGTCAAATGCACGGACAGTAAATGTGTACGCTGTCTTCGGGCTGAGGCCAGTAACCACATAGTCTGTTGTTGTGCCGGATACAGTTGCAACTAATGTCGCTCCACGATAAACGCGGTAGCCAGCAACGCCAACATTATCAGTGGAAGGGCTCCACATCAGGGATACCGACGTAGATGTCGGTGTACCCATTACATGCAAGCCAGTTGGTGCAGTTGGAGCGTCATTATCAACAGGTACTGTAGGTGTGGTAACGCTTACTACATTGCTAGCAGCTGATTGATTGCCAGCAGCATCTACCGCTTTCACACTAAATGTATATGCAGTATTGGATGTGAGACCGCTTACAGTATACGTAAGTGTGGATCCCGATACGTTGCCAACAAGGGAGTTGCCATTGTACACGTTGTAACCGGTTACACCAACGTTATCACTAGAAGCATCCCATTTCAAGGACACGCTTGTTGCTGTTGTTGCAGTCACTGCCAGGTTAGCAGGTGCAGTAGGAGCTTGGTTGTCGCCAGGGTTCGTTCCGCTAAAGTTCACATCGAGTACATTGTAGAATGCGTTTGGAGTATCTGCAATTTCCCACACTGCAAGGATAACATGATAGCCAGTGCGAGCTGGTACATTACAAGTATCCGAATACGTCGATGGAGGACGTACGCCACCATAATTAACGGAGCAGAATGGTGTTAGATCGAAGGAGTCGCGTGTCAGCTTTGCATTAGGATTCCAATTTTCTTTTGTAATATAGTATTTCCAGCTTGATGTTGCATGAGCTGCAGTTAGTTTCCAATTGAACGTGTTTTGTCCAGCATTGATGTTGACTTTAGTCCAGCGAGTTGCGGATTGCTCATCCAGTTCAGGGAAGGCTCCGTTAGCGCTTGCAATTTTGCCGTCAGCAGGTCCAGCATTAGGAAACCCCTTCGGTGCTTCCAAGCTTTGTGGTTCGTACTGAATCGCTCCGCAGTTTGTATTCTGACCGGATTTACACAATGCAGCTCTGCTGGCAGGGCCTTCGATATAACCATGTCCAAACGCTTTATCAGCAAAGAGCACCATACAGATAACCGTTACGAGCATTGCACCAAAACCGACAAGCAACTTCGTTGTTATTGGGTTGGAAAGACGCAGTTGATTCACACTATCAACCTCCTAAGAATAATGGGATGTCATGAAACAATTCAAATGAAATGTTAAACCCTTTAAACTTAAAGTCGGCCTCCTTTCCATATGAAGTTGTCAAAATAAAAGAGTGGAGCTCCTAGATGACGCTATGGATACAGCTTCTAGCAACTCTATTATATAAACTCGGAAGAGTTCATATACAAAGCAACATACTTAGTCCCAAAATGAAGGAATCGTGGACATTGTCCAGCAAGCGAGTGGATTCATGAACAGGTATTGGTGGTCGAATTATAGAAGAAAATGCTGTTGAAATGTTATAGTTGTTGTTTGCTTCTATCATACTTGAAAGTGTGACCAACGTGTGAACGAAATAATTTAATTAGATTGCGCATGCCATTATAAAAATTAATTAAACCGCATTAACTTTCAGGTTGTACTTTGGAACGGGATAAGGTCATTATGGTTCATAAATAAGGAAGAAGGATGCAGCCATCCTTCGTAATCGAAGTGGCGTACATCCCTTTATCATGTAGTGTTTGTTGGTTGTATTTAACTTGAAAAGTCGCCATTATCGTGATTGATTTGCCATTGAATACCGAATTTATCCGTCAAGTTACCGTAGGCTTTGCTCCAAAACGTTTCTTGGAGCTCCATGCCAACTTGTCCACCTTCCTTGAGTTTGTTGAAGATGGATGTCAATTTATCGACATCTGTGTCAACAATAGAAAGAGTGATATTAGTGCCTGCTTGGTATGGCATGCCCGGAAATACATCAGAAAACATCACGATCGTTCCTTGAATGTTCAGTCTTGCGTGCATGACCAAATGTTTGGCCTCCTCGGGAAGAGGATGGGATGGATCTGACGGTGTGTCCCCAAATGTCATAATATGAGGCTTGTCTAGCCCGAACACTTCGGCGTAGTACTCGACTACCTCACGGCAGTTGCCGTTGAAGTTGAGATATGGATGGATGGACATAGTTGGCTTCACTCCTTAGTAGTTGTTGGTTCTGAAGACTAACGGTTCCTTTGCATATTAGCATTATTGTCGTTTCACGATTCATTATACATGGGAGTGAAATTCAATCATATTAAATTTTATCTATATTTTTTACTGTTCATAGAGTTATAGAGTAGGCATGTTATTGCAGGAGATTGTTTGCAAGAGAAAGAGAAAGAGAAAGAATGTGGATGATCCCAGAGGATTTGAGTCACGGCTTAGTGCGAACAATCGAATGTTGACTGGTATAGGGTTGGATCGGATCGCGCTAAGATGAAGTACTGGAAGGGTTCTATGAGGGATGAAATGGGGAAGATATATGAAGCGGGTATCTAACACGGGAATAAGAAAGGATGGATTCCACAATGACAGAACCGATTGCAATCCCTGATCTTTCATTAAGATCTTATCAGCTCACAGTGGAACGAGAGATGGAGACTCCTCCAGCCGTTCTATACAAAGCATGGACACGATGGTTCGATCGCTGGTTCGCGGAACCGGGAACCGTAATGATGATGGGTGAGGTGAATACGGTTTTTTATTTTGAAACGGTATACCGCCCTAACACGAAGCACGAGGCCCAGCGGCATCCGCATTACGGTAGATTTCTCCGCCTCGAACAGGATAGGCTAGTTGAACTGACATGGGTGACAGGAAGTGGGGGGACAAAGGGAGCTGAGACTGTCGTTACCGTAACATTGCTTCCCTCAGCAGAAGGAACGAAGCTCCGCCTAACGCATGCTGGATTTCCAGATGAGGCATCCAAGAATCAGCATGAGCAGGCATGGCCAATGGTGCTGGAACAGCTTGATAACCGGATGAAGAACATGGAATGAAAGAGTTGAAAGTCATATAGAGATCGCCACATTCCAGAGATTGGATCGATTCTCCATTCGGCGGAAGAACGTCGAACAGAATTCATAGATGTCGGTCGCGATGGATATACCATGACGATCAATTCTCATATGGGAATTTTGGAGAGTCTGGATCCAGCCTAAAATTTGAAGACAGCAATTCAGAGCATGTTGGGATCAGCATGTATTCTTTTGGCCCACGGCGAGAGATTGCTTAAAGATGCTGGATACATACACAAGCCGTGAGCCTTCTGAGGCGTTGTCTTACAACGTGATGCGTATTCTTTGAATTATGAATTGAGGGATGTGTGCATAACGTGTCCAAGCATTTACGTTTGATTTATATAGAAGAGATTCAAGCATTTCCAAGTTGCTGGAGTAAGCTGACTCAGCCATTCATGAGTCTGAAGTGACAGTACTGGGAAGTAGTATACGACCTAGAAAATTAAGAATGAGGGGATTTACCAAGCTTCCATTTTAAATAAATTTGTGCCATGCTGAACAGTGCATTTTGGGTAATTAGCAGGTAAAAAGCAAAAACCGATCACAGAACCCGTTACTGCAAAATCATATATCATACGAATAAACAAACCAATACAGAATAGATCCAGGCAATCTTGATTGCCCGCAAACTAATGCTGAATTCCATTTCATCCATCGGACGAAAAAAGTTCTTCATCCTTGTAAACCTCCTTATGTCAAAAGAATTTTACATCGATAGTGTATATGTTAAACGTAAACATGTAAAGAGTTCTTTACATCTAGAGGCGACTTGGATCTGTGTTTGCATCGCAGGCCGCTTTCTTATGAATATAAAAGCGCTATAAGATTGACATGATCTGGATTGCATACTAGTATGAAGAAAGACTACTATATTTGTTTAACTTCATTAATACTTCCCTGCATATCTACGACTATCAAATTCAACAAGACATACTCTCCATTTGTTTGCTTTTCTTATCGAACAACACCTATGATGCGACACAAAAGTTAACAATCAACTATCTGACGCGTGGGAGGAAACAACATGGAAAAAGTAACAATTCCGGATTTCTTAGCAAGCAATCAGCAGCAATGGGACGAGGAATACAAGTCGAACGCGTGGGATTATTTGTCGGATATTACGGAATATGCTCGATATTCGGTGGTGTATGGTTACATTCGGAAATTTATTGGAACAGAAGGGATTCTGGATATGGGCTGCGGGACAGGCATCTTGTTCGATATGCTTCTCGACAGCGAGAAACAAGGGTATACAGGGATTGATCTGTCACAAGAAGCCATTAAAGTCGCATCGGCCAAATCCTCATTGAATCAGTTCCACTGTGGTGACATTAATCATTATGTACCTGCAAAGAAATATGATGTGATCGTATTTAATGAATCGCTGCATTATGTGCCCAATACGCCGCAGAAGCTGCTGGACTACTCGAATTATCTAACCCCACATGGTGTCATTATCTCATCTCTGTATTCACATAAAAACAAAGAAGATCTCGCCTATATGATGATCGAGAATAAAGTAACGGAAATGGATCAATGCAAGGATTTTGAGGTGATGGACAAGGTCAGTGTGTTCAATCATCATGCAGAGTTGAAATGGTATGTCCATTTGTTAAAGCGGAAGCTTATAGATTCATAAACAAGGAACTAAGGAAAATCGTATACAGATATATATAATGGAGGAACCGTTTTGCGTCCATAATCTGGGCTGCCGCAAACGGTTCTTTTTTATTGGGTGATGAAAGAGTGATTTTGTCGTTATTTCACCTTATTTGTCGGCACCATTTGTCGATGGGGGAATTGTGGATCACCTTTACATAGCACAGCAATTTACGTCTTGACAACAGGCTTGGATAAGGATAAAAATGTTAGTATTAGTTAATGCTGTTACTCGATCGGAAGTAGATAATAGAAGGAGGATTTTTGGTTAATTTTATATTGCTTGTACAATTTCATAGCAACCAATTGAGGAAAAGGGGTAGAACATGGATACGCTTCAACAGAAACTATTTTCCAAGTTCCTTCTAGTCTGGTTCGGCCAGCTCATATCGAATATTGGCAGCGGTCTGACTGCCTTTACGCTCGGCATCCTAGTATTACAGCAAACACAAAGCCCGACCAGCTATGCCATGGTCATATTTTGTTCGTTTATGCCATCTCTGTTGCTAAAGCCGGTCGGGGGTGTCCTCGCCGATCGCTTCGATCGCAGATTGATGATGATCTTAGGTGATGCAGGCTCTGCCTTTGGTCTCATATTCATTTTGGCCTTCGTGCTGATGGGCAGCTTGGAGGTATGGCACATATACGTAGGGGCATCCATTAGTTCGATATTCGGTGCCTTGCATAATCCCGCCTACAAAGCTTCTGTTACCGACTTCGTCAGTGAAGAAAAATACACCCAAGCAAGCGGCTTGATGCAGCTTGCCTCCACTTCTCAGTTTCTAGTCTCCCCAGTTCTAGCTGGTATCTTGATTACGATTATGGACATCAAGTACATATTAGTCATTGATATTTTGTCATTTTTCATCGCGGCGCTATTGGTTGTATGGGTTAGAAGCAATCGGGTAGTTGCTGAGCAAGCTAAGCTCCAGAATCATCATGTTGAAGAGCAGGTCAAGCTAAGTTTTTGGCATGAGCTGAAAGAAGGAATGCGGACAATCAACGCCAATAAAGGGATTGTCGTACTCATTACACTTACTTCTGTATTGTGCTTCTATATTGGATTTTTACAGACATTGCTTGCTCCGATGATGTTGAACTTTACAGATCCGAAGACGTACGGAATCTCTCTATCCGTGTGTGCGTCGGGCTTGCTAGTCAGCAGTTTGCTGATCAGTATTTTTGGAGGAATTAAGAAGCATGTCGCTACAATGACGGTATGTCTTGTCTTTGTTGGGCTCTTTTATTCGCTTATCGGCGTTTCGACGAATGTATATGTGATTGTCGTATCAGGATTTCTCTTTTTCTTTGCTCTAGCATTTGTGCAGACGAGTTTGGAAGTATTGATTCGGCAAAATATTGACAATACTGTGCAAGGGCGGGTATGGTCCCTCATATCGGTGGCTACGCAGCTCGGATATCCGATTGCCTATGTTCTTTCTGGTGTATTGGCCGAGCATGTATTCAATCCGCTCTTGGTGGAGGGCGGTTTGCTCGCTACATCAGTTGGCAGCATTATTGGCATTGGACCGGGTCGTGGCATTGGCTTTATGTTTATTGTGTTTGGAATTCTCATCGCATTCTTATCGTTTGTTACAGGTCGAACCAAAGTGATTAAAGAATTGGAAAGCAATGCAGTAGACGAGAAATAAAAAAAGAGATGAATAACATTAATACAATATAATGACAACAAAATATAAGCGCTCTTTCTTTATCCAAACACGGCTGTGATTTGTCGTGTTTCGATAGGCAAGAAGGGGTGCTTTTTTTATGTTCTTCGTAGGGGAATACACGTGTAAATCGCACTATATCAAGGATTTGGGAGATAAGGTCAGCATTAATAGACCGAATTGAGGAACAACTCTGGTTCGTCAAAATGATCAGAATTAGTGAGAAGTCAATAGATAGAAAAGAAACAAAATTTCAGGAATATTGGATTAAATCCATTTGGGATAATTGATGACAGATATTGTTTAGTATAAAAATAATATTATTGACAGAATTAACCTTTCAACTTTATTATCTTTGGTAACAAATCTATCAATTGAGAGGAGCTTGTAACTATGTGGTTTCTGTTGTTATGGGGATTGGGAATTGTCTCAGCGGTAGTACAGCTTTGGATCAACGGTTTTTCAGCTGATACGAGCGAAATTGCGAATGTGCTGTTGCTGCATCAGTTTGTTGTGACATTTGGCTTAGTGGGTGTCATTGGATTTATTTACAACATTGCGATTGCTGACAGAACCGCAACTCAATTGGGCTGGCCAGGCGGGCCGTTTCAAGTCAAGTACGGGTTTTCCCAAGTTGGTCTTGGGGTGATGGGAATTATGGCGATTTGGTTTCACGGAAACTTCTGGGTAGGCGTACTTGTCACAATGTACATATACGGGTTAAGCGGTTTGTGGTCTCATACATACGTCATGATTAAGAACAAGAAAGCAGATGCAGACAGTATTGGAAATCTGATCATGGATGTCGTGTACCAAACGTTCATTACGGTTCTGTCGATCATGGCAGGCGGTATCTGGGTCTTCAACTAAGGAGGTCTAGCTTATGGTAACGCGCAGACTAGAATTAACAGAAGTCCAGAAGGGAATATTCTTCGATTGCCAAATTGACGACCCGCTCTCTTATAACATCACAGCTTCCATCATGCTTGAAGGAGTGGACGAGGCTCGGTTAGAGCAAGCTCTGAATCTAGTCATTGAGGAGCAGGAAGCCTTGCGATGCAGTCTTGATGTCAGTGATGAAATGCCTCTCCTCGTAGTCCACGACCGAATCAATGTTCAACTAACAAAGTTAGATTTCTCTGCAGAAACTGAACTTCAGGAAGAACGGGTAAAGCTTCAGGTTGAGCAAGAGTTATTAAGCCGAGTATTTGACCTCACAGCAGCTCCGCTATTTCACGCAAGCTTGATTAAGCTATCTGACAAGAAGCATATTTTTCTCATTAGCATTCACCATATCATCTCCGACGGATTATCACTCGAAGTGTTGAAGCAAAAGCTCTTGGAATACGATCATAAGCTCGCACGAAAAGAGCCAATTGAAATAAAGCCGAATACGGGATTTACCGACTTCATGAGCCAAGAAAATACAAAACTTGCTCAGGGAGGGTACGACAAAGAAAGAGAATATTGGGCGAATAAGATGATAGGTGCAGAGCCTCTTGCCTTGCCGAACGACTTTATTCGACATCAAGTTCATGGCATCGGCAAGGAAAAACGAATCGAGATCTCATCTGATCTATTGCAACAGATTCATGCACAGGCGAGGGAACAGGAAGTTACGACCTTTATGTTTGTATTGGCCGCATTCGGTGTACTGTTGAATCGTTATACGCAGCAAGAGGATGTTGTGTTCTCCTCACCATTTTCATATCGTCCTGATATGGATTTCGAGGAATCGATAGGCTGCTTTGTGTATATGCTGCCAATGCGTCTGCTGCTGAAGGATGAACAGAGCTTCTCCGAAGCACTGCAGCAAGTGTCGAAGGAGCTTATCGAAGTCTACAAGCATATCGGTTATCCGAACAATCTGATTATGCGAGATAATCAATTGCTCCCATTGCCGGGAACTCCATCTATCTTCGATGTTAGCTTCGTATATGATATCGTAGAAGACAGCGATCAGTACGAACTTAAGGCAGAAATCCTCGATCAAGATCGCGTAACATTTCCCGGCAGCCTAATGGTTATCCTGCAACATACCCCTCACAAAGATTTGATTAAACTTCAATACAAGCCAGAACTTTTTGCAGATGAAACGATTGATTTATTAGGTCTTCGCTTCATGAAACTGCTGGAACTGGTAAGCGGACAGGCAGACATCAAGATCGGAGAAGCGGAGTTGCTGTTGGAGCAAGAACGAAGCCTTATCCTGCAACAATTTAATCAAACTTCCTATTTTACATACGAACCTCGTACCATCATTGAACGATTCCACTCCAAGGTCGCTAAGCATCCGGAACGAAAGGCATTGATCGACCAAGACCAAGTTGAGACATATGCTAGTGTTCATGCAAAAGCTAATCAATTGGCTCGCAATATCCTTCAGAAAACGCAAGGAACTCCATCCTGTATCGGCATTCAGCTGGAACGATCAGCTAACTTAGTCATTAGTTTATTAGCGGTTCTTAAGGCGGGATGTGTATACGTGCCTCTAGATCCAACGTATCCGTCAGCTAGAAAACAATTTATTTTTGAAGATGCGAATGTGTCCTATCTCATCACTACGTCAGATCTTCCATTCGAAGAAGAATGGGAAGTAGGTCTCATTGACCTGAGTGATCCGAACATTTTCAGCGGGGATGACTCGATGCCCGGAGTACAGCTGGATCCATACAGCTTGGCCTACATTATGTACACTTCGGGTTCAACCGGCAAGCCGAAGGGCGTCATGATCGAGAATCATAGTGTCGTGAATACATTGATTGATCTAGAAAGACGTTTTCCGGTGGAAGAACATGATCTGTACCTACTCAAAACACCGCATACGTTCGATGTTTCCGGAACGGAATTGTTTGGCTGGTTTATGGGAGAAGGCAGCTTGCTCGTATTGGAGCCAGACGGAGAGAAAAACCCACAAATCATTTTGGAGGAGATACACAAGCATAAGGTTACTCATATCAATTTTGTCCCTACGATGTTCCGTGCCTTTTTGGAACTGCTGGATAATGCGGACAATCTGTCAAAGCTAGCCTCCTTGAAGTGGATATGTATTGGAGGGGAGGCCGTAACGCCGGATATTTTGCATAAATTCAATTCGCTGCATACGGATATTAAGCTTGAAAATGTATATGGTCCAACGGAATGCACGATATGGGCTTCCCATTATTCGATTAGGGGCGACGATACAACACGCTCGATTCCAATTGGTGAGCCGCTCAATGAGACGCGCTGGTACATCGTAGGCAAGCAAGATCAATTACAGCCGATTGGGATAGCAGGTGAATTATGTCTTAGTGGTGTCGGGTTGGCAAGGGGATATTTGAATCGGGATGAGCTGACGAAGGAGAAGTTTGTCGCGAATCCGTTCTATCAAGAAGGGAGCGACCCGGATTACTTCCACAATATGTACCGCACGGGGGATCTGGCCCGCTGGCTTCCAAGCGGAACGATTGAGTTTCTCGGACGAATTGACTTTCAGGAAAAGGTGCGCGGTGTCCGGCTCGAGACAGGAGAAATCGAGAATGTGCTGTCGAAGATGGAAGGAATTACGCAGGCTATCGTTGTTGTGAAGAAGGAGACAGGCAAGTCAGCTGCGTTGTGCGCCTATTATCTCTCTGACGATGAGATTCCAGTGGCTCAATTGAAGGAGCACCTATCCAAGGAATTGCCAGCGTACATGATTCCTTCCTTCTTTGTACATAAAAGAGAGCTTCCTCTCAATACGAGCGGGAAGGTGAATCGGAATGCGCTGATCGCGGACAAAGACTATTTAGATGCAGCTTCATCAAGCGACACAGCACCGAATACCGATTTAGAGGTTCTTATTGCCTCTGTGTGGCAAGAGGTACTTGGAATTACCCATGTCGGTGTGGATGATAGTTTTTTTGAAATCGGCGGTCACTCCATAGCCTTAATCCAAATGCACAACAAGCTGAAAAAAGCATTGACGCAGGATTTCCCAATCACGCTGCTGTTCCAATATCCAACTGTACGATTGCTGGCTGATCATTTCAATCAAGCTGAGGAAGAGACGATTACCGATCGGAAATCATTTTTCCAACGGGACAGAAAAGTCGTACGATCGGATATCGCGATCATCGGCATGTCCATTCACGCGCCCGGTGCTTCCAATATTCATGATTTCTGGAATAACCTAAAAGGCGGCGTAGAGAGCATCCATTTCTATAAGGATGAAGAATTGCTCGAATTAGGCATTCAGCCCAACATGCTGAAATCGCCGAATTATGTGAAGGCAAAAGGACGCATTGATGGCATTGAGGAGTTCGATCCAAACTTCTTCGAATATACACCAGGTGAAGTGCAGATGATGTCGCCACAGCTTCGTCTTCTCTATCAAGGGACATGGGAAGCATTAGAGGATGCCGGATATTATCCCGGATCTGACACCTCGAAGATTGGGTTGTTTCTTGGCGGGTCTGATGATTTTGAATGGTATCAGAAGGTTCTGTTCGGCGAAAGTGGATTTAGTGACAAGTATCAAGCTTTTACACTGAGCACGAATCACTTCTTGGCGACTCGGATCGCTTATAAGCTGGATATTAAAGGGCCAGTTTATTCAGCGCTTACAGGCTGCTCGACAACGCTGGTTACCCCTCACTTATCGTGTCAGTCATTAATTCTTGGCGAATGCGATATTGCTGTGGCTGGTGGGATCACGATCGAACTGCCGAATGAGGGGGGCTATTATTACGAGGAAGGCATGATGTTTTCTCCGGATGGACACTGCCGGCCATTTGATGCCAAGGCGAAGGGAACCATGTTCTCGAACGGTATGGGATTAGTCGTGCTGAAGAGATTGGACGATGCCATTGAGGATGGCGATCATATCTATGCGGTCATTAAAGGTTCCGCGATTAATAATGATGGAAGACAGAAGATTGGTTTTGTGGCGCCAAGTGTGGAAGGACAAGCTGAGGTTATCCAGGAGGCGTATCGTGTTGCAGGCATTGATCCAGAAACGATAACCTATGTTGAGGCTCATGGAACAGGCACTGCGCTCGGCGATCCGATCGAGGTGGAATCTTTAACGAAGGCGTTCGCATCTGAAAAGAAGCAATTTTGTACGTTAGGCTCGGTGAAAGGCAACGTAGGGCATACCGATACAGCTGCTGGAGTGGTCGGCTTGGCGAAGGTCGCACTTAGCTTGAAGCACAAATATATCCCGCCAACGGTTAACTATAGGGAACCGAATCCCAAAATTGATTTTGCGAGTACGCCATTTACCGTGCAGGCACAAGGAATGGAGTGGATGACCATCGGTACAGGCAGCAAGCGCCGAGCAGGCATCAACTCGTTCGGGGTTGGCGGTACGAACGCCCATATGGTATTGGAGGAAGCTCCGAGCATGATGGACAGCAGCGATCCGGAGCAGGTGAATTTGCTTGTGTTCTCCGCCAAGAGCAAGGAGGCGCTTGTCAACACCTCGTACAATGTTGTACAGCACTTGATAGACTACCCAAGCATTAACGTTACCGATGCGGCATGGACATTACAGATAGGAAGGAAGCCATTTGCCTACCGTAAGGCGCTCGTCGTGAATAACCGCTACGCCGATGATCCACAGCTTCTGCTGAAACAGCTGCAAGACGCTGCTGTTCATGAGGTGCAGCCAGTCAAGCGGCAGGTATACTTCCTGTTTCCAGGACAAGGGAGCCAGTACCAAGGAATGGGTCGTTCCTTGTACCGTTCCGCTGAACAAAGCGCAGTATCCCGCATATTCAAGCGGCATATGGATCATGTGCTGTCATGCCTGACTGAAGACGAACGGCTGATGTTCGAGGATATGATATACGGCGTTGGCGATAGCTCACGAATCAATCAGACGGAGAACAGTCAATTTGCACTGTTTGCCACAAGCTACTCATTGGCGCTTACGATGCTGGAGCTTGGCGTGAAGCCAGCAGGAATGATTGGACACAGTATTGGAGAACTTGCCGCAGCTACGGTCGCAGGTGTATTCGAACTGAAGGACGCGGTGGAGATTGTTCGCTTGCGCGGACGTCTGATGCAGCAGCAGGAGCCAGGAGTAATGCTTGCCGTTATGGCGGCAGCAAGCATGGCAGAGCCGGAACTGATTCCGAATGTGTGGATTGCGCTGGAAAATACGACAAATAGCTGCGTCGTTGGTGGGCGGGAAGAAGCGATTGCACAATTCGAAGCGAAGTGCGAGAAGCTCGGCTGGAAGGCAGTTCGGGTGAAAACATCCCATGCCTTCCATACGCCGATGATGGAGGAGGCTGCGCGTGAATTTGAGAAGCGACTCTCCGCCTATCGGTTCAACGAGCCTCGTATTCCGATCGTCTCGAATGTGAGCGGAGAATGGGTGTCGCCGAGCGAAATGAATCGGCCGTCCTACTGGGCAGCGCATATTTTGCGACCAGTGAACTTCGCCAAATGCCTGACACAAATCTTAAAGTCGGAGCACGATGTATTCATCGAAGTCGGGGCGGGTCGTACCTTAAGTACATTTGCGAGACAACATGAATCCAAGGCTGCCGGTCAACATTTCATGAACTTAATACGCCATCCGCAAGAGGCGCTGGATGATGTGGAATATATTCATCATAAGCTAGGACTCCTATGGGGAGCAGGTGTCGATCTCGATTGGAAAGCCATGCGAGGCAATACTGTTCGCAAGCGTGTGTCGCTGCCAACCTATGTGTTTGACAAAGGACATTTCCCAATAGGTATTGCACATAGCGCTCCACAAGCATCATTACCACGATCAAATGCTGCTGTGCATCAAACGCCTTATTCTCAGCATTCGCAGAATCATGTGGATCGTCTCACAGTGGCAGCGACACTTCGTAACCAGAGTGAACTAGAGCAGGCGGTATTGGATGCATATAAATCTGTATTCGGTTTCGACACGATTGCAAGCGATCAAGACTTCTTCTCGCTCGGCGGCGACTCCTTGAAGGCGGTTAGCTTGGCTCATGCGATTCAGCAGCATGCAGGTATCAAGGTGGAGATTTTTGATTTATTCACCTATTCATCGCCGAGCGCATTGGTCGCTCATTTGCATGAGAATTCAGCACACTTTTATCAGCAAGTGCAAATCACACCTGCGGCACAAAGAGATTATTATCCATTGTCATCTGCTCAAAATCGGATGTATGCACTGCATCTGCTTGATCCAAGCAGCGTTGCTTATAACCTTCCATCTGCTACGAAGATTAGAGGGCTGCTGGACAGAACCCGAGTAGAACAAACACTGGAAAAGCTCATGTTGCGCCACGAATCTTTGCGGACTTCCTTTGACATTATCGGCGATCAAGCCGTTCAAATCATTCATGATTCCGTAGATATTCCTTTTACGTATCGGGAAATAGACCGTTTCAATGACGAGGATATCATGCCATTGATTCGTTCGTTTATTAAGCCATTCTCTTTAGGAAGTGCGCCATTGTTCCGAGTCGAACTCATCCGCATAGGCTCGGACGAGCAGCTGTTGTTGTTCGACATGCACCACAGCATTGCGGATGGCACATCCATGGAGATTATTACGAGGGACTTCAATGCGTTGTATTTCGGGGAGCTGACGCAGCCGGTTCTTCAGTACAAAGATTATGCAGTCTGGCAAGCGGAGCAGCAGTCTGCGGGACAAGAAATTCACGATCAGCGGGCATACTGGCTCCAGCAGCTTGACGGTGAACTGCCTGTGCTGGAATTGCCGACAGATTATGAACGACCGTCTGTCAAGGACTTCCATGGTGACCGGATTTATTTCCACATTGAAGAAGATTGCGCGGCGAAGCTCATTCAACTGGCTCAAGAAACGGGAACGACGCTGTATATGATGATGTTGAGTGCATGGTATGTCCTGCTAGCCCGTTATTCTGGACAAGAGGATATTATCGTCGGTACGCCTGTAGCGGGAAGAACGCAAGAAGAGACGAAAGATACCGTCGGCATGTTTGTGAATATGCTTGCGATGCGGAACCGTCCGTTGAGCCAGAAGTCGTTTTCGGAGTTTCTGCATGAAGTGAAGGAGAACGCACTGAAGGCATTTTCGAACCAAGACTGCCAATTTGACGAACTCGTTGACCGTCTGCACTTGCAACGAGAATTCAACCGCAATCCACTGTTTGATGTCTGCTTCGACTTTCAAAATATGGAGTTTCATGATCTTGAAATCGATGGCATCTCGTTTGCACCATATGCTTTCCCGACAACAACGTCCGCTTATGATCTGGTATTAACCTGTCAGGAAAACAAAAAGGAGAAGACAGTAGAAGGATTTCTTGAATATGCGACGGGACTATTCCGCAAGGAAACTGTGCAGCGAATGATCGGACACTTTCAGGCCATTTTGCAGCGCATCACAACGGATATCAATACCAGTCTGGGTCAGATCGATTTCTTGACGCCAGAAGAAAAGTTATGGATTGTGACTGATGTGAATCATACAGCGCTGCCATATGACGAGAACCTAGTAATTGTAGAGCTGTTCGAACAGCATGCACGAACACAACCAGACAAACCGGCGCTTATCGTATCCGATGGACGACAGCTTACGTACCGCGAAGTGAATGAACAAGCCAATGCGATCGCGCACCACTTGATTGAACAAGGTGTTACAGCGGATACGCTGGTTGGCGTGATGCCAAGACGGGATGAGTACTTAATCGTGTCACTCCTGGCGGTGCTGAAGGCAGGCGGAGCATATGTTCCGATCGATCCAGCATTCCCGAAGGAACGAATCACGTACATGCTCACAGAGAGCAATGTGAATATTCTATTATGTCCACAAGAGTATCAAGCGGGCATTGAGTTTGCAGGGGAAATGGTAGATTGCAGAGAGATCATAAACTCTATCAGAAATCACAATACAGAAGACTGCAGCAATCCTGTATCACGAACTCATCAAAACAACTTAGCTTGTGTCATCTTTACTTCAGGTTCAACAGGCAAGCCGAAAGGAGTCATGATCAATCAAGGCTCTATCCTCAATTTCATTCAAGATATTCAACAGAGAGGTGTGTTCCAGCACGAAGAGGATCGTGTCATTTGTGTAACGACGTTATCCTTTGATATTTTTGCATTCGAGTCGATTGTTCCACTGTGCACGGGCCATTCCGTATATATTGCCAATGAGAATGAGCAGCTGGATCCAATGCTGGCGAATGAGAAAATTGTTCAGCACAAGGTCACGCATTTGTTAAGCACGGTTTCGAGAATTAAGGCGTTTGTTGAGAATCCAGATTTTGCACCTGCGCTGAAGCAGCTTGCCTGTATTTTGAGCGGGGGGGAGAATTATCCTGACGCCTTGTTGAAAGACTTGCAAACCCGTTCCAAAGCAAGGCTGTTCAATATGTACGGCCCGACAGAAACAACGATCTGGTCGGTTGTGAAGGAATTGACGGCTTCCAAGTCGGTTACGATTGGACAGCCGATTGCGAACACACAGGCGTATATCATCAGCGATTCTGGACTGCTGCAGCCGGTAGGGGTATACGGCGAATTATGCTTGGCGGGACATGGACTTGCACGCGGATATTTGAACAATCCGGAGGAAACGAAGCGCAAATTTTTCGAAACGGAACAGCTTCCGGGCTGCCGCCTCTATCGCACAGGGGATCGTGGACGATTGCTTGCCAATGGCGAAATCGAACTGATGGGGCGGTTGGATTCGCAGATCAAAGTACGCGGATATCGGGTGGAGCTTGATGAGATCGAGAAGGTAGTTCAGAAGCATGAACATATTAGACAGGCTGTGGCTGCTGCTTACGACGATAAGCGCGGGAACAAACAGCTTGGATTATATTGCACGGTAAAAAAAGAAGCGGATGTTGACGGAGAACCGCATATATGGCTCAAGCCGTGGTTGCGAGAGAAGCTGCCTCATTATATGATTCCTGGCTTTATTCGTCAGCTAGAAGAGATGCCGACGCTTCCAAATGGAAAGATTGACAAAAAAGCACTGCCGCTCCCACAAGAGTCATCGGAAATGACGGGACAAACGAAATTGCCTTCAACAGGATTGGAGAAGGCGATATTGGATATTTGGAAGGATGTGCTCGGAACCGAGCGCATTAGCGTGCGGGATAATTTCTTCGACGTTGGCGGGAACTCATTGGGACTAATCCTGATCAATAATCGGATCAATTCCCTGATCGGGCGCTCCATTCCGTTAATGCAGCTGTTCCAATATCCAACGGTTGAATCATTAGTCAAGAGTATCGGCATTCCTTCAGAATTGCAGGACATTGGTCTTGCAATGCCAGTTGCTCCAGTTGCTGCTAAAAGTCATGAGATAGCAGATATCGCAGTGATAGGGATGGCGGGACGATTCCCAGGAGCGCCTACGATTGATGCATTTTGGGATAATATCGTATCTGGCGTAGAGTCAGTTGTGGAGTTCTCAGACGAAGAACTGCTGCAAGCTGGTGTGGATGCTGACTTGCTGTCTCATCCGAAATATGTGAAAGCAAAAGGTTATCTTGATGGCATCGAGTATTTTGACTCCGCATTTTTCGATTATCCCTATCAGGAAGCCAACATGATGGATCCGCAAATTCGGCTGCTTCATGAATGCGTATGGGAAGTGCTGGAGAATGGGGGATACAATCCTTCCGCATACAAGGGGTTAATTGGCCTGTTTGCCGGAAGTGGCTCCAATCTTCCTTGGATGATTCAATTCTTAGGTCATCAACAAGATCTGCTTCGTGCATTCGAAGCGATTACCTTGAATGAAAAAGATTTTCTGACGACCCGTGTGTCATACAAGCTCAATTTGAAAGGGCCTAGCTTCAATGTGCAAACCGCTTGCTCAACTTCATTAGTAGCGATTCATCAAGCGGTACAGTCACTGCAGCGTGGTGAGTCGCATATGGCGATTGCCGGCGGAGTGTCCATCTCCTATCCGCGCAAGGAAGGCTACTTATGGCATGAAGGCATGATCTTCTCCCAAGACGGGCACTGCAAGCCGTTCGCAGAGGATTCATCGGGAACCGTATCTGGCAATGGATGTGGGGTTGTACTCCTCAAGCCTCTAGCCGCAGCCCTTAGAGATGGCGATCATATCTACGGTGTCATAAAGGGATCGGCAATGAATAATGATGGCCTTGAGAAAATCGGGTACACGGCTCCTAGTGTGAGCGGTCAAGCCCAGGTCATTCAATCTGCTCTTAGACAGGCTGGCGTATCGGCTGAGGATATCCACTATGTTGAGGCACACGGGACAGGAACGAAATTGGGAGACCCGATCGAGATCGAAGCCCTGAAGCAAGCATGGGATACGAAGAAGACAGGCTATTGCGCCATCGGTTCTGTAAAGGCGAATATCGGGCATCTCGATTCTGCGGCAGGGGTGGCAGGCTTCATCAAGACCGTTCTGTCCCTGTACCATCGAACGATTCCGCCTTTACTTCATTTTACGAAGCCGAATCCTGCAATTGATTTCGCGAACAGTCCATTTTATGTGAATACACAGGCTGAATATCGGACGGATCGGAGTCAAATCTTGCGGGCTGGTGTAAGCTCCTTCGGCATCGGTGGAACGAATGTGCACGTCGTGCTGGAGCAGCCGCCAGAAATAAGCCGAGTCCAGACATCGGAACCTGTCAATTTGCTCTTGTTCTCGGCTAGGAGTCAATCGGCACTGACCCATACTAGTGAGGCTGTGTTGGAGTACTTGCACAGCCATCCAGAAGTCCATATCTCGGATGCCGCTTGGACATTGCAAATGGGGCGCAAGCCGTTCGAATACCGCAAGGCGCTCCTCTTAGATGGAGGTTTACCATATGAGACGAAGGAAATGCAGCAATTCCTTCAACAATCTGGATTGCGTATTCAGGACGGCAGACCGACCGCTCACTTTTATATTGCAGCGGAAGCGGGGGCTTATCGCGAATTAGGTCGCGATTGGCATACATCTAAGGAGCGAAATCTACATCCGCTAGCGGCAACATTCAACCGCCATGTGGAACATGTGATTGCATGCACGAAACTCGATAAGAGGGATGCCTTCCATCAGTTGCAAGATGACCCTGCATTGGAATGGTTTACTGTCAGTTACGGGATAGCAATGAGTTTGATCGATGTTGGTGTCCTGCCAGATGGACTATTCGGTCAAGGCATTGGTGAGGTGTGTGCCTTAACGGTTGCTGGTGTATTGGCCTTGGAGCACGCGGTTGAATGGGTACAAACAAGCGGGAAATGGCTGCAAGGTTTGGAAAAAGGGGCGCTAGAGGCTGTAGTGAATGGTGCCGGGTCAGAGGCGGTAAGAAAGAAACTGTTGCATTATCCACTCCATACATCCCGACTTCCGCTCATTGATGTCAGCCACAATAGCAGCACTATTGAAGAAATCAGTGTAAGTGTCGTTGCGATCGGTTGCGAATGTTCGGATTACGCGTCTGCCGCATCCCAACATTCACATCGAACGGAGGCGCAGGATTCGCCGCCGGTTCATAGGCTGCAAGCTGGTGGGAATGGAGCATCTAGCTGGATAGAATTCCAACACTTGCTTGCCCAGCTGTGGTGTGAAGGCTTCGAGATCGATTGGTCGATGCTGCATCCGGAGAGCAGAAGACAGCGTATCCCGCTGCCGACCTATGTGTTCGATGCGACGTATCATGAGCATGATGTGATTCTTAATGCATTTGAGCTGAAGCGTAAGGAAGAAGGTTCATGTGTCCAAACCCTGTCGCAAGCTCAGCAGATCGAGATTGGTCAGTCATCCAGTATTAGGAGTCGGGATACCATCAGTGAGCAATTAGCAGAATTATGGCAGGAGCTTCTCGGCTGCGGCGAGGTAAAGGCTGAGGATGATTTCTTCGTCATCGGCGGTCATTCGTTGAAGGCCATTTCCTTGTCCGCCAACATGCAACAAGCATTTAAGCTGGATATGTCATTGACGGAAATATTCGATAATGCCGTATTTGACCAGATGGTGGATTGGATATGGACAAACCGCGCTGACGAGCAGGAATTCATGGCGATTCAGTCTGTTGCGAACAAGCCTTATTATGAAGTCTCATCTGCGCAGAAGCGCATGTATGCCGTACATGAGCTGGTTGGCGATGCGGTTCCTTACAATTTGGCCTCCGTATATGTGGTGGAAGGGCAGCTTGACAAGGTAAGATGCAAGTCAATCATTGATGAAATTGTGCAAAGACATGAATCGCTGCGCACTCGGTTCCAGATCGTGAATGGAGAAGTAGTCCAAATCATTGAGGACGAGGTGCCTTCCGTCGTTGAATTCAACACTACAACAGAGGAAGACGTGGAAGCTGAAATCAAGTCTTTCATTCGGCCGTTTGATTTGGCGCAAGCGCCGCTGCTCCGCGTAAGATGGACGACCATACACGAAGAGAAGCACATTCTGCTCATCGATATGCACCATATTATATCGGATCAGTATTCGATAGCGATTTTACTAGAAGAGATGCAAGCACTGTATGCCGGCAAGACACTAACGCCACTGTCCCTGCAATATAAGGATTTTGCTGCTTGGCAAAATGAATTCTTCAAGAGCGAAGCATTTGGTACACAGCTTCAATATTGGAAAGAAGAATTTGCAGGCGAGATTCCGACGCTCAATATGATGACAGATTACATAAGACCGCCTGTGCTTACCTTCTCGGGCGATGAAGTGGAATTCGAATTTGGTGAAGCACTCAGTGGGCGGCTGGAACAGTTGGCATCTGAGCGAGGATTGACCCCGTATATGATTCTCATGGCTGTCTTGAAGCTTTCGCTATGGAAGCTTACGGGCCAACAGGATCTTATTGTGGGTACAGGAATTGCAGGTAGACGCCATGCCGATCTCGAGCCGATCGTAGGAATGTTCGTCAATACATTGGCAATCCGTTCACAAATTGATGAAAGCCTGAGCGTGGACGAGTACCTGCAATACATGAAAGAGAAGATGCTGAAGGCCTATGAAAATCAAGATTGCCAGTTCGAGATGCTACTTGAGGAGCTTCATATCGAGAAGAACATCGCAAGAAATCCGCTGTTTGATGTCGTTATCAATTACATTACGATGGGCACGGAGGAATTGGAACTAGACGGATTATTACTAACTCCTAGGCCAATGATGAACAAGGATTCGAAGTTCGACCTCACTTGGACAATCGAGAAACGGAACAATCGCTATGTGGCTTCCTTGGAATACAATACGAGTTTGTTCACCAGACATCGAATCGAATCTTATGGAACGCGATTGCTCCACATGCTTACGCAACTGACTGAAGATACAACTCGTAGGCTGAGTGAGCTTACGCTTGTAACACCACAGGAGAGAGAGTGGCTTCTGCACGAGTTGAATCCAGCAGTTACGCTGGAAGCAGACCATCCAACGCTTGCACAGTTGTTTGAAGAACAGGTGGAGCTGTATGGGCAGCGCCCTGCAATTGTGTGGAATGATGAAGAACTGACATATGCAGAGTTGAATAGCCGAGCGAACAGGCTCGCCACACGCCTCGCAGACGAGCATGTTCAACAGGGAGATCATATAGCAATATTGCTCGATCGAGGGCCGCTGCAGATTGTGAGCATTCTAGCTATTTTGAAGCTGGGCTGCGCCTATGTGCCGATCGACCCAGATTATCCGCAGTCTCGGATCGCCTTCATGCTGGAGGATAGCGGTGCTTCTCTCATCCTCACAGATTCAGCGCTGCAATCCATCCTTGACGAGTCACTCCCTCGACTGTTGCTGGATCGTGAGGAAGATCGGTCAGCGGAAAATGACGATGCATCTCACGAGTCACCATCATGGACAACCTATATCGGTTCTAATATCGGAGATGCAGACGATACAGCATATATCATGTATACGTCAGGATCGACTGGGACACCGAAAGGAGTACTTGTTAGTCACCGTAATGTAGCCCGTGTTGTGAAGAACACGAATTACGTGACGATACTGCACAGTGACAGAATGCTTCAAATGTCCAATTACGCATTTGACGGTTCGGTATTCGATATTTTTGGAGCGATTCTGAATGGTGCTTGTTTAGTCATCATCTCGAAGGACTCGGCAATCGAAATTGCGCAGTTGGCCAAGTTCATTGAGCAGGAGCGAATCACGGCCTTCTTCATCACGTCAGCATTGTTCAATATGCTGGTGGATTGGGATGTAACCGCACTGAAGCATGTCCGGAAATTGCTGATTGGCGGGGAAGCCATTTCGATACCGCATGCACGCAAAGCGGTAGAGTACCTAGGGCCGGATACATTGATCAATGGGTACGGGCCAACGGAGACGACGGTATTTGCTGCCTACTATCCAATCGGACATACGGACGAGCACGTGCACAGCATTCCAATCGGATATCCGCTCTCCCAGACCAAGCTGTACATCTTGGATCAGCAAGGGCAATTAGTGCCTCCATATGTACCTGGCGAGCTGTATATCGGCGGAGCGGGCGTAAGCAAAGGATACTTAAACCGGGATGAACTGACCGCACAGCGATTCGTGAACGATCCATTCGACAAAACGGGCAAGCTGTACCGAACTGGGGACTTGGTATGGAGGCTTCCTACAGGGGAGATTGGCTTCATTGGTCGACTTGATTTCCAAGTCAAAATCAGAGGCTTCCGGATTGAGCTTGGAGAGGTCGAAAATCATATTAAGCTCATCAGCGGCGTGAAGGAGGCAGTTGTATTACCGAGAACAGATCGAACCGGCAGCATGTACATGGTCGCTTATTATACCGTTGAGCAGGCAGACCGTGCGGATGGACAGGGATGGAATCAAGAGCAGATGAAAGCACTGCTGCGCGAACAGCTTCCAGCCTATATGATTCCTGCTCGTCTGATCAAGCTTGAAAGAATGCCTCTCAATATAAATGGAAAGATCGATCGTCAGGCCCTGAAGAACATCAGTGAGAATGAGCAGGGTCAGTCGACATATGCGGCTCCGAGAACCGAGGTCGAACGGACGATTCTGCGCTGCATGCAAGAAGTGCTGGATCAGGAGAGACTCGGTATTACAGACGATTTCTTCGAGCATGGGGGGCATTCCATTAAGGCTATCGCACTTGTTCAGGCTCTGCTGCAAGCTGGGCTTCAATTGAAGGTGAATGAGATCTTCATGTATCCGACAGTCGAGCAGTTGGCTGCGCTTCCTGGATTGAGCAGCTCTCGTTCGGCCTCACTTCTCCATAAGCACGACGACCCATGGAGAGAGGGAGCAGCGGCCGAGCTTTCTGAGCAGCAGATCCTGTTGCTTGTGCAGCATGTACGTGCCTCATGCTCTCTCATTTCCACAATGATGGCTTCAGCGGATCGAGTTGGCCGTTTCCCATTGTCGCCTGTCCAACTCGCACACGGAGCATTCGGGGCTCAAGTCAGCGGATTTGTTACTTCTATTCACGATGTGGACGAGAAGTTCCTTCGCAACTTGCTAGTCACAATTATTCAGCGCAATCAGCTGCTTCATAGCGTAATGGAAGGGGAGGATGAGCCTGCTTGGAGTGAGTATGATAGTACCGCTCTCTCTGCATTCATCGCTCAGCACATTCCGTATATCGATCTGCGGACGTATCGCGAGACGACAAAACAACGTCTTGTGGACGGCTTTACTGGCGTTATTTTGTCAGAACCCTATATAGCGGGACATTTGCCTTGGAGATTGTGCTGTCTGCGCGTATCAGATAATACCCATCAGATTCTATGGGGATTCGACCATATTGCTTTTGATGGAATGAGTGCAGAAGTTGTGCGTCGTCAATTTGAACAGGGGATAGCAGGCAGGGACGACGAGCCTATTCAGCCGTATGCAGATTATGTAACACTGCTGTCCAAGGGGCCAGTAGGTATCACGGAACAGGATATCATCGAATACCATGAGCTGCGAGTATGGAAAGAGCAGAACAGCTCTATCATGGACAGTCTGCTCTACGTTCCGAACCGAGATGTTACGGAGCTTGAGCTGTCCATCCCGATTGCATTGACGAACATAGCAGACCCATGGCAGTATTCGTTTGACTTGGTTGGCGCCTTACTGCGTTCCTATACAGGAATAACCGACGTTCCGCTCGCGATGATCCATTATGGAAGAAGCTATCAGAATCAGGATTTCTACAACAGCGTAGGAGAATTTCTAGATATTATCCCCGTGCTTTTGCACGAAGGACAACCGGCAGCTAGTTTACAAGATGTGATGCAGCATTGCAGACGACATTCGATTAACTTCTTGTCACTGCTGTACCATAAGCAGCTATCAGGGGAATATGTCGAACTTGCGAGTCTGCTGGATGCATCTTATCGCAGCGGCGGGCAGCCACAAGCTCTTGTACTCTATAATTTCCAAGGCTATGCATCACAAGAGGAGATTGATGCTTTCCGGAACTCATCCAGTGAACAGGAAGCCAGTGCTCCAGCTCAGCTAACCATTTCCGTCAACTACGATAAAGAACAACTGCGTATTCACTTGGAAAGCCCGCTAGGTCTCAACGCAGACATTATTCATGCATTTATTCGTTCATATCTTCATGGTCAATACACCCTCGTGCACTAACTTGGCTTCTGAATTCAATCACGGCAACTCTTCTTGGTGATGGCTTGCTGAATGCTGTACATCCTGTTCAGCAAGCCACTACTTCTTGCGTCATCCATATAAGGAGGTTCAACATGTCTAAGAAGGCAATTCTACATGGCAAATCTCTTACACTCCCAGCAGGTTATAACACTTTAGCCGAAATGATTCAGTATGTCGCAAATCAATATCCGCAGAAGGGCCTCACCTTCGTAGACGCTTCTGGAAATGAGGAATTTCTCCGTTATCCGGAACTCGTGAAGAATGCCCGGCAATACTTGAGCATGCTGTACCGAAAAGGGATACGGCCAGGCGAAGTAATCATTTTGGAAATTGATCAGTCTAAAGATTTCTACTGTACATTCTGGGCATGTATTTTGGGCGGCATAGTTGCAGCCCCGGTCAGTCAGCCTACCTCATGGAAGCCGCTGTCTGCCGGATTGCTTAAGCTGACGAGAATTTGGGAGGTGCTCCAAAAGCCAATCATTATTATGGAGGAGCACAATCGCAAGTATTATGAATCGCTTCAACAGAGTTCCTACTATGAGGAAATCTGCTTTTTCTCCACGCAGGAACTGGAAACCGAAGGCGTAGGGGAGCCATATGATGCACAGCCGGATGAGCTAGCGTTTCTCCAATTTTCTTCGGGCAGTACAGGTATTCCGAAGGGAGTGAAGCTGAGCAGCCGCAACATTTTGATTAATGCGCTCGCCATGGCAGAACGATTCGAGACGAAAGAGTCGGATACCGTATTTACGTGGCTGCCGCATACGCATGATATGGGTCTGTTCGTTCAGCATATTACTCCTATTGTGAGCGGAAGCAATATTGTCATTTTCTCACCGTATACGTTTGTCCGATCACCCTACCTGTTCTTGCGCAAAATGTCTGAGCATCGGGCTACCTGGTTCGGTTCAACAAACTTCGGATTTGATTGGATGGTACAGAAGGTTGCGGACGAGAAGCTTGCCTCACTTGATTTGTCTTCTTTGCGGTTTGCACTGAATGGAGCTGAGCCCATATCAATCCATGTGGTAAACAGCTTTGCTAAGAAATTTGAACCATGTGGGTACAAGCCTGAAATGATGCTGCCTGCTTACGGCATGGCAGAAGCAACAGTTGGCGTCAGCATTTGGCGAATGGATGAAGTTCCGAAGGTAGAATACATATCCCGATCTAAATTGATACATGCACAGCTTGCTGTTCCTGTTCACGAAACCGATGAACGAGATCGCCTTCCATTCGTTCATGAGGGAACTCCACTCCCTGAGATCAGTATCCGAATTGCGGATGAGCACGGGAGTACAGTTGACGAGTATGTTGTAGGAGAAATTCAGATTCAAGGTGGTTCCGTCACCTCCGGTTATTACAATCGTGACGACTTAACCGAGAGTTTGTTCGTTGACGGATGGCTGCATACCGGCGATTTAGGCTTCATAGCGGAAGGCTCGCTTGTGGTAAGCGGGAGAATGAAGGACATTATTTTCATCCGCGGGCAAAATTACTTCGCTCATGATTTGGAGGAAGTGTTGTATGAGCAAGGTGCGATTCCGCGCGGCAACATCGCGTTCGTAGGTTTGTTTAACGGCGCTGCACAGCAGGAAGAACTGCTTGCCTTCGTGAAGCACAAATCGGGTGTAGAGAAGCTGCTCGATCTTCGCCACCAAATCATCACTCATATGCGAGAATCTCTCGGCATTGAGGTTACTCACGTCATTCCGGTTCGTACGATTCCGAAGACAACGAGCGGCAAACTCCAACGCTTCGAGCTGCGCAAGAACTATGAAGCTGGGGAGTATGACGAGGCGCTTCAAGAAATTCATGCGGGATTAGAACAGCGTCATATTCAGGAGCGGGTGATTCACTCTCCTCAAAATGAACTTGAATCCTTCCTTCGCCGGAGCTGGGCAGAAGTACTGGGCATCCAGGAAACACGTATATCTACAGATGATTCTTTCCTGGCATTGGGCGGAAGCTCGATTCAACGTTTTCAGTTCTTAGACCGCATCGAGAAGCACTTTGGCATAGAAATTGGATTTGAGCTATTTGTCATCTGTAAGACCATTAAGCAAATGGCAGATTATTTGCAAACGATGCCTCAAGCACGTGAGATTCCTGCATCGGCATGGGATGCTGACAACAAATTAGACTTACATAATGCTGTTGCCATTACTGGAATTGCGCTGCGTGTGCCGGGCGCAAGTACGCCTCAGCAATACTGGGAGAATCTATGCGCGAAGAAAGACAGCATTGCCAAGGTAAGTGAGAAACGCAGGCAATTGGCGGGAAAACCAGAGTGGGATGACTGGCTTGGTGAAATTGCGAATATCGACTGTTTTGACAATGACTTTTTCGAGATTTCCGATGAGGAAGCTGCATTCATGGATCCGCAGCAGCGGCTGATGCTGGAGATTGCCTATGAGGCACTTGAAGATGCCGGTGCGCTGCCGGGGCTGGATGAGAAACGCAACATCGGTGTATATACCGGCATTAACATCAATACGTACTACCAGCTTGTTATGAATTATATGGACAAGCATGGCGTTGATCGTATCCATCCAAATACGATGGTAGGGAATATGCACAATATGGTATCGGCTCTGATTGCACATAAGCTCAACTTTACAGGGCCGGCGCTTGTAATCGATACGGCATGTTCATCCTTCCTAGTGGCGCTTCATCAAGCAGTTGCAGCGATTAGACAGAACAGCATATCAGGAGCGATTGTAGGCGCCGCTAATCTATTGGCTACGCCAATCGTCCATCAATTGTCGCGAAAGGCGGGAATTGTCTCCTCGACTCGTTGTACAAAGACGTTCGATATTGAAGCTGATGGTTCCGTGTTAGGCGAAGGGGTAGTAGTAGTGTACTTGGAGCCTCTTACCCAAGCAGTTCAGGACAACAAGCAGATATATGGCATTATCCGCGGGAGCGCCGTCAATAACGATGGATATTCGCTTGGCATCATGGCGCCAAATCCGGGCGGGCAATATCAAGTTCTGTCCGAAGCGTACATTGATGCGAATCTGTCACCGGGTGAAGTCGGCTATGTGGAAGCACACGGTTCAGGCACGAGAATCGGCGATCCGATTGAGGTGAACGCGCTAACCAAGCTCTTTACGGAAGGAAAGAGACGAACTGATGGCAAGATTGGATTGGGCTCTGTAAAGACCAATATCGGACATTTGCTGCCTGCTGCAGGCGGGGCCGGACTTGTGAAAGTGCTGTTGTCTCTCTATCACAAAAAGCTGGTTCCAAGTCTGCATATGGGCACACGCAATCCAGCTCTTGAAATGGAGAAATCACCGTTCTTCATTGTACAGGATGTTGAAGAATGGTCAGTTGATGAGAATAACACCCGTAAGGCAGGGATAAGCTCGTTCGGATTAGGGGGAACGAATGTGCATGTGGTGCTCGAAGAATGGAATGGGGGAGAGGCACTCTCCACTGCGAGCGAAGCTACCAAGGCAGCCGTGACATCCAAGACATCCGAAACGTCCGAAATGTCCGAAGCATCTGAGGTGACTGCAGCATCCGCAGCAACCACAAGATCCGCGGTTCGTCCGCGTAAACATTTGCTCACCCTGTCAGCTAAATCTGAGCAAGCACTGGAGCGGGTTATTCGTCAGACACAGGAATTTCTGGAACTCAACCCATCCATAAATATCAATCATCTATGCTTTACACGGAATCGTTATCGCAAGCATTACAGCTATCGAGCTGCTTGCATCCTTTCCAATTCATTGAAGGCAGAGGTATTACAAACGGCAAATAGAGGTCGTTTCTTAAAAAACCGCGCCGCAAAAGTAGCGTTAGTTATCGGTGATATTGCGAGCCAACCGCTGGCGGATAATCTCTTAACTCAAGATGCTGCCTTTGAACAATTCACAATCGACCATTTGGATGTACTCGAATGTGGTGCGAGCCAATATGGGGTTTCTGAGCCGGAAATGAAGGAGCGCGTACAGTTAACGGTATTCTTTTATTGGTACTCGCTTGTACAGCGAATCCTCCAAAGCGGAGTTTCGATAATCGAAATAAGAGGGCTCGGTTCTGGCCAGATCCTTGCTGATCTGCTGCAAGAACGAATGGATATCAAAACAGCCTTAGACACATTCATGAGCGAATCGAAGAGCATTCGTGAAGAAGGCGAGGATAAGAAGTGCCGTTCTCATGAGGATGCGGGTCTGCTGCAATCGAGAGCGGATATCCTGCTCGGCGTGTGCATGACTAAGGAAGAAGCAGACAAGGTGCTGTCGCATAAGCAGAACAGCAAAGCTGAGCACATTCTGATCGAGTCGAGCGCCTCTGATTCGCTTGAAGATACAGTGCTTCATACTGTGGGGCAACTGTACGTATCAGGTGCTGATATAGACTGGTCGTCATTGCATCCCGACGGATCTGGCATGCTCGTTCCTTTGCCTGCATATCCCTTCGAGCAGACTTCCCATTGGATTCGAGAATAGTAGAGAGGAGAAGTGAAGATGAACAAGGAAGAAATCGTGGGCTTTATGAAAGCAGAAATTGCAACGATTCTTAATGAGGAACCAGAAGAGATTGATGAGGATATGAACTTCATGAAGATCGGCGTGTCCTCCGTTCAAGCTCTCAAAATTGTGAACCGACTCCGCAGAAAACTGGAAATCAATATTAATCCGGTGGCATTGTTTGAATTCAAGACAATTTCGGAATTCGCTGGGCATTTGAGTGAATGCGTAGAAGAAAAGGTGTCGCTATGAAGAACATTCAAGAAATGGAACCAACACAGGCGAATTCACAGGCAGCGATTGTGGAAGAGGCTCGTACATTTGTTGACAAAGAAGTGCGTCCACTTGTGCGAAAAATGGAAGATGAGGGTACAATGCCGCGTGAGCTGATTGACAAAATGGCGCAGAAAGGCTATCTGGCGGCATCTTTACCTGTCTCCTATGGCGGGCTTGGCCTCGATCCGATCCATTATGGCATGTTTACAGAAGCGTTCGGGAAGGCTTCTGTAGCAGCGCGCAGCTTGATAACCGTTCATACCTCACTAGTGTCAGAGACATTGCTTCGCTTCGGGACGAAGGAGCAGAAAGAAACCTGGCTGCCACGGCTGGCACGAGGAGAACAGATTGCATGCTTCGGATTAACCGAACCAGACGTTGGGTCAGATGCCAAGAATATTAAGACATCATGGCATGAGGAAGACGATTATTACGTGATTAATGGTGTGAAAAAGTGGATTACGTTTGGAGATATCGCGGATGTATTCTTTATTGTTGCAGCGAATCAGGGGAAGAGCTCCGTATTTCTCGTGGAGAGAGCTTATGAGGGTGTTGAAACAAAAGCAATTGAAGGACTAATGGCATCACGTTCAACCCATCTGGCTGAGATTCATCTGCGAGATGTTAAGGTGCCGAAATCACATGTAATAGGGAAGCTTAACTTCGGCTTCGAATATGTGGTCTCGACGGCACTGGATAACGGCCGATACAGCATCGCGTGGGCTGGTGTTGGCATTGCGCAAGAAGGCGTGGATGCAATGGTGTCCTATTCCCGAACCCGCTCGCAGTTCGATCAGAAGCTGAGCAGCTTCCAACTAATTCGCGGGATGATCGCAGATGCGGTAACGAAGGTACACGCTGCAAGAGCGTTATGTTTGCGAGCAGGAGAAATGCGGCTTGCGAAGGAAGACGAGGCTACGATTGAAACGACAATTGCAAAGTATTTTGCATCCAAGGTAGCGGTGGAGGTCGCAAGCGATGCTCTGCAAGTACATGGGGCCAACGGCTTCAGTAATCAATATCCGGTAGAGAGGTTGTACCGGGAAGCGAAGGTGTTGGAGATTATCGAGGGATCCTCCCAGATGCAGCAAGAAATGATTTCGTATTACGGTCTACGGCATTATTTCAAGCGAGGTTACTCGATATGAAGCTTGCCGCAGCATTTCCTGGACAAGGCAGTCAATACAGCGGGATGTGCCGATCATTGATGGAGGAGTTCCCGATCGTGCAGGAGGTATTTGAAGAGGCGAGTGATGTATTGAACTTGGATTTACAAGACCTTCTGTTGAATGGAAGCTTGGAAGAGCTGTCACTTTCCGAAATTGCACAGCCCACTGTCGTGACCGCAAGTTATGCACTGTATCGAGTGTGGGAGAAACAGATCGGACTTGTACCATTCGGAGCTGTAGGGCATAGTCTTGGAGAGCTTTCGGCGCTCATTGCGGCAGGAGCCTTACCCTTCTCGGACGGTGTCCGTTTGGCAAGAGAAAGAGGAAGACTGATGCATCGCGCGCTGCAAGAGAAGAAGGGGAGAGCGGGAATCGTTGTAGATATAGATGTAGACACGCTTACAGATATCATCGAGAGCGTTCGTTCACATGATTATGTCACAATTTCCGGTTACAATTCTCCCAGTCAGTTCATCATTGCAGGGCATCAGACGGCACTTCTGAAGGTAGAGGATGATGTGGTCGAGGCGGGGGGAGAATTTATTCCATTCCGCATGATGCCTATGAAGGCAGATGCGCCCTACCATAGTGCATTAATGGACTATTTGAAGCCTGAATTCGAAGCTTGTTTGCAGCGCGTGTCATTCAGCCCTACCAAATTCAATGTATGGTCGACAGTGACAGGTAAACCTATCGGGCCCGCAGACAACTTAGCGTCGATTCTTGCCCATCAGTTGGTTACACCGGTGTATTGGAATCAAGTGCTCGAAGCGCTGCATGAAGCAGGAGCTGGCTTATTTGTGGATATTGGACCGAATCAAATCACCCGTAATTTGATTCGGGAAAATACGAGGCTTCCTCAATCTTTATCATTTGATGATCAGGCGGATCGGGAACAACTGTCTCAACTACTTATTCACGCTTGACCGGATATTGATATCGTATTGCAGCGATCCTATCTGATACAAGATGCCAAGAAGGAATCTACTGGATGATGGGTGTTGGTAGCTTCGTTGGATAGTAGAGTCAATAAAGGAGGGATAGCGCAATTGATTACGCGACAGAACACAATGGAGCTTTACAACCGGAGAGTGAAAGAACTGCTGCCCGGAGGCGTGCATTATAATTTCCATCTTCCGTGGGAGGAAACCCCAATTCACTTCGTCAAAGCCGAAGGCAGTCGGGTATGGGATATGAACGGCAACGAGTATCTTGATCTATATGCTAGATTCGGTGCGCTGATCGTTGGCCATGGGAATCGAGAATACAATGAGAGCCTGAAGGAGACAATCGATCGGGTTCTCTCGGTTAGCCACTGTGATATGGATGCAGAAGCTCTTGAGTTGATTGCGAAGTATATCCCTTCGGCTGAGATGATCCGTTTTGGCTTGTCAGGTACGGAAATCGTACAGAATGCATTACGGCTAGCTAGGGCATGGACAGGCAAAAACCGCTTCGTCCGATTTGAAGGCCATTATCATGGCAATGCAGACAACATTATGGGTGGGAGAGCGCCGCGCAGCGGGGAGCCAATCCCTTCCGATTTCAGAGGAGACCTCAAAGGAACAGCAGGCCGCGCAGCGAACTCGCTTGAGAGCCAATCCTACTTGCTGCCATGGAATGATGAAGCGGCACTAGAAGAACTGCTGCGGAAGAAAGGACATGAAATTGCTGCTGTCATCACGGAGCCGGTATGCGTGAATGGGGGAAGCGTCATGCCCGCACAGGGTTATCTGAAGAAAATGCGGGCATTATGTGATGAATATGAGGTTGTACTTATTTTCGATGAGATAATAACCGGACTTCGTATGGGATTAGGCGGCGCTCAGGAGCAATTCGATGTACGTCCTGACCTGACAACACTTGGCAAGGCAATTGCGGGAGGCGGCGTACCTGTATCTGCACTAGTTGGCAAGAAGGAGATTATGCAGCTTCTGGTCGACAAAAAAGTAATTCATGCTGGAACTTTCAACGGGTACCCGCTTGGAACGGCAGCTGTCAAAACAACACTGGAAATATTGAGTCGCAATCAAGGACTGGCAATGACGGAAATGAATGAAAAGATGTGTGAGATGCAGCAGATTATCCAGCAGGAAGCGGATGCTATAGGGCTTCCACTCGTCATTCAAGGTCCGCCAGCATGTTCAGCCTATCATTGCTGCTCTTCGGTACTAACAAGTCCTTCGGACTATGATTTTGAGATTATGTCGATGGACATTATTTTGAACCATAATCTTTCGAAGAATGGCATACTCGTTTCGACGATGTCGAGACTGTATCCGAACATATCCCTGACAGCAGAGGATGTGGAATGGTTCCGGACCAAGGTAGGCAAGGCTTTAGCGGAAACGAAGGAAACATACGAAGAAATCTACTAATCATTTGCTCTTCTTGTATTGGTCTAGCTCCGGCTAGCAGATTGTAAGCGCGGTATTAGTGAGCACATGAAGTGTCTGCATAGCATGATAGAGGAGGGATGGGATACTCTTAAAGGATATTTCATCTGATGTACTGTACCGGGCGAAGCATGTAATCAAACAAGAGAATCGAGCTGCCGGCATGATTCGCAACGAATATTTGTCCTTTGATCTCAACACAATCTATCAACGAATTATTGACGACTTGCCTGGATTCGTCTCGAATCGCTTATCCCATCTGTTCATGAATGAAGCGGCCTATCTCGTACAGGATGGAATAGCGACGGCGAAGCAAGTGAATCAAATTATGAAGCAAGGCTTCCATCATAAGATGGGGCCGCTGGAAACGGCTGATTTAATAGGCTTGGATACGGTTGTTCATTCGCTAGAGGTCCTGTATGACAGCTATCAAGATCCCAAGTATAGATGCTGCCCATTGTTGAAGAAGATGGTTGATGCAGGCCTGTGGGGACGCAAAAGTGGATGAGGGTTCTATGACTATTCCGATGGAGGATACGTATGAGCGAAAAAAAAGAGTATAAATGCGTCGTGTGGGATTTGGACAATACACTATGGGATGGGGTACTGGTGGAGTCATCCAGCGTCCAACTTAAGGAGGGCATTCGGGAGATTATCCAGACACTTGATAGCCGCGGAATTCTTCAATCGATTGCCAGCAAGAACGACTATGACTTGGCCATGTCCAAGCTGAAAGAGTTCGGATTGGATGATTACTTCCTGTATCCTGAAATTCATTGGAACGCCAAATCATATTCACTCGCAGAAATTCAGAAAAATATCAATATCGGTATGGACACGATTCTGTTTGTTGACGATCAACCCTTCGAATTGGAAGAAGTACAGAACGTCCATGAGAGTGTTCACTGCATCAATGCGGATCAATATCTCACCCTGTTATCACATCCATCACTGAATCCTCGTTTCATAACAGTTGATTCTGCACGAAGACGCAAATTGTATCAGGCTGATTATCAGCGGAAGCTGGCAGAAAGTGAATATCAAGGGCCCTCGGAGGCGTTTCTTGCAACGCTGTCTATGAAGTTTACGATCTATCCCGCACAGGAAGAGGATTTGCAGCGAGCTGAGGAACTGACGGTTCGAACGAATCAATTGAATGCTACGGGAAGAACGTTCAGCTATGAAGAATTGGACGAGTTGCGGCAATCTCCGCACCATCGGCTGTTAGTCTGCCAATTAGAAGACAAGTATGGAGATTACGGTAAGATTGGGCTAGCCTTAATCCATACCCAAGAAACTCATTGGAAGCTGGAGATGCTGCTCATGTCCTGTCGAGTCGTATCGCGAGGCGTAGGGACGGTGCTGCTCAGTTACATTTTACAAGAGGCTCGCAAACAGAACACCCCGCTGCTGGCCGATTTTCGCGAAACAGGACGCAACAGGATGATGTATGTCAGTTATCGCTTTGCAGGATTTCGTGAGAAATCATCGGATGGGCAGGGCAACTATGTGTTGGAACATGATTTAGACAATATTCAAGACTTCCCACCTTATATTGAAGTCCAATTGCCAAATGTTGAAGGAGGATACTATGAACTATCAAAATGAAATCAGAAACTTCATTCATCAAAATTTGTCCATTAGCGAAGATAACATTGAATTCTCGGATGACGACAATTTCTTCAAATTGGGTTTCGTCAACTCGCTGTTCGCGATGAAGCTTGTGAATTTTGTCGAGCAGAGGTTCGGAATCGAAGTCGAAAATGAGGATATGGATTTGAAAAATTTCAGCACGGTCAATAACCTACTGGCTTTGATCCATAAGAAAGTGAATGTGTAAGTAAGATCCAGCACCAAACTAATACGATAGGGAGGTTGAAAAGATGAGCAATCATAACAAATATCTGTATTTGTATTTGGCCATCTCGTTTGGCGCTTGTTGGGGGATTGGGCTTGCCTATATGCTGTTTGGGGACATTCTGGTTCCGATTACAGGACCTCTGACGCTTATGCATCCGCTGACCATCATTGCGCTGTACTCGCCATCGTTCGCTGGATTGATTGCGTATTATGCAATGGGCGGTTCAAAGGCAGTGAAGGGCGTGTTCTCCAAACTGATTCCTAGAAAACAAGACTTGTTCTGGTTCCCTGTATTGTTAGTAGTCGTCATTTTGTTCGTAGCGACAATGCACTATGGCTCAAAGCTCTTCGGTATTCCTCTTCCGCAAATGACATACAGCATTTCTGACATGTTCCTAATTGGACTGTGGAATCTGATTGAGGAGACAGGGCTTATCGGTGGAATCTTTGGCTGGATTGGCTTTTTGCTTCCTTTTCTTCAGGGCAAATTCAAAAACAATGTTACCAGTTCTCTGCTCACTGGACTCATATTCGGACTTTGGGTGCTGCCAGGCTACGTGATCTCTTCCTATGAAACTAGCACCTCCTATTTTCTCTACGTTATTCAGCTTATGTTCTTCATATGGTTCCAAAGCTACGTGTTCAATGCAACAAGAGGCACTCTGCTGTTCTATCTCTTCACGTTCTGGCTGACTGCAACAGGAAGCCGGCTTCAGTTCTATTACTTCAATGCGCAAGTACAGATTTTGCAAGTCAGCTTCTTCTTAATCGCTGCAATCATTATGCACTTCATCTATAACAAGCAGAAAGAAAAGAACAACTATGAATTGCAAAAGTCTCCCCAATTCATTCAAGCATAACGGTCTATTCATCGTTTCCTAATAATCAAGGATGCTCATTCGTCTTCCAACATGAAGGTATTTACAGCATGTTGACTAATGGGCATCTTTTGCTTGGAGCATGTGCTATTCATGCTTGACTCATGCTCGACGGTAATCTTGTTGGCGAATACCAATTGGGCAAATATAATAGAGACAAGGATGACATAAAAGCGCGGGAAGAGCATCTGGCTAGCTGGTTATTGAAGATGGGCTTCTAAATGTCGTTCAATAGGTCGGTCAAAAGGTGATGAACATAACGAAAATCGCAGCATTTCACTTACCGGAACACATTTCGTCTGCGGAGTATGATGATTTCATGAGCAAGGTTGCACCGCAGCGAAGAGATCGAGTTAGCAAATTTAAGTTTGTTGAAGATGCATATCGCTCTCTGTTTGGAGAAGCTTTGGTCAGAGCAGTGTTGTGTAAGGATTACGGATATACGAATGCAGACATACATTTTGAACACAATGAGTACGGCAAGCCACGTGTCGCAGGAGACAGCGACTTTTCCTTCAACATTTCGCATTCAGGCTGCTGGGTGATGATGATATGGGGGCAAGGAGTGCTTGGCATTGATGTGGAGCAAATAAAGCCGATTGACTTGTCGATTGCGCGCCGTTTTTTCTCGATGGAAGAAACGGATGCTCTAATGCAAAAAGCCGACGGGGAGAAGTTAGACTACTTCTATACACTTTGGACATTGAAAGAAAGCTATATCAAAGCAGCCGGAAAGGGCTTATCTATTCCGCTGGATTCCTTCTCCATCGTTGACAATGGGGCAGGGACATTCGAATTGAAGCCGGATAAGGAATCGGTACGCTTCTATACGTTCGAGCTGGAACATGGTTATAAAGCGGCAGCCTGTACAGAAGGACATGAGCAGCATGAACGATCGCCCTCTATCTCATATGTAACGATGGATGATTTGCAGCAGTGGATTCGATGAGTAATTGGAAGAGAGGAAGGGTTGAAAAGCCGTCCCCAAGTTCGCAGGAGAACGTGGAGTGACGGCTTTTTGTTATGGTTTATCGTTTATAGATTTGGCGATAGCGAGCAGGTGTAAGTTGCTCAAATTTCTTAAATGACTTAATGAAGTAGCTCGGTTCACTGAAGCCAAGCTCATTGCTAATTTCCGAAATAGACAGATCGGTAGTCTCCAAGATTTGTTTGGCCCACTCGATTTTGAGATGCGGAATGAACACCGAGAAGTTTTCTCCTGTTTCTTTCGTAAAAATACGACTGAAGTAGCTGGGACTGACATGGCAGAGTGCAGCCATATCCGTCAGCTTTATGTTCTCGCTCTTGTGTGTATAAATATAATCGAATGCAGGCTGAAGCATCGAGTTGGAGGCAAGCATTTGCTGATTTTTCATCTTGCTAATTTGATTGTCGATCAGCGTGTTATCCAGTTCTGCCTTGAATGTTTGAATGCTGCGATAGCTATGGTCTGCTAAAAACTCGGAGGCAGTCTTCTCACTATGAAGCGCCTGCCGATACATTTCAATGGTTGTATTTTTGGAAATGGCTTCCTCTACAATATAATTACATAGATGATAGAGCATTTCAGAAATGGTGACAACCTCATCATAAGACAGTTCCGGCAAGGAGCTGTATTCCGGCTCGAGATTCTTGAACTTCCGATTCGCATCCGCATTAGCAGGTCGGGTAACAATTTGTTCGAGCTCCATCGGATTGTCACGCAGCTTGACTTGTCCGGCCATCACTGCTCCCATGTATTGATTATTCACGATAATCGGAATAGCAATATCGACAATATTGAAGTGGCACAAATAGATATACGGCTTATTCAGCCTAACAGCCTCCAGACCGCCGCGTGCATCGCACTTCTGGCAGTATTGCGACAACGATTCATCTTGCCGTATGGCCTGGCAGAAGCTTTGGCAATGACTATGCGCTGTTACTGGGATGCCCTTATAGTCAGTCGTAATCACGGCCATCTTCGTCACTAAGGATAGCGAGTCTTGCAGCTGCTGCCATTTTTCCATATCGATGATGCTCTCTAAGCTAAAACGGGAACTCACGATGACTCATTCTCCTTTTGTTTGCATGGCTAAATTATAGCATAATTTTCTGGTTGGATGACAAGATAATACCATTCGGCGTACAAATGATAAGAAAATCCGATAAGATAGCGCTTTATTTCGCAATAATAGTTCAATGATCTAGTTCATTGACGGTTCTATAATAAACATATAAATAGCACAGAGGAGGCATTTAATCATGAGAAAAGCGTTTATCAGCCCAGCCAAATATGTACAAGGTGAAGATGAACTGTATAACTTGGGTTATTTCATTCGAACATTCGGAGATTCTGCTCTTCTGATCGCTCATCCAGATGATGTGCAGCGTGTAAAGCATAAGCTTGAACATACAATGAATAAATACAAAGTTACGTTAGTTGAGAGCGGTTTCACTGGAGAATGCTCTCGTCAAGAAGTAAAACGATTACAACAGCTTGCTATTGAGCATAATTGCTCATGTACAATTGGACTTGGCGGTGGCAAAGCGATTGATACAGCCAAATGTGTGGCAGAAGGGGAAGCGCTCATTATCGTTCCAACTATTGCAGCAACTGATGCGCCAACTAGCCATTCCGCGGTCATGTACACGCCTGAAGGGGAATTTGACGATTATGCTTATTTCAAGCAAAGTCCTAGTGTGGTCATGATTGATACGACTGTCATTGCGAATGCGCCAACGCGCTTCCTCGTAGCAGGCATGGGAGATGCGCTCTCCACTTACTTCGAAGCACGTGCAACAGCAAGCTCTTATTCGAATGTAAATGCAGGACTGCCTTGTGGTGCAATGGGAGGAGTAGCACCTGCCAAAGGTACGAAAGCAGCACTCGCACTTGCGAAGTTGTGCTACGAAACATTGCTTGAAGACGGTGCGAAGGCGAAGATGGCTTGCGATGCGAACTTGGTAACGCCTGCACTAGAGAACATTGTGGAAACGAATATTCTGTTGTCTGGATTAGGGTTTGAGAGCGGCGGATTGGCGGCAGCTCATGCCATCCACAATGGATTAACTTCACTTGAAGGCACTCACTCTTATATGCATGGCGAGAAGGTAGCCTTTACAACATTGGTGCAGCTTGTCCTTGAGAATGCAAGCGCAGCAGAAATGAACGAGGTATTGGAATTCTGCGTAAGCATTGGTCTTCCGGTATGCTTGGCTGATCTCGGTGTAACAAGTGTTACGAACGAGGAATTACAGGCAGTAGCACAGAAGGCGTGCATCCCTGAAGAATCTATCCACTCCATGCCGTTCCCAGTCACAGAAGAGATGGTCGTATCGGCGATTCGAGTGGCTGATATGATGGGTCAACAATTCAAAGACCAGAAGGACGTGTAAGGAATGAAAAAAATATTGAATCAACCGGAAACATTGGTTCGGGAAATGTGTAACGGTATGGTGCTTGCACATCCGGAACTGGAGTTCATCAGCAAATACAAGATTGTCAAGAAAAAAATCGTGAATGAGAACAAGGTTACGTTGATCAGTGGCGGAGGAAGCGGTCATGAACCAGCTCACGCTGGATTTGTTGGACAAGGCATGCTCGATGTAGCTGTATGCGGTGATGTATTTGCATCCCCCTCACAAATTCAAATTTATCAAGCGTTAAAGGCCTCTGCAAGCAAGAAGGGAACGCTGCTCATAATTAAGAACTACAGTGGCGACATTATGAACTTCAAAAATGCGTCGCATCTGGCCAAAGAAGACGGAATTCAGGTCGATTATGTCAAAGTGGACGACGATATAGCTGTAGAGGACAGTCTATACACGGTTGGCCGCAGAGGTGTTGCAGGCACAGTGCTCGTTCATAAAATTGCAGGTGCGGCCGCTGAAGAGGGCTTGGAGCTTGCAGAAGTGAAGGCGATTGCTCAGCACGCGATCGACAACACAAGAAGTATTGGATTCGCGCTTACCTCATGCACAGTTCCAGCAAAAGGAACACCAACGTTCCAGTTGAATGACGATGAGATCGAGTACGGCGTAGGAATTCATGGGGAGCCTGGCATTCGTCGAGAGAAGATCGCTTCTGCTAACGAACTGGCGAAGAAAATGGTTGCGGATTTGTTCCGTGACATGAAGATTACAGCAGGCTCTAAGCAGGAGCTAGCCGTGTTGATTAACGGATTTGGCGGATCTCCGCTGCAAGAATTGTACTTGCTGGCGAACGCTGTAGTTCGGGAGATTCATGCACAACAAATTACTCTTGTCAAAGTATTCGTAGGCAACTACATGACAAGTATCGATATGGCTGGCGCGTCGGTGTCGATTATCCGCTTGGATGAACAGCTTAAGCATTATCTTGAAGCAAGCTGCAATACGCCAGCGCTGCAGGTGAGTGGTTCATTTGAACCAATCCATCCTGAGGAGATGTCCGAAGCAGGAACTGCGAGCAACGAGGTATCCTTCACAGTAGAGACGGACGAGGCCTTCTCGAAGGTCGAACATAATGTGTTCACGGTTAATAACCTGATCTATCTAACAGACAAGATGAGCGAAATCATCATTGAAAATGAGGTTCCATTCTGCGAGTTGGATTCACATGCAGGTGATGGCGACTTCGGTATGAGTGTGGCGAAGGGCTTCAAGCAATTGAAGAGAGAATGGCATGACATCATTGAACATCATTCAGACAACATGGGCAGCTTCCTCCATGCTTGCTCGTTAGTTATTATGGAGCATTGCGGCGGCGCTTCCGGCCCAATCTGGGGTTCAGCATTCCGTGCTGCCAGCAAGTTCGCGGGCGAACGCGTAGAATTGACCGTTTCTGAATTTGCACAAATGATGCAAGCAGTTGTTAAAGGCATTCAAGACACGGGCGAGCGCTCATTCGGAAGAGGAGCTGTAGTTGGGGATAAGACACTTGTCGATGCGTTGGCTCCATTTGCAGATGCGTGGGTACAGAGTGCGTCTGAGGGCGATGACGTGAAGACTGCTTCTGTGAAAGCGGCAGAGGCTGCTGTTCAAGGTGCAAAGTATACAGAGACAATAGTAGCTCGTATGGGAAGAGCGGGTACGGTTGGCGAACGGAGTCTTGGCTATCCTGATGCTGGTGCCTATGCGCTTGGCGTGATTTTCACAGCGTTGTCCCAAGTGATCAAGTAAGAAGCGAGCGGATTAGGATTAGATCAATTTCCGACCAAATGGAATACTAGAAAAGTAGAACCGGAGTGCAGTCTAGCATACTCCGGTTCTTTTCGTTTGGAAGATATTATAATTAATTACAATATATTTGAAATGATCTCCTGTATTATCCGTGTTAGGATCGGAAACGTACCACAAAACAAGCCGAAGCTCATCAGAGCGCGGGGGAACCGATTCATTGGGGTGAAGTCGTATAGCGACAGGGGAGTCCACTTTAACCCGAACCCGACAGCTAACCTCGCAGGCTGCAAAGGGAGAGATGTACAGGATGAAGAAGACATTTAAGAAAGTTGTAATTACAAGTGCGATTGCATTGGCACCGGTTATGGCGGTGAACTCTGCTATGGCAGCACCCGTTAGCCCAGTGCAACAGCCGAATCCAATGATGAACTCGAATTGTTCAAACCTGGGTATGAATATGGACTTTGATAAAGTATTCCAAGATAACTCGGAATTGAAGCAAATCTTGTCCAAATGGATGGAAGCCATTCAAAAAGAGATTGGGAATAAGCCAATCGTTCCGCCTCCCGTTCAAAAGCCAGAGGTGGACAAGCCGGAAGTAAATAAACCAGAAGTTGAAAAGCCAGAAGCAAACAAACCTGAGGTAGAGAAGCCAGAAATCGAGAAACCTGAAGTTGAAAAGCCTGAGGTTAACAAACCAGAAGTAAACAAGCCAGAAGCTGAAAAACCGGTAACACCTGGTGACAATAAACCAACTGCGCCGCAAGACAACAACAATGCGAACAGTGACTTCGCTAGCCAAGTTATCGATTTGGTGAACCAAGAACGTGCTAATGCTGGTTTGCAGCCATTGAAATCCGATGCACAATTGAACAAAGTTGCGATGATCAAGGCGAAAGACATGAACGATAACAACTACTTTGACCATCAATCTCCAACACTTGGCTCCCCATTTGATCTGATGAGAGCACAAGGTGTCAATTTCAATACTGCTGGCGAGAACATTGCCAAAGGCCAACGTAATCCGCAAGAAGTAATGAACGCATGGATGAACAGCGATGGACACCGTAAGAACATCCTGAACTCCAGCTTCACCTCCATCGGTGTTGCATACTACAATGGCGTGTGGGTACAATCATTTACAGGCTAACGAGTTAAGTATGTAGATATCACATCAAGAACCTGCAGGTAAGTGCAGGTTCTTTTTTTTGTATTTAATCAGGCGCTCTACAAGAGAATAACGAGGAAATTAACAGAAATGAAGTTGATCTTATATGTCTCTGTTGAAGACCGGATTCAGTTTCTTTTCAATGTTATACCAATTGTGCCATTCTGTTGTTGGATCGATGAATTCTCTCATTGCTGCACGCAACCATACAGATCGAGCAAAATTTTTAACATTTATGCGTCTACAGCGATAAATCACTTTGTCTTCATTGGGCAGCTCAGCCTGCATAAGCCACGCGCAATAGGACGTGAACGACAACTTATTAAGCTCAAGCATTGACACGACGGCTGTCGCCATGCGTTCATCTTCCTCTGTTCGCAAGATATGATTCGCATGAAGAAGCATGTGCTCAATGGCACTGAGAAGCTTCTTGCATTCCTCTGGGCCAATGTGTGGACTGCGTACACAAGCAGCCATGACATCTGCGATGTGAGCTGGAGAATGAGCCCATCCTTTAACTTCTACATAATCGCGATAATCGTTCTCCTGCATGCAATAATCAACAACTCGCTTCGCAATGTGTTCATATAAAGGCTTGCTTATATAAGGCTGTTGTTCATCACGCTTCAGAAGCAGTGCGAGTAAGAGGGCGGAGAATGTACGTTGGAAGACCGAATCGTTCTCAGCAGTCCCAATTCCTTTGAAAAGCATTTGGTCTGATAACGTCTGATGAAGAAGCTCTGTTAGTTGTCCAGCGGTCAGGATTTTTTGTGTAATAAGCCATTCATACAATATCCCATATGCAAGATCATCCCTCAATTCAGGATCTGTAGAGCCAAGTAGGCTGACTACTTGTTGTACGGCTTCATATTGTTCGATTTCTGTTGGTGGTTTATATTGATGCTCCACGATCGAGTGCAGCTGCTGCTTGTCCATGAAATGAATCCCCCCCATTAAAGGTTTGTTTAGGTATTTGTATTCGCTAATGAATAATCATAAAAAGAATGAGATGATCATTTTAACATGATAGGAAAGAAATGTATATGTAGACGAATGGTAGTGACGAACGAAATCATGGTTTCTAGCAATACGGTATAGTTAGCAAGTAAGGAGGGAATGAATAAGAAACCCCCTGAACATAATCGTTAAGGGGGCGGGCGATAAATTTATACCCAGCCGAAGGCTCTTGCGAGCTGAGCCGTGGCGAAGGTGACAGCTATAGCAATTCCGAGTGGGATAACGGCAGACAATACTGTCCATTTTGCACTCTTCGTTTCTTTATAAATGTTGAATAGTGTCGTTCCGCAAGGGTAGTGGAGCAAGGAGAACAGCATCATATTCAATGCAGTCAACCATGTCCATCCATGCTGCAGGAAGATTTCCTTGATGTTCTCCATTCCATCTGCATCAACCATTGCCCCAGAGGACAAGTAGCCCATTAGCAAGATAGGAAGGACAACCTCGTTCGCAGGCAAGCCGAGCAGGAATGCCATAACGATGAATCCATCTAAGCCAATAGCGTGAGCGAATGGGTCGAAGAATGAAGCCATATGATTCAATATGCTGTCGCCACCGACAAATACGTTGCCAAGAATCCAAGTCAGAACGCCGGCTGGTGCCGCAATAACGACAGCGCGAGTCAATACGTTAAGCGATTTATCACGCGATGACAATAAAATCGTCTTCCAGACTTGCGGTCTGCGGTACGGTGGAAGTTCAAGCGTATAATGTGTGGGCACACCGCGCAGTGCTGTTTTGGACATGACCCAAGATACGGTCAAGGTGACAACAATCCCAATCATAACCATACCCATCACGATAGCTGCCGTTACGATCGTCTGCATCCCGCTTGCTACACCTGCTGCCATGAACAGAGATGACAACAGAATCAGGGTTGGCCATCTGCCGTTACATGGTACGAAGTTATTCGTTAATATCGCAAGCATGCGTTCTCGTGGCGATTCGATAATCCGTGTAGACAAGATCGCTGCTGCATTGCATCCGAAGCCCATTGACATCGTCAAGGCTTGTTTTCCGTGTCCGCCGGACTTTTTGAATAGACGATCCATGTTGAATGCAACTCGAGGCAGATACCCGAAATTCTCAAGTAACGCGAAAATAGGGAAGAAAATAGCCATTGGCGGCAGCATGACACTGATTACCCATGATGTACCGCGATATAAGCCGAGTACAAGAATGCCATGCAGCCAAGCAGGAGCATTCATCGCTTCAAATGCAGTGTTTAAGTACCCTTCAATCACTTCGAAGAAGGAAAATATCATTTCCGACGGAACATTCGCTCCAGCAATCGTCAACCAAAATACAACACCCAAGATGGCGAGCATGATCGGAAAGCCCCAGATCGGAGAGGTTAGAATCTTGTCTAACCGGTATGTGCTTTTTAATTTCTTCTTGTCTTCATAGACAACGGCTGCACTGCATATATCACGCGTCGTACGATAAATATCCGTTACAATTCCGTCCCGAATTGCTTCTCCGCTTGCAAGAGTGCGTGCTCTGGACAATAAGGAGTCCAATGATTCTGAATTAGTGGCAAGCGGTGTGGCCATACGAAACAACTCCCTTCACGGTATCTGCGACCGGCGAGTTCCATCTGGATCTCATCGAATTGATCAAGCTCTCATCACCGTCAAGCAGACGAAGTGCAATCCATCTTGTTGGAAATGTTGTGCCAAGCTTCTCCAGAATGATCGGTTCTAGTGCTGCGATTTTCTCTTCTATATCCTCGCTATATTGCACGAGCAGCGGGGCAGGTACAATCTTGCCGGAAGCTACGCCCCTAATTTTCTCCATCATTTGATCAATCCCTGTACGGTGTCGTGCAGAGATCGCAACTGCGGGTACACCAAGCTTCTTCTCGATCGCATTAATGTCGATCTTGACACCGAGCCGCTTCGCCTCATCCATCAAGTTAATGCAGACAACAACGCGGTTGGTCATTTCCATCACTTGCAGTGCCAAGTTCAAATTCCGCTCCAGTGATGTCGCGTCCAGCACGACGAGTGTCACATCGGGTTTCTCAAAAATAATATAATCCCGAGCGGCTTCCTCGTCGGCGGAATTGGAATAGAGCGAATACGTACCTGGCAGGTCGACCATTTTATAGGAAGTACCTTCATGATTGAAGTGGCCTTCTGCTGTTAGGACGGTTTTTCCCGCCCAGTTTCCCGTATGCTGTCGCATTCCTGTAAGGGAATTGAACAAGGTACTTTTACCGGTATTTGGATTGCCGGCTAAGGCAACCGTATATTGTTCTGTCATTGATCATCACTCCCAACTATTTCGCCATACATGAGTGTGCTTTCTTCCTTGCGAAGCGCTATCGTTGTATTATTGACTCGAAATGCGATCGGATCGCCGAGCGGGCTGCGCTGCAGCACTTCGATCACATTGCCTGGAACAAAGCCGAGATCAAGTAATCTTCTCCGTAGTACTCCTTGAACTTCGATTCGATTCAACCGTACATGCTGGCCTGTGCCAGCACTGTATAGCGTTACGACATTTGAATGCATTTGATTCACTCTCCTGATTTCACCATGTCCTAAAAAGTTTGCCCAGTGCAAGATTTGTCCCAAAAAAAAGCGGGATTTTTCCGTTCATGCTACTTCATTAGTATAGGTCAACTATGTTTGTTGAGCAACAAAAACTTTCCCCGATGCAAAAATATTTATATTTATCATATGCGTGAAGGGTGGAAACGTTGCCATCTTCTCCGTGAAAATTATCATTCTAGTTGGATTGATCATTATCGCATTCTAAATATCGTGGATTCGCTTCTCGACAGTGATGATGGTAAACGGATTACGCTTATCCCACCAGCAATTCTAAACCCTGCTATGATTCATAGACATTGTACGCACGATGACACTGATGGGAAACACATTATGTCAATGCATCAATTATGCACGGAGTCAGAACAAGTGAAAATGGTCATTATACAGGAAATTCCATCTCTTTCGTCGAAGGATAACAGTGTGGGACAAGGCTTCTCTTAAATGTGCGAAATTAGCATGATCGATTTTCGAATCCTTGGTGCAGAAGGGAAGATTGAATCGTGAGTGATAGATTGAATAAGTCTAATACGATAATCCATCGAATTGGCATCCAATACCCGATTATTCAAGCAGGGATGGCAGGGGGAGCAACCACACCTGAACTTGTAGCGGCTGTATCGAGCGCTGGAGGGCTCGGGACGCTGGGAGCGGGATACATGCAGCCTGAACAGATGAGAAAAGCAATTCGGGCAATTAAGCAGCTTACGAGCAAGCCCTTTGCAGTAAATCTATTCATACCAGAACCAGCCGGGATTGATCAGCACATATCGGATGCAGTGATGGAAGATTTGCAGAATATCGATAGACAACTGAATGAGCAAGGTCAAGAAATCAGCGAGGATAGAAGTAAAGATAGAAGTAAAGATAGAAGCAAAGATGGAAGCAAAGATAGAAGCAAAGATGGAAGCAAAGATAGAAGCAAAGAGACATACTGCTTTGATGAGTCAGCTTATCGGCTAACTTTTCATAACCAGATTCAAGTCATTCTTGAAGAGAACGTTCCGGTTCTCAGCTTTACATTCGGAATTCTCGATGAGAACTATATTCGTCAATTGAGAGAAGCTGGCATCCTCTTAATAGGAACAGCAACACATGTTGCCGAGGCGATAGAGCTTGAAGCTGCAGGTATCGATATGATCGTGGCTCAAGGCAGTGAGGCAGGCGGGCATCGCGGAACATTTGCAGGAGACCCCTATTCAGCTCTAATCGGCACATTGGCGTTAGTTCCTCTTATTGCTGATCAGGTATCGGTTCCCGTCATTGCTGCCGGTGGTATAATGGATGGACGCGGGATAGCGGCGGTCATGGCACTTGGAGCACAAGCAGCACAGTTAGGGAGTGCTTTCCTGCTGTGCAAGGAGAGCGGGGCACATCCCGCTTATCAAGCGACCATTCGCGCATCTGGCGAATGCAGTACGGTCATTACGAGGACAATCTCAGGCAAGCCTGCAAGAGGAATACGGAATGATCTCATTCGCAGGCTGGAGACTTATCACGATTCCATACCTGCTTATCCAATTATGAATGAACTTACGAGAGGCGTTAGACAGTCGGCTGCTCGAACCAATAATCCTCAATACATGTCATTATGGGTAGGGCAAGCAGCACGAATGGGGGAAGTTCAAGGGGCACATGACAAGATTGAGCAGTTGATCAAGCAATGGAGAGATGTAGTGAAGACGTTGCAAATGTAAAATTGAAAGCGACCGATGGTGATACAATGATGATTAAACAATGACGAACGATGATGAAACGATGTCAAATCAATGATTCAGCAACGACTAGACAACGAATAAATCACGATAAATTGATGACGAAATGTTGATGAATCGTTAATGAAAATGATGGAAGAAAATAATCTGAAAAATTAGCGAAAATGAGCCAGATTAAGCTATGTAGGCGATAGTTTAAGGAATTGGCAAATAGCTGCACAATGTTTCGTTAATGCAAGTTTTGCAAAAAATCATAATTTGCTTCATAATGTCTTAGGAGAGCTCGACGTTCAGCGTTGGGCTTCCAAGCATGAATCGCGGAGGAGCAAGACATATGAGTGCTTACATTGGGGAACGTTATCAATTATGCAAGGTAATTTTGCATTTGGCAGATGGAGTTTTATATGAAGCCATAGATTTGTCACTTAAGAGAGATGTATTTATATATTTGGTAGAGAATAAGGGACTGGATAAGGCTGAGCAATGCAAGAAAGCGTTTGGTCAAATCTCGCATTTTTCAAATAATCGATTCTTCCATATGCTGAATGCAGGGACGTCCGGCAGTGATTTCTTCGTGGTGTTCACCTCCTATAACGGAATGCCGCTGGCGAAGTACATACAGCATCACGCGCTGAGTGCCAACAAGACGCTGTCCTTGTTATATGAAGTTGGTAAGGCGATTCAAGATGCGCTGGAATCGAATATTACGAACTTCTCCGTATCTGTCGACAACTTGTGGATTACGGAGGATCATCAAGTTCTTGTGATGAACTATTGGTCAGAGGCACCGACCGAGCGCTGCGGTACATTGGGACTGTGCTACTTGCTGTATCAGCTGAGCACACTGCATTTGAATGTGCCTCAATATTATGAAATGTATGAGTCGCGCTTGGCCGGTGCATTGAAGGAACTGTCTCCAGGTCAGAAGGAAGCGCTGTTGTCTCTCGTACAGAGTGTCTATTTAGGAGAAATCTCGCAGTTTTCCTTCATGCTGACGCTCCGCGAGATTATGGATTCGCCGAACATCCCTGTGAAGACAATTGGGGGCATTTATACGCCGCCCGTTCCGAAAGTGGATCCAGAGCTGCTCATCACTGCTGAGGAAGAGGCGGAGGAAGAAGAAGCCGCACCTTATGAAGCGGATAACGCGGAGAATGTGGGCCGCAAGAAAATGATACTCATTCTTGCATGTGCTGCCGTATTTATTTGCGTATTGGGCGGAGCAGTCATGTTGGCAAACTCCTTGTCGAAGGCAAATGATGCAGCGATATCTACTGATGCTCCAGAGTCTAACGATCAGGTTGCAACAGAGAATCCAGCAACAGAGCCGGGAACGGATTCAGATGCAAGCCAACAGGACTCTGGCTCTTCTACAAACGTAACAGAGCCGCCAGTGACAGATAACAATAATAATTCATCCAATGACAATTCCTCTCAAGAACGCGAGACGGAGAAGAAATCGGATGATGCGGATCGGAAGTCGACAGAGCGTGACCGTGACCGTGACCATAACCGGGATTCCAACTCGAACAATACGAGTGTAACTCCACCTACGACGCCAGAGAAGAAACCTGACGATCATACAACAGATTCTGGTACGACGAATAACGGTGCTCATGATGGTCAGACAGGGACAACGCCAGACACGACAACGCCACCAGACGGTCAGCAGCCTGATGGCCAGCAGCCAGATCCGAACACGAATACAACGACGGAACCGCCGAAGTCTGGTGAGATTGCTGTTCCTAACTTGGTGGGCTTGTCGAAGGAAGAAGCGGAGAAGCAGATTCTTGCAAGCGGCTTGAAATATGAGTATGTTCTCGAGAACTCGGATGAACAGGAAGCAGGGAAAGTATTTAAGCAAGAGGTTCCTGCTGGTGGAGCTGCGAAGAAGGGTGACAAGATTAAATTCTATGTTAGCCGAGCGAAGAAATAATTATAGCAATCTAAAGTTGTAATACTGAAGGACTGAAGGTAAGTTACATTTCGTCCAATAATGAAATGCCCCGAGTGCCGTAACCGAATTGTCGGTAGGCGCTCGGGGCATTTTGCATGTTGCTGCTTATTACATTAATTACAAGCACAGTTCAATACAGGCTTCCGTGCGGCCTGGGTTTCATCCAATCGCTTCACATCCGTATAATGCGGTGCATTCAGCAGCAGTTCAGGCTGTTCCTTCGCTTCCTGTGCGATCTGGATCATCACATCTATGAAGCGATCCAGCGTCTGCTTGCTCTCTGTTTCCGTAGGCTCGATCATCATACATTCCTCGACATTAAGCGGGAAGTAGATGGTTGGCGGATGGAAGCCGAAGTCAAGAAGGCGTTTGGCAACATCCAGCGTCCGCACGCCGTACTGCTTCAACCCTTTGCCTGACATCACAAACTCATGCTTGCATACGCCTGGATATGGAATATCGTAATAAGGCGCCAGACGGTGCATCATGTAGTTGGCATTCAGTACCGCGCATTCAGATACACGGCGCAGCCCTTCTGGACCGTAAGTGCGAATATATACATAGGCGCGCAAGAGGATACCGAAGTTACCGTTATAGGCCTTGACTCGTCCAATGGACAGCGGAGAGCCTTGATCGAATTCATATGAACCATCCTCATGCTTCATCACCGTAGGGGAAGGGAGGAATGGAATCAGCTTGCTCTTCACGCCAACAGGGCCAGCACCAGGGCCGCCGCCGCCATGAGGCGTACTCATCGTCTTGTGCAAATTCAAATGGACAACATCAAAGCCCATATCCCCTGGACGCGTAATACCCATAATGGCATTGGAGTTAGCGCCATCATAATAGAGCAATCCGCCAGCTTCATGAACAATGCTCGCGATCTCGACAATATGCTCTTCGAACAATCCGAGCGTGCTCGGGTTCGTGAGCATCAATGCTGCCGTATCAGATCCAACAGCGGCTCTGAGTGCTTCCAGATCAACGAATCCTTGTTCGTTAGACGGTATTGTAATCGTATCTAAGCCAGCTACAGTTGCACTAGCGGGGTTCGTACCATGAGAGGAATCAGGAACGATTACTTTCGTCCGCTGCTCGCCGCGGCTCTCATGGTAAGCCCGGATCATCATCAACCCCGTCCATTCTCCATGCGCGCCTGCCGCAGGCTGAAGCGTGACTTTATCCATACCAGTCAAGGCAGCTAGATCCTCTTGCAGCGTGTACAGCAGCTCTAGAGCCCCTTGCACCGTGCTTGTAGGTTGATAAGGATGGATTGCTGCGAGACCTGTCAGCCTTGCTGCATCCTCGTTAATTTTCGGATTATATTTCATCGTACAAGAGCCGAGTGGGTAGAAGCCATTGTCTACGCCGAAGTTGCGGCGTGATAAGGCGGTATAATGTCGAATCACATCAACCTCATACACTTCAGGCAGTTCGGCCTCTTGACTGCGCAGCATCGAAGTTGGGATAAGCTCTTGAATTTCGATTTCTGGAACATCACATTCTGGTAAGGAATAGGCAATCCGCCCAGGATGACTCAATTCAAATATTAGTGCTTGTTCCGGTTTCATACGCAGCTCACCTCCAGCAAGTCAATAAATTGTTCGATGTCTGATTTGGATTTTTTCTCCGTGACCGCAATGAGCATATGTCCTTCCAGTTCAGGATAGAAGCGGCCAAGATCCAAGCCGCCAATGTATCCGTTGTCCAGGAGCAGAGACTGCAATCGATCCATGTCAGTATCTTGCGGGAGACGAAGTACGAATTCATTGAAATAAGGCGCTTGGAACGCTAATCCAAGATTGGGCTTGTTATTGATATAAGCAGCTGCATAATGAGACTTCTGTATATTGAGCTTCGATACCTCTTGCATTCCCATCTTGCCCATGACGGACATATAGACGGAAGCAGCAAGAGCAAGAAGTGCTTGGTTTGAACAGATGTTGGATGTCGCCTTCTCGCGACGAATATGCTGTTCTCTCGCTTGGAGTGTAAGAACAAATCCACGCTTGCCATCCAGATCCTTGGTCAAGCCGACAATTCTGCCAGGGATGCGGCGCATATAGGGCTCTGCAACGGCAAAGAAACCGCATGTAGGACCGCCGTAAGATGCTGCAATGCCAAGCGGCTGGGCATCTCCAACACATACGTCGACACCTAGTTTGCCAGGACTCTCCAACATAGCAAGACTCAGTGGATTCGTACTCATGATGAGCAGGCCTTTATTTGCATGTGCAATCGGTTCAATGGCGCGCACATCTTCAATGCATCCGAAGAAGTTCGGGGACTGAATCAGTACGGCAGCAGTCTCGTCCGTTACAGCACGCTCCAGCTGAGCAAGGTCAGTCACGCCGTCTTGATATCCAATCTCGACCACTTCAACATTAAGTCCTCGAGCCATTGTGCGAACAATCTGTCTCGCTTCAGGATGGACAGTGCTTGAGATGACAAGCTGCTTGCGCTTCGTTGCGCCAACCGCCAGTGCTCCAGCTTCTGCAAGTGCAGTAGCGCCATCATACATGCTGGCATTGGCAACAGCCATACCAGTCAACTCGCATATATAGGATTGAAATTCAAAGATTGCTTGCAATTCCCCCTGACTGATTTCAGGTTGATAGGGCGTATAGGCGGTATAGAACTCTGATCTAGAGACTAGATGCTGAATGACTACAGGGATATGATGGTCGTATATTCCAGCACCAAGGAAGCTAGTATGGCTCTCACTGTTAGCATTGCGGGAGGCCAATTCCTTCATATGCTTCATCATGGCTGCTTCATCTAATGGTTCAGACATTGGCAGTACTCCATTGTAACGAATGGAGGCTGGGATATCGCGGAATAGCTCGTCAATGGAAGAGATGCCGATCTGCTGCAGCATGTCAGCCTGATCTTGTTCCGTTACTGGAATGTAACGATGCTTCATGATGGATTCGCTCCTTTGGCAGGGGTCGGGATTCGTTTATAAAATGGAGTCGAGACGACGCGGGCTTTCAACTGCTTGCCGCGAATTTCGACAAGAATTTCTGTATCCAATTCAGAGAATGCGGATTCAATCAAGGCCAGCCCTAGATTGCGTTTTAATGTCGGCGACTGTGTTCCTGTTGTAACTTCTCCGATCACGCGCCCATCTGCAAGCACTGGATAATGGGAGCGAGGAATGCCTTTGTCGATCATCTCGATGCCGACCAGCTTTCGTGCCGGTCCATCGGTCTTCTGCTTCGTTAATGCTACACGGCCGATGAAGTCGCCCTTATCCAGCTTGACGAATCGTGCTAGCCCTGCCTCAAGCGGCGAGATATCGGCTGTAATTTCTTGTCCATAGAGGGGCAGACGTGCCTCGAAGCGCAAGGTGTCTCTAGCACCAAGCCCTGCTGGGAGCAAGCCGAACGGTTCGCCCGCGCGAATCAGCTCATTCCATACGTGTGCTGCATCCTCTGCGGACAAGTAGAGTTCGAAGCCATCTTCACCGGTATAGCCTGAGCGAGACAGCAATGTTGATACGCCGCAGACTTGTGCATCCGATAGGAAATGGAATGGAGCGAGCGAATCAATAGGTGCCTCAGTTACCGCAGCAAGAATAGCTTGGGCATTCGGCCCTTGAAGGGCAAGCAATGCTGTGCGATTCGATACATTGGTCAAGGTAACGCCATGAATCAGGTGCTTCTGCAGCCATGCGTAGTCTTTATCGATGTTGGAGGCATTAACGACGAGCATGTAACGGTCGCTCTTCATCTGATAAATGAGAATATCATCGACAACTCCTCCGTCAGGGTAGCACATCAGCGTATATTGTGCTTTGCCATCCTCGAGCCGCGATACATCATTTGTTGTCATCTGTTGAAGAAATGTCAGGGAGGCAGGGCCGCTTACGATAAATTCACCCATATGGGAGACATCGAATAGACCTGCATGTGTACGAACTGCTTCATGCTCTCGCTGAATGCCGATAAATTGAACAGGGAGCTCCCAGCCGCCGAAGTCAATGCAGCGTGCACCCGGATAAGCAGAGTATTGATCAAATATTGGCGTTCTCTTCAATTGACTCATGAATTCACCTCGATACGCGTATTTGGACTAATCATCGGTATACGTACATAAAAAGGACAGCCGAAAGAAAAGTGGATGCATCGCATCCTCTCATTCTCTCGCTCTGTCCTTTGTACCTGAGAGTGTCGCCGATTGTCGCAAACAAATTGTTTGTTTCCGTGTCTACCATCGACTTTCCCCTTGGGTGACTGTATTCGTTTTCATGAATAGCAGTGCTCTCCAGAGGTGCGTCCGGTAAAAGTCCTTTTGCCTGAGAGATTCACCCATTCAGGCTTACTCCTTCGGCGCCGCTATGTCTCAGCAGTCTCTCCCTTTACCATCATTCGCCATTTTCAGCTGTCATCTCTACATTAGTTGAGATTTCCACACTTTGTCAATTGATATTTTCTTCACAACTGATTTCATAGCTTGTCATATTGACAATCATGCATATCTTGCAATAATCTAATGGTGTTATAATTACCCAGTTTAATCGTAATTCGCGAACGAGGAAGGTCGGGAGAGTTTGACAATTGCGATTGTCAACACCGAAGGAGCAAGTTGCCAGCCGCCGATTGGCAATGAATCTCTCAGGTTCCATAACCGCCATTCTGACGCAGCTCTGGAGAGTGCATTTTCTATGCCGCCAAAGGGGTAAGTTCAACCGCAGTTGTGGCTGTGGAGGAACGGGAACTCTCAGGTACCGAGGACAGAGAACAAGGCGACAAGGCCGCTTCCTGTCCATTTTTACGATCTCGATTGGATAGACGGCCTGATGAATGACATTATGAATGAAATGGGGCGTTGACATGAGCGAAGTGAAGAATGGATTGTTGTATAGTGAAGAGCATGAATGGGTAGTTGCCATAGAAGGCAATACGGTACGGGTTGGCATTACAGATCATGCACAATCCCAGCTGGGAGACATCGTATTCATCGAATTTCCGCCAGTAGGTACCAGCTTGTCCGCAGGGGACAGCATGGGATCAATTGAATCGGTGAAGACTGTATCTGAGTTGTACTGTCCGGTATCCGGAACAATTACGAAGGTCAATGATGGATTGGAAGCGTCGCCAGAGCTTGTGAACAGCAGCCCCTACGAAGATGGATGGATTGCAGAAGTTGAAGTAGAAGGCAGCGTTGAGGAAGCTGTGAAGCACTTGCTGAATGCAGAGCAGTACACGAAGCTGATAGATGAATAGTTGAAGGAACAATAGGTTGAGAATCTAAGAACCTGCTGTACCGGTATCATGCTGGTGCAGCAGGTTTTTTCATTTGTTATCTGACAAATTTCGATAGGATTCACCGCCGAAAAGGAGTACAATATAAGCATCGACAACTAGATGTTGCAATGTTAATAAGAATGCTAGGTGAATGGAATGACAATCGCTTTTTTTGATTCTGGAATCGGTGGAATAACCGTGTTGGCTGAGGCTATGAAGCAGATGCCGCATGAACAATATTTATTTTATGCAGATACGCTGCATGTTCCTTATGGGACGAAATCTCAATCCGAGGTAATGCGCCATGTACATTCAGCTGTGGAAGACATCATGCAGCACAATGTGAAGGCGCTTGTTATTGCGTGCAATACAGCGACAAGCATCGCAGCGTCAGAACTAAGACGGAAGTACGACATTCCGATCATCGGGATGGAACCAGCAGTCAAGCCTGCCGTGGAAATGAACCGCGACAATGGCAAACGTGTGCTTGTATTCGCGACAGCTTTAACCTTAAGTCAGAACAAATACCATACATTAGTCAGTCGAATTGACGAAGAACATATTGTGGATTCGATTCCCTTGCCGGAATTGGTAGAGTATTGCGAGCAGTTAAACTTTGATAAGGGAGTGATAGGAGACTACTTCGTGCATAAGCTTGCTGGATTGGATTTGAATCAGTATGGAACGATTGTGTTAGGATGTACGCATTATCCCTATTACAAGCACATATTGAGAGACATTATCCCTGCTCATATCCAGCTTATAGACGGCAGCCATGGCACCGTGCAGCGTCTAGCACAAGTAATGCAGGAAAACCAGCTTAAGCAGTCATCGGATACGTCAGTCCGCCCTTCAATTCAATTTATGTGTTCAAGTCATGAGCAGCAATACATAGACAAGTTACAGACTGCACTCTATACCTATCAGACCTTCGGGGGAATGGATACGAATGAACAATCAATTGTTCGAGCTGGCGGGGAGCAGTGCTAAGCTGATCCCGATGCTTCCTGAACATAAGGAAGATTTATATGAAGCAGCATCTCATCCTGATATTTGGCACTACTTGCCGCGCACCATCCGCAGTCTTACGGATGCAGAACGAGTGATTCATGATGCTGTTCTGAACCGCGAGAAGGGGACTGAGTATCCATTCGTTGTCATTGATCAGCTTACAGAGCGAATTATTGGCGCGACGAGAATAATGAATATGTCTGCCTTGCATCGATATGCCGAGATTGGCGGCACATGGTATCATCCTTCTGTATGGCGTACTCGCATCAATACAGAGTGCAAGTATTTGCTGCTGCAATATTGCTTTGAACAGCTGCATACGATTCGTGTTCAGCTGACGGCAGATGTGCGCAATGAGCGCTCGAATCGCGCCATTCAACGGCTAGGAGCCGTATACGAAGGGAAATTGCGCCGACATCGGGTGATGGAGGACGGGTATATTCGCGACTCGAATGTGTACAGCATAGTTGATGAGGAATGGCCACAGGTGAAGGAGAGGCTCGAGCAATATTTGCACCAGGTGTATGTGTAGTTATACCGCTATTCAATCGCTCAATTCGCAGTTATGTATCTATAATACAAAGAGAGGATGTGCCCACCAAGTAGATGGGGCTAACATCCTCTCTTCTTATATATGATGATTAAGCCGCTCGCTTATAGGACAAAAGTAAAGATAATGATGGATGTTATAATACTCGGCAGCCCAATTAAAAACATCGTACCGCTGAATTTAATATTTCTTCGATGGTCTTCTTCTGGAATATGGCCCATATTAAATTTAAGCTTCGTATCATCCCTGAATAGACCCGAGAAAAGGGAACCGACTACCCACAACCCTAAACCTAAATAGCAATTGATGTTGAATAAGGAGCGGAGATCTCCATTTTGCCAAATGTACACATACAATAATGAAAGTACAATGAAAACGAGCCCAATTGCAAGACGTCGTAAGATCATATCATACCTCCTCGAATTCCACTATTACCCATCATACACCAAATTCAACCTATGTGAAAGTTAGATCAAAATAAATTCGAATAAAATCAATCAAATAAACGAGTAATGAATTTATGATGGCGATCAAGGAGACTTATGAAGCCAGCATCCTTACGAAGTTACTTGTACACCCTGAGATGTACATAGAATACGGAATGTATCGTTATCCTTATTCAAGACAACGGCGTTAAACCCTGATGTTTCATTTGTATCGGTATGGTGAAGTGATAGCCAACCACGATCAAGCAAGAATATCCGATCCAGGCTGCCGGAATCTGTTGCAATGGATGCTTGCAGCTGGTAGGCGCTGGAATACACAGTTAGATCCTCTTCAATATTCGTTGTTTGAATTTCGACTCCAGTCAATGTATATGCACTAGGCCAGACACGCGATTGCTCGTACTCGATTAACCACGGCATGTGTGGTCCAATGTAGGCCGTCTGAAAAGAGATGCTGGTTCCGTCTTCTAATGGAGCGAATTGATGGTTAGATCCTATATAAGGTATTCCTAGACTTCTTGCAGGTTCAATAAATGAAGACAACCCCCCTGTTAGTTCTAATGCGACTCCGAAAATCCCTGCACGCTGAGAGGCAAATGCAGCGAATGCTGAGCCCAATGGCGTCTTCTGTGCTTCTTCTAAATCCTCTAAGGCGATGAGTTCAATAAATCCCTCTCTTAAATAGGCAACCTGCCCAATTGTTCCCGGGAACGGAATGACTTGCTTCGTAAATATAATGCCGGTAGTCTCTTGAATAAGATGGACGGCTTGAGACAAATTAGGTACTGCCAGTGTAACATGATCCAAAAACAGCATAGGAAATCCCTCGTTTCTTCTCAAATTACAATATTAATTGTCTGTTATATGTTGCTTCCAATGAGTAACTAGTTTTTCTAGTTGCAGCTCTGCTTCTCGTAATAATTGAATCTGTTCTCTTATCTCCTGAAGTCGTTCTTCATAAAATGCTGCAGCGCATTCAGCTTGATGATTGCTGTTATTGCTGTTACGCCCTGGCAACCCTTCACAGTTCTGAATCAGGCGCGCTATCTCATCAGTGCTAACTCCAAGCTTCAAGAATAACTGGATCAGCTGAACGCGCTGGACATCGATGTCTTCGTATATGCGATACCCATTCTCTGAACGAGCGGGGGACAGCAGATGCTTCTGCTCGTAATAACGCAGGGAACGAAGACTGACTCCTGTAAGCTTAGATAATTCACGAATATGCATTGTTGGTACCAACTCCTTCATAATGCGGCCACAAACATAGTGTAAAGGATGACATGATGTGAAGGTCAATACGTAATAATCAACATTTCTATGAGCGAGCAGGAAATGTAAGAGTAGGAACCAGTGAGGTGGTTATTTCATTATTAGATTTGAAAAGTGTATGGTGTGTTGATTTCAAAAGAAAAGAAGAGGGCAGCTAACCACAATAAGATGTTGGTTAGCTGCCCTCTTTATTATGGCTTCGTTATCGACGAATGTGATAGTTGCAGGATCTGATGGTGTATGTTCTGTTCGGACAGACCGCCATGATAACAGATGACGGTGTCAATCGGATATTTGGCCAGCTTGGAGAGAGAGTGAATTGCGCTGTTCATGTCCAGCGTCGCATGCGGGACGGGGCCTTGCAGCATTCCATCGACGCTTATCATCGCGTCGCCGGCTATCAAGATACGGCTGCGCTCCAAATAGATGCTGACATGCCCTGCTGTATGGCCAGGCGTGTGGATAATGTGGATTCCGCCACAGTAAGGAAGAACTTCATTATCCGTAATCAATCTGGTTACATTCGCTGATGGATGTATGTTACACATGGCCAAGACCTTAGGACGATGTTCTTCTGGCAGCAGCGGCAGAAGCTTCGCCATAGCTTCATGGCTTGTCTTAATGAGTGGAGATTTGCCTTCTATGTAGGGGGCGTCTTCGTGGTGTGCTATCACCTCGAGATGGCCATCCTTGGCTGATACCACATCAGGCAGACTCCCGATATGATCGAGGTCTTGATGGGTAAGCAGGACAGCATGCAATCGATCGAGCGGCACGCCTGCTTCTTGCATCGCATGCTGGATTCGAATCCAATCCCCTGGCATCCCAGTGTCGATTAGTATTGCATCCTCTTCATCCCATATTAGAGTAGGATGAATTGCTACTGGTCCTCCGATGCCTTCAGATTCCAACTCTAACATCATGACTCCTGGTGCAACGATCATAGTATATCCCTCCATCGTGAGTAAGGTTTGCCATTGCGTCTTAGCATAATATGTTTTATCACGGATGGTATTCAATATCAATAATTAAATAATATATCATAACAGATAAATAAATTATTGTCAATATGCACATCGAATCATTTTGTAAATTTGATCATCTTGAATTTACGATATTGAACGAAAAAATCGTATTCAACAGAAGAAAAGCGGCATCCGGATGGATGCCGCTTGTTTCAGTCATCTATATCGCTGTGTCAACGATGATTAAGGCAGCATACGGCCTCTCGTGCTGACATAGAGAGAATACCATTCTTCACGTGTCAATGTAATGGAATTTGCATCCTTGCAAGCGCGGATCCGCTCTGGATTAACAGTACCAATTACAGGCTGAATATGTGCCGGATGTCTCATTAGCCATGCAAGTACAATCGCTTCGCAAGTTGTGTTGTATTGGGAAGCTAGCTTCCGAACAAGCTTCGCGGTAGCTTGAACCGATTCGGGTTCATTGTCAAGATTTCGTCCAGAGTACAAGCCTTGCGCCAGCGGTCCCCAAGATTGAATTTGAATGCCATTCATGCGGCAGTATTCGAGTGTTCCATCTGGGAAGGTATCGTCAGCAGAAGCTGCTTGATTCACGTGCACGCCTGCATCCAGCCAGCCATAGCGGGCTAAGCTCATTTCCAACTGATTTGCAACGAACGGTTCATTGAAGCATGATTGCAGAAGTCGAATCTGACCAGCACTCATATTGGATACGCCGAAATATCGCACTTTGCCGGATTGCTTCAATTGGTTGAATGCTTCAGCGACTTCTTCCGGTTCCAACAGAGGATCAGGACGGTGCAACAGCAATATGTCCAAGTATTCAATACCGAGACGACTAAGAATGCCGTCGACACTCTCTAAGATGTGAGACTTGGAGAAATCATATCTTCCCGGAATATCACCATCAGCGAAACGAATGCCGCATTTGGATTGGATAATAATCTTCTCGCGTAATCCTGGTTGCGCTTTCAGCACGTCGCCAAATACTTGCTCCGCTTTGCCGCGGGAGTAAATATTCGCATGGTCGAACATGTTGATGCCAATCTCAAGCGCCGCTTCAATAGCAGCTTCCGCACGCTTCACATGTTCATTTGTATACGGCTCATTATCCCAGCTTCCGCCCATTCCCATGCAGCCAAGCACGATGCGGCTTGCCGGAATTCCACGTTCATTCAATGGTAACGTTGTCACAAGCAATCACTCCAATGTAGTAGTCAATATTAATAGTAATCGTGTTGCTTCCTAGAGCTCGTCCAAATCATATCTGGATGATGCATACTAGTTTACTACAGCAGAGTGCTAGATTCCACTATCACATCGACTAAGAACCGCATCGGTTGTAAAATAACCTGAATGTGGTTCTTCTCATTTGGAAGGGTTTGTGCCAAGATAAGAAAGGGGAGTTGAGCACATGTTCCAAGATTTTAAGCTGATCCCAGGGAGACCAGCTTATTTGCAAGTTAGAGATTATTTGCGACTGCTCATTAATCGCGGATGGCTTACAGCTGATCAGAAGCTTCCCTCGACAAGGGAGCTTGGCAATGTATGGGGTGTAAGCCGCAACACCGTTATTGCAGCTTATCAAGAACTTGCTGATGAAGGGCTCATCTATTCAATCCCTGGGCAGGGCAGCTATGCTTCACCTGCTGAACGAGCCGATACAATTATAGCAAATATGGACTGGAACAAGAGAATGAGCGAGAAGGCGCAAACTGCTGAGCGCATGGATGTGATGAAACACGGTGTACGCGGCGAGCGCGGAATGATCTCGTTTATGAGTATTGCGCCAGATGAATCATTATTTCCACTTCAATATGTTAAGCAGGCATTGGTAGACCGTATTGCAGCCGAAGGCGAGATTATGCTGAATTACGGATATGCTCAGGGATATCAGCCGCTAATTGAAGAGTTGAAGCAATATATGGAATCTAAGGGCATTGATATGAAGGGCAGGGATATGCTCATTACGAACGGCTTCACGGAAGGACTCGATATTGTCCTATCTGCTATGGATAAGCGTCATGGGCGTGTCATTTGTGAGAATCCTACCCATCATAGTGCCATTAAATTGTTCAAGATGCATGGCCTCGAGATCGAAGGCATTGCGATGGAGCACGATGGGATGAACATGGAACAGGTAACGAATGCCTTAGAGGAACGTTCCTATGATCTGGCATACTTAATCCCATCCTATCAGAATCCTACTGGAGTGGTGATGTCTCCTAGCAAGCGGATGACTGCAATCCGCTTATTTGCCAAGCACGGCATACCCGTAATCGAAGACGGCTTTAGTGAGGAACTGCGCTATTCAGGTGCGCATGTCGCACCACTTATTGCCTGCGCTGGCGGGGCTAATCATGTTATCTATATCGGGAGTTTCTCTAAAATTTTGTTTCCAGGAATGAGAATCGGCTGGATTATTGCAGATGAGCAGCTCATTTCATATCTCGTTAGTATGAAGAGGGCTCGAACGATCCATACCTCAACATTGGATCAAGCGGTACTCTATCAATACTTACACAATGGGCATTTTGAATCTTATTTGAAAAAAGCCAAATCCGTATATAAACGCAAGTACGAATGGGCTGTACAGTGTTGTGAACAACATATTCCACTCCGCAGATTATGGGGCGATGGTGGACTCCACTTATTTATTGAACTGGATCCTTCGGTTAATGTTGAGGATGTACTTATGAAGTGCCGTGAACAGGGCGTTCTATTTACACCTGGAAGCCGATTCTACACAGATGGAGGAGGCGCCAACACATTCCGCATTGGATTTTCACGCGTATCGGAGCCAGACATCGAGCGAGGGACTCGAATCATAGGGAACGTAATAAAGCAAATCATCCAGGGGGGATAACAGATGAAGGTTGGTATCATTATGGGGGGCGTGTCTACAGAACGGGATGTCTCGCTTATGACAGGTCAGGAAATGATGAAACACCTAACTGGCAAATATGAAGCGGTACCTATTGTATTGAACAGCAAAGCAGAGCTGATTGACAAGGTTGCAGGGATTGATATCGCTCTCCTCGCCTTGCATGGGGCGTTCGGTGAAGACGGTACCATTCAAGGAACACTTGATACGCTCGGGATTCCGTATACCGGGGGCGGGATATTATCAAGCAGTTTATGTATGAATAAGCTGCTGACGAAGAAGCTAGTGAAGTTTGAAGGCTTCGCAACAGCGGATTGGCTTATGCTGCGATCGAATTCCGCCTATGATATCGATCGGATTGAGGCAGACCTAGGTTATCCGCTCGTCATTAAGCCAAACGCAGGCGGATCCAGCATCGGTGTACAGTTGGTGCACAATCGTGATGCGCTTGTCGCGGCCTTAGAGGAAGCGTTCCAATATGATTCGGAAGTGCTGATTGAGCAATATATTCAAGGCGAAGAGATCACATGCTCCATATTAGATGGAGCAATGCTGCCGATTCTATCGATTAAGCCGAAGGGGGAATTTTTCGATTATACCTCCAAGTACGAAGATGGTGGTGCGGACGAGGTAGTTATCGAGCTGCCGGAGCAAGTGATGCAGCAGGTTAGCCGGACTGCTCTTGGCGTATATGAAGCTGCGCAATGCAGTGTATACGCTCGTATTGATATGATTTTACATCAAGGAACTCCGTACGTGATTGAAGTCAATACGCTTCCTGGGTTGACGAAAAACAGCTTATTGCCTAAAAGTGCACAAGCAGCGGGGATATCGTACGGTGAGCTGCTTCATCGTATTATCGAAATCTCACTGCAAGAACGGACTTATATAAACGGGAATGCTGCTGTAGTGAATTCCTAATCCACTACAAACAATGTGATGGATAGGTATGGAAATGCATGTTCATGCACATAATAACCTTCGATCCTAGGTTAGGGAAAGGAGGGGCAGCAATGAACAACAAGCAATCTCATGATGATCAAGTTGCTACAAAAGCAGAGGTTCAATCCACGAAGCTGAATAAGCTTCCTGTTCCTGAGCAGGCCAATAATGTGGAGTTTAGTGCAGAAGCTTTCGAACAAGCGGGAGCGAACCGTTCCGCAGCTAAGGACAACGATACCGTGTAATCGTGTAGGCACCTTGCCTCAGTCTTATCATACAAGACTGGGGCATTTTCCGATTTGACGCGGGCAAAGAAGGATTTTGTTTGCCATTTACTTACAGGTTACAAGGAAACACTTGAAATGTTCGGTTAGTGCTGATAGTGTGTTCTTTAGATAAAATCGATCGCAACTTGGAATAGGAAGGCGATCCGGTTGGCATGGAACGGAGGAACAGAGATGGAAGAGAATAAGAACGATCAATATGATCATCAGAAGGAATTGTTTGAGCAGCTAGGAATTACGCTGGATGCATTCACCATTCATCAGAAGGATTTTCAGATCAAATTCCGTGGATATGATCCCGATGAAGTAGATGCATTCTTGGATGATATTATTAAGGATTACAGCCAATTCTATGCGGTAATCTCTGATCTGTTGGAGAAATACAAGGAATTGAAGCTGCAAGAACGAGCAAATAAGATCTCAATGATGCATCGTGAACGTGAAGAAATCGTAAACACGGAGCCGTCTGTGGATGTCAAATTCATTGAGGAAATCGTTCGTAAAATGGAGCATAATATTACGGAATTGAAATATCGTATGACCATTGGTCAGGATTCGAACAAAGAAATATAAACAGACTAGGCGATGCACGACTGCATGTTGTACCGCAAATCGAATACATAAAGATACCCGCGGAGTCGCGGGTTTTTTGGCATGTTCTAAAGTTCGTGTTCTTATCCGGTAAGTCTCTGCGTGCTTCATGGTATTACAGCAGTGTGCCGCAATATCATATTGGCGTGCTAAATTGATTCGATTCAGATAAGTGATAGCCGCTTTCAGATTTCTGGCAGCTGCTTTTACTTAGAACGAGACCGATCGATACCAACAGCTAATGAAATAGTTAATGCGCTCCAATCTTTCTTTCATGAGTAAACCTCGTTTTCCTTTTTATATTTTTACTTTCAGCCTGTTGAGTCTCATAGGTGTAGCGAGAGATGTTCAGCAGCATGCCAACCGAAGTCATACACACAATCAGGGAAGAGCCTCCATAGCTGATGAAGGGAAGCGGGATACCTGTAATCGGCAGAAATCCAGTGGCAGCACCTATGTTCATCACAAGTTGGATGCCTATCATAGAAATAATCCCCGTACCAAGGATTAGTCCGAACGGTTCATTGCAACGCAAGGCTACAAGCAGTCCACGAGCAAGGAAGAGGAAGTAGAGCAAGAGAAAACAGATTGTACCTGATAACCCCCATTCTTCCGCAATGATGGAGAAAATGAAATCTGTGTGTGCCTCTGGCAGGTAAGACATCTTCTGTATGCTCTGCCCAAATCCAGTCCCAGCAATCCCGCCATGGGATACAGCATATAATGATTGAATCAGCTGATAGCCGCTTCCATCAGGATCGTCCCACGGATTCATAAAGGAAGTAATCCGCTTCAACCGATAGCTTTTGAACACGGCGAGGAATATGATAATGGGCGCCAGTCCTAGCAGGATGGAACGAAGATGGGACAGCTTTGCACCACCGACATAGATGATAACCCCGGTTACAATGATGATAAGCAGGGAAGAGCCGAAATCCGGCTGTTTCAATATTAATAAGGCGATGCAGCCAACCACGAATAGGAGTGGAAGCAGCCCGAGCTTGAAGCTGCGAATCTTGTCTCCCTTGCGGGCAATGAGAATAGATGCATATAGCAGCACAAATAATTTGATGAACTCCGTCGGTTGTATGGTGAAGCCGCCTATCATAAGCCAGCGCCTTGCACCATTAACATCCTTGCCAATGAGCAGGACGAGCAGTAAGGTGGCAATGGAGCCGAAGACAAGCAGGACAGATAGCTTCTTGAGTTTCGGGTAGGGAATGCACATAAACAGCAGCATAAGAACGAATCCCACACAGGCAAATCCGAGCTGGCGATCAATGAAATACCAAGGTTGTTTATAATATTGCAACGCGGTATACGAGCTTGCGCTAAATGTCATCATGATTCCGAAGCTTACCAATAAGACAGTTAGCAGCAGTAGGAGAAAGTCCGGTCTTGTTCTCCGTATTTTCATACTAGTTCCACATCCAATCTACCTAAGACGCTATGTACTGTGATTAAGAACGTATATTCTAGATCTACAAATTGAAAATCCCTCTATATACGCTAGAGGGGGATTCAATTATGCATTCGAAGCTATACAACAAATGAGTTGCAGTAAATGAAAGGAACGTCCAAAGTCAGGGAATCGTAAGGATGGCGACGATGTAAATTCCAATATATGGACATATGAATAATCATATCGTAGCTGTTCACGATTGAGCTTGTCAACTAGATTTTGGACTGTTTTACGAGGGAGAACGTGATTTCGAAAGTGTATTTCAAATGTAACATTTATCCACTGATATGATGATATAATCAACAGTGGCGATGTCACATAATGGCATCTCCGCTAGCTCTAGTTGAAGTAATCTTGGGAGGTTGCGGTATGATTCGTACAATCCAAATTGAGAAGTATCGACCCGAATTGGCAGCAGCGATCGCCGACATGTGGAATGATAGTCATGAATCATTCGGCGGCGGAAATTCAAGGATGACGGCACAGCAAGTGCGGCAGAGGGAGGAGAGTGCGGATACTCTAGACTTATACTTAGCGCTAGACGGCGAACGGGTCGTAGGCTATTGCAAAATATGTGAGTATCGGGAAGACACGGGCGCACTGTATGTGCATTTATTAAATGTCCATCCCGACTATCATGGGCAGAAGATTGGCAAGCAGCTCTTACATCAAGTCATTGATGACACGATTACATTAGGATGGCCAAGATTGGATTTGTACACGTGGCAAAGCAATACGAAGGCGGTTCCTTTATATAAAAAATGCGGATTCTTCTGGGAGGATCGGGATGAAACGACACATCTCATGAACTTTATCCCAACGGTAGTCCGCACAGAAGCATTGGCATATCATTTTGAGTATTTTGATTGGTATCAGGATTCCGTGAGAGAAATCACCCTCGCACCTGACGGCATCAAGCAGAATGGGTTCGACTATTATCGGTATGAGTGGGAGAAGTCCGGCAAGAAGCTGAGAGTGGAATTTGAACGAAGAGGACGCGGTATGAGGCTGATTGATACGGATGATTATATATTGACGGCCGAGATCGCGCAGCCGGATCTGATTTGCGGAAGAACCTACTCGATTCACTACCATCTCGTAAATAAGTCAGGGAAACCTCTTCATATCGAACTTCAAGGGAAGAGTGATCGTAATATTCATTTTGATTGGCAGTCATCAATTGATGTAATTGGAGAAGCAACCCTCCAGGCAGAATTCAATGTTCAGCAATTGCAGGAGGAAATCAGCCAGTGGAGAACGACTCCAACTGTATGTACAGAGCTGTTGATCAATGGGAAATCCGCACAGTTCCGAGTCGGTGTTGTTCCGAAACAGCCCGCTGCTGTGGAATTGAGGCTTCCTGATCTCGGCGCCTTCCATAGGAAGCAAGGCGTTGCCTATCTTGACATCGCAAGTCACCTGGCAGAGTCAGCGACGTTCCGCTTCATGCTCCCTTCTCAAGATCAGATCGATTGGGAACACAGCCAGTTCGAAATTCAGATCGAGCCGCTCTCCTGCAAGTCCATTCCACTCCGGTATCAAGTTCTTCAATTCGGTTATTACCAAACCGAGCTTCTTATACAAGTTGAGACAGGGTCTGGCGAATCATTGTCATTCCTTCCGTTAATCAGTGCGTCATTCCCAGGGATAGGTGCAGCTTACGGGGGGCGTTGCAACTCAGGATGGCAGATTGGACATGGAAAATATGCAGTATCTCTCATGAAGGAGCATAACGACACAACGCTTAGCTGCGTCGGAATGGACAAGCACATGAGTCTCTTATTTCCGAAACTAGGCAAGCCATTTTCGGATGAGTTCTCCAAGGCAGCGCCTAGTCATGTGTCTTTTGCAAAAGAAGAGAACGGAGCCATGGTGAAGGAAGTGCATTACCGCTCCTCAGCTTTCCCGGGCGTCTTATTGAAAGTAATGACTCGGCTTCATGGTGATGGCATCGTTGAACGCTGGTTCGAAGCAACGAATGAAGGGGATAAGCCGCTGCTTGAAGATTTATGGATATCCCAATCCGTTCGTCATGATCTCTACCGCGCTATCATTCCTTATGCGGGTCAGTTTGTAGAAATGAATGATTCTATCGGAAGTGAATATGAGTTCTGGGATAGCAACCTAATAACGGAACGTTGGTTATTCAGCCGCGGAGACGAGCTGCCGATCGGGATAAGCTGGGGTAAGAAATACGAATTGAAGTTTCAAGGCTGGTATATGGATTTGGATACGAATATAGGGATGCTTGATGCTTGGAAGACAGTGAAGAGTGAGCCCATATTCATTTCAATGGGAAGCTTTGTGGATTGGAAGGCATTTCGAGCTTGTTCCAGGCAGGAGGGATGGGATGAGCATATCGAACTTACCCCTCAGACGCAACTGCAGCCAGTAGACCGGAATCCGTTCGTGAAGGGCGAACCTACCATGATCTTGGAGGATCGGAAACATGGCATATGGAGCGGCAATGTGCAGATGTCATACCGCTATTCGGCAGAGATTGAAGCCCAGTGCTCCATATCGCCTGAAGAGGAGGTAACGCGAGCAAGCGTGACGTTGCGGCCACTTCTTCAATCGATTGATGTTGTTGATGCTCACACATGCTTGGATGTAGAGCTAGGGCAGTATCATTCAGCAATCTTCCGTCAGTTATCGAGCCCGATTGATTGCACCGAGACGGTGGAGTCGGAGTATACCGTATACACGGTTGATAACGGAGTTATTCGGATGAAAGCGGCACCTGACTATTATTCTTCTCTGTTCTCGCTCGAAGTTGAAGGGGAAGAATGGTTAATGAGTAATTTCCCAGCTCGGGACGTTAAGTCATGGTGGAATCCATTTGTCGGTGGGCTTTACTCCAGCCTCGATCAGCTTACGATGCTGTCAGCCTTAAAACAAGAACGGTCTGCACAATTTGTTAAGCTGTATGATCAGCATCGTAATGAATGGCAGGGAATTCGGGTTGATCTTCATATTCGTGAGCATGAAAAGTATAAGGGGATTCGATTGAGCAATTATTATTTACTGTTGCCAGGTGTACCGGTATTATGCCAATTCACAGATGTGCATCAAGCTTCTCAAGCTTATTTGAATGATCGATTGGAGCAAGAAATGTTCATTAATAACGGGGAACCTGAGCAAAATAGCTGGCTCGAAGCGCATTCTTCGAACGGAAAGCCAATCGCTTTCCCTCAAGGTAAGGGAGTTGTCGATGTATATGAAAATTCTGATTATCGATTCGGTTCCAGGGATAAGACAGCCATTATGCACATCGTTACGGATCATACGATTTCTCGCTCGAGCGTGTATGCCAATAAAGAAGTGACACATACAAATGTGATTCACAAGCTGCACATCCCGAACGGTCATACTCAGCGTACTACTCCCGTTATGCTGATGTTCTCGATGGAAAGAATCGAACCGGAGGCGCTAACCTATCTTCGTGCTATTCGTTTTCCGCAATCTGAGCCGGAGGTGGTCAAGGGGTGAAAATCATTGATGCCCATATGCACCTGTCCCGAATCGAGGAGTTCCAGCGTACGGCAGACGAATTATCCAAGGTAGATTACAGTGTGAAGGGGCTTCTGCAAGAATACGCACAGCATGGTGTTGTCTTCGGTATCGGAATGGGGCTGGCAGAGACGAAAGCAGAGGGATTCCCTGATGCTGAGGCCCATAACCCGATGGTACTTGATCTTGTTGATGAGCTCCCTCCTTCGATTGCTTATTGTATTGGTATCAATCCCTATCAATGCGATGAAGAGGCATGGGCACGGATAGAGCTCGAACTGCAGAAGCCGCAAGCAGTGGGATTGAAATTGTATCTTGGCTATTATCCATTCTATGCATTCGACAGTGTCTATGATCGGGTATATGAGTTGGCTGCCAAGTACGAGGTTCCGGTTGTATTCCACTGTGGAGATACGTATTCAGAACGGGGGCTGCTGAAATACGCCCATCCGTTAACGATTGATGAAGTGGCCGTGAAGCATCGTGATGTGACGATGATGATGGCACACTTCGGTGATCCATGGGTACTGGACGGAGCAGAGGTCGTATATAAGAATCGAAACGTGTATGCAGATCTGTCGGGGCTGCTTGTGGGAGATTCAAGGCGATTTGCGCGTTTGGACGAGGAGTCGCCATTATTTTTTCAGCATTTGCGCCACGCCATCGTGTATTGTGACCGCTATGATAAGCTGCTCTTCGGAACAGATTGGCCACTTGCTCCGATTGGAACCTACATTGACTTTGTGAAAACGGTCATTCCGGAGCGTCATCATGAGGAAGTATTTTATCATAACGCCTTGCAAGTATTTCCTAAGATCAGACCCCTAGTTGGGTAATGGCACAAAAATACGAATAAAGAGATAGTCACCTATACGAGCTGTTGCGGGAGTGCATAGATTATCTTGTAAGGCTTCCGCTCTACCAAGAGTGGAATCACCCATACAAGCAGAGGTAAAGGATGGTCGTCATCATGAGAACGTCTCGACGCAAAGGCTCGAAACCTAAGCACAAGCTGTCCGCCTCGCCTAGAGCAGCCTCACGATCTATCAGCAAGCCGGGCAGAACGAAAGCATCTGCGCCTTACATGAATCAAAATGTAATGGGGCTGACAACCCCAACGGATCCCTCTGCATCCAATGCAGTTGCGAATCAAGAAGCTGCAGGCAACGCAGGCGGTGGTTCTTACACTTCATTGAACAGACAGTATGGAATCGATGATCTGATGAATACGTTCGGCAAAATTCAGAAGATGTTCGGCATGTTCCAGCAAGCACGATCCATGTACAGCACTTTTCAGTCATTAATGGGCCCAATTGCGCTCACAAAAGGAAATCGTGCAAAAGCAGAAGGTCGCCGTCATTATGGAAAGCCAGTACGGAAGTCACAGCCGTCGATCCAATCTCGTTCATCTCGCAGCAATGCCAGCAAAGGACAACGGGGCGCACGGAAGTAGTGCAGCCCCTGTCTCCTTACAACGTTCCTTAGGCTGCGAAATCACCTTAAGCCGATAAATAGAGTGCTCACCAGCACATCAGCATGATTACGTGATTCCCATTGATGGGTTATATAAAATAGAACAGGGACAAAAGAAGGAGCCAGCCTTCTATTGTCCCTGTTATCAAATATATTAGCTTATGAGTTAGCTTTGAATTTTTTCAGGCTCCGGATACGTGATGCCGAATGTATTTACAGTAACCTTTTTCATTTTTTGGTCTTTCTCCGGCTTGTCGTTAGCGCCGGTTGGTACATTCACGATCGCTTGCGCGATTTCCATCCCTTTGATCACTTTGCCAAAGGCTGCGTAATCCCCATCCAAGTGTGGTGCGTCTGCTACCATGATGAAGAATTGGGATCCTGCTGAATTCGGATCCTGAGAGCGTGCCATTGATAATACGCCTTCCGTATGCTTCAGGTCATTCTCTACTCCATTGTTCGCAAATTCTCCCTTAATGCCATAACCAGGCCCGCCAATGCCGATGCCTTGAGGATCTCCTCCTTGAATCATAAATCCTGGAATAACACGATGGAAGATCGTCCCGTCATAAAATCCTTTGTTCACGAGAGAAATAAAGTTGTTTACGGTGTTCGGAGCTTTGTCAGGATACAGCTCAATCTCAATGCTGTCTCCGCTTTCCATTTCGATCGTGACAATCGGATTTTTGGAATTGGAAGTCTTTTTGCTATCGCTGTTATCTTTCGGAGCCTCCTTGTTCGTCTCTTGACCAGACTTGGTTGTGTCTGCCGCTCCATTTTGCCCAGTACTTGGCTTGCTGCCGCAACCAGCCACGATAAGCAGTACGACTAGCATGAGCGTGAAGAATGTAATGGATTTTGTGCGATTCAAAAATATTTCCTCCTTGTCCTTGCTGCAGCAACGCTGCAGTTGTCTCTCTATCACATTACCACATATGAGCAGCGAAGCATAATCTTGAAATGATCGTATCGCCAAGTTAATGAGAATGCTTGAATCAGTTATCATGGATTCAAGGGGACGAGTACATCCTATAGTTGAGCAATGAATCCCTCAATTTGTCAGTGTTGTTCTCTTTCGTTGTGTGCTAATATGGACAATGTGTTCAAGAAGGATACATATGTACACTGTGCGAGGACATATATATTGATTTGTTTGCGTGCACTGGAGGGGAGTACATCATGAGAAAACTAGGATTATTACCGCGTATTATTATCGCAATCCTGCTCGGTACTGGAGCGGGACTAATTATGCCAGATTGGTTTATAAGAATATTTGCTACGTTTAATCATTTATTCGGGCAATTTTTGAGCTTTCTCATACCGTTAATCATTCTTGGTTTTATTATCCCAGGCATTGGAGAGTTGGGGAGGGGAGCTGGCAAGCTTCTTGGCATAACGGCATTGATTGTATATGTATCCACGGTATTGTCTGGCATGCTGGCATACGGCGTCGCCAAGACAACATTCCCGTGGCTGCTGTCTGGAGCATCTGGCCTTCGGGCGAGCAATCCAGAAGAGATGCTGCTAACAAGTTACTTCAAATTGGACATGCCACCGGTATTCGATATTATGACTGCTCTGCTGCTGTCCTTCGTGATCGGTGTCGGCATTACGTTTGTGAAGTCAAATGTCTTGCTTACCGCATCGTTGGAGTTCAAGGAGATTGTAGGCAAGGTAATCAATGCGATATTGATTCCACTATTGCCGTTCCACATTGCGGGTATCTTTATGAACATGACACAAGCAGGCGAGGTTGCATTCATTCTGCAAGTGTTCCTTAAAGTGTTCGTCGTCATTTTAGTGCTGCATGCTGTAGTCATTGTTGGACAGTATACGATCGCGGGCATAATGAACAAGCGCAACCCGATCACGATGCTGCGTACGATGCTCCCGGCGTATTTAACAGCGCTAGGGACGCAGTCTTCTTCGGCAACGATACCCGTGACCATGTCTCAAGTGAAGAAGCTTGGTACCGATGAGGAAGTATCAAACTTCGTGGTACCGTTATGTGCAACGATTCATATTACTGGCTCAACGGTTACGATTACTTCCGTAGCAAGTGCGATCATGTACATTAATGGCGCGCCATTATCGGTAAGCACAATGATGCCGTTCATCTTCATGTTAGGCATATCGATGATTGCAGCACCAAGTGTTCCTGGCGGCGGCGTCATGGCGGCAACCGGATTGTTCCAATCCATGCTCGGCTTCGATGAATCAATGATTAGTCTTGCCATTGCACTGTATATTGCACAGGACAGCTTCGGTACGGCTGCTAATGTAACTGGTGATGGCGCGATTGCCCAAATCATTCATTCGATTAAGAACAAGTGGCAGGGGAAGACAAGGGCGGTAAAAGCATCAGAATAACAGAGATAGGTTGATTATAGGGAAGGGATAGGCGATGCACAGCTTGTCCCTTCTTTTTATATATGTTACATGTGGTAAAATGTAGAAGGGTAGTAAGGCTGCGTTCTATGAAATTCATTCACATGGTGAGGTACATAAAGGAGGTTGTCATCGTCTTGAAATGGAATAACTCGCTGCCAATGATGAAAATGATCATATCCATGTGCATCTTTGGCTCTATCGGATTTTTCTCCGAGCATACTGGATTACCGTCAATGGAGCTTGTCTTCATACGATGCATTTGCGCAACATTATTTCTGGGAATTTGCTGGGCGGCTTCAGGCCAATACCGGCGTGAACAGTGGAGCAAACGGGAATTGCTGCAAACGATAGCTTGCGGTGTATTTCTTGTGGGCAATTGGGTGTTCTTGTTCAAGTCCTTCGAGTGGATGTCGATTACGATTGCGATATCGATATATCATTTGGCTCCGGTAATTGTCGTGCTAGTTGGAAGTATCTTATTCAAGGAAAAATTAACGGTCTGGTCTATTTTATCTGTGGGGATATGCTTCGTCGGTACTGTTCTTGTTATCGGTATCGAAGGAGGCGCAAGCATGGACGAGCTGTTCACAACAGGGGTAGTGTGGGCATTCATGGCAGCCGTGTTTTATGCAATGACCACATTGTTAGGCAAGGGTGTTGTTCAACTAAGTGGGTATGCGATTACGATTGTGCAGACGAGCCTCGGGATCGTATTGCTGCTGCCATTTGTTGATATGTCGTCTTATGGTGCATTAACATGGAGCAATTGGTTCGCAATTGTGGCGACTGGCTTCATTCATACCGGATTTGTATATTTATTGTTTTTTGACAGTTTGAGAGAGCTGCCTACACGAGTCATTTCAGTACTCGTATTTCTCGATCCCGCCGTGGCAATTTTACTGGATACGTGGATCACTGGATTTCGGCCGACAGGGATGCAGATAGGGGGAATCGTTCTCATCTTTGCAGGTATGGCATGTGCAATGATAAAACCTAAAGCCAAAGCGAGGGTTAGCTATGATGGAACGCAGCATTGAATACATGACCATATCCCATTTTGCAGCGATCATGCAGTGATCACCGCAGGAAAGAAGTATATAGCACGATCATGGATGGATGACGGTTCCTTTATGGATGAATCCATATAAACAGCTTGTCCGATGTTAAAAATTCTTGGACAGAAGGACAAGATGAACGAATCTACGAAGACGGTAGCGAGTGCATTGTTCGCCATACCGGGTGGGTATGCTCAAGGGTAATATATCTCACAGGCATTATTTGAATCCTAATAGATAAAGAAGTATAAGATAGAGAACAACCCCGGCTGCAACTGCCGGGGTTGTTGGCGTAAATTAGTAACCGAAACCGAATCCGCAGCCAAAGGAACGAGTAATAATAACGAGCAAAATGAAGAGAACAAGAATTACGCCAACGCTAGTAAAACCTCCACCACAAAAGCCTCCAACTGAACCACATACTTCGGACATGTTCATTGGCTCCTTTCGTCATGCTTTTATCTTACGTTATAAGTGTATGTGGGTCAGGAGCATGGTGACTAGACGAATGGAGTGAAGAGAGCGCCTAATTTGAGGCGAGTGGCTATGCTGTTTGACAAGGCGCTCGTGATGCAACATAATAGCTCTATTGTGCCTATTTTCGTGAAGTCAATAGGTGAAGAACGATAGATACGGGGGAAATGCTGTGATGCAATTATGATGAGTTGGCTTTACTTAATCGGTGCGATTACATTGGAGATTATCGGAACCATCTCAATGAAGATGTCGAACGGTTTCACAAGACCGGTTCCTTCCATTCTCATGATTGTTTGTTATTTGCTTGCGTTTACGAGCTTGAATTTCTCACTGAAGCAGATTAATGTCAGTGTCGCTTATGCGATATGGTCAGGTGTTGGTACTGCAGCCATTGCCGTTATCGGATATTATTTCTTCTCTGAGTCAATGTCTTGGATTAAGGTTGTATCGATCTTGCTTATTATTCTCGGCGTAATTGGTTTGAATTTGCAAGGAGGCAGTCACGAAAGCCGTCCAGCCGAGGTGACGCCGCAGTCCATTGATACAGCTGCTTCTCCGGTGACTGCAGAGGACGCATCAACCACTATCTAAGGGAATATATTTAGCGGGGAACCAGACAATTGTTCTGCATAAGGTCAGGAGGAAACACCTTCTGCCTGTATAACTTCCTTAAGAAGCTGAATAGGAAGGGTGAAGGAATTCAACATGTCTGATCCCATTATATCTATAATCTTTCACTCTCATGAATTGAACGGCAGCCCTCGGCGAGTTACCTCGTCTGAGGGCTTTTTTTGTAGCTGGCAACAGAAGTATAGGGAGCACAGGGATTGGAAATGGAGTTTGACATTCTGAAGTCGAGTAGAGTACTATGGGTTTTGACTAATAAGTCAAAAATAAAACTTATAGGTTCTTAGAAGAGGTGGAGAACATTGTCAACAAAAAAGCAAGGTTCAGGTTCGCTTGTTATCCTCATGGTTAACATGTTCATTGCTATGGTTGGAATGGGGCTGATCATTCCGATTATGCCGAAATATGTGACGGCGTTTGGGGCTACGGGGCAAGCAATGGGGTATTTGGTGGCGGCATTTGGATTAACGCAATTTCTGTGCTCGCCGATTGCTGGCGAGTTGTCTGACAAATACGGCAGAAAGCTGCTAATCGTAACGGGAATTGGTTTATTTACCGTTTCACAGCTACTGTTCGGTATGGCTGAACACATGTGGATGTTGTATGTATCACGACTGCTAGGCGGAATGTCAGCAGCGTTAATGACACCTCCGATGATGGCCTATGTAGCGGACATTACGACGGAAGAGAAACGGGGGAAGGGGCTCGGCATGCTTATGGCTTCCATGACGCTCGGCGTTGTTATAGGGCCTGGTATCGGAGGCATGTTGGCGGAATACGGAATTCGAGTTCCTTTTTACGCAGCAGCAGCACTTGCTGGATTGTCTACGGTAGTCTCATTGTTGTTCCTGCCTGAATCTCTGTCTGTCGAGGAACGGATGGCAGCGAGAAGCAACACGAAGAAGAAGGAAAATTTGCTCCGACAGATGGCCGCTTCTGCGAAGGCGCCGTATTTCATGCTGCTTGTGCTGGTGTTCGCATTAACGTTCGGATTGCAGAATTTTGAAGCGATATTTGGTTTGTATGTTGATGTGAAATATGGATTTACGCCGAAGGATATTTCCTTAATGATTACACTCGGTGCGATAATCGGAGTCATCTGTCAAGCTGTCCTAATTGAGCGCCTGTTGCGAACATTCGGTGAGAAGAAGATTCTGCTCACGATGTTTGGATTATCTGCAATCAGTATGATTTTGTTGTTGTTCGTCTCGAATTATTTTCTTATTTTCTTTGTTACGATGTTATTCTTCGTGGCAACATCCATCGTACGGCCTGCAATCAATACGTTATTGTCGAAGATGGCAGGGAATGAGCAAGGGTTCGTTGCAGGAATGAACAATGCTTATATGAGTCTTGGCAATATTATTGGGCCAGCGATTGCGGGAATCCTGTTTGATATTCATGTTCAGATCCCCTATGCATTTGGCGCCATTGTGTTGCTCGCAAGTGCGGGCATGCTTATTGGCTGGAAGCAGGATGCATCATATACCAGTGCAGCACAGCGAGGAGAAATGGTTCAATAATCGGTGTATTTTGGCTCAATCGGAGTAGATGATAAGTTTATCTTCATATGTCCAATCCCATGTGGTTGCAGGTAATGGCCACTTTTTGTTATGATATTGAGAACTCAATAGTCATATTAAGAACTTATTAGGAACCAAGTGTGGAGGACAGCGAATGGAAGAGCATATGCCAGAGAAGAAGAAGCAGATTCTATTATCGGCTATGAAATTGTTTGCATCCAAGGGATACGTACAGACGACGATGCAGGAAGTCGCTTCCTTCTGTAAAATGTCAAAAGGAAGTGTGTATCAATATTATAGTTCCAAGGATGAGCTGCTGCTGAACATCTTCATGTATCAATCCAAATTATTGAAGGATCGCTTGCTGATGTTGGAGCGCGAGAAACAGCCTAATCCTCGTGAACGGTTAATAAGCAAAATCGGGGTTTATATTCACATCTGGAACGAACATCCTGAGTTTATCAAGATGCAGATACGGGATAATACGAAGCATACCGAAAGCAAAGAGCTTCGTGAACACATGCAGCAAATGAATAAGTTTAATATAGAGACGCTGATGGAATCATTGCAAGATATCTATGGGGAGCAATTCAGCCCTTATATGCTTGACAGCGCAACGTTGCTTAGCAGTCTGATTTTTACCTATATGTATATGAAGCTATTCGACAATTTCCCCATCGAGATGGACAGCCTCAGCAGGTATATTGTTACGATCATGGACTATGTGGCCGAAGGGATGTTGAAGCATGGACCGGAGCCAATACTGAATGGAAGCATGGTCGGATTCGATGAGGAGCATTTGAAGCCAAAGCAATTGCATCCGCTTGTGCTTGTGAAGCAGCTGAGAGAGGCTGTAGAGAGTATGGACATGGATTCGAAGGAGAAGAAAAGCTGGAATAAGCAAGATGTTCTGGATTCTATTCAAGTGCTGGAAGAAGAACTGCTGCAAGTACGTCCCCGTAAGGTGATCTTGCTCGGAATGCTGTCAAATTTAAAAGAGATGGCCCCCTGGACTTCCGTGTATGAACGCCTATGCAAATCTATTGAAGCGTTGTCCGGATATGAACCAAGCACTCTTCGCTAATATGCGGAGAGTGTTTTTTTGCTCACTACGATGTATGTATGTATGTATGTATGAAAATGTCACAATATCGTAGCTTAATAGGGGCGTAGATGGTAAAAATAGACTTGCAATTACGATACAATAAGAGTAAAAACGATGTGGTATCGTAATGTGGAGGTCGGTATGAAGAAGATACTTGTAAGTAGTGTAATCACTATAATTATGATCGTTCTAGTCGCTTGTGGCGGCAAGCCGAAGCCGAATGATTACGACTGGAAGGTTACTGCATTTGAGGCGGTTGATCAAGACGGACAGCCTTTTCGTACCGAACAAATGAAAGGGAAGATATGGCTCGTTAACTTTGCGTTTACAAGCTGCACTACGGTATGTCCACCTATGACCTTCAACCTGACAGAAATTCAACAGAAGCTAAAAGAAAAGGGAATTGAAGACGTACATATACTATCATTCAGTGTCGACCCTTCTATTGATACGCCGGCGAAGATTAAGGAGTTCCTTGGTAAATATAAGGCTGATACGACTCATTGGCGCTTTGTCACGGGTTACAGTCAGGCAGCGATTGAAAAATACAGTCTTGAGATGTTCAAATCACAAGTGCAGAAGGTGGAAGGCGATGATCAGGTGATCCATACCACCTCAGTCTTCCTCGTTGATCAAGAGGGAACCGTGCTCACTCGCTACAATGGATTAGAACCGCCAGAAGATAAGATTATCGAGGATGTTAAGTCACTGCTAGAGTGAAACCTTGACGGAGGTAGAGTGCATGCTGAGGTCAGCTTGATCATGTACTGAGATCCCATTAGAAATTAATGCGCATGGAACAATCGCAATTAATAGGCTGATTTATTCATGAAACGCAATGATAACGGCACAAGGGCTACTGCTCTTGTGCCGTTTTTTGTTGAAGGAGTTAGCAGTCAAGAGTCAGTCAAGAAGACGGATAAAGGTGAGAGGGTTCGCAACGAATGAAGCGGGAATAGTGTGTGTATGTAACCAAATTGTGGTATCATTTCGATAATAAATCAATGTGATATTCTGAGTCGAATTGAGGGAGTTAACATGGAGGATATTTCGTTCCGAGAAGCTATACCGATATTGCGAATATTCGATGAGCATAAAGCGCGTGAATTTTACGTAGATTTCTTAGGATTCCGAATGGAGTGGGAACATCGCTACGGAGAAGATTCCCCATTGTACATGCAGGTAGCACGCGGCAATTGCATACTTCATTTATCAGAGCATCATGGGGATTGCTGTCCTGGCTCGGCAGTGCGAATTGAAGTTAGCCATATACGGCAGCTGCATGCTGAGATGCGCGGCAAGCAGTATAAATACGCGAAACCTGGACTTGATCCGGATGAACATGAAATGTGTGTCACTGATCCATTTGGCAACCGAATCATTTTTTATGAGCAGGCAAGTTGTTAGAGGAACGTTTCGTGCGGATTGGTTCATTTACAGATAGATGGCGAGGTGCCTGAATGTGACAAGACGCATCCTTTTTACTGGTGGAGGAACGACAGGACATGTGGCTGTGAACCTTGCTCTCATCCCTAAGTTTATCAACAGAGGATGGGAAGTACGATACATTGGTTCCCGGCATGGAATCGAGGCCGAACTGATTGTTGGCTTAGATGGGGTAGAATACTGTAAGATTGCAACGGGCAAGCTGCGCCGATATTGGGACTGGAACAATGTAAAGGATCCATTCCGTGTATTGAAGGGGACATGGCAGGCGTATCAATATATCCGTACATATCAGCCTGAGGTGGTCTTCTCTAAGGGGGGATTTGTATCGGTCCCTGTTGTCATTGGTGCTTGGTTGAATCGTGTGCCGGTTATTATTCATGAATCAGACCTTACCCCAGGATTGGCGAATCAGATGGCCTTGCCCTTTGCCACGAAGGTATGTGTTACGTTTCCGGAGACGATAGAACATGTGAAGCAGCGCAAGTCTATCTATGTGGGAGCAGTTGTTCGTTCTGAGCTGCTGCTGGGCAGTAGATCCAGAGGGTTAAATGCATGCGGCTTTACACGTACGAAGCCAGTACTTCTCTTCATGGGCGGAAGTCAAGGCTCTAAACGATTGAATGAGCGAATTCGGAGCAGTCTGCCGAAGTTATTGGAACAATATCAGATTATACATATATGTGGAAAAGGGAATGTTGATCCTTCCATTACGTATCGCGGCTATCAACAATACGAATATATGAAGGAAGAGCTTGGCGATGCGCTTGCAGCTGCTGATCTGGTCATTTCAAGAGCAGGTTCCAATGCAATATTTGAGTATTTGAAGCTGCAGATTCCTATGCTGCTGATCCCGTTGTCTAAGAAGGCGAGCAGGGGAGATCAAATACAGAATGCTCGCTCCTTTCAATCCGCCGGTTATTGCCATGTTCTGCTTGAAGAAGAAATAGAAGGGTCTGCATTTATCGAAGCCATTTATAGCGCTTATGCCAATAAAGAAGTGATGCGGGAGAAGATGAGACATTATCGTCAAGGCGATGCGATCGAACAGCTGTTAGACGTAATCCACTCTGTGGCCGAGCGGTAGCCAGGAGTAGGGAATAATTGTGTATGGATTACATATTGTTTTCATTAGTTTTCGCAATTGTTTCATCGCCTTTCATTTTGGTTAAAAAAAGAATAGAAGGACATGATCAAATATGATTGTCTAACATGGCGTGAACGTGGCTCGCTCACAGAAAGGGGCAACTTATGGCTAAACTTGTGCTGATTCGACATGGACAAAGCGTATGGAATTTGGAAAATAGATTTACAGGTTGGACGGATGTCGATCTGTCTGAACAAGGTCTTATTGAAGCGAGACAGGCGGGTGAGATATTGCGCCAGCATGGATTCGTATTTGACATCGCGTATACTTCTGTGCTGAAGCGGGCCATACGAACCCTATGGATTGCATTGCATGAGATGGATCAGATGTGGATTCCTATCCACCATACATGGAAGCTGAATGAACGTCATTATGGGGCGCTGCAAGGATTGAATAAGGCGGAGACAGCAGAGAAGTATGGGGAAGAGCAGGTTCATCTGTGGCGGCGATCGGTGGATGTACGTCCACCTGCATTGGAGCCGACTGATTCACGCTATGAAGCAGCAGATCGGAAATATGCTTCCTTGCAGCCGGGTCAATTCCCGCTAACAGAGAACTTGGAAGATACGGAGAAGCGAGTGCTTGCTTATTGGCATGAGACCATTGCTCCGGCAATTCAAGCAGGGGAGCGGGTCATCATTGCTGCTCATGGCAATACACTGCGGGCGCTTGTGAAGTATCTGGACAAAATCCCTGCCGACGGCATTGCAGATTTGAACATACCAACAGGGACACCGCTTGTGTACGAGCTTGATGAGAAGCTGACACCAACACATCGGTATTACTTAGGGCCAGATGGGAGAATCCCAGCAGGCATTATCCCTGAGCACATATAAGTTATTCAAAACGAGAGGGAGAGCTGTCATATTGTGCGGCTCTCTCTATTTGATTCTGTTGATTGAGCCTCGGATGTTGATATTCCGCTGTACCAAGTGTAAAGTAGAGACACAATATCAGTTCCTATATTACATAAGGACAACACCGAAGGGAGTTACATACATGGAACAACGTATGTTAGTGTTTGTTGGATCGTATGCTGAAGCAGATTCTTCTGGACTTTATGTATACTCGATGGATGAGAAGACTGGTCAATTGACGAAGCTGGATGAAGCAGCAGGGTTGAAAAATCCAACGTTCATCAATGTCGATGTTGATCAGCAGAAGCTCTATTCCATTGGAGAATGTGTCATTGAAGATGGTTCGAAGACTGCGGAGGTAGTTAGCTTCGCAATAGATACAGCTTCAGGCAAGCTGACGCAATTGAACCGCGCCTTCTCACTTGATGCTCCGACATGCCATATTCAACGAGACTCTCAGAGCCGTTACCTGATTGTTGCCAGCTATCATGGCGGCCGCATTGGATTGGTAGAGCTCCTAGAAGATGGACAAGTAGGAAGCCAGCTTGATGTACAGCAGCATCACGGCCATGGCCCGCATCCGAATCAGAACCAGCCGCATCCGCATTCTGCATTTTTCAGTCCAGATGAGAAGTATATCTACGTGTCTGACTTGGGGATTGACCGGGTGAAGTGCTATTCCATAGATAAGGAGCGCCACGTGCTTGTTCCGCACGGTGAATATGAGGTTCCAGCAGGATCTGGGCCGCGTCATTTGACATTCCACCCGAATGGTCAATTCGTCTACGTCATCAATGAATTGAATTCAACGGTGAGTGTGTTCTCATACGACGCGAGCAATGGTGAGCTCCATGCGATTGAGACGGTGTCGACACTTCCTGTGGACTTCGATGGCGAGAGCTATTGTGCAGAGATCGCCATTTCAGAAGATGGAAAGTACTTGTATGGATCCAATCGTGGACACGACAGTATCGTTGTATACGAAGTACAGCCTGACACTGGCAAATTGACGACTGTACAATTTGTTTCAACAGAGGGAGGTCATCCCCGTCACTTTGCATTGACACCTGGAGGAGCGTATTTGCTGGCTGCTAATCGAGATGCGAACAATATTGTCGTATTCCGTGTAGATAATTCGACTGGCAAGCTCACGAGTACAGGGCAGTCTGTTGAGGTGTCTAAGCCGGTATGTGTGAAGCCGGTGTACGTCAAGAAGTAATTTCTCTCTAGCGTTTAGATAAACCGGAAGGTTAGAAGAAGCCGATATTCGCATCTGCGAGCATCGGCTTTTTTGTCGTTAACAGTTGAATGATACGATTGAATGGGATGTAGTTGATTAGGAGACCGAACGAGTCGTGTTCGGGTCCATTGCTGCAGCTGGAGTGGAGTGGTTCGCCCGTCGTTCACTCATGAGGAATATCCATACCCCAGCAATGAGAAGCACACAGGCAATAAATTGGGTAGTCGTTAATGATTCTCCCAATAGAAGCCACGCGAGAACGGTAGCACCTACAGGCTCGCCGAGCACGCTCATCGAAATCGATGTGGCGCTTGTGTACTTCAACAACCAGTTGAACAGCATATGTCCAAGCACGGTTGGGATGACAGCCATTAATGCGAATAAGAGCCATTCTCTAGCTTCATATCCAATAAAGGAGTAGCCTGCGGAAAGGTTGTAGACAGCCAACGCCAGACCAGCTACGAGAAAAACGGTAAAGTTATAGACGTAAGACGAGACGCGCTGTCGCAAATCCTGACCTAGCAGCATGTGTATGACGACCGAAATCGTACCAAGGATAGATAAAATGTCTCCATATAACGCTCTCCCGGAAATGGCCATATCACCCCAGCCAATGAGCAGCATGCCGCATAAAGCAATCCCGACACCAATTAATGAATTTCTCGTCGTTCGTTGTTTGAAAATCCAGAATGATCCGGCCATTACAAGTATGGGTTCCAAGGCAAGCAGAACGGTCGAGCTCGCTACAGTCGTATAGCGCAGCGACTCCATCCAGAAGAGAAAGTGCAAACCGAGGAAGAAGCCTGACAGGAACAGACGCAGCCAATCATTGCGCTGGACAGAGCTCCATTCGGATCGATATGACCACGCCCATGGCAGAAGCACGATATTCGTTATCAGGAGACGATACATGCCAATGACAGCGGCGGGGGCAGTTGACCATTTCACAAAAATGGCCGAGAAAGAGATTGCGATCATTCCTACGATGAGCAGGGCATACAGATGCGATGATTTTCTTGATGACATGAGCAGAAGACACCTCGGTATATGAATGAATGAATGAATGGTAATCACAATGTGCTAGTATACACCAACTGCCCCCAACTTGAAATAAAAATCATGATTATCAACCTAAAAAAAAGGACTGTGGGACGAATGACCGTCCCCAGCCCTTAATTGCGCTCATCAGCTTGCGTTGAACAAGTAATGATTGTTTCTATTTGGATTGCTGTACGTTGAGTTGATCGAGGCTTGCAAATTCATATCCTTGTTGACGTGCACCGTCAATAATGGCGCCAAGGGCCCCGGCATTATCCTTCGATATGGAGTGGAGCAGAATGACCGCTCCAGGATGAAGCTGCTTTACAACCTTATCATATGCATAGCTCGTTCCCCGTTGGGCATTGACATCCCAATCCAAGTAAGCCACGGACCAGAATACATTCGTGTACCCCATATTCTTCGTGATGGCTAGAGTCCGGTCATTAAAGATACCACGTGGTGGTCGCAGATAAGGCATATCCTGCTTGCCCGTGACAGCTGATACCGCCTGTTTGACCTTATCCAGTTCGGTTCGTATCTGCTCATCCGATATGGTGGTCATATCCGGATGACTCCACGAGTGATTGCCGATCAGATGTCCCTCGTTAATCATTCGCTTCAGTAGATCTGGCTGCGTATTTACATAATGTCCGGTAACGAAAAAGATGGCTGGAACCTTCTTCGCCTTCAACGTATCCAGAATTTGAGCCGTGTATCCATTTTCGTATCCGTTATCGAAGGTTAAGTAAATCATTTTTTTGTTTGTATCTCCGAGAAAAATAGCTCCGTGCTTCTCAATCGTCGGTTTGAAGCCTTCCTCGTCAATCGAAGGAAGCTTGCCGTTTACACTCTTCTTGAATCCAAAGTGGAATGCGGGACCCTGTCCGGCGTATGCGGCTGGCTGAATGCTTGCGGCAAGCAAGCAGAGGAGAGCAGTGGCAATCAGAATGCGTTTCATATGCAAATATACTCCTTGATGTAGGTTAGAATCGGTCAATCATGGCTTACTATTCCATATTTGCAGTAAACTTATACGCACTGATACCTATGCATTCCTAATGCGAATCCAAGTAATCCTTATTTGTTGTTAGACTGCTTCATCTTCTCCAACTCTTCTGAGACGACGAAGGCAAGATCTTCGTTGTTGTACATGGACAGCACGGCGAACAAAGTGTCGTCAGGGATCGGTCCGGCCTCCTCCTTCGGAACCGTAAGATCAATTGCCTGCTGCAATCGATAGTTGTCGCCCTGCTTCGGGTATGCGCGATGATAGAGCTCGGCTGGATCAAGATCATGGTTCACACACCATTGTGCAAAGATAAGAATCATCATTTGCTCATCCCGCTCATAATTGTCGATAATTTGTTGTTCTACTGCACTACGCGTCATTGCAAAAACTCCCTTACATAGATTCATACAGCTTATTATAACGAAGATGAATTGTGATTCTCAATCCTATTGCTCAATTGAGAGGGAGAGACGTTGCAATGATCGGACTGTAATGCCATTGGGAGATGAATGCTCATACTTACTTACTCGCTTAGCTTAGAAAGCGTCGGATATATATGGATGAAGTCGCGGAACGAACTGCTCTAGAGTTTCAATACTGTTGATGGAACCTGCAATAAATCCGTTATCGAATAATTCGCATGGTCGCTGATAACCTAGCAGCATAGTTGTGAGTGCTCTAATGTTCATGGACAGGGTGTTGGTCGTGTTGACAGTGGTACGAACCTGCTTCTCATTGTGAGAGTGAATAGCAGCTTGCCCGTTCTCAAATTGAATGACTACATTATTCCACGGAGCCTGGTCGTCACTTATGTACAGAGAGAGGGGAGGGTGTGCAGGTACAGGTGCAAACGTATATTGCTGTAGAAATAATGTAATATCTACAATTCGTGCCATGACAAAAGGTTGTATGGTACGCACAATTCGTGGAAGGTTCAAGGCGAAAAACAGGCGCTCATTCTCACAAAGACGCATATTTACTTGCTCTACCATAGAATCATGCTGACAAATATAATTCCATAGCCCCTGTCTAGAATCCCTTGTAACGCACATGAATTCATGTACATGCATAGCATTATTTTTTATCTCATACAACATATACCCTTGAGGCTGCGAATGCTCACTATAGTAGACCGCCGCGGTGCGATGATGATAGTGAGCAAGCCACCATTCGTGATCGCGAACGACCATACCTGAATGCTGTGATGACCATGCGTCATATACCGCTTCAATATCAGTAGAATGCGTATCCTTGGTAAAGCGGCGAACAATGCCTGCCAGTTCAGGATTCAATGGAATTAGATCATGACGGGTAAATTGGCAAGTCATGCGGTCGCTGAATACTTCCCAGCCTGCTTTGCGATAGAAGGGGATGGAGAAAGGATAGAGCATGGATATAGAAGTTCCAGCGGCCTGCATCACGCGCAGTGAGTGGTGCAGCAATTGCTTGGCATATCCTTTGCGTCGAAATTCAGGATAGGTGGCAACCCCACCGATTCCACCCATCTTCAGCTTATTCTGGCCGATATAGATGTGAAAAGGAAGGATATGAAGCTTCGCAGCGAGCTTGCCTTCATCGTACACACCAAAAATCTCATGTTTCCCCAACTTATGCAAATAGTTATCATAGTCTTCAGGATCAACGCTGTACTGGAAAGCATACTCGGATAGCGATATGGCTTCAGTAAACTGTTCCTTGCTCAAACGGACAATTGACATTGACAATCCCCCTCAATAAATGATTGTGCCGCTGTATATGATCTATTGTAGATGAAATAGACAGGGATGCAACGATTGAATGAAGAAGGGTCGATTGAAAAGTCGGGATGGTAATATATGCAAATGGTGAAAACTTTCATGAAAATGCGAAATGTCATATTGCTCAATCTGAAAATCTAGATATAATGAAGTCAGGGCATGTCAAGGAAGCAACAGCATGCTACTATGTGGATTGAATATGGATCTTCAGGGCAGGGTGAAATTCCTGACCGGCGGTATGGGTGCAGCTGCACCCGAGCCCGCGACTCGTTGTTCGCTTACTCGGTTACTTGTAACATGTAAGCATCGAACGGAAGAACAGCGACTGACTTGGTGAAAAGCCAAGGCCGACGGTATAGTCCGGATGGAAGAAGATCTCGCACACGTTGTTTGGTACAACTGCATACAACAACAGGTCTAATGCGAATTTTTCTCTTCTGCATGTCTAGATCCTATATTCAACAACCTTGGAGGTTATTGAATATGGAACATCGTATCCAGGCCGACACACGCATGAGCAGCTCCGCAAGAGGAGTATGGTTCGTTGCGATGGGCGCGGCACTGTGGGGAATTGGCCCACTGTTCCGGGTATGGGTCATGGAGTCTATGACTTCGACCCAAATTGTATTGATTGAGCATCTGATGCTCGCCTTGTACGCGATCCCGGTGTTATGGATGCACCGGAAAGAGCTGCGCAACTGCACATGGAAGCATGTACTGGCATTGCTGTTCCTGTCATGGGGCGGCTCAGTAGTAGCGACCATTATGTTTACCGAAGCATTTGCACATGGTGATGCGAATGGCGTACTGCTGCTGCAGAAGCTGCAACCAGTCTTTGCAATTATTTTAGCGCGGCTGTTGTTGAAGGAGACGCTTCCGCGTCGCTTCTCGCTACTGCTTATTCTTGCTATTATCGGTACGTATTTATTGACATTTGGATGGTCTTTGCCAATTGGGCATTATAATGAAGTCATTGGCTTCAGCAGTCTATTGGCACTTGGAGCAGCGTTCCTATGGGGCGGTTCCACAGTTATGGGACGGTTGCTTCTCGACAGAATGGAATATGAGACGGTCACATCGCTGCGATTTTTGATGGCACTCCCTCTGCTCATCGTGCTGACATCATGGGAGTCACCAAGCTGGAATTTCGCCGCATCAGAATGGGGGACACTGTCGTTCTACATCTTCTTGCAGGCTCTTCTTCCAGGATTGGTTAGTCTCTTGCTGTATTATCGCGGTCTATCGACTACCAAGGCCTCATATGCGACTCTGGCTGAGTTGTCATTCCCATTGGTAGGGATGATGATGAATTGGTTCGTGTTCCATCAGGCGGTCACTGCAGCGCAAATTTCAGGCTTCGTTCTCATCTGGATTGCGTTGTATATGGTATCAAGACAAAATTAATCGGCGGTGGCAGTGCAATGATTCTTAATGAAGTTGCTGTCAATCGTCTTCCATAAATGATAAGAGACCCTGTCTGCTATGCCTTGAACGCATAGCAGACAGGGTCTCTTATGTTAGTTAGGTTAGAAGAAGGAATTGATAGCGACAAGAATGATGATAGCTCCGCTTAGCACCGTGCTGAATTGTCCTACTGTATAGCGTCCTATGCGAATGTTGGCCATCTTCTGCCCAAGCACGGCACCCAGCCACAATGTGACAAAACTGCCGATCGCTGCGGTTAGGGATATGGCGAGCGGTGATAATCCGATAAGTCCAGCACTTAGGCCATTTGTAAGCGCATTGGCAGACAGTGCAACACCAAGCACAGCTGCTTCCCATAAGTTAATCGTTCCCGATTTATCCTTATCCGCTTCCTCTGGTCTCTGCAGCATTCGTTCTAGTGAAGAGCTTGAATTAGCTTCACTGCTTGCTTCTACTGCTGTGGTCTCCGTCGAGCTGCCATGGTGAGAGGTCAGTAGAACAATGCGGATGCCGACAATAAGCAGGATGAGTGCGGCAAGCAAGGTAGGCAGTATACCAGGAAGAACCTGCGATATCCATTGACCGAACATGAGACCGGCCATACTGAAAATGAAGCAGATGAGCGAAATGAATAGATTCGAAAGCACTCCAATTCGTATTTTCCGTATTCCGTACGATATTCCCACCCCTAAATTATCTATACTCGAAGCGACTGCTAATCCTATAATCATAATCCATTGCATGATGAATCTCTCCCTTGGTTAATTCCCTTGATTCGAAGTAATAAATGGTTGTTTATTGAATGTCATTTGCCGTCCTGTCAATCGTGAAGCATCTGCAGCACAGTTTCCCTCGGAGGCACGAACACTAGCTGATGCTCACTTCCTGCTGAATAGGGCAGGGGGGGGTTCGAATGACAATCTCCAAGCTGGAATTTGCGTTTGCTCATCTCATCTACATAGAACACATTCCGAAATACTACCGATGTGCCATCCTCTTGATGGACTTTGGAACATTGCAGGCAGTAATACATAGCTGTTCAACTCCTTATTGTGGGTATAATCCGGTGCCGCTTGCAGCACTGTTGAGGTATCATATGTCACGATGTTGAGAGTTGTGAACCGGAATCGCCGAAATGTTGAAAAAAAATCAACAGCAAGCTGATTGGCCTGTGATAAGAATCAACCGCATGCTGATGGGAGATGTGTTGAGGTGGTTGCAATGAATGCTTATCTGTCTACATCTGTGGCCTTCCTCATTCAAACTTGGTCATACGTTGATGTCAAATTTATGGGGTAGGCTAGGCGAACTTGTGCATATACATGTCATAAACAGAGCGAGAATGAGCAGTAGAATATGACTGCGACAAGGGGTGATAACCATCGAACAGAACAACCCACTCGGTGACATGTTGAAAAAATCGATGAAGGAGCATTCGCTCTCCATGCGCAAATTGGGGGAGCGGACTGGAATGGATACCGCTACGATTTCTCGAATTATTAACGGCAAGCAGCCCGCTAAGATACACCATCTAACTTCATTTTCCAAGCATTTATCAATTCCCGTTGAACAGCTCATGGAGGCGGTTGGCGTCGAGTTCGGCAAATTGAGCACGGTACCAGTGGTACCGATTGGAGATGAATTACAGGAGGATAGCCTTCAATTCATACTCAAGTCCATACAGCTGCTTGATTATCCATTCACGAAGGAGCATGTACGTCTAGAACTGGATAAATACGAGCAATACGCGCAAACCAATGAAGGAGATCGAATGATTCGCGACAATTTCCATGCCAAGGTGAAGGAAGTAAGCGGTTGGGGACCATTTATCGATCAATTGAATGATACGTACACCCAATATTGCAGCGAACAAGGAACAGTAGAAGAACGTGCCGTATTAGGGAGCGCACTGCTGTATTTCATTTTATCGGCAGACATTATTCCAGATTATCTGTTCCCAATTGGATATATTGATGATGTGATGGCAGTGCAGTTGGCGATGGAGAGACTGACGGCCCTTCAGGCTGCAGAGCGCATTGTAGAGAAATAGGGGTGTTCCAGGTCGGATGTTGACCGGAGCACCCCTAGTCTTGTTTCATTCTTGTTCGTTAATATCTACGCAACGAGCTTAATTACGTTCGAGACGATATGACATCCTTATGCTCTTGACATTGCATATGGCAGGGCTGTCTCTTCATATTGCTGCTGCTGCGGTTCTGCTGCCATCGTGAAGGACAACGAGGCCCCATTCTTCAACTGATCGTGATCAATATACAGGTTGGATACGTGCTCGCCATTTACTTGTACACCTGCAACATATTTCGTCTCCGAAGAGTTGTTCGGTGCCTCAATGACAATCTGCTTGCCGTTGTCCAAGTTGACAGTCATCTTCTTGAACATTGGTGTCCCTAGTACGTATTGCGGTACCCCTGGTGTAAGAGGGAAGATGCCCATTGCACCGAATACATACCAAGCTGTCAAGCTGCCGTTATCCTCATCGCCAGGCAAGCCGTCAGGCTGAGCACTGAACAGTTCGTCCATCGTCTTGCGCACCCAATATTGAGTCAAGGATGGGTAGCCTAACGCAGTATACACATATGGAATATGGAAGCTTGGCTGATTGCTGATCGCGAACTGACCGAAGTCAATTGCAGCCATTTCCGACATTTCATGAATTTCGAAGCCATAGGACCCTACCTTGAATTCTGGATCTGCTGCGAACAAGGCATCCAATCGCTCCTTCAACTTCTCGCGTCCGCCAATCAGGTCTGCCAATCCAAGAAGGTCATGCTGCACAGCCCAGCTGCTCTGCCATGCTCCACCTTCCGTATAAGGGCCACCCCATTCTGTAGCGTCGAACGGCTCCAGCCAGCTTCCGTCTTCGAGTTTACCGCGCATGAAACCGATTGTTGGATCATACAGGTGCTTGTAGTTGCGGGCACGTTCCATCAATTGCGCATACTCCGCATCACGTCCCAGATGCTTCGCAATTTGTGCAATACAGAAGTCACCGTACACATAATCCAGTGTATTGCAGACACTCTCATGGGTATGGATGTCAGCAGGCAAGAAGCCATGCTTCAAGTACTCCTGCATTCCTTTGCGTCCTACACGATGATCATCCGCTACAGTCATCGCATGTTTCAACAAACCTTCGAAGGCAGTGGCAACATCAAAACCAGTAACGCCTTTGGCTACGGAATCTGCGAAGCTGACGTCGATCAACGTACCAGGCATCATGCTGCGCTCACCTGGGGAAGCCCATTTCGGCATCCATCCGCCTTCCTTATAAGCATTCACCCAGCCCTGCATCATTTCATTCATGAAGGACGGATAGAGCAGGTTGTACAGCGGGAACGAAGTACGGTACGTATCCCAGAATCCAATATCTGCGAAGAGAGGGCCATCTTCAATCTTTCCATTGTACGGGCTGAAGTGGATTTGCTTATCATTCGCATCAAATTCATGGATTTGATGTGGGAACAGGGAAGTCCGATACAGACAAGTATAGAACGTATCCAGCTTGTCCTTGTCATCACTCTCGACCTGAATGACGCCTAGCTGCTTCTCCCATACATCTGCAGCCAGCTTCTGTACTTCATCGAAGCTGCGCTCGCCGATTTCGCGATTGAGGTTGATGAAGGCCTGTTCTTCACTGATGAAAGAAGTACTTACCTGGACGTGAACAATACGGTTGGCTGGCACGTGCAGTCCTACATATGCACCGAGGCGCTCATCTGTACCAGACAAGCCAGCAACCGGCTTGGATTCATGGTTTGTCAATCCGCTTGCATCTGCATCGATTGCGCAGTCGAACTTCACAACGAAGTACATGCGATAATTGTCAGGGGTTCCTCCAGCCTTAGCCGTCGTGTAGCCTGTCAGTGTACCGTTCTTCGGATCAATCTTCATCGAAGATTCACCAGGGAATGGAGACAGGATTAGACGAGACTGCTCAGGACGGTCAAAGGTCAGACGCATGCTTGCGCAGCGCGTCGTTGGCGTCAATTCCAATGTAGCCTGATAGCGCAGCATCCGAACCTTGAAATAGTCAGGACGCACGATCATGTCCTGTCTGCGGAAAGAGGAAGAACGCTCAGGTGCCCAAGCTTTCAATGGTCCGGATTGCGGCATAAATGTCATATGTCCGTAATCTCCAATCCAAGGGCTCGGCTGGTGGGTAAGTCGAATGCCTTCAAATCGATTGTGATTCGGGTTGAAGAACCAGCCGCCACCAGCTTCAGTCGTCTGTGGACTCCATGCATTCATAGCAAATGGCAGGGAAATAAGCGGCAATGTGTTCCCGTTGGAATAAGGATATATCGAATCCGTACCTTGTAGTGGGTTTACGTGAGATAGCAAGCTCATCGGTGTTCGCTCCTTTGTAGACAGTTGCGCTGGAGGAGCAATGGATACTCCCATCAGACACAACTTGTGAAATGTTATATCAAATATGACTTACACAATGTATTATATGACATAATCATTTTTATCTCCTATCATTAATTTAAAAAAACTCTCAATTTTTATGATACAATAATCATGACAAACAATCGAAGAGATAAGAGGTGGTGAGCGGATGTATCCATACAATTTACAGGGGGATGAGGAGATATACGGAGACTTTCCGTTCACATTGAAGATCCATCATCTTGAAGCATCAGTTCCCGCACATGTGCATCATTTTATTGAGTTTACATACGTCATAGAGGGTTCAGGCAAGGAGCTAATCAATGGGGTAGAGAAGGAGCTCACTCCAGGAACCTTCACCCTTGTATTCCCACATCAGGTTCACGAGTTGGATATACGGGAAGGTGAGGAGCTGAAGCTGTATGTTGGGGCAATTGGGCTGAAGGCCTTCTTTGGGGCTGGAGAATCTCTGCTTGCGCTTCACAGCTTGCTCAAAGGCGCAGAGGGCGACAGCAATACGACATACCATCTGGATCCAAGCACCGCTGAGCGCATTCATCTGCTGCTTCAAGACATGTTTGAGGAAATGCAGGAGCATAAGCCTTGGAGCCGGATGATCTATCTTGCGAAGCTTACCGAGCTATTCGTGTGGTTCGACCGATATCGTATCTCCCACCTTCATGAGGGCGCCCATACTGGCGAGGATCATTTGCGAAGGGGAATGTGGGAGGTTGTCTACTATGTATACCAAAATTTCAAAGAAGAGATTACGCTTGAGTCCTTAGCGCAAAAGTATAATTACAGCTCGTCCTATATTAGCACGGCCTTCAAGCAAATGGTCGGAGAGAACTACTACTCCTTCTTAGAGCGGATACGAGTGGCACATGCTTGCAACTTGTTAATCAGTACGGATATGAAGATAACGGAAATAGGATTTGAGGCAGGGTTTCGTTCATATCCGACCTTCAATCGGGTATTCCAGAATCGAATGGAGACGAGTCCAACGAAGTACCGACAACAAAATCATATCGCATTACTAAAATCATGAGAAAAGGAGCCTCTATCGCGATAAGTACTATTGTACAACCGCTTAGAGGCTCCTCGCCTAGTTAATGATGAAGGCTATGGATGTCTATTAACATAGTTGCATGGGACATCACATCATTGTCATGATACGGAACGGGTTGACCGTCTAAGAGACAGCGCCATTACAGACGCAGCTTAATCGACCGCTTATATAGTGGATAAAACCACTTCACACCACGAGGGGTTAAGGTATCTGCAATGAGATGGGAACCGTAGCCAAGTAAGGATACGAGCGCAATTCCTTCGAGCTCCAAGTGTTGTTCTAATCCCCAGCCAATAGCTCCCCATAAAAGAGCAGCCCAAATGGTGTGGGATAATCCCCGATGATTCAGCCATGGCACCCAGGCAACGAATACGCCCAGGCCGATGAGCCAGCTCCATCCAAGCAGGATGCCGCCTATGAGCATGCTCCCACCGACACAGCTGACCATGATGTTGCGAATTAACCCTTCCTTCGCTACAAATCCGAGCAGAAGCACGACAATTGTAAGAACGATGGCCTCTTGGCTTAACGAACCATTCGCTCCATATTGATAGATGGCACCTGCAGCACAGCATACGCCAAGCCACATCAATAGAGTATGTACCCGTTTGGCAGCCTTGCCAATTCGTCTGCTTAGTATGCTTGGGCCATCAAGATCCGCGCTTAGCGCAGATAACGCAGCAACTGCGAGGTAGATGGACGCATTCTGAATGGAGAACGGGTAATGCGCCGCAGCTGCGGCTCCGATAGCCACACCGATACTAAGGTGTGTTGAACCTTTCATACAATCTCCTTTCTATACGTGCACATGGTACACATACATACAAACATATGTTTGCTAATCTATTATATAGCGAATAATAAAAAAATTAAATATAATGATTTTCCAAATGAGAAATTGAACATTTAGTGAAACAGTATTACAATCAAAGCGAGCGTTGCTTTTTCTGTCTTATACATGAACCTACTACTCATGAGAGAAGGAAAGGGAATCCAATGATTATGAACCCGACTCGTATCGAAAAAGACTTTTTAGGGGAAAAAGAAGTACCAGCCGAAGCCTACTATGGCATTCAAACACTTCGTGCCGTAGAGAATTTTCCAATATCGGGCACGCGGATGAACAAAGAATTGATTCGTGGCTTGGCTATCGTCAAGAAGGCTGCTGCCCTAGCCAACATGGAGGTGAAGCAGCTTCAAACAGACACTTGCAATGCAATCGTACAAGCCGCTGATGAGATTATTGGCGGTCAGTGGCATGATCAATTCATCGTTGACCCGATTCAAGGCGGGGCAGGCACGTCGATGAATATGAATGCGAACGAAGTTATTGCGAACCGAGCGCTTGAATTGCTTGGCAAAGCGAAGGGCGACTATGCAAGCCTAAGCCCGAACAATCACGTCAATCGTTCGCAATCGACGAACGATGCATTTCCTACTGCAATTCATATTTCTGTCTTAACGCTCGTAGATAAGCTGCTCATTGTTATGAAGGAGCTTCACAGCGCATTCTGCAGCAAGGCGAAGCAATTCGATCATGTCATTAAGATGGGGCGCACACATCTTCAGGATGCAGTTCCGATTCGCTTGGGACAGTCCTTCGAAGCATACAGTCGTGTTCTCGCGAGAGATATGCACCGTATTGAGCAATCGAAGCAGCATTTATATGAAGTGAATATGGGCGCAACGGCTGTAGGAACTGGCTTGAATGCAGATCCGCGATACATTCAGCGTGTTGTTGAGCTGCTTGCTGATATCAGTCAATTGCCGCTCGTGCATGCGGAGCATCTTGTTGATGCAACGCAGAATACGGATGCGTATACGGAAGTATCTGCTGCGCTCAAGGTATGTATGATGAATATGTCTAAGATGGCCAATGACCTGCGTTTGCTTGCTTCAGGTCCACGAGCTGGGTTTGGTGAAATTCGACTGCCAGCACGCCAGCCAGGTTCATCCATTATGCCGGGCAAGGTGAATCCGGTTATGTGCGAAATTGTCAATCAAGTAGCTTTCCAAGTGATTGGCAACGATCATACGATCTGTCTTGCCTCGGAAGCGGGTCAGCTTGAATTGAACGTCATGGAGCCAGTACTTGTATTCAACCTGCTGCAATCGCTGAGCATGATGCAAAATGTGTTCACCGTATTCCGGACGCACTGTCTTGAAGGAATTGAAGCAAACGAAGACCACTGCCGCGAGTTAGTGGAGAACAGTGTCGGCATTATCACTGCGCTGAGCCCTCACCTTGGTTATGAAGTGTCAGCCCGTATTGCACGGGAAGCGACGGAGAACGGCAAGTCCGTTCGAGAGTTGTGCCTGCTCTACAATGTATTGACGGAAGAAGAGCTGGATACGATTCTGGATGCACATGAAATGACGAAGCCAGGAATTGCTGGTGCTGCCTTGTTCGAACGGGAATAATTGTATATTGAAGAATGTTAGAGACATCTCACGTGAGATGTCTCTTTTCTATAGTCGGATCAGCATACATTTTGCTTTGACAGGTGACGCTAAGTAATGATATATTTTATCGGCCTAATGGTAAATGAATGCTGATTGGAAAGGGATGTACTGGAAAGTGACAACGAGTCAAGACGACAAACCGAAATTGATTATCACAAAAATTCTGAAATGCAGAAATCCGGAATGCAAAGCATGGGTAAGAGACGAGTTTGCTTCTGGTGAGCAATCTTGTCCACTCTGCAAAGGACCAATGATTCGAAGCATGAAGCATTTGCCTGCTGTTCAGAATAAAATAAAGCGACAGCCTAAGAAAAAGAAAGAAGAGCTGTGGTAAGTAAGCGAAGCTGCACTTATAGCCTCTAGGTAAAAGAGCCTCTGTGAAGATAATTTCGGGGAACCGTTATTGTTTTGCAGTGGCTCTTTTGCTATTGGGATGAAGTGATGCGATATTGCAAATAATAGACTGAAAGGATATACGCTTTGATATGTCTATTAGTAAGGAGTAGATACCGCAATGTCAGAATCAAATTCATCCCATATTCCTCAGCCGAAGACATTTGGTCTGCTGGGAAATTTGCCGCAGCTGAACTTAGAAGCTCCAGTTCAATCCATGGTACAGTTGGCTGAGGAGTATGGCCCTATATTTCGCATTGATTTGCCGGGGAGGAGCGAAATTTTTATCTCTGGTCATGAGTTGGTAAAGGATGCGTGCGACGAATCGCGCTTCGATAAAAACGTATGGGCGCCCTTGCGCAGTGTGCGGGCATTTACCGGCGACGGACTGTTCACAAGCGAAACAGAAGAGCCGAACTGGCGGAAGGCGCACAATATATTGCTGCCGAGCTTTAGCCAATCGGCTATGCGCGGTTACCATGAGATGATGGTTGATATTGCGGTGCAGCTTATCCAAAAATGGTCGAGGCTGAATCCGGATGAAAGTATCGATGTGCCTGAAGACATGACCCGTCTGACACTCGATACGATTGGTCTCTGTGGATTCAATTATCGATTCAACAGCTTCTATCGCGATCAGCCCCATCCGTTTATTACAAGCATGGTTCGCGCGTTAAGCGAAGCAATGCATCAGCTTTAGCGCCTCAATATTCAAGATAAGCTCATGGTAGTCACGAAGCGGCAGTATCGGCATGACATCCAGTTTATGTACTCGCTCGTAGACAAAATCATTGCGGAGCGGAAGGAGCAGCCGGATGAAGCTGGTCAGGATTTGTTGAGCCATATGCTTAACGGAAAAGATCCAGCAACCGGGGAGTCATTAGATGACGAGAATATCCGATACCAGATTATTACGTTTCTAATCGCGGGTCACGAGACGACAAGCGGCCTGCTGTCGTTCGCAATCTATTACTTACTGAAGCATCCCGAATGCTTGCAGAAGGCTTACAAGGAAGTGGATCGTGTGTTGACGGATCCTGTTCCGACGTATGCACAAGTGAGACAATTGCCATACATACGGATGATACTTAATGAATCACTTCGCTTATGGCCGACCGCCCCGGCTTTCTCACTATTTGCGAAGGAGGATACACTGCTGGCTGGCAAATACCCGCTTGCAAAGGGCGAGAGTGTGAATGTCCTTGTACCGAGGCTTCATCGAGACCGTGCTGTATGGGGTGAGGATGCAGAGCAATTCCGACCCGAACGCTTTGAAGACCCGAGCCAAATTCCTCATCATGCCTACAAGCCGTTCGGCAATGGTCAACGCGCGTGTATCGGGCAGCAGTTCGCGCTGCAAGAGGCTGCGCTCGTTTTGGGCATGGTGCTCAAGCATTTTGAGATAATCGATCATACCAACTATCAGCTGAAGGTGAAGGAAGCACTGACGCTGAAGCCTGACGATTTTCGGATTCGCATTCGGCTGCGGAAACAACTGGGGGCAGGGACTTTGTCTGCAAAAGGAGGGCTGGGTGGCGAATCAGAATCGCATGAAAGTGCTCAACAACAGGCTCCATTGGCCGAAGCCCACGACACTCCGCTGCTCGTCCTATACGGCTCCAATCTCGGAACGGCCGAGGGCATTGCCCGCGAGCTGGCGGATGAGGGACGCTACCAGGGATTCCGCAGTGAGGTCGCTCCACTAAATGACTATGTAGGCAAGCTCCCGAAGACGGGGGCCCTCCTCATTGTAACCTCTTCCTACAACGGCAGGCCGCCAAGCAATGCACAGGCATTCGTGGAGTGGCTCGAGCAGATTGACGATGGCGAGCTGGAAGGTGTCCGCTATTCCGTATTTGGATGTGGGGATCATAACTGGGCCAGCACCTATCAAGATGTACCGCGATTCGTTGACGAGCAGATGCAGAAAAAGGGTGCTGAACGGCTGATGATTCGGGGCGAAGGGGATGCGAGCGGCGACTTTGAGCTGAATGTCGAGAGCTGGCGTTCCAAGCTGTGGCCAGATATGATGAATGCGCTAGGATTACAGCTGAGCAAGCAATCTGAAGCCGTTCGCAGCACGCTTACCGTGGAATTCGTAAAGGATTATGCAGGCAGCAGGCTTGCCAATTCGTATGAAGCGGTTCATGCCGAGGTTGTAAGCAATCGTGAGTTACAGCAGGCAGGAAGCGGGCGCAGTACCCGTCATATCGAGATCGCACTCCCTGATGGAGTCACCTATGAGGAAGGCGATCATTTGGGAGTGCTGCCGCGCAATCATACTTCTCAGGTGAATCGCGTGCTGCAAAGATTCGCGCTGAACGGCAGCGATCATCTGATCGTTAATGCAAGCGGACGCAGTGCGGCTCATCTGCCTACAGGCCAACCGGTTAGCCTGTCCGATTTGTTTAGTCATAGTGTAGAATTGCAGGAAGCTGCGACCCGGGCTCAGCTTCGTGAATTGGCGTCTTATACAGCATGCCCGCCTCATAGACGTGAGTTGGAATCGCTTCTAGACGACGATAAGTATGTAGCTGAAGTGCTGCGCAAACGGGTTTCCATGCTTGATTTGCTTGAGAAATACGAAGCTTGCGAGATGCCGTTCGAGCGTTTTTTAGAACTGCTGCCTCCGCTCAAGGCTCGATACTATTCCATTTCCAGTTCACCTCACATTCAGGAGAAGCAGGCGAGCATCACGGTCGGGGTCGTCCTCGGCCCGGCTTGGAGCGGCATGGGAGAATATCGTGGAGTTGCCTCCAATTATTTGGCTTCGCGTGAAGCCGGCGACTCGATTCTAATGTTCGTACGGACACCTGAATCCAAATTCCAGCCCCCTGCCGATCCTGCAACGCCGATCATCATGGTTGGACCTGGAACCGGGGTGGCACCTTTCCGCGGCTTTTTGCAGGCTAGACAGGCGCTGCAGCAAGAAGGAAAATCGCTTGGACAAGCGATCCTCTATTACGGCTGCCGGAATGAAGCAGATTACTTATATCGTGAGGAACTGGAGAGATTCGTGCAGGATGGAATTGTGACCGTGCATACCGCCTTCTCGCGTAAAGAAGGTGAGGCTAAAACGTATGTCCAGCACATTATAGCTCAGCATGCGGAACAAATCGTAGAATTACTGGATAAGGGAGCCCACTTATATATCTGCGGAGATGGAAGCAAAATGGCGCCTGATGTGGAAGCTGCTGTGCGGCAAGCTTTTCAGAACGTGCATCGTGTTCATGAGGAGGAGGCGAAGCATTGGCTGGAACGTTTGCAAGCGGAAGGGAAATTCGCAAAGGATGTGTGGTCTGGTTTGTAGCATCAGACCATAAGGCTGCACCATCTATGGTCGTCTGGATATACACCATTTCATCGGATGGTTGGGAATTTGCGCAGAGGAAAGAAACAACTAGCAATGACAGAGAAAACGACGATGTTGTCGTTGCATGTCATTGCTTTTTTAATGCAGAAAATGCTTCAAAATGTCTTTCTCAACTGATTAATTATTTGTGGTAATATGTGGGTAGGTGTGCAATTGAAATTGAGAAGCGAAAAAAGGAGGAATGGAGTTGACTGTACATCACATAAAAAGAAAGTTTCTTGCTGGTGTGCTGCTTGTTTTTGCTTTGCTGGGATGGAGTGTCAATATTGATGATACCGCTGCTGCTGCGAAATCAAAATATGCAGTTCAGCTAGGAAATGCAACGGTACCACAAAATGAGATATTGAATGAGCATGGGATGATCCTAGTTCCACTATCCACAATAACGGGTTCTATGGGGCTCGACATGTCCTATGCTTTTCAACCGGGATTATATGATTATCATGTATACGCTATACCGCAGAAGACCAAGACAGTCGAAGTTTGGGGGAATGACTATCGTGGATATTGGGTCAGCACACATCCGAATGGCAAGGAGGAGTACGAAGATTACACCCATGTTTATCAACCAGATCAGGATTGTGCTCCAAACTCGGATGTCTGTAGAGTGTTGAAGAAGTCATACCGCGGACCAATCATCCGAGACGGCCAACTGTATGTACAAGTACGATGGGTTGCGCAAGCATTTGATTGGAATTTAACAATCATTCCGCATGGGAAGGGGCAATTCGTGATTAAGATTACATCCAACACTGAGGGGAGCTAATGCATGGAGAAACGATCAACAAGGCCAGGCCGAATGTTAACGTTCATCTTGAATCATAGATTGATCTCGTTTTTGTTGATTGTGTTGTTAGTTAGTTTGAACGTGTTACTTTTCACGAAAATCTCATTTATCTTTTCTCCATTCATTATTTTCATTAAGACAGTACTGTTTCCAGTGCTTTTAGCAGGTGTGCTCTATTACTTGCTGAATCCGATCGTTGATCTTCTGGAACAATGGAGAGTCAAACGATTCATATCCATTCTCATTCTCTATATTCTCATTATCGGCATTATTACGGTCGTCGTTCTTGCTGTTATTCCTGTCATTAAGAAGCAAGTTATGGACTTGATTGCCAACTTTCCAGGGTTTAGCACCCAGATTGAGACGTTGTTCCGCGACATGATCGGCAGTGAGTTCTTCAACCGTATCCAGCAGAGCATCGATATTAATTCCAGCAACTTCGTAAGCTCCTTGTCCGAGCGGGCTACCTCGCTCTTAAACAACACATTCAATGGAATCGGTGGATTTCTAGGTGCAGTCACCGAAACGATTCTCGGCCTTGTCATCGTTCCATTCGTTCTTTTCTATTTACTGAAGGATGGCCGGCGGCTGCCTGATTATATCCTTACATTTTTGCCGACTACGCTGCGCAAGCAATCCCATCAAGTGATGTCCGAGATGAATAATCAAATCAGTTCCTACATACGGGGTCAGATTATTGTAAGCTTCTGCATCGGCATCTTACTGTATGCGGGCTATTTAATCATTGGGCTTGAATATTCACTAATTCTAGCAGTAATTGCAGCTTGTACGAGTATTGTACCGTATTTGGGCCCTGCAATTGCAATCACACCCGCGATGATCGTGGCGCTTGTCACTTCACCGATGATGCTGCTGAAAATGATCATCGTCTGGACGATTGTCCAATTGGTGGAAGGGAAGTTCATTTCGCCACAAATTATGGGGAAGACACTCCGCATTCATCCGATTACGATCATTTTCGTCATCCTGACAGCCGGCAACCTGTTCGGTGTAGTGGGCATTATTCTGGCTGTGCCTGGGTATGCAGTGCTCAAGGTTGTTGTTACGCATTTATTTGACTGGTTCAAGCGCCGCTCTAATCTCTATGACGATCATCTTACGATGTAAGTTGACTCTGCAGCTTGGGCAATTGATAAAATTCATATGCAGCGCCATTTCAACGTTTGTATGCGATGAGATGGCGCTGTTTCATGTGTTCATCGCTTATTCTGCATCCTGAGATAACGGCAGTTGCTGCATCGCAAAATTTTGATGATCTAGTATCAAATCTATTTATTTTTTATCCTGCCAAAGGAGGGACGATCACAACGACCTATTTGTCAAGAAGAGAGAGATGAGAAATTTATAATGTTGCTCTAATAGATTACAAAAAAGTAAACAACAGCAATGTTTCAGCTCTTCTCTAGAAAATAATGGATAAAAATTATGTGTTATGGTATGTAACGTCGCTGGTGAGCACATCAGCACTATCCATTTTTCTGGGAGATGAGAATATTGTTGAATAAAAAGAAGTTTGGAAAAATATTTGTATGCGTAACATTAACATTGTCCTTTGCACTGTCAGCAGGTGCAGTAATGCCTGTTCAAACAGCTAGCGCGGCTTCTACATCGCAAAGCTCCAAGGCAGACAAAATTATAGCAACAGGGAAAAAATACTTAGGTGTTAAATATAAATTCGGTGCCAAGTCGGGAAGCACGAAAGCATTCGACTGCTCTTCGTTCACACAATATGTATATGGCAAACACGGAATCAAGCTTCCACGCACATCGAAGCAGCAATCCAAGGTTGGGGTTGCAGTTAGCAAAAAGAATATGAAGAAGGGTGATCTCCTGTTCTTCTACTCTCCGGTTCATCATGTAGGAATCTATATGGGCAATGGAAAAATCTTACACACTTATGGCAAGGGCGGAGTAAGAATTGACAACTTGAGCAAGTGGGAGTCCCGCTTGACGAAAGTTCGTCGTGTAATTAAATAGTTTATAATGGACAAGCCTAAAGCAATACGATGTACTGCTTTAGGCTTGTTGTATGTTCTCAGGCGTTGTGCGAGTACGGTATGCACACAATAAATGTGCTGCCCTGTCCGATCGTGCTCTCAACTCGAATGGTGCCATGATGCTGCTCTACGAGCTCCTTCGCAATGGGCAGCCCTAAGCCCGTGCCTCCCGTTACGCGAGAGCGAGCCTTATCGACTCGATAAAATCGATCGAAAATTTTATCTAATTCTTCTTCGGGTATGCCAATTCCGGAATCCGATACTCGAAGGCATGCATTTTCTTTCTCTTGATAGACGGCAACTTCGATCCAGCCCAGGTCATTGGTATACCTTATGGCATTTTCAATGAGAATAATGGCAACCTGGCGCAATTGTTCCTTATCCCCATGTACATAAGCAGCCTTATTCAGATGCAAACGCAAGGAAATTTTGGAATCGGATTTCCATAGCTGCTTTATTGCTTCTCGGACAATGTCGGTAAGATTCACTTGTTCCTTCGGTGAGGGGCTTTTGCCTGAACGGGCTAACGTCAGTAGCTGAACAATAAGCCGCTGCATGCGCTGGCTCTCTAGGTCTAGCGAATCCAGTGATTTTTGCAGAACCTCAGCATTTTGATTCCCCCAGCGCTTCAGCAGCTTCACATGACCACGAAACGCGGTCAGCGGAGTACGGAGCTCGTGTGAAGCATTTGTAATAAAGTTCATCTCCCGTTCAATCAGTTCTTCATGCTCATCTAACAACTGATTGAAGCGCTCCGCCAATTTCGTTAGCTCCACCGGCGTTTTCGGGACATGAACCCTCTGCCTTAAATTCGGTGAATTCTTCATCTGAACAATTGAATTCATTATGCTGAACAGGGGGGAGAGGTTCCTTCTTGTTATTTGATAAATAAGCAGCGATCCTGCTGTTGAGCTGGCAAGTGCAGTAATGACAAGTACTTTAGTAATAATGAGCAAGATGCGTTCAATGGAGTGGAGCTGAACATGAATATAGATTCGACCGACCTGCCCATTGGTTTGATTCCATATGACTTCATCTCTGATGAACAGTCCATAATCGGTGTTCCACTGCACGGTATCAAACCATCGGAATCGATTTTTCTGTTCGGCGAGGAAAGCCTCGTCCCAGTTGCGAGTTTGTGCTAATATGCGTCCATCAGAGGACACAATTTGAACATCATAGTTCGCGTGATCGGGGTATAGCAGTTCATCGAGAAGGGATTGCCACTCCAGAAAGCCATCTTGAATACTTTCCCTTAGTTTGCGTTCGACGGCGAAAAGTTCCTGCTTGGAGTCTTGGAGCAACAGATGGGTGACTGCACCCATAATAGAGATCCCGATTAACAGAATGACAGCTAATAGGCTAAGAACATACCAGATCGTGAAGCGGAACATTAACGTATTGGCAGAATGCTTAAGCTGCTGGATAAGTGACTTGAACATGATCATTTCTGATTCCTTATGGTTCACGCAGCACATATCCGACACCGCGAACGGTCTGGATTAACTTATGCTGATAGCCGCGATCCAGCTTGTTGCGCAAATATCGGATATAGACATCGACGACATTCGTCTCACCAACAAAGTCATAACCCCACACAGAGGACAATAGCTGTTCACGGCCAATCACTTCACCGAGATGTTCCATTAGGTATTGAAGTAATTCGAACTCACGCTGCGTTAATTCGATTCGATCCCCAGCACGGGTTACAACTCTTTTCTTCACATCCAAGATGAGATCGGCGAGCTGGTATACTTCCTTCTCTTCCGGATTAGCGGCATGGTTGGGGCGTCGTAAAGCGGTGCGTATGCGGGCAAGCAGCTCCTCAATCTCGAACGGCTTCGTAATATAATCATCTGCACCTGTATCGAGACCAGCAATGATATCTCCAACATAATCACGAGCAGATAAGAGGATAATTGGGACATCACTGACGCGCCGAATTCTCCGGCATACTTCAAGGCCGTTCAGCTTGGGCAGCATCCAGTCTAGCAGGATGAGGCTCCACTCGCCTTGTTGAAAGAATTCTAATGCTTGTTCCCCGTCTACAGCGACAAGTACCTCGTACCCTTCATGCTCAAGTTCAAGCTGGATGAATTGAGATACACTTTGTTCATCTTCGACTAGTAATATGGAGTGGGCTGACATGTGTTCACCACGTTTACACAAAGTTTTCCTATAGTATGACCTTGGGGTTGGGAATGCATTCTAGACTGCTGGAAAAGGAAATAGCTCTCGTCGCAACGTAGAGATTCGACGAGAGCTATCTTGTGGTTAGCGCGGAATCGGCTGAGCAAGCAATGTGCTGATCAAGGCAGCTGCTTCTTGCTTGAGCATGCTGCGTTTGGATTCATAATTCAGAGTGCCGTCTGCGTTAGCTTTAATTTCGGGCCCGTATTTGTGCATAGCGGCAGCATACTTGACACCGTCTAATGCCCAGACGTCAGTATCACCAACCAGTTTCGCTTCTTGCACTGGAGATCCGAACGCTTGGGCGATTCGCCACGCAATCATTGCCGCTTCTTGCCGTTGAATGGGTTGATCAGGTCGGAAGAGCTCACCTGATGCTCCGGTGATAAGCCCCAGCTCATACGCCGTTTGAACGTCTTTGGCAGCCCAGTGGCCTTTCATATCGGTGAAGGAGACTGCGTTCAACGAAGGCTGCATGCGCAAGCACTGCATGAGCATGGAGACGAATTCAGCCCTCGTAATGGTAGAGGAGGGACGGAACTGTCCTTGATGTTCGGATACTCCACTCCTCATCATGATATCTTGAATGTATCCATAATACGGATGATTCTTGTCGATATCTGAATAGAGGACTTTAGGAACAGTGAGCTTCTCGAACCATGCTACGTTGCTGTTATCCATGTAGGAAATTTCCCCATTGTCTTCCTGTTTGAAGCCAACTAACTTTCCATGATCCGTACGGAACAGCCATGGTTCGATCTGAGTCAATGTATGGGTTCCGTAGAATGGATCGATAAGGGATAATTTTTTGTCAGATTGCTCAGCAATTTGAACGACCTGGATGCCCATCCGAAGATTACGGTAGTGGCCAACTAGCTTGCTTTTCATCTCTTGCGAGGGCTCTGTTTGCGGTGGGGCTGGGCGTTTGTCCGGATAATAGTGATTCATAAAGGAACGAAAAACCGTGTTGCGATAATCTACACTAGAGTCTTCGTTGGAATTGTATGCGACCAAAAAGCCGACATTTTGTTCTGGCAAGAGACTTAACCAAGAGCCGAACCCTGGAAGATTTCCACCCTTGCTTATGACGGTTTCACCATGATAGGCTTCTTGAAACAAGGATTCGAAGCCGTATGTCGTATTCGGAATTTTCGGATGAGCGGATACACGGATTTTTACCATCTCGCGTACGGTTTCAGGCTGTAAGATTCGCTGCCCCTTGTACGTACCGCCATTTAAAAGCGCGATCATAAATTTAGCCATATCCGCACCGGTTGATACAAGGCTCCCGTCGGGGCCGTCTGCGGGAGATACCTCGTAATAAGGAAGAACTTCACCTGTCTTCTTATAGCTTGTCGCTAGATCCTTCTTAGCATCAGGCGTCATCACGAAGCTGCTGTTCGTCATTCCAAGAGGCTGCAAAATATGCTGCATGCCATATTCATGGAAAGGAGCTCCAGTTATGCGCTCAACGAGATAGCCTTGAAGGCGAAAGGCGAAATTGTCATAGCTGTATACAGTGCCTGGCTTGCGTACAACCGTTGGCATATACTTGCGAATATACTCAGCATTCGTCTTGACTGCCATGTCGTCCGGAGCTTCAGGGTAATCGAAACCAGTCGTGTGCGTCATGAGATGCTCAGCTGTTAATGACCCTTCGACTTTTCGAGGAATGGCGACATCCCCCATGTACGCGCTGATGTCTTTCTTCAGATCAATCTTACCCTGCTCGGCGAGCTGAAGCAGGGCCAATGATGCGAAGGGCTTCGTTATGGAAGCAAATCTTAGAATCGTATGATCGGGATCCATGGACTTTTTGGTTTCTACATCTGCATAGCCATACCCTTTGCTTAATAAGACTTGCCCATCCTTGACGACGATAAAGACAGCTCCCGGAAGCTTCTTCAATGAAGGTGAAGAAAATAACTTGTCAGCAAAAGCTTCAACCTCCTTAGGATCGGAGGGGCCGTTAGTCACGATTGATGGGTTCGAGGCTTGTGTGTTCCGTACTACTGTGCTTGCGGACGGGGAAGATTCTGTACTCGAATCAGCCGCATACGCAGGAGCGACAGTTGTGAGTGCCACGGCAAGTGAGAGTATTATCATCAGCTTCCGAGCACGACGATGATTCGGATTAGGGCTGGCAGATGTTCTTTCTGAAGAATGTGGTTGCATGTTTCTCTCCTCCAATATGGATAAGGATTAATGGAGACTGAACTTGCGAGTACATATGAGACTGTGTCACTCTTGCACGGTACTTCAATTGCTGAGCATCTATTTGCGCTGCTTTTAATAAATATGAGACTCATGCTGAAAATTTTCTTACTTGCATGAAGGAGATAGATGGAGTTAATGTGGGTTAACCATTCTTTTTTTTGTTGGTTTGAGTTGGTTATGATAGAAATCATAGTATAATCATTTACATATAGAAGAGAGGCATTCATCGAGTTACCTGTCGAGCTACACGAATTAATAGGCTACGCGTCATCGGAGATGTTACGAAAATGGTTCGTTAGGGATATCCTCTGCTTCGACATACATACATATGCAACTAAGAAATCTAGCTTACAAGGAGGGCACAGTTTATGCTTCATCCGTCGTTAATTGAGAATGTGCTTACCGCCGCTTTAGCAACTGGCGGGGATTTTGCTGAGGTATTTATGGAAGATCAGACGACGTCTAGCTTGGGGATGATTGGTGGGATCGTAGAACATGCACTTGGCGGTCGAGATTATGGCGTCGGCATACGCATATTCAACGGGGTGTTCGCGGTATATGCGTATACGAATGATTGCACCGCAGATAATCTGATCAAGGTAGCTGCTTCAGCTGCACAAGCGATCCGTGGTCAAACCAGAGATATTGTGATTGATTTACGTCGAGCGAGCATCGTTGATCATCATCCGGTTCTTATTCCACCGAATGAAGTGGGAAAGGGACGCAAGATAGAATGGATGAGACGTGCGCATGCATCATCCATGGCATACAGCCCAGCGATTACGCAAACCTCGATAGCACTGAATAACTGGGTACAAGATATTTGCATTGCCAATTCCGAAGGACTGTTGGTGGAAGATCGCAGAACCTACACGAGAATGAGCTTCAACTCAATTGCTGAAGCGGGGGGCGTCAAGCAAGGAGGATACGTCGCTCCTGGTGCTCACGCGGGTCTGGAGTTAATCGAGTCGATGGATATTGATTGGTACGCTAGAGAAGCGTCCCGCATCGCGACTACGATGGTAGGCGCCGGCTATGCGCCGAGCGGCAAGCTGCCGGTTATTATCGATAATGCCTTTGGTGGTGTCCTATTCCATGAGGCATGCGGACATGGACTTGAGGCGACAGCTGTTGCGAAGAAGGCTTCTGTGTTCGCCGACAAGCTCGGTGAACAAGTGGCGTCTCCACTTGTAACCGCGATCGATGACGGGACGATTCCGAATGCTTGGGGCTCGCTGAATATCGACGATGAAGGATCGCCAACACAGCGTAATGTGCTCATCGAGAATGGGGTGCTGAAGGGCTATCTGATTGATAAGCTGGGCAGCCGCAAGATGGGAATGCCGTCAACGGGATCTGGCCGCCGGCAATCCTATCAATTTGCACCGACCTCCCGCATGAATAACACGTACATTGCAGCAGGTCATTCCACACCAGAAGAGATTATTGCCAATACAGAGTATGGCCTGTATGCCAAGACAATGGGCGGAGGCTCCGTGAATACAGCGACAGGTGAATTCAATTTTGCGGTCAATGAAGGCTACATCGTGCGCAACGGAAAGATCGAAGAACCGGTCAAAGGTGCAACGCTCATCGGCAAGGGAATCGATGTTCTCCAGAAAATTGATATGGTAGGCAACAATCTAGATCACGGTCAAGGCATGTGCGGCTCATTGAGCGGCAGTATTCCCGTCAATTGCGGTCAGCCAATGCTTCGTGTATCTAGCATGACGGTCGGCGGAAGAAAGGGGGAATAAACGATGGCATTGGAGATTGCAGCATTTCAACAGCATCTATTTGAAGAAGGGCGTAAACAAGGCTGCGTGAAGATGGAAGTCTATTATGAACAGACTCGTTCAACTTCTGTGCGTGTCTCTAAGGGAGATATCGACGCATTTACAATTAAGGAGACGGGCGGCGTCTCATTTCGCGGCGAATTCAACGGCAAAATGGGCAATGCCTATTCGGAAAAATTAGAAACGGATGTCATTGCATTTCTGATAGAAGAAGCAAGAAGTAATGCGCATGCACTCGAAAGCAGCGAAATAGACAAGTTGTTCCCTGGAGCACCCACTTATCAGCAGGTCAAAACCCATGAAGCGGAGCTGCTGCTTACGGCACCACAGCTTCTCATTGATGCAGCAATTGACATGGAGCGAATCGCGCTAGCATCCGATGAACGGATTACCTTAGTGAGAAGCTCTTCTGTTACGCTCACTGAGAATGAGGTCATGATCGCTAATACAGAGGGGTTGAATTGTAGCGCATCATACAGCACTGCAGTTGGCAGCCTATCCGTTGTGGCGACACAATCTGGCCAGACGACGACAGGCGATTGGTTCGATTACTCCATGGAACGCTTCGAGGATATTGACTTCGAGGCTATTGCTCACAAGGCAGTTGAGGAAGCGGTGTCGAAGCTGGGGGCGGATACCATATTGTCTGATCAATATCCAGTCATCTTCCGCCATGATGCAGCCAGCAAGCTGCTAGGTTCCTATACGTCCATCTTCTCAGCAGAGGCGGTAAATAAGGGCTTCTCAGGCTTGAAGGATAAGATCGGCGAGCAGATAGCGGGAAGTAATGTCACCCTTGTGGATGACCCGCTCATGAATGGCGTTCTGGGTGCTTGCTCGTTCGATGCAGAGGGGTATGCCTGCACATGTACGGAAGTGATTAAGGAAGGCAAGCTGCTCACTTATTTGCATAATGGGAAGACGGCAAGCAAGGCAGGTTTGGTCTCGACAGGTCATGCCTCTAAGGGCGGGTACCGCGGTAAAATCGGTATTGCGCCTCACAATATGTATGTACTTCCAGGTTCGACGGCGCTTGAGGACATGATTGCAGGCATGGAGAGAGGTGTAATGATTGTACAACTCCAAGGTCTGCACGCGGGGACGAATGCCGTATCCGGCGAATTCTCGTTATCCTGCACCGGCTTCCTTATCGAGCAGGGGAGAGTCGTACGTCCTGTCAATCAAATCACGGTATCCGGCAACTTGTTCGAGATGTTGAAGCAGATAGAGGTTGTAGGCAGTGATATCCGATTCACAGGCAGATGTAATGCGCCATCACTGAAGGTAAAGGGCTTGACGATCTCAGGAGCATAAATCTGAAGCAAATGCAACACAGGAATTGGATTTGACAGGAAAGAAGCCCGCTTTCTATAATGAATTTCTATAATAAGGTCGGTAGATAACAGCAGGAGATGCAGCATGACTGAACTATCAAAAAAAGAAACGTTTGTTTTTGGGTTAATGTTATTTGCTTTATTCTTTGGTGCAGGTAATCTCATATTCCCACCTGCGGTGGGATATGCGGCAGGTTCAAGTGTATGGCAGGCGATGGTAGGGTTCTTAATTACCTCAGTAGGACTGCCGATTCTAGGTGTTGCAGCAATCGCTAAATCTGGTGATTTGCAGTCGCTTACAAATCGCGTCCATCCAGGATTTGGGTTTGTGTTTACGCTTATTACGTATTTAGCGCTAGGGCCGTTTCTCGTCATTCCGCGTGCCGGCAGCGTAGCGTTTGAGATGGGAACAATCCCACTCCTTCCAGAGCCGCTTCGAACAAGCGGTTGGTCATTATTGACGTATTCCGTGATTTATTTTGTCATCAGCTATTGGTTGTGCTTGAATCCATCGAAGCTGTTCGAGCGCATCGGAAAAATACTGACACCGATATTGTTGGTGATGATTATTATCGTCTTCATTCAGAGTTTATTCCATCCGCTCGGGGACTATGGTGTGCCTGCAGAAGGGTATGCACAATTTGCTGCTTTTAAGGGTGGTATAGATGGTTACTCAACGATGGATGCCTTGTCTGCTCTATTGCTTGGTAGTGTCGTCGTATCGGCAATACGCAAGCGTGGTGTTACGAACACACAGAAGCTGTCTGCCATCACGATTAAGGCTGGGCTGATCGCAGGAGTATGTCTCGCCATCATTTACATGATGATCGGGTACCTTGGATCCACGAGCCATTCTGTAATCGAAGGGGCTGCGAATGGCGGTCAAATATTGACTGCAATCGTGCTATTCTTATTTGGCAAATGGGGCACCGTACTGCTTGGGATTGTATTCCTTCTTGCTTGCTTAACGACTTCGGTCGGCCTGTTGGCAGCGTGTGGAGAGTACTTCCATTCCATTATGCCGCGGATTTCGTATAACAAGTGGATTGGAATCTTATGTGTCGTAAGTGTAGCCGTAACCAATTTGGGGCTTGATCAGATTATTTCATTTTCAGCGCCAATCGTGTCCGCCATTTACCCACTTACCATTGTTCTTATCATTTTGGCGTTGCTTCATCGCATGTTCCATGGACATTCAGCCGTATATATTGGCAGCTTGCTCGCAACTGCATTAATCAGCATTGCGGATGGCTTGAAGCAGGCGAATTTCGAAATGGGGGCGGTGGAGAGACTGTACAGCCATCTCCCGTGGTATACGGCTGGACTTGGCTGGGTCGTTCCTGCCATTGCGGGGGCACTTATCGGCTATTTGTGGGCATTTGCTCGCAAGGAATCACAGGATAGTCAGCCAACGGAAGCAATTGAATAATAGTAGAGTGAGTATAAGCTTAATTTCCTTAGTTAGGGGATTAAGCTTTTTTTTCATCTCGCTGTATGAATTAGCAGAAGGAATACACGAACGGGGAGCGAATAGAATCAGGATATGTTGTCGAGCATTTGCTTAGGCAGTATGTAAGAAAGGGGATCAAGATACGATGATCGTGAAAATGACACATTCGAATAGGGATGATTACAATAAGCCAAACGACGACGGATTTACTGTGATTGGTCGGATTGTTCCCACCTATAAAAATGACACATGGTCTTATACAGAAGAACGATTTGATGAGCCGTATTTCAAGCAATATGAAGAGGAAGAATTTGATAACTGTTATATAGAGGACGAAGATAAGGCAGTGTTCTTCTATTACGGGGAGGACAGCTGCGTCGGACAAATGAAAATTTGTTCAAACTGGAATGGATTTGCGCTCATTGAACATATTCAAGTTGCAGCAGCTTGGAGGCATAAGGGAATTGGAACTGCATTATTGAAGACGGCTGTGGAATGGGCGATGCAAAATAACTGTGCGGGTCTTATGCTTGAGACACAGGATGTGAACATTCAAGCGTGTCGCTTATATGCCAAGTATGGCTTTGTCATTGGCGCAGTAGACAATATGATGTATGCGAATTTTGCAACTGCGAAGGAAAGAGCGATTATTTGGTATTATAAGTTCTCGCGTTAGTTGTAAGGGATACATAACGGCTAGGTGAAGCCTCCTTCTCATAAGGAAGGCTTTTTTTGTTGCGCTGAAATAGTGCCTTTGTGTTGAAGCATGTGTTTTCGATTCGCTCTAATAAATGTGTTCGTAAGGTAGAATTACCGACCCTGAACATAAATGTGTCTTTAATGTGAAAAATATGTGTCAATTCCGTTAACGTTAATGGTATAATAAGGAATGACAACAAAGAAACTTCATACAACCTATCATGCATATCAGAATGGGGCGGATGAAATGAATTATCAGGTGAAGGTTCCTACGCGAACAAAAGCGATATTGGGTGGCTCTCTGTTATTCAGTGCCGGAATGCTGCAAATTGCGGCCATGACAGAGCGGACATTTCCTGTATTGTTCTTCATGCAGATGGCGGTTATTGGCATTGTCATAATGTCATTGATAGCGGGAGCATACGCGACATGGGTTAAGCGGACAGTCGAAATCCATCCAACTTCAGACACGATTCGCTTGCATGGCAATGTGTATCATGCAAATGAGATCGAATCCATTAAGATAAAAGGCGTCAATTCCCCTGCAATCGGTATACAATTAAAATCGAAGCATATAATTCCGTTGAAATGTTGTTTTTCCTTCACGAAGGGAGATCAGCGTGGAAATGATGAGCTTCTGAAGTGGGCGGAACGCAATGGCGTTCCCGTGAAGCAAACATACTTCATTACGTGGATTTAACAAGATAGGATATGCTAGGGAAGGAGGCGCTGAAATGATTCGAGAAGTTGCAACATTATCCATTAAGGCTGGTATGCGCAATGATTTCGAAAGCGCCTTCCGTCATGCATCTTCGATATTGGAAGCTGCAAGAGGGTATATCACACATGAATTGCATAAATGTGTAGAGGCAGCCGATCGATACATGGTGATTGTGCAGTGGCACTCTTTGAAAGAGCATGCGGTTGGTTTTCGTCATACCGTGCAATATGAACAATGGAATGCGCTGCTGGAAGCTTATTATGAGTCACCTCCACAGGTGGAGCATTATGTGCAAATCCCGGTTCACTTGAAGTAGTGTGTTATCATTTCATGTTGTCTACTCTTTTGTCTATATACAGCGTGCCGTCACGTTGTATCTCCGCATAGAAGATTTCCTCGATTTGCTCGGGAGAGCATCCTGCTTTACGCAGCGCTTGGCTTAACCATTCCTTCGTCAGGTTAAGGTCAAGGAGATTTTTATAGACGATGGAGCCATCAACGATAATCTCGGTAGGCATATACAATGTAGGCTGCACGCACACTTTCAGGTCCTCTTTCGTAGGGGACTCTTTTTCGGCTTTTTTGAGCACACTCATTCGTCCATGCGGTTCCAGAATTGCATAATCAACATCTTGAATGGAGAAGACATCCTTTTCGCGAAGCAGCATGCTAATATCGTCCATATTGAGATGCATGGACGCCATTGCTTTTTCGAGAATCTTTCCTTTTTTAATGACAATGGTAGGTTCACCGTCTAAGAGTACGCGAATACGTGGGAACTTTAAGGACAGCTTACCGATCCCTATTGTCAGCAGGCTCCATACTGTTAAGCTTATGATTCCGTCAACAATGGAAATATGAGTCTCAATTGCGATATCCGCAGCGATAGAACCGAATGTGATTCCAGTGATGTAGTTGAATAAAGTAATGTGGCTCATTTGTTTTTTGCCTAGCAATCGGCTAAATGCAAGCAAAGAGATGAAAGCAAATATAGTACGAGCTATGATGTCCACGGATGCACGCTCCTTTGTAATTGGAGTTTGTCCCACCCTCTTTGATATTATTCGAATATAAGTCCTGACTACGGATACATAGAGTACGTTCTTTGCAGCAAAAGGCTAAGTGATCATCCATCTACATAGGATATAGGGTTGCTGAAGCTGCTATAGATGAGGGGGATATACATAATGGCTTGTCAACAAGAAGATTTGACCGTTGATATAATAAATGTACCTACTTCTGTATTTGTTGATGTAGAAAGTGCGTTCGCCAGTGATCAACGCCGCTTACTGGTTAGCGATAATCCTGAGATATTAAATGAGTCCTCATTCCCGGGGACAGCGTGTACCTTATGGCATGATATCGTGTGCTCCGATGAGGAATCTGTCACGCATCGCCTATTCGGATGGCATCGCAATGAAACAGGACAGCCGCTGCAGCTGGGGGTGACTGTACAAAACCTGTCTACATCTACCCGGATAGCCATTCAGCATATCCGCAGGGATATCCATATTCAGCCAGTGTCAGATCAGATGATTCAAGTAGGACAATGTCTTGCAAAGTCTTGTTTAAGCGGAACGCTGGATCATTATACTTCCGTAGACCAACACGCAGATGTGACTAGCACAGCAATGATTGAGTCGGTAAGGCTGGATACCAACTATTTTGCAGGGTTCATCTATGAGTTCACGATAGAACGGGATTCAGGGGCAGGGGAGATGGAGTATGCGATCCGTACAGTCGCAAGTCGGGACGTCACTGCCGATATAAGACTCATTCATTCAGATCCGTTGACTCCGTACGGCACTCATCCTAGAGGAAGCTGGCCTTATGCCGAGGTTCATGCTAGTATGCCTGCCTATGTTATAGGGACAGAGCGTGTATACCGTGTATGTGCCCGAAAGAAGATGACTGGAGAAATGGCTTCTGACTTTTTGTTTGCCGCAAGTGCAAGCGAATTACGGGAAGGTGCGGTTGATAATACCGGTCAATTCGGTGCTATTTACTTGGTGGATATTCCGCTGCATAATGATACGGAGGAAGAAGCGGTTGTTCGCATTTATGTAAATCCTCGAGGGGGAGCATTCGCAGGGGCTATATTCGTTGATGGAAAAGTAATCGGTGTACCGCTCATGATGGACAACACGAATGTATGCTTGATTGCGAAGGTTGTGGCTCCTGTTGGTGTTCGTACCTTTCAATGCAAATTGATGACGGCAGGGGAATCCAATTTACCGCTCGGCATTTATTTGAAGTAGTGGTTTGAAGTTTTGTGTGAAGTAGTTATGGAAATGAAGAAGATACTGAGGGATGTGGTCGGACCGATGCAAATGTATGTCGGGTTACTGCGTGGAGTTAACGTAGGTGGCAAAAACAAGATAAAAATGGCAGATTTGAAGCTTCTTCTTGGAAATATGGGACTTACCCATGTACGAACGCTGCTGCAGAGCGGCAATGTTGTATTTGCTTCATCAGAAGCAAGGGAATGGCTAGAAGCACGAATTCAGGAGGAAATAGGGAATGCATTTGGCTTCAAGCCGAACGTCATGCTGCGGACGACCCAGGAAATGAAGGCTATTGTAGCTGAATGTCCGTATGATGCAGCTGTGCTGAAGGAAGGAGAGGGTATTCAGATTACAATGTGCAAGGACGAGCCTTCGCCTGACACCGCCAGTATATTGTCTAAGGGTATGCAAGAAGTTGATGAATTCCAGATACAAGGCCGTGAGATATATTGTTTGTATCGCCAGAGTGTCCTAGATTCGAAGCTGGCAAATAATTTTCAAAAGTTAGGATCGAATGTAACGACACGGAATTGGAATACCATGACGAAACTTGCGGCGCTTGCGGGTGAACTTGATGATTTCCTGCAGCGTGAGAATGGCAATGGAAATGATTAATCTATTGGTTCGTGCGATGGAGATTTACTCTATTGACAAAATGGGTATTTTCACATCATAATATGTAATGTTTAAACATATAAACATACGAGGTGAGAATCATCGCGACTGAGCACGGACAATATGATTGCAGCAGTAACAAAGAGCAGGTGCTGGAGAAGTTCCAGCAGGCGACACCCATCTTTCAAGCGCTTGGAGACACGAATCGGCAGCAGATCATTATACTCCTGCTTGAACATAGCGCTCTGAATGTGAACCAAATCACCGAACATATGGAGATATCGAGACCGGCTGTCTCGCACCATCTGAAAATCTTAAGACAAGCCGGGCTCATCACGTTCGACAAGCAGGCGAATGAGAAGCTGTATTCCTTGCGTGCAGGGGGATTTATGACGACGATTAAAGAGTTGATGCTGTCCATTGAAGCGGGAGTATAACCAATGAAGGCATATTGGTTCGGATAGAAGAATGCGTATCGTGTTACAGGTACTCCATGAATTCAAGTCGATTTCCAAATGGATCGTTTACATAGAAGCGAATTACATCTTCTTCTATCCGGGCGGAGTCGTCGGTCACTTCAATATGATGCTGCAGGAGATGGGACTGTAAGGATTCAAGATTGGTAATAACGAAGGCGGGATGAGCTTTTGTCGCAGGAATGAAGTCTTGCTGCACGCCGATATGGACTTGGTGATTTCCGCATTGGAACCATACACCTCCACGCTGCTGAAGAGCTTCGGGCTTCGGAATCTCTGCCCAGCCCAATAATTCGTGATAGAATTTCCGTGCTACGGATTCACATTCGACGGGGGCGGCTAACTGGATATGGTCAAGACCAAGAAAGATGTGGGACATGAGTAACCTCCTTTGTTGTTCCATTCTGTGGAACACAGTTTCAATTTCCTAATCCTATTATATAGGATCAAGATGTAAGATCCAATGGGTAAAGTGTTTCTGTGCAAGAAGTGCTTATTTTTTTTGCTAAATATGTTTAAATGTTTAAACATATTATCTAATTAAAGGGTGAACAATTATCATGAGTAATCAAAAGTCTAACCGAAGCATTTATGTGCTTATGCTGCTCGTGCCGTTATTTTGGGGTGGATCATTTTCTACAGCAGCTCATGTCATTACCGAGATTCCTCCACTCGTAGCCGCAACGATTCGATTTGCATTGGCAGGGATGATCTTAGCGGTGCTGCTCACGATGCGATCAGAGTGGAATATCCGTGCATGGAGGGATAATTGGAAGGGGCTTCTCATTGTATCGCTTACGGGAATTTTCGGATACAATGCGTTGTTCTTTATGGCGCTGCATTATACGTCTGCAATTAACGGTTCACTCATCATTGCGACGATGCCGCTGTTCGTATCGCTTGGTGCGATGTTATTCTTCAAGGAACGATGGAGCGGCAAGTTTGGGATTAGCCTTGTGCTGTCCTTCATCGGTGTGGTTATCGTAATTACGAAGGGCTCATGGCACCGATTAGCTAGCTTGTCCTTCAACGAAGGAGATTTATTGTTTCTGGCAGCATTAATGTGCGGGGTCATATATAGTCTTGTTGGGAAAAAGGTAGTGCATGATGTCTCTCCCTTGTTCACGACTACAGTAATGACCTTGTTAGGTTCTCTGTTTCTGGGAGTCAGTTCGCTATTTGAAGGGGGTTGGGGTAAAGTTCCCGATATGTCTCTGCAAGGTTGGACGGAGATGGCGTATATGGTCGTATGCGGTACACTTATTGGTTATATTATTTTCAACCTTGGCGTGCAGCAAATCGGTGCGAGCAAGGCGAGCATATACTTGAACTTGACGCCAATCGTAACCTCACTATTGTCCGTATGGCTGTACGGCGACAGCATGACGTGGTCGATTGCTGTGGGTCTTGTCTTCGTGCTGGCAGGTGTATGCTTGGCAACCATTCAGCCGAGACGAAGAACTAGAACATCAATCATCGGTCAATCGGTGAAGTGATAGAAGATGAGACGTGGTCATATACCGTAAATCGAAGGTAGATAATGAATATGCAACACTCTGAAGGATTGCGATCAGCCAGCTTGGACAGCGTTCAACAAGACTATTGGAGAATCTTATCTCCCTGCTAGAGAAGAAAGAGAAGAAAGAGAAGAAAGAGAAGAAACTCTCCTTATTAGATCTGGGAGAGTTTCTTTGATGATAAAAATTAAATTACCTATCAGATTGTATCTGAAGCCAATTAGACGGTCGGGCCGGTGAACGGGAAGTGCAGTGCGGCCATATAGGCGAGCGTAATTAATCCAGCCATAAGCAGAGTGAACCATACATCGCGCCGATGGCAGCGTGTAATATAATAGTAGGTACGTGATTGGCCCATCTGGAACCGCTTCGCCTCCATTGCGACAGCGACTCGCTGCGCACGGCGAATGCTCTGTGCGAGCAGTGGCAGGGCGTACATGCGTAGACGCTCATATATCCCTTTTAATCCCTTGCTGTATTGAACGCCGCGGATTTGCAGGGCATGCGTGCGAACTCGGTAATCCTCCCAGATCGCAGGGAGCAGCCGCAAGGAGGCGATGAAGCTATACGCATATTGCGGCGGAAGCCGGAATTGCTGCATCAGCGCATAGAATAACAATATTGGCTTCGTCGTGAAGGCGAATGTGATGCCAAGCATGCCGAAGCAGAGTGTTTTCACTCCGATGACAAGTCCGCGGTAGAAGCTCTCCTCGGTGATGCGGATTATTCCCCATGACCACCATTCATGCTCCCCCTTGCCGAACAAGATCATCGTGGATGCTGTCGAGACGAACAGGAGAAGGAACGGTGTTGTCACGAACAGCAGCTTCTTCGTAGAGTGGCCGCTGCATAGAAACAACAGCAGTGTGTAGAAGATTAGCTGATAACATGCAAAATCAAGCTCTCGGGTTAGCAGCGCAATAATGAGCAAGGCGAGAAAGACGAGAAGCTTGAGCGCAGGGTTAACCTGATGAAGCCATGTTTCAGATTTGGGAGCGAGCAGCTTCATTTCATCTGCACCTCCCGCATTGTCTGTCCACGTGGGGAAGCTTCTACTTCGATCAGTTGGCCTTTGTCAACATGCCATATCCGATCTGCAAAACGATCCACGATATTCATGTCATGTGTCACCATGACTATGGCGGTTCCTTCTGTCCGAAGCCGGTTCAACTTTTCCAATACAGCAAATGTATTTTTAGCGTCTTGCCCGAAGGTTGGCTCATCCAGGAGCAGGATTGGACGCTTACGCATCATCGCTGTGGCGACACTTAATCTGCGTTTCTGACCAAGTGACAAATGATACGGATGCCGATCCCGTCCGATATTCAGATCGAATGATTCCATGACTTGTTCCACTCTATGTGCAATGTCCGATTCATCCCAGTTGTTCTGCCTAGGTTCATAAGCAAGCTCATCATAGATCGAATCCGTTAGAAACTGCATCTCAGGATTCTGAAATACGAAGGCGAGTTCGGCTGGAGGCTGCTTTCCCGTATTTCTGAATCGTGGGAACCATCGCTTGCGAGCCTGTGCTGGCAGCTCTTGACCCTCAATAAGATACATGCCTGTAGTACGCAGAATTTGCATAAGAGACAACAATAGTGTGCTCTTGCCAGCGCCGTTCTCTCCGATAATCGTAATCCATTCCCCCGGATAAATATCTACGCTCGGGACGGATATGCGACGAATTTCTTCATAGTATCCGCTAAAATCACGCAAAGAGAGCAGTGGCTGCACGGCTTGCAGACGCGTGTAGGTGAGCCCGCCGTCCTGCTTGCAATGAGGCTGTTGATATCCGTTCGCCGTTCGTTGCTGCGTTATGGCTTGGTAGGCTTCTGAATAACTGTAGTCCTGCCATACACCGGGATACCAAATACCATATTCAATGAGCTTATCTTTATGATGTAGAAATACATTTTTCGGCTCGTCGTCCGCAATGATTTGTCCAGTGCTGTCGAATAGCACCACACGATTGATAATGTCGATAACATGCTCGATTTTGTGCTCCACGATTAGAATGGTGGAGGAATCGGCAGCTTGTTTCACGGTGTCCCAGACTTGCTTCGTTCCTTCTGGATCAAGAAGCGCTGTAGGCTCATCGAGGAACAACACCTCTGGTTCTAGCAGCAGGACGGACGCAAGCGCGAGCCGCTGCTTCATTCCTTGGGATAGCGTATGGATTTCTGTATGCAGATTGTTGAACTGCAATCCCACTCTTTCAAGTATGCCTGTCATGCATGCTGGCATTTGATCATAGGGGATCGAGAGATTTTCCAGTACAAAGGCGAGCTCTTCATCTACATATGGCATGCAGAACTGGCTGTCCGGATCTTGGAATACGAAGCCCCAGCTTGAAGGAAGCTTAATCTGATCGTATTTCATCGGCACTTCGATAGAGTGGGGCATAATTCCGCTTAATACATGCAGCAATGTTGATTTGCCGCAACCGCTTGGCCCGAGGAGCAGTACCTTCTCACCGGTAGAAATGTGGAAGGAGAGGTCCTTGAACAGCAAGGAATCCTCTCCTGGAAATGTTAGGCGCAAGCGGTCAACAAATGCAGACGAATTCGCATGAGATTCCTGTTGCATGTGTAACCACCTTATTCCGAATTTGTGGCGTACGCACAAATTCTATCTATTCATATTATGCGTGCTATTGATTAAGTACCGCGTAATCTTCTTTGGACACAGGACGTATGGATTTGGTTACCCCTGTCACTTCCAATGCACGAACGAGCAAGCCGGCAAATACGCCAGCGAAGATGAACGCACTAATGACACGAAGTCCGTACTTCAAGACGAGCACCCATGTCTCGTAATCTGCATATCCGTAACCGAGATCGATAATGAATGAGCCGACTGCGGACAGAATGCCAGCGATGCCTGCGATGACGATGCTGTGCTTGCGGTATCCAGTCAAGGCGAATGCCAATTCTGCCGCCAGACCTTGTACACAGCCATACACAATCGTCTCTAGTCCCCAAGCAGAGCCAAGAATAGCCGATAAATTAGCGGCAGCAAGACTTGCAAGGAAGCAGACGCCGGGCTTGCGAATGACTAGGTACGCGAATGGGCCAGCCATAAACCACATGCCATATGTTAATTGTCCTGCTTGTGGGAACAACGGCTTTGCGAGACTGTAGACGCTCTCCCACATTTTGAAGATCACACCAAATACGACCCCGATCATCACGGTAATGAGAATATCCGTAAACTTTAATTTGTTGCTTCTCTGTTGTTCTGGCAACATAACCCTCTCCTTTGTTGTATAGCTAGCATACAAAAAAACCGTCTGGCAACCAGACGGTAGAAGAGTCCTAGATCACAGCAGAGCATGATCACACGACAAATACAGATTCTCTACGCTGGCATTATCCAGATCAGATTAACGGTCAGTAGCGGTATACTCATCTACAATCTCAGCCTGATTCCTCAAGCCCCCGAATTTGTATGACTATGCAATTGCTCATATCATACAATATTCATGATAGGTTGACAACGAAATGTTTACAAAAAACATAAAAATAGGATAGGGATAGAAGCCAATGATTGTAATCGTTCGCTAGACAACATCGAAGAGAGGAATAAGGAGATAAGGAGCGTGTTAGGAGATTTGAAGAGAGAATAGAACAAAATGAGGATCAGGAAGAAGTCCTGATCCTCATGAATTGTTAATCGTGTGAAGTTGTAGAATGTCGTCTCAATGACAAGCTGTATACGATCCCTCCGCATGCAAGAACTGCTATGAGCAGAATAATCAGGCCACTGTATAAGGCAAATGAAGCTTCCTTGGCAACGGTAGGTGTCAGTGAAGTCAACAGCCAACTATGTGTAAGCAGACCGCCGACTACAGCGATGCCGATGCCTTCAGCCATAAAGCATGCAAAGCTGAGCATGCTCATTCCTTCTCCTGCTTGGTCAGGTGCTAGCGATTCTGCAACGGATGCAGATATAACTGTCTTGATGAATGACAACCCTCCGAACACGAGCACGAGGGCGAACGTCATCAGCCATGGAGAATCATTCCCCCACGCAAGGAGCGTGACGAAACTGAATGTGACAAGACCTATTCCAGCGACAAATACAAATGAAGTTCCTCTCTTATCAACGAGAGTTCCACCGAGTATGCCGAACAGAATAACGCTGAGTGACCCTGGGAAAATGATCGCGCTGCCGATAACAGCGGTCGAAAGTTGATGTACATCCCGCATGAAGTAAGGAACCATGGAAATAAATCCAGCTACCGTTCCTAGCAAAATGGAACCAGCAAGCGTGCCAAGTACATATGGGCGATTAGCGAACAGGGACGGAGCAATAAACGGTTCGCGAATACGGCGGATATGCAAAGCAAACCCAAGAACGAGAATCATACTGCAGACCAGATAGAACCAGACATATGTCGTAGTAAACAAGGTAAATAGAATAATGCCTGCTGACAAGAAGGCAATGCCGATGATATCTGTTCTCCCATTGCGAGAAGGCTCCTGCGGCAGTGCGGTCAAGAAGAAGGGGAGACTGACTATTGTCATTACCGGAATGACAAACAGGTAGGACCAATGCACATAATCTGCCAGTACACCGCCTACAGCTGGGCCAATCCCTTCACCAAGCGCTACCATAGAGCCAATCATGCCAAACGCCTTGCCTCGATGCTGTTCTCCAACGTAGCGAGTGACCATAACCATGATGAGTCCGGGCACAGCCGAAGCCCCGGCACCTTGTATCAATCTGGCTGCCAATACAGCCGACAAGTAGTCATGGGCGAAGAAACCGAGCAACGAGCCACTACCATAGATGAGCACACCGATGAGCAGCGGCTTCTTAATGCCGTATTGGGATGACAGGGTGCCATAAATGATGGAACCGAGCGCGAAGGTAATCATGAAGCATGTGTTGATCCAATTCGCAATGGCCGGAGTGATACTGAAATCGTGTGCGATGTCGGGCAAGGATACGTTGAACACAGTCTCATTCAACACACTGAAAAATGCTAAAAAGCTTAACCACGCGATCGATTTCTTCACATTGGGAAAGGCATATACGGGTTGTTCTTGTTCTGCCGCCTCGATGCGGTTGTCATTGTTCATTTGTTCCACGAATAGGAATCCCCTTTCTCTTGCTAAAGGGGAATTGCGCAGTTTACAGGGGTGTTATGCGTTATCCCCGATTATTACCTGCCCCAATTGATGTTACGCACTTCATCTTAACGCCTCCCAATTATTGTTGCTTCCAGTATAGCAGTGGGATTTTCCTTATTCAATTAAAAATGCAATAATATAGACTGCACTCAATGCAAGACAGACAAGGGTAAGAATAAGGAGATACAAAGTAAATGAATGTACTTATTGCAGACGATGAGCCGCATATGTTGAAAATTTTAGCGGCTTATTTTGATAAAGAGGGCTTTCGAACTTTTACGGCAGAGAACGGGCATCAAGCGCTTGAGATCTATTACAACCAGCCGCTGGACTTGGCAGTGCTCGATTGGATGATGCCGCAGATGAGCGGGATTGAGTTGTGTCGAGAAATCAAATCGAATTCGAAGTTAAAGGTGCTCATGCTAACGGCCAAGGGAGAGCATGAAGATGAGCTGACAGCTCTTGATTCTGGAGCGGATGAGTATATGCGGAAGCCGTTCGATCCTCGGGTTTTGCTGGCGAGGGCGAAGAAGCTGCTGAAGATGCAGGCACAATATCTATTTGGGGATATCCAGGTAGATATGGAAGGACAGAAGATTTGCAAGCGTGGAATTGATCTGCGGGTTACGAAGAAGGAATTTCAATTGATGAAGTTTTTTATTCTGAATAAGGGGCAGGTCTTAACGCGCAAAGCGCTGCTTGATCATGTATGGGGCTATGATTACTTCGGCGAGGAACGTACGGTAGATACGCATATACGCCGCTTGCGGGAGAAGATCGGCGAGGAGTGGATACGGACGCACCGTGGTATGGGTTACAGCTTCGAGCATCCGAATAGCCATGAATAAGCTTAGTCGCAAGCTGTTTGTGCAAATTGCACTTATTCTTGTCGTAGTGTTCGGACTCTCGTATTGTGTGAATACGTTCTTTATGCCAAATTATTTTGTCCATCAGAAGCGTGCTGCGTTGACGGAAGCGGTGGAGAGGTTGCGCAGCATAGAGTCGAAGCAGCTCCTTGAAGAAGTTCAGCGGGTGGCGGATGATTACCACTTCACAATCGTTCATACCCCCTACGACCATGACATTGACCGCTTAAACTGGACACTGCGCGAACAATTTACGCGGGAGCGGATTGCGATGAGCAAATTCTGGCTCACGGAAGAGAGCCTTGCACAGCTAATGCGCGGCGGGATAGTTACGAAGTCGTATCAGCAGGAGAAGTTGAAGTCGAGCGTTTTCGTTACGTTTGTCATGAAAGAAGGAATGATTCTCGCTGTAGGCGAATCGGTGGCTAATTCAGGCGAGACGATACGTATCGTCAATCAGTTCAATTTGATTATTGCGGTAGGTGCGCTCTCACTAGCCCTTCTGCTCGCTGCTTGGTTTTCCAGGCGAACGGTGAAGCCTATTGAGCAGCTTAAGAATATGGCGGAGGATATCGCCGAACGACGATACCGGACAGTGGACATCCGAACAGGAGATGAGATTGAGGAGCTTGCGCACAGCATTAATACGATGAGTGATAAGTTGAAGCAAGCGCATCTGGAGCTGGAGGAGAAGAACCGGAACTTGCGTGTCCTTATTCGTGACATCTCACATGAACTGAAGACACCGCTTGCCGTGATCAAGGCATATTCCGCAGGGGTGAAGGATGGTCTGGATGACGGCACCTACATGGATGTCATACAGTCGCAAACGGATGATATGTCCGAGCTCGTTACGAAGCTGTTGGAATGGTCTCGCTTGCAGACGGAAGAGCTGAACATTGAGAATGTTCATGTCGTTAATCTTCTTGAGCAAGTCATTGCGAAATATGAGCTACCTCTGCAGCAGCATTCGATTGAGTTGACCTTGAATGATCAGAATGCGGAAAGCTTTTGCGTCCAGGCTGATAGGGTCAAGCTTGAAATGGTGCTGAACAATCTCGTATCGAACGCAATGAAATACACGACGAATCGGAAAATTCAGATTGATCTTACGAACAAGGATGATGCATTAGTGCTGTTCATTCGGAATGGATGTACGTTCTCCATGACTGAAGAGCAGCTGAAGCAATTGTGGGAGCCGTTCTTCGTTGCTGAGAGCTCGCGGAACAAGCAGCTTAGTGGTACAGGGCTTGGTCTGGCTATTGTGAAGGGGATCCTGCAGAAGCACAAGGCGGCTTATGGCGTGCGACTGCATACTGGAGATATCGAATTTCATATTGCGCTTCCTCTATGCAAGCAGGGGGAGCAGATGTAAGACTGCCTTTCAAGTGGTATTTTCAATTTACTGCTGAAAGGCAGTTTTTTGTATGTAGGCAATAACTTCCATGCTCTTGCTATCTAGATGCTCATGTTCACGCAGATAGGCTTCTTGATGTCTGTTTTCATTTTGTCATATTGGCGTAACATTGGTCTCCTATGATTGGGTTGAGGTGAGATCATGAAGGACAAGAAATGGAGCAAGCATTCGATTCGTGTGACTCTGATTGTATTGTTTCTGCTTGCAGGAGCATTATTTTATGGCATGAAGATGGAACCGAACAGCTTAAGTGTGACGAGGCAGATGATACTAAATCGGTATATCCCTCCAAGCTTTCATGGGATGAAGATTGTACATTTTTCTGATGTTCATTTGGGGGATCATTTCAATGATGTTCAGCTGCTTGAACTTGTTGATCGGATTAATCAAGAACATCCAGATATTATTGTGTTTACGGGAGATATGGTTGACAATTTCAATGCGTATGGAAATCGGAGAGACCGTTCCCAGCGAATACTAGGACAGCTGCAAGCAACATTAGGCAAGTATGCCGTATTCGGCAATCATGATCGAGGTGGGGGCGGAAGCCGAGTTTATCAGTCTTATATGGAGAAAGCTGGCTTTACTGTGCTCGTTAACGATACGAAGCAAATCCATCTCCCGAATCATGATGAATATATCACCATTAGCGGGCTTGATGATTTCCTGTTAGGTACGCCCAATATACATGGAACGCTGAAAGACTTAGAACCTGACAACTTCAATTTGCTCGTCGTGCATGAGCCGGATGTTGCCGATCAAGCCATTGATTATCCGATCGACTTGCAATTATCTGGACACAGTCACGGGGGCCAAGTTCAATTGCCGTGGTACGGCACGATATACACGCCGCCATTAGCGAAGAAGTATGTTGAGGGGATGTATAAAATCGAGGGAACAACTACCCTGAACAAGCCAATGAAACTCTATGTCAATCGAGGCATCGGGACGACAGAACTGCCTGTCCGTTTCCTAAGCAAGCCTGAAATTACGGTTCATACATTGATGCGTTCGTGAGAACTCTCACAGCAATGCTTGGAGAACAGCTAGGGCACTAGTTTATCCATTTGCATCCCGATGAAGGGACACGAGCGTATTGAAATTGGCAAACACGTGCAATTGGCTGCTGGATTCGTTACACTTACATTTGCAAGTATGTAGAATGCGAATCAGATATGGGGAATCTACGATAGATATAAGGGGAGAATGGAACGATGCAGCCTATTCGCGTGCTTGTCGCCGACGACGAGCGAGAGATTCGAGATTTATTGAAGAAGTACTTAGAGCGGGAATTATACACGGTAGATACAGCAGCTCACGGTGAAGAAGCGCTGCGATTGTTCGAGCAGCATAAATATAATCTTGTCATTCTCGACTTAATGATGCCTTACATAGATGGAGTAGAGGTGTGCCGTCGTATTCGGGAGAGAAGCAATGTGCCCATTTTGATGCTGACGGCGAAGGACGAAGAGATGGACAAGATTGTAGGTCTGAGTATCGGGGCTGATGATTATATGACGAAGCCCTTCAGCATACATGAACTGGTTGCAAGGAGCAAGGCATTGCTGAGAAGATTCATGATCTTAGGCAGTGAAGCCAGCAGTCTTGCAGAAGAAAGTTCTGCAACCATGCGATTTAAGGGATTAATAATTGATACTAGGAAATATATGGTTATCCGCGAGGGGCAAGAAATAAGTCTGACCGCCAAGGAATTTGAGTTGTTGAGATTGTTCGCTTCTCATCCTGAGCAGGTATTTACGAAGACGCAAATTTTTAGACAGGTGTGGGGATCAGAATATATTGAGGACGATAATACAGTTATGGTTCATATCCGTAAGCTTCGGTTGAAAATTGAAACAGACCCCTCTGATCCGAAGCTAATTCAGACGGTATGGGGGATTGGCTATAAGTTTGCAGGTGAACGAGATGAGGCATGACAAAAACAGTCTAATGCTTGTTGTTTTATTAATGGGATTAACTATATGGTTCGTCATCGATAGTATGACAATACAGCCTCTAGGTATATACAGGTGGGGGCTGTTTGCTGTACTGTTCACCGTTGCTGCGCTGCTGCTCTACAGACGTGTTCGGTTTATAGCGGAGGTTAGGAGCCATGCTGCCGCCGTGAAGCGTGCTGTTCGCGGCAATGTCAATACGAGACTGCTGGCGAATGAATCTGAGGCGTATGATGAGATGCTCTTTTCGATTAATGAATTAATCGAGCAGATGGAGAAGCTTCAAGTGAATGCAATTCGATCCGATGCTGCCCGCAAGAGGCTTCTCGCTAATATCTCGCACGATATACGGACACCGCTTACTTCGATTATCGGTTATGTCGATGCATTGCAGGATGAACATATCTCTTCAGAGCAAGAGAGGGATGAGTGTGTTGCAATTATTTCAGCGAAGGCGCAAGCGCTTAAGGAATTGATTGATCATATCTTCCAGATGGCGAAGCTGGATGCCGATGAAGTCGAGATGAGATGGGAGTCGTTAGATGCTGCAGAGCTGCTGAGGGAAGCGTTGATTTCATTTCTGCCGGAGCTGAAGAAGAACGGTATGGATCTAGCGGTTCAGATTCCTGAGGAGTCCTGCATGGTTGCAATGGATCGCTATGGGTACATACGAATTTTGAACAACCTAATCAAAAACGCGATACAGTACGGCAAGGAAGGTCAGATGTTAGGGGTGGAGCTAGAGCGGAATGAGTCGAGCATTGCCATAACGATATGGGATAGAGGGCCGGGCATTCCAGCGGACGAGTTATCGAAGATATTCGAGCGCACTTACCGCTCCGAACGATCACGGAGTTTGCTGCATGGCGGTAGCGGGCTAGGACTAGCAATTACGAAGGCGTTTGTCGATAAGTTTGGCGGCCACATCTCCGTATTGAGCGAGCCGCATGTCCGAACTGCCTTTATCGTCAATATTCCAATTCGAACGACATTGCCACCAATTAAGAGATAGTTAAGAACTCATTAAGCAGCATTTAAAATCATCCCCTTACGATAATAGTAGACTTACTTACTCAGGAGGTGCTGCATGAGCACGATCATACGTACGACCCGGCTCACGAAGCAGTATGGGGAACAGATTGCTGTTCATGATCTGAACATGCATGTGAAGCAGGGCGAAATATACGGCTTTCTCGGTCGCAATGGCGCTGGCAAAACAACGACTATCCGCATGCTGCTCGGATTAATCAAGCCAACAGAAGGAGAGATAGAACTATTCGGGCAGCGATTAAACGCTAAGCCTAGAGAAATCCTATCCAGAATCGGCTCGATGGTGGAGCATCCCGGATTCTATGAGAATTTAACGGCATATGAAAATTTGCTCATTAATGCGAAGCTGATGGGCGTATACAAACGAAATGCGTTGGAGGAAGCACTAGAAACGGTGGGGCTGCAGGAAGAGACGAAGAAGCTGGTAGGTCAATATTCGATGGGGATGAAGCAGCGTCTCGGTATTGCCAGAGCGATCCTGCATCATCCAGAGCTGCTTATTCTTGATGAGCCAACGAATGGTCTTGATCCGATTGGCATTAAGGAGATGCGCAAGCTCATTAAGTCATTAGCGGTAGAACGAAACATTACTGTGCTTATATCCAGTCATATTTTATCTGAGGTTGAACAGCTTGCCGACCAGCTTGGAATTATCCATGAGGGGAAGCTGCTTGAGGAAATTTCAATTGGAGAGCTGCATAAACGAAATCGCAGATATATCGAGTTCCGTGTGTCCAATGACAATAAGGCAGCGATGCTGCTTGAGTCGCAAGCGGGCGTCCATGATTATGAAATCCATGGTGACGGATTGATACGTGTATATTCACGGATTGGAGAACAGAACAAGCTGAATAAGATGTTCGTTCAGAACGACATTGATGTGTACAAAATGACGCTCCACGAGGACACGCTTGAAGATTATTTCGTAAAGCGGATTGGCGGTGGTACGATTGGTTAATTTGCTCTATACCGAATTATTGAAGCTGAAACGATCGAAGATGTTTCTCGTGAGTATAATTGGGGCGTCTGCCGCACCGATTATGATGTTCATTGCCTATTTGAGTCAGATGAAGCGTGATCCAGAGGAAGTAATCCCATTCGAAATTTCCTTTTATAACACGAATCTGAATGTGATGCTGCTGCTTGGAGTGCTGTTGTACGGAGTTATTACTGCATATTTATTCAATCGAGAATTTGTGGAGGATACGCTCAAGAACCTGCTTACAATCCCGGTTTCAAAAGGTGCTCTAATCGCGAGCAAAATGCTCATGCTGTTCATATGGATACTTTTATTGACGATGGTAGCCTGGGTGCTTACATTGGGATTCGGATTTTTTATCAAATCAGACGGGGTAAGTGCCGCGGTACTGGTGTCTTCATTGGGTGACTATGTACTAGGTGCTGTCCTTATGTTCCTGTTGTCCACACCGACGATTTGGGTAACCTTCTTATTCAAAAATTATGTGCCGACCATCATGTTCACAGCGGTGATCACGTTAGGGAATGTTACCGTGATCAGTTCCGATTACAAGGCGCTGTTCCCTTGGTCAGCTGCACATGTAATTGTAACCCAAAGTTATGTAGCGGATTATCCACCGCTATACTCGTTTATCGCGGTTGGTATCACTTCGCTATTCGGCTTAGTGGCAAGCGTTCTGTATTTCAACAGAATGGATATTAAATGAAGTGAAGTATATAGGAAGTTAAATGATGCAGATCGGCCTCATGGTCGGTCTTTTTTATGTTCTCTATAGGTGATGGATGTACAATTAATATGAATGAGATGGGGAATAGGTTGGCAGCGCAAAAATGATATTTCTTATTTCCGTAGCGGATCATCCTTTGCATGGTTATGCACATTGCTGCTTGAAGAGACAAAAAGGAGTGATGTTCGGCATGGAGCAGACTCTGTTTTTCTGTAATTATGTTGAACCTCACTGTCACAATGGCTCGAAACCGCGCGGTTGCCCGGGAAATGAGAGTGTGAGCCCGGGAAATGAGTAAGTGTTGTCGGGGAAATTCCATTGAGTTAGGAAAAGAACCATATCAGGTCGGTTCTCCATCTAGTTATTGGCGATGATCGAATAGGATGGAATCGCAGTGCTTCTGTGAAAGATAAGGCAAGGAAAAAACTAAAAAATCATTGATCTGAATATTGATCCATATCTAATATATGAGGTGAAACAATCAATAGAAAGCCACATGGGAGGGAGCATGAATGGATCTGAGCTACTCGATTTATGGAACAGGAGAGCCGATTGTGCTGATTCACAGCGGAGGCGTCGATTCAAGGGCATGGGGGGAGCTAGTACCACTTCTCGCAAGAACTCACGAGGTCGTTACCTTTGATGCTCGTGGTACGGGACGATCGCCCGCACCGCAAGTACCGCTCAACCTTGTCGAAGATTTACGTCAACTGCTGGACGACCTGAAGCTGGAACAGGTGACCCTAGTTGGGCATTCTATAGGCGGAGAATTGGCTACTAACTTTACATTATCCTCTCCAGATAGAGTCGCTCGACTGATCGCTGTTGCTCCATCCTTGACAGGTTTCATCTTCTCAGAGACGTATCGGGGCTGGATTCAGCAATTGAATTCACTCGCTCCGGATGTGAGCAAGATGATACAGTTTTCATTGCAGGGGCCTATTTATCGTACGGTGATGGCTAGCGGTCAGCGTGATATCTTTATTGATATGCACACCCAATACTTTACGCGTGTCTTCACAGAGTGGCGCAGCTTTGAGGTGATATGGCCTCAGCCACCTGCGATCGAACAGTTGGAGGAAATCGCGGTTCCTACCTTGTTTATGTACGGGACAGTGGAGTGGGACGATATGCGCATGATCGCGGAGGAGTTCAAGCGGATACCACGAATTGCTTTCGTCGAAATAGAGGGTGCAGACCACATGCTCCCATTGACGCACCCTCAAGAAATGGCACCGCACATTCTATCTTTTTTGGAAGCAGCGGATAAATCGTAAGCTACAAATTCCGTGACATTTCACAAATCAGCGGCAGTTAGACACGATTCCGGTGTCTTGTACTGCCGCTATTTCTGTATTCGTATCGGGTCTAGCTAACAAATCATCATTAGATCGTGATCGTGCGATGTGGTTTGCTATAATGCGATGTTCCGCCACCACCGACTATCACTCTTCCGCCTCTCGGAAACACCAATCGCTTGTTTATCCCGCCTGACAGTATTACCTCAACTTGAGCCCGGTTTGCAGTTGCAATGTAAATGACATAACCACTTCTTGATATTTCCGTTCTCCAATTCCGATCAAACTCAGATCGCAGTACCCGGTTTGAATACACCTGATTTACCACATCAGATGATCTCGATGTTCGTAGCGCTTTAGATTTGCTCATCGGATGTTTCCCTCCGTCTATTCAAAATGAATTGACATGAATCACTTCTAGTAATCACTTCCAATTATCGTATGCTTGTTCATATCGGATGTTTGGATTGTGTATGTGGTAATCAAAAAATGTGCTGATTTGACTCCTATGTCTGGATTAATTAAAAAGAGTTGGGATTGGGGAGATCGCCATCCTGTCGCGGAGAAGGGGAATAATCGAATTTTTTTATCATGTATTTCTCTACAATTCCAAAATAAATGATCTCCAATATTCGTCTGAGGTGTGGTACGATAGTAATGTTTTGTGCCAATAGTCGACAAGAAATTTGATAGAGAAAGCGTCATAAAATGGACCTTGCCATTTCTCTTAAAATTGTATATGATTCTATAGCGAACTATATATAGTTGGTTGGGTGCGATACATACACTATATATTGTGACAGCAATTGGGATCGAGCGACGCCACGCGCCGGATTCTAAGACATGCCTATTCAGAGATTGAGAGATTAAAGCGACAGCATACACGATAATGGTACGCAACGTGTCGATCGTTTTGATCCTTGTTTTTGAATGAGCATTTTTTGTTCGTTCCATTTGCAAACTAGTCGAACAACGGAGGGATCACGTGCTTATCGCTTACGATTCGAAGACGGGTAACGTGAAACGATTCGTCGATAAATTGGATTTGGAGTGTGTTCGTGTCACGCCTGACACCAAGCTTAATGAACCCTTTATCCTGATTACGTACACGACCGGGTTCGGACAAGTTCCACAGTCCACGCAAGAGTTTCTGGAAGAACACAGTCATTTGCTCCAAGGTGTCGCGGCCAGCGGCAACATGAACTGGGGCACTCGGTATGGGCTTGCAGCTGACCATATTTCCAGAGAATACTCCGTCCCCGTACTGATGAAGTTTGAACTCAGCGGGACAAAACGAGATGTAGACAACTTTATTCGGGAGGTCCATGACTTTGATACCAAAATGGATACAGCTTAACAATGAAATCATGGTTCAGAAGGACGGTAAATTTCAATTTGGCAAGGATCACGAGGCAGCAAAGAGCTATTTCGTCGATTATGTCAATCAAAATACAGTGTTTTTCCATAACCTTGAAGAGAAGATTCATTATTTGATCGAAAATGATTACTATGAGAAAGAGATTTTCGACCAATATGAATTTAAAGATATTAAGAAATTGTACGAGTTCCTGTACTCGAAGAAATTCCGCTTCCCATCCTTCATGAGCGCGTTCAAGTTCTACAATAACTACGCGATGAAGACGAATGATGATACGAAGTTCTTGGAACGTTATGAAGACAGACTGGCGGTTGTATCCTTGTTCTTAGCGAGCGGAGATATGAACAAAGCATTCGAATATGCAGATCTGTTGATTGCACAAGAGTATCAGCCAGCAACGCCAACCTTCCTGAATGCAGGGAAGAAGCGCAGAGGAGAGCTCGTCAGCTGCTTCCTGCTCGAAGTCAACGATTCCATGAACTCGATCGGATTTGCGATCAACTCCGCACTTCAGTTAAGTAAAATTGGCGGCGGTGTGAGCTTGAACTTGAGCAAGATTCGCGGTGCAGGCGAGCAGATCAAAGGGCTAGACGGTAAAGCAAGTGGCGTACTGCCAGTTATGAAATTGTTCGAGGATGCTTTCTCTTACGCGAACCAACTGGGACAGCGTGACGGAAGCGGCGTTGTATACTTGAACGTATTCCATGCTGACATCCATGAATTCCTGGATACGAAGAAAATCAACAGTGATGAGAAAATCCGCATTAAGACTTTGTCGCTCGGCGTTGTTGCTCCGAACAAGTTTTTCGAGCTTGTTGAGCAGGATAAAGACATGTACTTGTTCTATCCGCACACGGTATTCCAAGCATATGGCAAGCATTTGGATGATATGGATCTCTCCGAAATGTATGATGAGCTCGTAGACAATCCGAAAGTACGCAAAAAGAAAATTGTCGCTCGCGACCTAGTTTTGAAAATTGCACAGATTCAGATGGAATCTGGTTACCCATATATCATGTTTGTAGACAATACGAATGAATACCATGCCCTGAAAGAAATCGGTAAGGTTAAATTCTCCAACCTGTGCAGTGAGATCGCACAGCTTAGTGAAGTGTCCACGATTAACGATTACGGCATTGAGGATGAGATTAACCGCGATATTTCCTGTAACTTGGGTTCACTTAACATTGTTAATGTCATGAAGAATAAGCGGATGCGTGATACGGTTCATCGTTCTATGGACGCACTGACAGAAGTATCTGACCGCAGCAATATCAGCATCGTTCCATCCGTAGCGAAGGCGAACCGTGAGCTTCATTCGGTAGGCCTTGGTGCAATGAACTTGCACGGTTACTTGGCGAAGAACAAGATTGCATATGAGTCCATGGAAGCAAGAGACTTCGTGCGTGCGTTCTTCATGATGCTGAACTTCTATTCCTTGGAACGTTCCATGCTGATTGCGAAAGAGCGCGGCGTGACGTTCACGGACTTTGACAAGAGTGAATATGCGAGCGGCGCATATTTCGATAGATACTTGAACACGGACTTCACTCCGAAGACTGATCGCGTGAAGGAATTGTTCGAAGGTCACACGATGCCTACATTGGAAGACTGGGCTCGCTTGAAGGAGCAAGTGATGGAGCATGGCTTGTACCATGCATACCGTCTGGCAATCGCACCTACAGGCTCTATCTCGTACTTGCAGTCGTCTACAGCTTCGATCGCACCGATTACTCAGCGCATCGAGGAGCGTGAGTACGGAGATTCCAAGACGATTTATCCAATGCCTTACATTAACGATGAGAACTACTTCTATTACAAAGAAGCATATGACATGGATATGTTCAACCTGATTGACTTGGTTGCGGATGTTCAAGTTCATATTGACCAAGCGATCTCAACGGTACTGTTTGTTAAGGATGATCTGACGACTCGTGATCTTGCAAAATATTATATTTACGCACAGAAGAAGGGGCTTAAGACGCTCTACTATACACGTACGAAGAAGAAAACAATCGATGAGTGTGTAAGCTGCGTTGTCTAATTGAGCGCAACCTGCATTAAATGAGAGTTCAAAAAGGATGGTTTTCAGCACCGAGCACTGTGTATATTACTTCGTGATAAAAAAGCGGTCTTTTTGAATTACCTCTAGAAGGAGATTCGTAGATGAGAAACTTTGAAGCTGTTAACTGGAACAGACCTGAATCGGATTATATGGAAATGCTGTGGACGCAAAATACGTCCCAATTCTGGCTTGATACGGAGATTCCAATCTCGAAAGACTTGAAGTCTTGGACGAAAATGTCCGATGATGAGAAACTTGCCTATATGCATGTGCTTGGCGGCTTGACCTTGCTGGATACAGAACAAGGGAACGTGGGAATGCCAGTTATTGCGCAGCATGTAGATGGGAAGCAGAAGAAGGCAATTCTGATCTTCCAAGCGGCAATGGAAGAAATTCATGCGAAGAGCTACAGCACCATCTTTACGACGGTTGCTAGCACAGCAATGATTGATGAGACATTCGATTGGGTAAAAGACAATAAGCACCTACAGAAGAAGACAGCAATCATTGACGGCCTATATAAAGGCATTCAAGACAACGATCCAATCAGCTTGTACAAAGCGATGGTGGCATCGGTATTCTTGGAGAGCTTCCTGTTCTATTCCGGCTTCTTCTATCCACTGTACTTGGCTGGACAAGGCAAGATGGTAGCAAGCGGCGAGATCATTAAGCTGATCATCCGCGACGAGAGCGTCCATGGCGTGTTCGTAGGCTTGCTTGCACAGGAAATTTACAATAAGCAAAGTGCGGACGTGCAGCGTGAGTTGTCCCAATTCGTGAACAAGCTGATGCTTGAATTGTACGAGAACGAGCTTGAATACACTGAGCAGCTATATGATGCAATTGGACTTACACATGAAGTTAAGAAGTACATTCGTTACAACGGCAACAAAGCGCTCATGAACTTGGGCTTTGAGCCATACTTCCCAGAAGAAGATGTTAACCCCGTTGTCTTGAACGGTATCCGTACCGAAACAAGTACACATGACTTCTTCTCCACGAAGGGAAGCGGGTATCAAAAGGGCAAGGTAGAGCCTTTGCAAGACAAAGACTTTACAATGCTGAACGATCGTGTCAAACAATCCGATATCTTTGCATAAGATGATAAGGATTGCTAGGAATGATGCAAGAACAACTGAGTGGGAACGCTCAGTTGTTTTTGTATTGTCGTGTCATAAGAGCGGAATACTTAATGTACCGGCTGCATGTATATCCATACTAGGGGAACACCCGTATATTCATGAATCAATTTTCACTGCTTTAGTTTGATGAGATAATTCGGACAGATGATTTTCATACATAAAGGACGGGCTTTCATGAAAAAAAGAATTACGGATATTGCTATCATTATCGCAGGCGCTTTCATTTTTGCATTAGCAGTTAACTTGTTTGTCATCCCCAATGATTTCGGTGAGGGCGGGGTAACAGGGGTTACCATTATTCTCTACTATCTGTTTGAATGGTCACCAGGGTTGATGAACTTGATCTTAAATGCGGTATTGCTTGTCGTTGGCTACAAATTCTTGGATAAGAATACGACGATCTATACCATCATTGCAGTTGTGTTCAACTCATTATTCCTGCATTTGACGGAGAGCTGGAGGATTGCATCCAATGAGCTCATGATCAATGCGATTTTTGGCGGTATTTTCGCAGGTGTCGGGATCGGTCTCATCATCCGAGTTGGGGGCACAACAGCAGGCTCGACGATTTTGGCACGTATTATGAACAAGTATTTGGATTGGAATGTAAGTTACGCATTGTTGTTCTTCGACCTCATCGTGGCATTCGCGTCGTTCTTCATCATTGGTCCGCAAGGCTTGATGCTAACTATCGCGATGCTGTATGTAGGGACGAAGGTGATGGACTTCATTATCGAAGGATTGAATCCGAAGAAGGCGGTTACGATTATCTCCGAGGAGCATGATCGGATCGCGGAGCAAGTGAATGTCGTCATGGATCGTGGAGTGACGGTGCTCGAAGGACATGGTTATTACACGAAGGATCGGAAGCAAGTACTGTACATTGTTATTAGTAAGCAGGAAGTATCAACCTTGAAGAAAATCGTCCGAGCAACAGATAAGGATGCATTTATTACGATTCATGATGTTAGGGATGTATTCGGAGAAGGCTTTATTGATATTACGAAATAATCAGGCTTAAACAACCAAATAAGGCGTGTCTGCCACTTGGATTCCGCGCCACATCTAACTGTGAAAAAGTTAGGTGTGGCGCGGAATGTTTTCGCTAACACTTTTCTGCCAAAGTGTGCGATAATACGAATTGTACAACTAGAATATGGGAGGGCACAACAATGGTACAACCGTGGTTTGAGAAAGCGAAGCTTGGGATTTTCATTCATTATGGCATTTATGCGGTCGATGGGATTTCAGAATCCTGGTCTTTCTATAATGGAAGAGTGTCGTATGAAGACTACATGAAGCAGCTCGATGGGTTTACGGCAAGCAAGTTCGATGCAGACAAGTGGGCAGACCTCTTCGAGAAGTCTGGCGCGAAATATGCAGTTCTGACAACGAAGCATCATGATGGCGTTGCATTGTGGGATACGAAGTACAGCGACTTGAACGTTGTGAAGAAGACGCCTGCCAAGCGTGATCTGATCAAAGAGTATGCCAAGGCGCTTACAGATCGCGGTATTAAGCTTGGTATGTACTATTCCTTGATAGACTGGTCACATCCGGATTATGCAAGTGTGTACGAAGGCGGGAAGGTGCCTGAGGATTTGAGCAAGGTGAACCGCTTCTGCAGTCCGACCGATGGTGTACAGGATGAAGAGGCATGGCAGCGCTTCCTTGAATTCAATAACAATCAATTGCGTGAATTGCTTACTGACTATGGCAAGGTGGATCTGCTGTGGTTCGACGGGGATTGGGAACGCAGCGCAGAACAGTGGAATTTGCCAGCGTTCAAGGATTACCTGCTATCGTTCAACCCTGAGCTTATCATTAACTCCAGGCTTCAAGGGCATGGGGACTACAAGACTCCGGAACAGGGCTTGCCAATTACAAGACCAGTAGGGCCATGGGAGTTCTGCACGACCATTAACAGCTCTTGGGGCTACCAGCACGATGATGATTATTATAAAACATTGAATCAAATTATCCGAATGTTCTGTGACTGCATTACGATGGGCGGGAATATGCTGTTGGATGTAGGGCCAATGGAGGACGGAACAATTCCGCAGCGTCAGGAAGAGACGCTCATTGGTCTGGGCAACTGGATTCGGACGCATGAAGAGGCTATTTATGAGACGGATGAAGGCATTCATACTCGTTATTACTTGGGCGGCAGTACCGTGTCCAAGGATCGTCAGACGTTATATTTGTTCGTATATGATGATCCGAAAGAAAGCGTTTGCTTAAAAGGTCTCTCGAACAAAATTAAAAAGATTACGGTGCTTCATTCTGGCAAGGAATTAACTTATGAGATTCAAGGCGGTGTGCCGTGGTTCAATATTCCGGGTACAACATGGATACATATGACGCAGGAAGATGCGCATGAGAATGTAACGGTATTGAAGATTGAACTGGAAGGCGAACTGGATATGTACGGCGGTTCCGGTGCCGTGGTTACACACAACTAGGGAGTTGCAATCATAGAGAACACAACGTAGAGAGGAAGACGACAGCATGAGCAGCAACAAGCTGATTTTAGCGGGTTATGCAGGTGATCCTGTACTGCCGAATGTTACAGCAGAAGATGCGAAGAAACTAACTCATTTGAACGTGGCATTTGGTCATGTGAAGAACGACCGCATTACGATTGATCATTTGCAGAATTTGTCTCAATTGCAAGTATTGAAGTCTTACAACCCTGAGCTGCTCATTCTACTGTCTGTGGGCGGATGGAGTGCAGGCGGGTTCTCTGAGGCTGCGTCGACAGCAGAAGGAAGACGGCTGTTCGCAGAGTCTGCAGTGCGAGTCTTAGAGACAGCACCGTTCGATGGCATCGACCTTGACTGGGAGTACCCATGCTATTCGGAGGCAGGAATTGCTTCCAGCCCGAATGATAAGCAGAACTTCACCTTGCTTCTCAAGGAACTGCGCGAGGTGCTTGACGCCAAGGGGCAAGCAGACGGAAAACACTATCTGCTGACGATTGCAGCAGGGGCAGACCAATACTATATCGATGGTACAGAAATGGATGTGATCCATTCGTATTTGGACTTCATTCAGCTCATGACATACGATATGCGCGGCGGCTTCCAAACCTTGACCGGTCATCACACGAACTTGTACACATCGACTGGCGACTTGTTCCGCATTAGCGTAGATGCATCTGTACGTTTATTCGCTGCTGCAGGAGTGCCTAGAGAGAAGATTGTCATCGGTGCTGCCTTCTATTCAAGAATGTGGAAGGATGTGCCGAATACGAATAATGGCTACTTGCAAATGGCGCCTGGATCGGGTGGGTATGGACCTGATTATACGAAGCTGGTTGCGGAGTATATCAACAAGAATGGATTCGTTCGTCATTGGGATGAGGAAGCGAAATCTCCATATTTGTACGACGGACATAACTTTATTACGTATGACGATCCAGAATCCTTAACGCACAAGTGCAAGTATGTGATGGAGCAGGGAATTGCTGGCGTTATGTTCTGGGAATATAGCTGCGACCATACGCATACGTTGCTGGATGCCATGTACCGTGCCTACACAAGCTAATTAGGGATGTAAAATAGAGAATCCCCTGCATACGTCAGCGAAGCGCTGAGACATGCAGGGGATTTGTGATTAGTGGATATCGTTCTTCTGGAAGTTGCCGCCGAGTACATCCGATACACTTTCGATCGCGATGAACGCCTTGCTGTCAATCTCTTGGACAACAGACTTCAGCTTCGCTAGCTCCAGACGGGTAACGACACAATAGATAATTTGGGTATCTTCCTTGCTGTAACCGCCTCTGCCGTAGATGAAGGTCGTGCTTCGACCCAAGCGGCTCTGAATTGCTTCTGATACTTCCTCATATTCCTGCGATATGATGGTTACCGACTTCGACTCATTCAAGCCCTCAACGACGATATCCATCACCTTCGAAGCAATATAGAAAGTAAAGATGGAGTACATGGCTGAATCCCAGCCGAATGCGAATCCAGCTATGATAAAGATGAATACGTTGATAATGAGAATAATTTGACCAACTGGCACCCGAGTCTTCTTGGACACGAGAATGGCTACGATTTCAGTACCATCTAGTGATCCGCCAAAGCGAAGAACGAGACCAACACCGAGACCGAGAATAAAGCCACCGAACAGTACCGCCAAGATTTTCTCATTCGTGAATGCGCTGTAAGGATGCAGCCAAAATGTCGTTCCAGACATGACAATGATTCCGTACAAGGTGGAAAATGCAAATGTTTTCCCGATTTGCTTGTATCCGATGATGAGAAACGGAAGGTTAATAAGGAAGATGAACACGCCTAGCGGAATTCCGGTTAGCTTGGATATTACGATGGAGATACCTGTTATTCCGCCATCGATCACACTGTTAGGGACGAGGAACAATTCCAACGCGACCCCCATTAGAATTGCACCAGACGTGATGAAGATGAATCTCTTCAAGATGTCTAGAACGGACATTTTCTTATGAACTCTAGCCATGCAACAAATCCTCTCTGTCTATAGGTTAGTACTAACTTTACGTATGTATATCATATCATTTTCATGAAACATGAACAATAAAGTGACCAAACTCATGAAAATAACAGTCATAAAATGCAAAACTCAGCGCGAACTGGTAGAGCATGTATATATCGTTTGGAATAAGAAAAGGATAAGGTAGCGGCAATTATTTCATGCAAGTGGAATGGGTTCAGATGTGCCTCAAGGATGAGGAATTGTCATAAAGGAGAATAATATGTATCTGCAACTTCTCTGGTTAGTGCTATTGCTGCTCCCACGGCCAACCGTATCGGAACCAATCCTTATTGGACATCATGGCCAACAAATTGCATCTGCTCACCGTGCGGATTATTTACTTCCTGGTGCTGCTATTGTGAACGAGCAACAATTAGACAAGCTGATGAAAGCGATAGATCGCCAAGTAGCCATTGCTCCGATTAATGCAGCATTGAATGGTTATGGTGGGATTATTCCCGAGAAAAATGGAATGAGGCTGGATCGAGAAGCATTTATCGAGCAGTTTTATAAATACATCGTCAACAGCGGTTCGATGAGGATAGAGGTGCCGATGCAGATTGTCTATCCAAAAGTAGACAGTGAACTCCTATCGCATATTCGTGAGAAGGAAATTGGTCATTACACAACCTTCTATAATACGAACAATAAAAACCGTTCTATGAATATAAAGCTTGCTACAGAGGCGATTAACAATCACGTCCTATTTCCAGGAGAGACGTTCTCCTTTAATGAAGTTGTTGGGCAGCGCACGCAAGAGAGAGGGTATGTGCGTGCGCCTATCATCGTGAAGGGGGAATTGTCAGAAGGAATAGGGGGCGGCATATGTCAGATATCATCCACCCTGTTCAACGCTGTCGACCGCGCAGGGCTACAGATTGTGAAGCGCTACTCTCACTCTAGGAATGTAACCTATGTACCGCCTGGTCGTGATGCAACGGTAAGCTGGAATGGACCCGACTTTACCTTCCATAATATTTACAATCAACCGATATTGATCCGAGCCTTTGCCAACGGGGGAACCGTACATATTGGCGTTTACTCATCGGAAGATATTCGCTACAAGCAACGTGATGTACCTGGTGCTTCGAAGGAACTGCCTGAAGAAGTGAAAGATATCGATGTGGACAAGGAAGAATAATGCAGGTAAGGGTACGATAATCAACAATAAGACGGTTGCTCCTCTTGATGGAAGAGCAACCGTCTTATTGTTGCGAATAATGTGTGTACCGCTTGCCGCGGTAGAATACGGATACCGCGATAAGAATCAGACTGGTGAAGATTAGAGTGAGAAAGGAGGCTTGATAGCTTCCGCCGATGTCGTAAAAGACTCCGGAAACCAAGGGGAGTAATCCGCCTATCAAATATCCGCCGAACTGAATCATGGCCGTCCATAGACTTGCGTCGCGCGAAGTGCTTGTTACATCGAGAGGCAGGATTAACGCAATCGAGAACAGGCCGCCCGCTCCAATCCCCATCACTGCTGCCGACAGAAATGGATTCACCTCGGCAGGAAAATAAGAAAGCGCGCTGCATCCTGCCAGACTGCATATGGAAAAGGCTAACAGCCATGACTTGCGAGAAGTGGTACGATTCAACATAAGAGGCGTCACCAAGCCTGCGATCATCTGCATGATCGAATATACTGTTACTAGCGTCCCTGCAGTTGCCGCATCCATCCCAATCTCCTGAGCACGGGGGGCAAGCCAGGTAGCAGCGGTGTAGTAGATGCCGGATTGCAGTCCAAAAATAATGAGGAATAGCCATGCTTGCTTATTATTCCACGGAAGCTTGCTCGATTGCTTGCGAGACGATGCGTCGTGATGGTCAGTTGACGCATGCTTTCGAATAATCGGCCACCACGCAAGTATCCCGATAACCGCGAAAATGGACCAGATGCCAAGCGCCGTGCTCCATGATCCGTGTGCGGCACGCTCAATCGGTATCGCGAAGGCGGAGCTGATCGAAGCGCCGATGCCCATGCCGGTTAAATAGACGCCGACTATCGATGAGGCGTGAGCAGGGAAATGATGCTTGATGAAACCAGAGATCAGCGGACCGGCAACCGCAATCCCGATACCGGCAAGCAATGCGGTAAGCAAGAGCAGGAAGGAGGTGACGCGAAGAAGCGAGCGGCCGTCGCGATGCCGATTAGTCCGATGCACACGGTGATCGCTCTTTCCATTCCCAATCGATCGCTCAAGCTGGCCGCCATAGGAGCGAATATTCCCATGCAGAACAGTGGAATGGTCGTTAGCAGGCTAGCCGACATCCCGTTCATTCCCAAATCTTTCTGAATGTCTTCCAGCAGCGGGGAAATGGACGTAATTGCGGCTCGCAAATTTGTAGATACGAGAAACAACGATAGAATCAATAAAATGGTATACCCCATACTGCGCTTATTGGGATGCGAATAATCAATCGCTCGCAGTTCGGATTTCATAACATTCACCCCAATCAGTCTATTTATCTAATTTGTATTTATCTAATTTGAGTTCTTATCGCGCAATGGACTGTTTCACCTTTATTTTTATGAATTATACCAGATATTTTCTTCACTCATGATTGTTACGTCGAAAAAAGAAAAAGAAGATTGAATTTTTTTGTTTTCTGTGTTTAATATATATTAAATTAATTAAACATTAGAGGGTGTTGTCATGGGGAATTTCAAGTTGAACGATGCTCAGCAGTCTTTGATCGAGGATTTCGGAACGTATATCGAATCATCAGGGGGTGCGCGCTCACTCGGGAAAATATGGGGCTATCTGCTGCTAGCAGGAGAACCGCGTTCGCTTGATCAAATGGTGCTGGACTTGCAGATTAGTAAAGGCACAGCATCCTTATCTGTCCGTCAAGGGGTTCAAGTATCCTTATTTCGCAAAGTAGGTATCCCTGGAAGCAAACGGGATTACTACGAACTGCATCCGGATGCTTGGACATCGATTTTGCATACGAGCATTGCGCAAGGGGGAATGATGGGGAATTACGTGAGGCGGGCGAAGTCCATCGCATCGGATGAACAAGCAAAAATGAAAATGGATGAAAGCATCGAGTTTTTTGATTTTGTCGTCCACCAAATGAAGCAAATTCTAGTTCAGTGGCAGGAACAACGTCAACATAAGGACAGTCATAACTAGGGGGAGACAACATCATGCCGAAGGCAGCTGTGAATGGGATGCTCATGCATTATGAGAGTAAGGGGAAGGGTTTGCCTGTCTTATTCCTACATGGCAGTGGATCATCATGGCGAATGTGGGAACCGCAATTCGAAGCCTTCTCAGCACGGTACAGCATGATAATGCCGGATTATAGGGGGCATGGCGATTCTACTAAGGAATTTCCAGAAGGCAAATATGATCATTACGTGATTGTTGAAGATTTGAAGTGTTTCTTGGATGAGCTTGGGCTGAACAAAGTACATGTCATCGGTGTCTCGCAGGGCGGACAATTGGCGACCCTGCTTGCGATCCGGTATCCACAATATATAGATAAGCTAGTCATATCGAACAGCTATAGTGAAATGCCGACGGTTGCAGCAGGCTGGGTGCTGTCCATTTCCAATTTTCTTTTCAGCCTGCTTCCTTACCGTACGATCGTGAATCTCATGATGAAGTTTTATAAGGATGATCCATATACACAGCAAATATTACGCAATTCTTTCTCAATTGATAAGAAGATGCTCCTTGCTATGAAGACGGCTCCTTTCCCGACGCATACGAATGAAATGTACCGCATTCAGTCACCAGCTTTAGTCATGGGAGGAGAAAGAAAGATAATGACTGGTATTGACGAGGGGAAAGGGTCTCGTACCATTTATAATCATATTAATCATGCAACTCTTGCCTTGTTCAGAGATGCTTATGATCCGCTGAGCACAATGCGCAGAGATATTTTCAATGAGATGATTATCGATTTCTTCGAGGACAGGCCGTTGAGAGCGTACAACGATGTTGTGATAGAAAGGAAGCAATCCTAATCGGATTTCTATTGTACGCGGTTTATGAATGTGATACGGTGGTGGAACGTGAAAAGTGAAGGAGGCGTTGTGCTATGGCAAAAATGACGAATATGAATTGGGTGTATCAACGAGATGGGGTCAACGCATAAGTAGCCCACGAAACTGCGGCAGCCCCGATAGGATGAGAGGGGAAGCATCGTGACAACACAATCATTCACTTCTGTAACGCTTCAGCTAGGAAATGTATCATTTGAGCTCAAGGAAGCTCATTCTTTCGATTGGATTTACAAGTATGGACATGCATTCTGCGTATTCGACGAGCAGGATTCTGGGAATATTGCGTTTGGCGTTGAGCAAAAAGGACGCAAGCGATTTATTAAATATGCAGGTGCTAGAACGAAGGAGTATATGGGCGAGCCGGAAGCTGCCATCGAGCGGTTAAAGGCGGCGATTCCGTTATATACGGAACTGAAGCATCCGAACTTGATTGAACTCGTGGAACACTTTGATGTTCAGGGTGGTGGATATGCAGGCGTATTTGAGTGGTTCGAAGGGGAATGTCTACATTCTCACTGGTCATTCCCGCCACCAGCAAAGTACCATGATCCAAGATCTCCATTTTATCGCCACCGTCACCTATCCATGCAGCAGAGATTGAACTCTTTGGATGTCATTTTCTCATTTCATGAGCATGTGGAGGCACAGGGATATGTGGCTGTAGACTTTTATGATGGAAGTATCTTATATGATTTCATAACCAATCGAACGAAGATTTGTGATATCGACTTTTATCGGAGATCTCCTGCTATCAATGATATCGGGGAACAATTCTGGGGAGCGATGCGATCCAAATCGCCAGAGGAATACGAATTAGGCGCGCTGATCGATTCCCGAACGAATGTGTATAATTTAGGAGCCATTGCTTTTGGACTGTTAGGTGGGGAACGAAATCACGCTTTGGAACGCTGGGAAGCGGGACAAGTGCTGTATGAGATCGCTCTGCAAGCCGTTCAGCAGGATAGAGAACAACGATTTCCAAGCATTGCAGCTTTCAAATCTGCTTGGGATGAAGCTCGAGGGCAGACGATATCATGATCTCATGGTTGCATGAACCGATAGAGTAGAAACGAAGGAATTTTACTTTTATGATCCCTCTCCAATAATATTGGAGGGGATTATTCATGTTTTATAGACTGGAAGAAATCGCAGGTCAACACGTACTATAACTGTTTATATCCACTAGGGGAGGTAAGCTATTGGAGAGGGGCATAATGGCTGTGATCGCACTCGCGAGAACAATCTGTAAGTAGTTCTGAATATGCAGGTGGTACTATATTCCTATAAATTTGCAATGAAGAAACGAAAGGAATGGGACTAAGAGACCTGTTCTGTGAGCTTATAAATTCGTTATTATGAAGAAGAGATTCGTCGAAGCACTGCTTTCGGCGTTTTTTTTCACAATCAAAGGAAACGTATGTTCGCAAATTTTCATCAAAATGACACGAATGCGGTAAATTTGAAGGAGGACGGAGTGGACAAGAAGGCGAAGCAGATACTGATGAAAACGTTTTGGAGCAGTGCGGGATGGAAAGATACTCGTACGATAACGTTCGCTGGGGAGGATTTCGAGTACGCTAAGGGCAAAGGTCTGATGTTCGATCCCGTGACAATGAGTCACGATGAATGTGTGCTGCGTATCGTAGAATTGCATAAATTGATTACGAAGGAGATGGTGGCACAAGCCTTCCTGCACAGCCTGTCTACGCGTAAGGTGCATTTGCGAAGTGCGCTCTCCAGTTGGGCACTAACACATAGTTTGCTACCCCATCCATTTGAGAGCAATATCGGTAGATGCAAGAGCAGCACATACGCGATGTATGGGGATTGCTATGAATGTGACAAGAGCGGGATTGCCGTTCTTGAATCCTATACGAATGAAGATATCAATGTTCTGAATTTCGAGCGGATGAAATGGGGAGGCGTTCGTCTTAACCATATCCTATATTGTCTATTAGATCTGGAACAGCTCCTAGCAGAAGGGACAGTTGACGTTACGGAAGAGGATGTGACCATTCTCAAACATATGCTGACCGCGATAAAAAGCTGCCAGCCTAGCGATGCTGCGCGTCAATTGGAGAAGAACTTAAGCAATGTGCTGCCATCCAATAAACAGGAACGCGATGTGATGATGGAAATTTTGTCTTATGCGGGTGTGCTGCGAGCTGGTTCGGAGAACAGGCCAGGCAGGGGTGGGAAAAACGACTTCTTCGCTGTTGTAAACTGGCGTGGAGTGGATGGGTATTCCGATCATGCGGTTGAGCATTACTTTGGCAAATGGTTGTATGAATAGGAATCGAGTACATAAAAAGGATAGTTGACATTGGACAGATAGGAGGAATCAACATGATCGAAATTACAGAGTCATACGTAGATTCACTTGCCCCGAACGCCTCAGCCATCAAGAATGGACAGGGGCTCGTGAAAAAGCGGAGCTTCGTACAGTTGAACCGCTCAGAGGACGGTTCACTCTTATTTGGGGAATGCTCGGGCAGCGGCAAATCGAATTATCAATGCTCGGCAGACTTCATCCAGCCTGAGAAGCCAATTCTGCGCTGTTCCTGTCCAAGCAGGCAGCTGCCATGCAAGCATGCGCTTGGGCTGCTATATGCTTATGTAGGCGGAGGGGAGTTCGCAACAGCGCCTGTGCCTGAGGATATCCTCTCCAAGCGGGAGAAGGCCGAGAAACGCGAAGAGAAGAAGCAGCAGCAAGCAGCGGATGATGCTGAGCCAAAGCCGAAGAAAGTAAACAAGTCCGCGCTGAAGAAGAAAGTTCAGGCACAGCTGGACGGACTGGAGACGTTAGAGAAGCTGGTGCTGTCGCTCGTGCGTGGGGGCATCGGTACGATTGATACGAAGACGATTAAGATGATTCAGGATCATGCCAAGCAGCTAGGGAATCACTATTTGCCTGGAGCGCAGAATGAACTACGCAGACTGGCCTTATATTTATCGAGTGATGAAGATCGAGAAACCATCTATACCAATGTAATGGAGCAGTTGACTCTCCTACATGCCTTCATTAAGAAGGGGCGGAGCCATCTGACTGCGAAGCTGGATGATCCGGAACTGGCACTGGATCACGAGAGCACCGTAGAAGAGTGGCTGGGTCATGCATGGCAGCTTAACGAATTGAAAGAATGCGGATTGATGAGCGAGAATGTGGAGCTTATTCAACTCTCCTTCCTCAGCTACGATGATCAAGCTCGACAAGAATATGTCGATCAGGGCTATTGGATGGAGAGAGAAACTGGTGATATTCATCGCACGATGCAGTATCGTCCGTATAAGGCGGCTAAGCAAATGCGTGCAGATGATAGCTTCTTCGATGTTGCACAAGTGAAGACGCTCTATCGATATCCGGGAGAGATGAATCGCAGAGTACGCTGGGATGAATTGATTACTAGAGTAGTAGGAGCGGAAGATGTGGAATGCTTGTCCGCACATGCACAGCGTTCGTATGCTGATGTACTCAAGAAAGTGAAAAATCAGCTGAAAAATCCGCTCGGCGATAAAAATCCAGTGATGCTCCTTCATGTGTCAGACATAAAGCAGACAGATCAGAATGAATATGTATTGTTGGATGAAGCGGGCCAGCAGATCGTGCTGGATGATGTGTGCGCTTCTCATCATTCCACAGTGTCTCTGCTCCCGCTGCTCCCTGCTGATTGGACGAAGGATGCTTCGATGCTGGTCATGTTCGAGCACCGACTTGCAAGCGGACGATTGCTTGCACAGCCATTAACAATAATGAAGGATGCGGAAATGATCCGTCTCATGTATTAAGGAGGATTGGCCATGAGTACAGCATTGTTGCAAGAGCTTCATCAAGAAGTACGGCGACTGTATATTGCAGGCAGTGATTTGGCAGTCGGCGACTTCCGTCTAAAACGACTACTTCCGCAGTTCCAGCAGCTAGGTGAGCGGGCCCCCATTTTCAAGCGGCTGGCAGAAGGAATTGCATCATTAATTGAGCCTCCTGCGGGCAAGGAGCAGTCTTCAGCGGAGACGCTGCAGGACATTGGAATGCTCCTTCATTCCGTCTTATATACGCAGGGAAGCTCGGCTCCGGCAGGGCAGTTGACTGACATGGAGAGCTATCCGAGCAATCTGTCTACGAAGCTGTCTTACCGCAAGCTGGCGGCGGTGCAAGAAGCACTAACGACAACAGGCGGAGGACGCTATGAAGTGATCTTACAGGCATTCGAGGACGGTATGTTCGCGGATCTTCGCTTGTTGCAGTACGCGATTGCAGCCCTTGGAGACCCGTATACGGAAATTGCTGATCTAACTACGGATAAGATTCTTCCTTCCTACGGATCGCAAGTCGTACCACATCTGATGAAGACATTCCAAATCGATGGCGGCAAGCTGGAAGCGAGAAAGCTTCGTGTCATCGGTACCGTCGGCGGAGAAGACGTGGCATCGTTTATCTATGAAGCGGCACAGTCCGGCTCGGATGAAGTGAGAGCGACAGCAATCCGATTGTTGTCAGCCTATATCCAATATGAAGAATCAGTTCTTGAATGGACGAAAGAGAAGAAGAAGGCGATTCGGGAATCCGCGTATCATACGCTTGCGATCTATGGATCAGACAGAGCGGTGGAACGGTTGCATGAAGCGTTTGCCGGCAAGGATATTGAACTTGCCTCAGAAGCGGCAGCTGAATGTGATCATCCGCAGCTGACTGCCCTGTTGGTGCAGGATTTGGATCGCGATTTGAGCGCAGCGTTGGAACTAGCAGACGATAAGAAGAAGCTGGAGGCGGCTTGGACGAGGATCCGATATGTAGTTCGTGCATTGCATGAGAAGCGGTGCGCAGAACTCTACGACGTATATGCGAATTTCGTGGGCCGCTATGAAGAATATAGACCTTTCCAATGGCTGGAGCTGATCCACACTGTCGCTTGGTATATGGAGACAGAGAATTCGGAAGAGGCACTTGCTCATTTGCGAAAAATTGAAGATCTTGACGTACGCTTCATGTCTTATGCTGTTCGCGCCTCGTTCAATCTGTTATCACCAGAGGCAATGTACGATCACTATGTAGAATCGATGCGGAACAAGTGGAAGATGCAGACGAACAAAGAGATGCAGAGAAGGAAGAAGGAACTGTGCTCCACAATCGAAGCACTGGTACTGTCCAGAGAATATGTTGAGGTGCCTGCAGAGTGGAGCTATTCCAACGGAATGATGTCACTATACACGATTGTCATTCAACCACTTCCGCTTATTCTTGCTGCATGGGATGAGCGCTGGCTGGATTGGTTCATTGAGCAGAATGAGCTTGAGCTCGTATGTGCTTTTGCACGGCCGGGACACGAAATAAGCGCCAAGTTTATGTTGAGGAAGTTGGAGCAGCATCCTGAATTCCGCAATACGTACGCTGGCTTGATTTTGTCTGGATTGAAACGATCTGACTTGCCTGAAGAAGTAATGTGGGAAGCTTTAGTGGGGGCTATCGAGAACAAAAAAAATTCGAATTGTTACACATTTGATGGAAATGTGTATGCGTGCTTATATGAGCTGCCAGCTTCGTATCACGCCCGCTTGTCAGAGGTTCTTCCTATATACAAGTATTCGGCTGGCGAACAACTGCGCTATGTCGTGGAACAGATGGAGAAGAAGCAAGCAGTGGTTGCGTCAGAATCGGTATAGCGCTGATTCCTTCTAACACGGAAATTGAAGAATTGCGGGCGCATTGTCAGAGTTATAAGACAGGTGCGTGTAACGAGATTAAACGTCAGGGGAGATGATGAGATGGCAACGAGCCAACAGCAAATGCAGGATATCATGCGACTCTCAGCCGAGCGCTTGTATGAGGATGAGATTGCGGCACTACGCAAGGCGGACAAAGGAAAGATTCCAACAGGATGGCAAATGTCTCCGCAAGCGGTGCTCACGTTCATCACGGGAGGCAAGGCAGGAAAGACGACAATTACACCCAAATATATCGGCAACAGACGATTAGTGGAAATGGCGATTGCAACACTTGTGACAGACCGAGCACTCCTTCTGATCGGGGAACCGGGTACAGCCAAGTCATGGCTTTCCGAGAATTTGACTGCCGCCATTTACGGTAATTCCGGTCTTGTCGTACAAGGAACTGCTGGAACGAGCGAAGAACATGTACGGTACTCGTGGAATTACGCGATGCTCCTTGCGAACGGACCTACGCCGGAAGCGCTTGTTCAGAGCCCAATTATGCGGGCGATGGAGGCTGGTGGGATCGCTAGATTTGAGGAAATATCTCGCTGCGCCTCTGAGGTGCAGGATGCACTTATCTCGATACTTTCCGAGAAGACAATATCTGTGCCTGAGCTCGGCAAGGAAGTAAATGCGCGCAAGGGCTTCTCCATCATTGCGACAGCAAATACAAGAGATCGCGGAGTCAATGAGATGTCGGCTGCCCTGAAGCGCCGATTCAATATTATTGTGCTGCCAACGCCATCGGATATGAATACCGAGGTTGAGATCGTGAAGAAGCGCGTTCAGGAGATCGCTTCCGCTTATGATTTGCAGACAGCTGCTCCTTCTGATGAGGCGCTTCACAAGGTTGTGATCATATTCCGTGAGCTGCGCAGCGGCATGACGGTTGACAGAAAGGAGAAGGTGAAGTCTCCGGCGGGTGTCATATCGACGGCAGAAGCGATATCCCTGCTCACGAACAGCATGGCGCTTGCAGCAAGCTTCGGAAGCGGAGAACTGAGCGATGAAGACTTGGCGGCTGGACTCCAGGGAGCCATCGTGAAGGATGATGTTAAGGATAAACTCGTCTGGAAGGAATATCTCGACAACGTGATGAAAAAGCGCGGCGCGGAATGGCGCGGACTATACACGGCTTGTAAGGAGCTGAACGAGTGATGAGCGTGGTTGCGGCTTCTGCCGTGAACATATTCGGGGTTCGGCACTTATCGCCGGGCGGCGCGAAGCATATGTTGGATGAACTGGAGCGGATACAGCCTACAGCTGTGCTTATCGAAGGCCCCTCGGATGCGACGCCGGTCATCTGTCATTTGACGAACGAAGTAACGAAGCCGCCTATCGCCATTTTGGCCTTTACGGATGACTTGCCCGTGCGGCCGGTCATGTGGCCATTTTCCGCTTATTCGCCAGAGCTGCAAGCCATGAGATGGGCAGAGCAACATGGCGCACAAGCTGCATTTATCGATCTTCCATCCTCTGTCACGCTTGCTTTGCAGGAAACACGGCATCGCGCAGATTCTGCTGATGAGGAAAGTGACAGCATGGAGACTGAATCATCTGAACAACGGATACAGGAAGGGGAACAGCGCTCGATTTACGGCCGAATTGCCGAGCTGGCAGGGGAGCCTGACTATGATACGTATTGGGAACGAAACTACGAGCACAACTTGAACCCGGGTGCCTATCGTGATTCCATATTGGCTTTTTCCGCTGAGATGCGGCTGTTAACAGAAGAGACAGAACGACTGACCGATCGCACGGAGTATGCCTACAACGCGATTAGAGAAGCATATATGCGGCGGAGCATCCAAGACACGATAAACGCAGGCCATGCTCCTGAAAAAATCGTCGTTATATGCGGTGCGTATCATGCTTCTGCACTGGCGGATCTAACGGCAGCGATGACGGATGAAGAAGTGGCGCAGCTGCCGAAGCGGAGCTCGAAGCTTACCCTGATGCCTTATTCCTATTATCGATTGTCCTCACGCTCAGGTTATGGAGCGGGTAATCATGCGCCTGGCTACTTCCAGTTGATGTGGGAGCACATGCTGGACGGCACGCTTGCTGATCTGCCCATGCATTATTTATCAGCAGTTGCCCGTCAACTGCGTGAATCAGGGACGCATCGCTCAACAGCAGAGGTAATTGAAGCCGTACGTCTGGCGCAATCGCTTGCCTCCTTACACGGAGGGAGTGCGCCGACCTTGCTGGATTTACGTGATGCGGCACTTACACTGCTCGGTCGCGGTGAACTGTCTGTCATCGCTGAAGCATTAGCGCGAATTGATATCGGAACTGCAATTGGATCACTTGCTGATGGTGTTAGCCAGACACCGATTCAGGATGATCTGAACCGTTGGCTGCGCAAGCTGAAGCTGGAGAAGTACAAGACGGCCGTGGCGACCGATCTGGCGCTTGATCTGCGCGAGAATCGTCGTGTCAGCTCGGAAGAAGCTGCATTTCTTGACTTGAATCGCTCATTTCTACTCCATCGGCTAACTCTGCTTGGTATATCGCTTGCGAAGCAGAAGCCGAGCGCGCAAGAGCAAGCAACCTGGGCCGAGCATTGGGTTCTTCAATGGACGCCGGAAGTAGAAATTGAAGTCGTCGAATCGACATTGCTGGGGGAGACAGTTGAGGTAGCTGCTGCTTACGTGCTTCAGCAGAGGCTGGATGGCTGCGTAACGATTGACGAGGCATCCAAGCTAATCCGCGTCGCCTGCGAGTGCGGCATGCTGACGCAGATGGAAGCCGCTCGCCAAGCGCTGCAGCGGCTGGCAGTGGACAGTCGGGATGTCGTTCAGATTGCGGCGGCTGCAAGAGACCTATCTACAATTATCCGTTACGGTGATATAAGACGTATCGATATGACGCCATTGCTGCCGCTGCTGGAGCAGCTGTTCTTCCGCGCTTGTCTGTTCCTGCTCGATGCCAGCAGCTGCAATGATGAGGCTGCCAATGCCATGATCATCGCTATGAACGAGTTGAACAGCATATCACTCGATCATAGCGAACGGGTTGATGAAGCGCTATGGCTGCAAGAATTGCAACACTTGGCAGAGCGGGATGATCGGAATCCACGGTTATGCGGATTTGCCTGTGCCATATTGATGGAACGCAACGTCATCTCTGCACAGCAATGTGCAGAGGAGGTGTCACGCCGCTTGTCCCCAGGTATCCCAGCAGAGCTGGGTGCGGGGTGGTTCGAAGGATTATCAATGCGCAATCGATATGCGCTGTTGTCACGCATGACGCTCTGGGAACAGTTGAATGAATATATTCTATCTCTTGATGATAGCGAGTTTGTAAGAGCACTCGTCTTCCTGCGGCGAGCATTCAGCACATTCGATCCGAGAGAGAAGGCGATGATAGCAGAGCTGCTTGGGGAATTGTGGGGCGTCCAACCCGAACAGGCCGAAGAGCTGCTTATGGGTGAGTTGAAGGAGGAAGAAGCGAGCATGATTGACGAATTGAATGATTTTGATTTTGGGGACATATAACATGAGCACATTCGCTGAATCACAAGCACTTACACGTTGGCGGCTCATCCTCGGCCAGCCAGCGGAGGCGCAGCTGTCCAGCTATTCCATGAATGGTTGTACCCATCTGTCGGAAGAAGAACAGATCATGGATCAAGCATTAGCTGCAATCTATGACGAGACGACTGATTCACAAGGTGGATCCGGCTCATCTGCTGGCGGCAAGGGCGCAGGACTAGGCAAATCAGCACCTCGCTTATCGAAATGGCTTGGAGATGTGCGTTCCTTCTTCCCTGAAGATGTCGTATCGATCATTCAGCATGATGCGATGGAGCGAAAAGGATGGAAGCAGCTGCTGTTTGAACCGGAGGTTCTGGCACAAGTAAAGCCAGATATTCAATTAGTGGGCACGTTGCTATCATTGAAGGGCAAAATCCCTGAGAAGACTAAGGATACGGCACGCATGCTTGTACAGGCGGTTGTGGATGATCTCGTGAAGCTGCTAGAAAATGATATACGTCGAGCGGTTACGGGGGCGCTAAATCGAAGACAGCATTCTCCACTTCCGTCTGTAAGCGGTATCGATTGGAAGAGAACCATTTCGCGCAACCTGAAGCATTATGATATGGAGCGGAAACAGATCATTCCGGAGCGGTTCTATTTCTTCGACCGCGCACAGCGCAATAAAGAATGGACGGTCATCGTAGATATCGATCAGAGCGGATCGATGGCGGACTCCGTAATATGGGCGTCTGTTATTGGGTCAATATTTGCATCGATTCCGTCGTTGGACACACGGGTTGTCGTATTCGATACCGAAGTGGTTGATCTTACAGAACAGTGTGCTAATGATCCGGTTGACATGCTGTTCGGGATTCAATTGGGCGGCGGAACGGATATTAACAAATCGGTGGCGTACTGTGAGCAGTACATATCGGAGCCGAAGAAGACATTGTTCATCATTGTGTCCGACTTGTATGAAGGCGGCAATCGTGGAGCGCTCATTCGCCGGATGAAGGAGCTAAGGGAAGCAGGGGTAAGGACGATGTGCCTGCTCGCGCTATCTGATCAAGGCCAGCCCTTCTATGATGAGAATCTTGCTAAGATTCTAGCGCGGGATGGAACACCATGTTTCGCTTGTACACCAAGCTTGCTGCCAGAATTGGTTGAAGGAGCGTTGAAAGGGCATGATCTGACTGAGCTGGCTAAGCGGGTAGGTACCAAGTGATGTGGTGCTCACAAAGTTATAGATCTAAAAAGGACAGGACGGTATGTTAACCGTCCTTTTTTCATTTTAATTTATGAACTGGAAGGCAAGATCTCTTGCTGAAAATTTGGTGCAGGTGATGCTCCATATGCGCCACGTAGTCTTGAATCAACCATTCCAAGGTCACGATTTGTCCGTCAGGGAGTTTGCAGCGCACATCAAGGCTTGGTTGAGAGAGATGTGTGATCACTCGAAGGACGGCTTGATTAAAGCTGCACCATAATCTGATTACGTCTTCAATAGGCGCGTTGTTGTACTGCTGCGCATCAACCCAATGGTTCTGATTATATGGAGTGATACTTGGTGGATCTGCCGAAACATTGGCGATTCCACTCTGCTGAAGCTGGATAAATCGTGATACATTGTTGATTGCTGAATCACATAGATGTCCGAGAATTTGCAGGCGAGACCATTTTCCTGGTGTACGCGGTTGATAGACTTCCTCTTGCAGCGCTTGAAACTGTTCAGGCACCGTATTCAAGGCAGCTTCGAGTCTGGCAATAGAATTTGCAATCAAAGTATCCTCTCCCATTGCATTGATTTTCCATCTAGACATCTATATTGTACTGCGATCATGGGTTAGCTGCCATAGAGCCGCTAAGAAATCACTTATTAAGAAGTGTTCTCTCGCAGCAGCTCAATGACAGGAACCGTTAGAAGGATGGTTTACGGTGCATTCAGCCTAGCACAGGATGAACCAAAATAAAATGGGAGATATGCGAAAACAGAGGTGAATATTACATACCTTATTGATGGAGACTGATTGGAAGCTTATGTTTTGATGAGGTATAGGTAAATAAGAAATGCTGGATACGATGACAACATCGAGTGTATTTAAAGCGATTAAATAAAGGCGGTTGGGGAGTCACGCTGACAATTGTAATTGTATAGTCAATAAAATAAATACGCTATAACTTGCAGGACTAAAAAAAGAACAATAGTGATCGAGCTATGTTGTTTACCATTGTGAGCGTGTTGATGAGCAGTTGTGTTACTCACGAGGTTACTGAGGTTGAAGTGCTGCTTTGAGGTGAATGGCTGCGAGTCAATTTCAGTCTGCGGAACAACAGTTGGTCCACTCCGAAGCGGCCTGCATTGGTATAGGCGACGAGAATGAACAACGTAAGGATAATCATGATAGGATTGGCGCTGATAGAACCACTTAGTAGAAATGACATATTCATTACAATGCCGAAAAATGCTGCAGTTCTCGTTAACCCGCCTACGATCAGGCCGATACCGACAAGAAGTTCTCCCCATTGAACCACGAGGCTGAATAGTTGGGCATTCGGGATTGCGACATGTTCGAGGAATGACGCCCACCAACTCTGAACAATAGGATTCTCGCCAGAAGCCTTTGCTAGAGCACCTTTCAAAAATCCGCTTGCATCAAAGCCTCCACCAGTCATTTTGTGTAATCCGGCTGAAACCCAGGTGTAGCCTACATAAAGCCGGAGGGCCAACAATAGTGCTGCTGCCCACACATTTTTCCGTAAAAAATCAATCATTAATCAATCCTCCTTAATATTCGTGTGATTCCCATATATAGGATGCATAAACACTTTATAGTGCAGGACGCTATTTTGCAAGCCCCATTAGAGCTATTTTTTGACTAAAAGCTTGCATTTTCTGCATGAATATAACGGATATCACATTATTATGCGTAATCACTAGAAAAATAGTAGGATTAAGAGAATCGTATCGCATCAGCCGTACAGACGGGAATCATCCAATGCTTATGAAGTAGTAAAGCACAGGCTATCTCCTATTGAGAATAGGGGATAGCCTGATAGCGCCACATGGTTAGAAATATTGAATTTGTAGGATAATCGCGCCGATTAACATGCCGCTGCCACAGCCAAGCGCATATGCGCTCAGCTTGCGGCTAACTGTCAACTTCCAGTGCTGAAGTGAAGTGTCGGCTTGAAGATGTCTATCTTCCTCGCGCAGTGCTTTCGATGTCGCTGTGAACATGGAGCCTAGTGAAGAAGCTCCACGTACAATTGGATTCAAAAATCCAGTACGCATAACATAAGCGAATGCACCAATAATCAATAGAATCAGTCCATACAGAAAGCATCTGTTCACACTGCCTACATCAATTCGATCACTCATAAGCCCGAATGGGGGAGCACTAATGATGTACACGATGGCCACGACGATAATCGACGATACCGCGTATCGTGCCAACATGATTATTGCTCAACACGCTTTGCGAAGCGCAGATCTGGATTAGAACGAACATCGAACACGATGCCTGTTACTTTTGGACTTACAAGTGCTGTATCCACGGAGAACAAGATCGGCATGATTGGCAAGTCTTCCATCAATACTTTTTCAGCTTGCTGGAGGATTTCAACCCGTTTGTTAGGATCCAACTCGTACGTAGATTTTGCAATCAGGTCATCATACTGTTTATTGTTCCAATTTGTGAAGTTGTTCGAGTTCGAAGATTGATAGTGAACAAGTACGCCAAGCGGATCAAGGAAGATTCCTTCCCATCCCATACGTGCAACTTGGAAGTTCTTCTGCTTAAACGTATCAATATACGTTTTCCATTCTTGTGCTTCGAGCTTCACTTCAACGCCGAGATTTTCTTTGAACATTGCCTGCAATGCTTCAGCCACTTTTTTGTGCTTATCAGCAGAATTCAATTTGAATGTAACAGGCGGCAGAGCGGACAATCCTTCTTCCTTCAAGCCTGCAGCGAGCAATTCTTTTGCTTTTTGAGGATTGAACTCGTAATACTTAGCTGCATCATCACGGAAGTCATTGCCCGATGGGTTCTTGATGCCGTATGGCACATAGCCGTAAGCAGCCTGTTCGCCTGCCTTCGTTACATTCTTCGTCAGCGTCTCGCGATCGATCGCATAGGAGAATGCTTGACGAATTTTTGGATTCGTAAATGGTTTTTCATTTACATTGAACGAATACGTATAGACACTGAACGTAGGATGAGCCAAGTATTCTTTATTTTCTTTCTCTTGATCCAGTGTGTCGATTGGCAGTGCTGTAATCAAATCAAGGTCGCCGGTTTTGTACATTTGATAATAGGTTGTTGCATCTTGCACCATTTTGAAATGGATGGTATCCATCGAAATGGCGTCTTTGTTCCAGTAATGATCGCTCTTTGCAAGTGTAATCACTTCGTTATGCTTCCATTCCTTCGAAGTGTAAGGGCCGTTGCCGACGATTGTGCTCGCTTCAGCTGCCCATTTCTCGTCTTTGTCTACGACCGTAGATCGAACCGGTAAATACGCATGTCCCATCGAGATAATCGGGAAGATACCGAGCGGTGCCTTCAATTCAACGATCAACGTATGATCATCTTTGGCTTTAACGCCTACGTCATCTGCGCTTCCTTTGCCTGTGTTGTACTCTTCTGCACCTTTAATGTAGTACAGTGAGGAAGGGTCGTACGCTGCTGTCTTCGGATTCAGCACCCGTTTCCAAGCGTATTCAAAATCTTGTGCGGTAACAGGATCACCGTTCGACCACTTCGCATTATCGCGAATCGTGAATGTATACGTCTTGGCGTCAGCAGATACATCGACTTTGCTTGCAGCACCTTCTACGATTTTGCCGGCTTTGTCATATGTGTAGAGGCCTTCATAAAGGTTATCGATAATAAAATAAGATGTTGTATCTGAAGCGAGAGCTGGATCTAGGGTATACGGTTCGCCGCCCGATAGATTCGTTGTGATCACTTGCGGAATCTTGTCGCTGGATTCTGTACCGGCAGCAGATGATTCCTTCGCTGTCCCGCTATTGCTTCCAGAGCATCCGGTTAAGGCAGTTGCGGTTAAAATAAGAATTGCTAACATTAGGTTCCATTTTTTCATGCTCGTTCCTCCAATAAAAAGCTTCATATGTAATAGATCTTCTTAATACAAGTGGCAGGCAACCCAGTGATTGCTGTACACTTGCTTGCCTTCCGGCATTTGAGTTGCGCATAGCTCCGTTGCTGCTGGACATCTGCTATGGAACGGACATCCGGTAGGCGGAGATAGCGGGCTTGGCGGATCGCCATGCAGTACAATACGTTCACGAAGCCTCTTATTTGAAGGGTTCGTTGTTGGAATTGCTGACAATAAGGCCTGCGTATATGGATGAAGCGGATTGGCGAATAATGAGCTTCGATCAGCCAGCTCCATCATTTTCCCTAAATACATCACGCCGATTCGATCACTAATATGTTTGACCATCGCCAGGTCATGGGCAATGAATAAATAACTTAAGCCTTGTTCGATTTGCAAATCCTTCATCAGATTTACAATTTGCGCCTGTATCGATACATCGAGTGCAGAGATCGGTTCATCAGCGACGATAAATTGCGGATTCACGGCCAATGCGCGGGCGATGCCGATACGCTGTCTTTGCCCGCCGCTGAATTCGTGCGGGAAGCGAAGTGCATGATCCGGGTGAAGCCCAACTTTCTCAAGCAGCTCAGCAATGCGCTCTTTGCGGGCCTTGCCCCTTGCCAAGCGATGTGCGTCGATTCCTTCGGCAATAATGTCGCCAACACGCAGTCGAGGGTTAAGTGATGCATGCGGGTCTTGAAAGATCATTTGCATGCTCCGATTCAGCTCACGACGTTCCAGGCCACGTGCGCTAGCCAATTCCTTGCCATTGAACACCACCTTTCCAGCTGTAGGCTCCAGCAGGCCTACAGCGACTCTGCCTAATGTTGACTTGCCGCTGCCGCTCTCACCAACAAGGCCAACCGTCTCGCCGGGAAGGATGGATAAGCTGATTCCGTCAACTGATTTCACGCTGTGATTCGAACCTGTCCGAAAATGCTTATGCAGTTGATGGAGCTCAAGAATAGGCTTCGACATATTCATTCCTCCTTGCAGGGCCTGTCCCGTGTCCGATTGGAGATCGGGGATCATTCAGCCAGCAGCGAGCGCTATGCTGATCTGTGAACGAATGGGTGTCCGGCAGATGCTGCAGGCAGACCTGCATGGTATAAGGACATCTCTTCGCGAAGGGACAGCCAGTGATCGGTTCGGATAACTCTGGAGGAGAACCTTCAATCGGTGTCAGCCGTTCATCCTCGGAGGTATCCAGCTTCGGCGTGGACTGAAGCAAGCCCCATGTATATGGATGCTTCGGACGCTCGAAGATATCTTCGACTGTTCCTGTTTCCACAATCATTCCGGCATACATGACTGCAACGCGATGCGCGACCTCAGCCACGACACCGAGATCATGGGTAATGAGCAGAATTGAGCTTCCCATCTGTTCTTGCAGCGTTGTCAGCATGTCAAGAATTTGGGCTTGAATCGTGACATCCAGTGCGGTCGTAGGCTCATCCGCTATCAGCAGCTTGGGATTGCAGGCGAGTGCAATAGCGATGGATACACGCTGCCGCATTCCTCCACTAAATTCATGCGGGTATTGACTGTATCTTCGTTCCGCATCTGGAATGCCTACGAGCTGCAGCAATTGTATCGTTCTCGTTCGTGCATCGGTTCTGGTAAGCTTCTGATGCTGTCGCAAACCTTCACTGATCTGCGTACCGATCTTCATCGTTGGATTCAAGGATGACATCGGATCTTGAAAGACCATACCAATCTCGGAACCCCTTAGTTTCCTCATCTGAGAGCGAGAGAGTGAAGTGATGTCTTGGCCTTGAAAATGAATGTCTCCACTCTTCAGCTTCGCATGTGGAGCAGGGAGCATTCCCATAATGGTTCGAGCGGTTATGCTTTTGCCGCTGCCGCTCTCGCCGACGATTGCGAGTGTTTCCCGTTCATCAATATGGAAGGACACGTCTCGCACGGCTTGAAGCTCTCTATTTCTTGATTGGAATACAATATGCAATTGTTGAACTTCGAGCAAATGCTTCATGAGTGCACCTCCTTATTGTTGTGATCGTGGATCAAGGGCATCCTGCAATCCATCTCCAAATGCGTTGAAAGCGAACATGGTGAGCGAAATCATCAATCCTGGGAAGAACAGTCGCCACCATTGGCCGCTTAATATGACGCCAAGTGAATCGTTGGCCATTGTGCCCCAGCTGGCATCAGGTGCTTGTACACCTAGACCGAGAAAACTTAGAAATGATTCAGAGAAAATTGCCGCCGGAATTGTAAACGTTAAGTTGACGATAATGATGCCCGCAGCATTCGGGAGCAGATGCTTAAAGATTATGCCAGCATGAGATGTGCCAAGCTTATGCGCTGCAAGTACATACTCTTGCTGCTTAAGCTGTAGAATCTGTCCACGTACAACACGCGCCATTCCAACCCAGCCTGTTATAGATAGGGCGATAATCATGGTGAAAATTCCTGGCTTCATAACGACAAGAAGCAAAATGATCACGAGCAAGTAAGGGATGCTGTATAAAATTTCAACAATGCGCATCAACACATTATCAACGCGATCACCGAGCCTGCCGCGACCTGCCATATATCCTGAAATGCCACCTACTAAAATGCCGACGACAAGATCAATTGCCGCTGCTGCGAATCCGATCGTAAGCGAGATACGTGCTCCTGCCCAAGTTCGCGCCCACACATCGCGTCCCAAATCGTCAGTTCCAAACCAATGTTCTCCGGAAGGGGGGAGGTTCGTAGCTGTTAACGATTGAGCGCTCGAAGAATAGGGAACGAGCGATGGACCAATCGCGGCGAGCAAAATAATGACCAGCAGCAGCACGAGTCCGAGTACGGCGAGCTTGTTGCGCGATAGCTTGCGCAATCTGTCCTGCCACAATGGAACGCTGCGAGTTGCGAGCTGATGCTCTGCTTGGTGGCTGCGTTCGATGGGATGGAACAGATGATCCAATTCGGCTGATGAAGCTTTCATGCTAATCTCCTTTGCTAGCAAGTTTAATTCGCGGATCAACGATCCGGTAAGACATGTCGATTAAAAATAACGTAACGACCAATACGACGCTGTAAAAAATCGTTGTGCCCATAATGACGGGATAGTCCCGATTGAAAATACTATCGACGAAGTATTTTCCGATACCAGGGATCGCAAAGATCTTCTCCACCACAAACGTGCCTGTGAGGACGGATGCGAACAGGGGGCCCATGAAGGAAAGTACAGGAATTAAGGAATTTCGCAATCCATGACGAATCACAATTTTCCAAGTAGGCAGACCCTTGGCTTCTGCTGTATGTATGTATTCCTGTTGCAGTACTTCCAACATGCTCGTTCGAACGAAGCGGGCAATGATCGCGATCGGCGTAACTGCAAGCGCGAGTGAGGGAAGAACCGTATGCTTCCATGTTCCCCATGCAGCGACGGGTAGAAGACCCCATTTCACCGACATGTACTTAATAAGCAATGGTGCCAAGATGAAGCTGGGAATCGAGATACCGAGCATCGCAATCATCATCGCTGCAAAATCCAGCGCGCGGTTATGATGAAGGGCGGCAACCGTGCCTAGACCGATTCCGACCACGATTGCAAGCAGCATCGATTGAATGCCGAGTATCGCTGATGGTAGAAATCCGCGGGCAATCAATGTGTTAACATCCGTAGTCTTGGATTGGATCGATGGCCCTAAGTCCAGGGTGAGCAGGCTCTTCAAATACAATAAGTACTGTGTAGGCAAAGGCTTATCCAGGTTATACCTTGCCCTCATGTTATCCAATACGGACTCTGGCAGCGTCTTCGAATCTGAAGCGAATGGATCACCTGGGATCATGTGCATGATCACGAAGGTCAGCGTAACAATGATCCATAGTGTGACCAGCATGGCGAATAAGCGTTTCAGCACAGCCATTATTCTTTTGTCTCCTGTTCATTTAAAATCACATAATACACATTGAATAAATCGGGATTAAAATTAAATAAAATCTCCTAACGAAATCGTAATCAACCGGTTGTTAAATATTAAATCTGATAGGATTAGTATGAATAATAGGATAGAAGGTTTGAAATGTCAATGTAATACTATGTAAATTTCAAAATTTAAATTTCATTTCATCAGCTCATACACTTTAGAGGTAAGAAAGGGGGAAACGATGCCATTCCGTTGATTGTAAAGGGATATACTGGTACAATTGGTTATATTCAAACTTTACTAGATAACGAAATGAGGGGATCGTTTGTTATACATGCGTATCGACTTAGAACTACTCCATGCAAAGTCTATATTATGGACATGAACGGTTGCTTGTGTGGAGTTACATCGCTTAACCGTTCACTTTCATTTTGACTTTCATGGTGAATTTACGTTTATAATGTAGGCTTTGCTCCCTTAAAAGAGACCAATTTTTTAAGGAGCGAAGGGATCATGAAATATATGAAGGCGAATGAATGCTTGCCAGAACATCTGCTATTAGAAATACAGAAATACGTCTGTGGTGAATTCATATACATTCCAGCACCGCAAGGATCTCGTAAAAAATGGGGCGAAAACTCTGGGATTCGAAGAGAGCTCCAAGTTAGAAATGAGAAGATTCGGCACTATTTCCGTGAAGGGGCATCGATTGATCAGTTATCTGAACAATATTGCCTATCTGTAGATAGCATCAAGAAAATTGTATACAAGAAATAAGGAATGGGAAACCCGCCCTGCTTCGAACGCAAGGCGGGTCTATTTGGTGTTAATGCCATAATCCTTGCCGCTGTATAGGATCGTTTGTGGATTAGTAGAGATATCTCCAGAGGTAAAATGTCGCATAAGCTTCCCAGCCGCTCCACTTCTCGGACATCTCTCGCAATTCGCTCCTCGTCGGCTTTCTGTCGGAGCCGAGGCGATGGCGAATGGCATTATGAAGTCCGACATCATCAATCGGAAATGCAGACGGCATTCGCAAGCAGCGCATGAGTACGTAATTGGCCGTCCATGGACCGATTCCACGTATTTGCGTCAACATCTGTTCGGCTTGCTTGAAGTCGCCGGCCGCGAGCAGCATTTCTTTTGACAATCGCTTATCGGCAATTAGCTGTGCAGTATGGATTAGGTACTCGCATTTTCGTTCGGTCATGCGCAATTGCTGCAGATCTTGGACGGCTAGAGAAGCGATATCGTGGGCAGTAGGATAGATCCAGTAGGTGTTCCCATCATATGTAATTCGCTTGCCAAAATGTTCGACTAGTCTCCGCTTCAACGTATACGCAAACGCAAGATTAATCTGCTGGCCAATAATTCCCCAGCTCATCGCTTCAAATAGGTCAGGGATGCCAATGATTCGCAATCCAGAGAATGACTGGACAGCATGTTGAAGCAAGGGATCGTTCTGGGCCAGAGCGTAAAAGGGTGCCAAGTCAGTGTCTAGGTCGAACCAATCTCGAACGTAATGTTCGACAGCACGATGTTCCTCCGGATTACGAGGAACCGTATTTCCAAGATAGACAATGTTCAGAGATTGATCTTCATTGGCGCTAATTTCTACGATTGGCGAACTATGTTCAAGAGGAATTGCCTTACATACCTTGTGTTGTTGTATCTCATATAGACATTCATTGGTCGTACGAGATAAGTAGTTCAGATTCTCGTTGAAATTGAATTCCTTAGGAACCTCCAAACGCGTCCGATTTTCCTTGTGTTCCATCGTCATGTTATCCCTCCCTGCACGAGAAATATCTCCTATTATAGTTGTATCATACTTCCGAATCACATGGATTTCGAAATATTGCGTTTCCATTCCTATTCGCGTACATAGCCCCGTCTATCAGGTTATACTGGAAGAGGAGGTGAAGTTCTATGCCAGAGAGGAACGAACCTATTCGGTTCACAGGCTTGTCTGAAGATGGGGGGAAGCCAACCATCATGCTAGGTATAGCGACAGATGAACAGTGGCAGGCCATCTTAGGGAATGATTCATCCTACGATCACCACTTCATCTATGCAGTGAAGACAACAGGGATCTTCTGCAGACCCTCATGCAAGTCAAGACCTCCAATTAGAGCGAACATATGTATATTTCAGAATGCGGAACATGCACAGAAGGCTGGATTTCGCCCGTGCAAACGGTGCAAACCATCAGGAGAGCGCATGCCGGATCAGGAATGGGTTCTGCAGATCGTTCAATGCATTCACAGTCGTTACGCGGAGTCATTGACGCTTCAAGCACTCGCCGAATTTTGTCACGGTAGTCCTTATCACTTGCAACGTACATTTAAGCGGATAATGGGGGTATCTCCGATGGAATATGTTCAGCGTACGCGCATGCATCATGCCAAGCATCTACTCATTCATTCCAAGTATCCTGTTGCGGACATAGCACAAACAGTAGGGCTTTCGAATACCCCGTATTTTATCACCTTGTTCAAAAAAATGACCGGACATACACCGGCAGCCTATCGGATGCGCGAATGGAATATCGATCAGGATGAGATAAGCGGAGGAGAGAACAATCATGGGAACTGAGAACCTCAATATATATTGGTCATTGTTGCAAAATGATGCATGGCATCTGCATATTGCTGCTTCAGAACGCGGTGTATGTTATATTGGTGGGCAGAATGAATCATTTGAACAGCTTAGACAATGGGCAGAGCGGCACTATCCGGCTGCTGGTCTAGTACGTGCTGATGAACGTATGCGTCCATATGTTACGGAAGTAGCGGAATATTTGGCAGGGCATCGTGCGGAATTCGCTGTGCCGCTGGATATACAGGGAACTCCGTTCCAATGTGAAGTATGGGAAGCACTGTGTGCAATCCCCTACGGTGAAACTCGAACTTATTCTGAAATCGCAGAACAGGTAAAGAAGCCCAAGGCTGCGCGAGCCGTTGGCAGTGCAATCGGGGCGAATCCTATTCTGATTACGGTGCCCTGCCATCGTGTCATTGGGAAGGATGGTTCTATAACGGGCTATCGAGGTGGGCTTGAGATGAAGAGGCGTCTTCTGCACGTTGAACAACGGCCTGCGAACAAGTCATGACGTAGAAGGTTGATAAAGATTGATCGCTGGCGAAGGGAGGAGTGAGGCGAATGATTGACTTGCAATTTACTACACCGAAAACGCTGCTGAACAAAGGTTCCGGATTCCTAGCCGACTATTCCCATACACTGAACCCATATACCGGGTGCTCTTTCGCCTGCTCTTATTGTTATGTGCGACAAATGCCAGTGGCTAAGTTCCGCAAGGCAGAATGGGGCAGCTGGATCGATATTAAACAGCAGGCGGCAGTGGTGCTGCGTAAAGAACTGAGGAGAGCGAAGACGAAGGGCAATGTCACCATCTTCATGTCATCGAGTACTGATCCCTATCAGCCGATCGAATATAAGGAACAGGTAACGCGCTCGCTGCTGGAGGTTATGGCTGATGAGCAGCCTGATTTCCTTTTGGTACAAACACGCAGCCCACTTGTTCAGCGGGATATCGATCTGCTGCAACAGATGAAGGACAAGGTGCGCGTAAGTATGACGATTGAGACCGATAGAGAAGAGATTCGCAAGCATTTCACGCCTGGGGCGCCGCCAATTGCGGCTAGATTGAGAGCTTTGGAACAATTGCGTCAGGCAGGTATTCCGACACAGGCCACGATCGCTCCCATTCTTCCAAGCAGTGAGGCGTTTCCACAGAAGCTGGCAGGTCTGACGAATCGAATTTGTATCGATGATTTCGTAATGGGTGATGGCAGCGGGGGAGCTAGAACAAGACAATTGGGAATATTCAGATTGTACGAGGAGCTCGGTTTAGAAGAATGGTACGAGCCAGATGCATATCAGCTCGTGTATGATCGGTTCAGCCGCGTGTTTGCTCCCGATCAACTTCATATAAGCCAGAAGGGCTTTGCCCCAGCGTAGACATTGATATTATAGACAGCAAAGCCAGTAAAGCCAGTAAAGCCAGTGAGTACAGATAGCAAATGGATGAATTACTGTAGGGATTTTATAGTCTGTACAGACGCACAGAAGGATAGACAGCGTAGGAAGTTGGGCAGTTCGCCGACTCCGATAGCTGTCTATTTTTTTGTCTATATACAAATGGAATAAGATGCGTTATTGTTTATATGACTAAACAAACTAAAATAGTCATATGAATGAAAGTTTATTGGCAGCATACATAGGAGCGTGAAGCAAATGACACAGGTTCATGTACAAGGTTGGGTGGCAGCAGGATTTGAAGAAGTTGAAGAGGAGTTCGTACGGAACTTTACAAAGCGCAAAGAAACGGGTGCAGCATGTGCTGTATATGTACAGGGCAAGAAGGTTGTAGATTTATGGGGCGGGGTATCAGACCCTTATAGCGGAACATTATGGCAAGAACATACGATGGTACCGGTATTTTCAAGCACGAAGGGCTTCGCAGCTCTGGCAGGGGCACTTGCGGTATCACGGGGGCTGCTCGATTATGATGAGCAAGTCAGTGCCTATTGGCCCGAATTCGCCGTTCATGGCAAAGAACGCATCACAGTTAGGCAGTTGTTGTCGCATCAAGCTGGACTGAGCACGGTAGATACATTACAATTGGAGAAGTTTGCAGATTTAGATACGGCTCAAGTTGCCAATAAGCTTGCGAACGCAAGGCCGGAATGGACACCAGGCGTGAAGCATGGCTACCACGCTTGGACAGTTGGTTGGTATATCGGTGAGCTTATACGCCGAGTAGACCCAAGAGGAAGAAGCTTGGGCCGTTTTTTCCACGAGGAGATTGCGAGTTCGCTTGATGCGGAATTCTATATTGGTCTGCCTGCTTCGGTGCCAGATGCAAGACTGGCTCAGGTGAGAGGCATTAACAGCCCAGCTCAAATCTTGAAGCATATTCATGAGATTCCCTTCTCCATGCTGCTGGGGTTCCTCAACCCTCGCTCGTTAACAGCGCGGAGCATGGTTGATCCGAAGCGGCTAGTTGCGAATGAGAACTTCAACCGTCGTGAGATGCTGGCGATCGAATTTCCATCCGGCAATGGAATTGGCGAGGTCCGCGCAATGGCTGCCATATATGGTGAATTTGCTGCGGGTGGCAAGAAGCTGAAGTTGTCCAAATCGGTACTTCGAACACTAGAGGCTCCACCGGAGCTGCCATTATCAGGGGCCTATGACCATGTGAATCGAACCAAGCTGGCTTATTCCGTCGGATTCTGGAAGCCCATTGAAGGGCATACGTTCGGCAGCAGCCACCGGGCATACGGACATCCGGGAGCCGGAGGTTCCTTCTGCTATGCAGACCCAGACTATGAGCTGGGTTATGCCTACGGGTTAAATGAGATAGGCGGGTATATGGACAATAATCCGCGTGAGAATGCGGTGCGCCAGGCGGTATATCGCTGCCTGAAGTAAAGGAGAGAGACATTATTCCGAAGTTTAGTGAGATGGAAAGAGAAGCGGTTCGTACATGCCTAATGTCCACAGGCAAGGAACTGTTCACTCAATATGGACTGAAAAAAACGAGTGTTGATGAAATTGTAAAGGCATGCGGCATCGCGAAGGGATCATTTTATGCCTTTTTCCAGTCGAAGGAAGAACTGTATTATACCATCATGCAAGAAGAAGAATCGTTCAAGGATCAGAAGATTCGAGAAATGCTGAACAGTGAACGATCTCCGAAGGAACTGCTGAAGGGCCTGTTCGACTTGTCATTTGAGATGCTGGAGACAAATCCGTTCCTGAAACGAGTTCAACAACGAGACGAATACGAATTGCTGATTAGAAAATTGCCTAAAGATAAGTTGGAAGAACATATTCAAGCTGACAATCGAGCTGGTGCCGAGCTGATTAAGCAGTGGCAGGAGAAGCAGGTCATTATTGATAAAGACCCAGAAGTCATTATCGGTTTACTGCGCTCGGTTATGCTGCTGTCATTGCACAGAGAGGAAATTGGAGGTAAGTTCGATCAGGTCAAGGAACTGCTGCTTGAATGTGTAACGGAGGGACTGCTTCGCAAATAACAGGAACACAGCTTCATAATCTTACCATCAAAGTTGTACTGCTGATCAGAAGGCGGTGCAACTTTTTTATTAGGCAATGTCCCTTTTGTGTGAGTTTAAGTGTTGTATAGGTGAGGGAAGGAGGGGAAAGTTGGAATGGAGTCTGTTGAAGGGTTTGTTGAACAGGTGCAGGCAGGCCAAATCGAAGAGTATATCCATATCATTAATACCTACCAAAACCCGTTATTTCGATACTGCTCACGTCTGCTAGGAAACAATCATGAAGCAGAAGATGCTGTTCAGGACATATTCGTGAGAGCCTACGAGAAAATTCACTTGTATAAGCCAAATGTATTGTTCTCTTCTTGGCTATATAAGATTGCTTACCATTATTGCCTCAATCTAATTCGCAAGCGCAACATCCAACAAAAATTCAAATGGTGGTTTACACAAGAGTCGACAACGGAGAGTGCTGAAGACACCGTCGGGAAGTCATTATTTGATGAGCCGCTTCATTCCGCATTGAAGCAACTTAGCGTGGAGGAACGGAACTTATTAGTTCTTCGCGTATTTGAGGAAAAGTCCTTTGCAGAGATCGGTGAGATTCTGAACAAAAGCACGGAGACAGTGAAGAAACGGTTTGGACGTACTAAAATCAAATTGCAGCATTTCATGACTGAAGAAGGGGGGCGGGTTCGATGGGGCGAATCAGATCTATTTTCGAAGATGAAGAAATAAGACGATATGAGCGAGAACTTGATACTGAATTGATGATCGATATTCGCGAACCCGTTATGCAGCGCATTGATAGTTTACACATACATAGGAAATCCATGAATCGTTCAAAAGCAAGATTGCGCAGAAAGACGATCATAATTCTTACCTCCATCATTGTTGCGTTAACCTCTATCTCGGGATATGCGGCATCTAAAATTATTCAAATCATCAATTCCAAAGGAGATGTCGTTGTTGAGACAAGAGAAATGAATTACACTCCAGGTGATATTCGCATACATAAGACACTAAAGGAATATGGGGAAATGGTGAAAGCACAATTAAAGCCGGGAGAATGGGCTGCGTATTACGTTGAAGATGAACAGTTTGCTCATTGGACTACAATAAATAGAGTTAATTTTGAATATAATCCGGTCGTGCATACCAATTATGATCGTATGCAGCAGGAGATCAAGGATAAAGCTGGAGTGCCTGCCGTCGATATAGCAAATGCTCCAACAGGGCTAAAGTTTGAGTCAGGATGGGTATTTCCGAGTTTATATCCATTTGACGATATAAAAAGATTAGCAGAACAATTGGAGAAAGAAGCAAAACAGGCAATACAAGAAGGAAAAAATCAAAAGTTGTTTATTAAACCTCTTGCTTGGAAAGAAGTAGGCAGTTCAAGAGCGAACTTCCATTACAATGGAAATCAACTAAAGTTTATCGGGTTTTACCATACTCAGTCGCGAGTGGTCTCGCAAAACACTTCAGAAATTGCCGTTTCCAAATTAAAGTTGAACGGGATGGAAGTTCTGTACAAAGAAAATGTAAAAGGGAAAAATGCCAGCTTCAAGCATCAAGTGGAATGGATGAGGGAGGGGGAAAATTCTTATTATGTTTTGTCCGATGAAGCGGAAAGTAAGCTATCCAAATCCGAGTTTATTGAGATTGCGAAAAGTATGGTAGGGAAATAGGCATGTTTGAAAGCGGCCCTAGGGGCCGTTTAATTTAATTAAAAAACTGATCTTTCCCGTCCCGTTTTACTTGTGCCAAGTGTTATACATAGTGAGGGTCAGGTGAGTCAGTTCATTTGGTTCCATTATAGGCATCAAATACAATGGGAAGAAAGGGATGGACAAATCATGAAATCAAAATCATTTCTAATTACCATGTGCGCCGTTCTTGCGATGTCAATGAGTATAAGCCAAGTGGTGACGGCAAAGGAAGCAAAGGAAACAAAGGAAACAAAGGAAGCTTCTGCAGCTAACGGAGCGTCCACGAAGAAAAAGGAGTCACAGAAAAAGGAAGATGCCAAGCAAAATGGAGAGCTTATCATCAAGGATGGAGAGCTTTATGCTACGTATTCAAGCAAGGATAACTCCATTAATTTTAGTTTCAGAACGATAACCGGGGAAACTTATGAGGAGCTTCTCAAACAAGCTGTTCAGTATAAAGCTCCGAAGTTTACGAAGCCAGCTTTCTTGCCTGAAGGTTATAAGTTTATCAAAAGCGAAATCACTCCTCCATACCCTGATTTTTCCAGCGAGGCATATCGGGTGCTTCTAGACCAAATGAAAAAGGAAGCTAAAGGAAAAAAAGAGTATCAGAAGAAGCTGAACTGGAAGGAAGCCGGGGAGGCAGGTGTCATGTATACGAAGGATTCGGACTTCATTTTCTTGACAGTGACAAGAATTCAGCCTCTGACTATTGAAAAATCACCTACTGCTCCTGTCGGCGGAAAACTGGAGAAGGTGAGTGTAAGTGGATTAGATGCGTTTTATACGACAGGGAGCAATGCACTATATTCGAATGTATTGATGTGGCAAGTAAAAGAGAAGAAGCTTGAATATCGGATTTCTACGAATAAGCAAAGCCCATTAACGAAGGAAGAACTTATTCAGATCGCAGAGAGTTGGAATGCTGCAAACTAACGGTTTCCCCTGATTTCAGGGACATATAAGAAAGCCCTAGACGATGTCATAGGGCTTTCTTGCATGCACATGTTACGTCTTGCTTTTACAGCAGTTTGTCTGCGAAAGGAGTAACAAGCTGTAATTTCACGCGTTCTCGAAGCTCCTGCATATGACTAACGAGGGACGCGCGATTTTCTTGAATGTAGCTTGCTGTTTCTATTAATGCTATCTCCATATAATCGGCATGAGTTGGTATGATAATAGATGGGAGACTCATAGAATGTACAAAGTCATATGATTTGAAGCGGTAGCCCAAGCAGATGAATGGGATTCCTGCAGCAGCGGACAATACATTGGCGTGTAGTTTCAGGTTGACAGTGAAATCGAATCTTTGTACTAGTTTTAAATAGGAGTCAAGGGAATGAATCTCTTGATCGAATACGACATGGTCCGGGAATCCGATTTTTTGCTGCAAACGTTTGGCGGCTTCACGGTCTGGTCCCCATACCACATAAATGTAGATCTTGTATCCCTCTCGAATCCAGCGCTGCGCCGCATAGGCAAGTTCATCTTCTACAACGGATTCATTGCGTCCATAGATGCGATTATAAGACGTTCCCCAGTTCAGACCGATCCAGCGTTCACCAGTTTGTCTCACACCTGCATGGTCTGAAGTAGGGAGCGGGGCCAACATGGCGGGATCCCCACTAATGGATACACGATCCATTTGTACACCGTTGTTGGACAAGTATTCGTAAGTCCATGGACCTCGAATGCCGCAATATGATGCGTTGCTGATAACCTCTTGCAGCATTGTGCGATATTCGGCACTATCAGCTGCAGGTTCAGGGCTTAAGGAGCGGTCATCATTGATCATCAGTCGACTGAGTCGATCATGCCCGCTGCCCCAGATAATTGTTGTTTTGTTCTTCTTGGCAGCGTGATACATAATATCAACATACCCTGGTATAAGAAGAGAACCACCGCCTAGCACTACGGTGTCATAAGGGGAGATATCGTTCACATCAACACCTGGCAATGAAGGAATAATTTCGTACTTATCCGGTTCCAAATATGCCTGAGACATGTTCTGGAACATGCTCCACATCCATTCATCCCCGAAATTGTTGTAGCCAATCCACCCCAGATATAGTATTTTCCTCATTTGTGTTGCACCTCCTCTTGGCCGGCTTGCAGGATTACATGTCGATAGAGATCTTCCAACTGATTCACGATTTTGTGAATATCGAAATGCTCTAACGTCCACTTACGGCCCTGTAACCCGGTCTTGCGCAAGGATGCTTTATTAGCCAATGCCTCGCGCAGTTCATTCGCGATTAACTCTTCGGACGGCTTACAGATAGAAGCATGGTCACCGAAATATTGCTTCCATGCCTGTTCATATATTGATGGCGTGACAAGCCCGAAGTAACCATGGTTGCCGATAGCGATTACCGGCTTGCCGCAGGCCATTGCCTCCAAAGCTACTCTCCCTGTGCCGACGACAATATCGGCGAGACTTAGATAATCGCGTACCTTTTTCTGACTTCCTACCATGTGAATGAACGGTTGTCCAATTTCAGATTCAATGCTTTTGGACAATTCGCGAATTTCGTGATATTGATGCCCATCTCCGACGATGACGATATTCAGTTGAGAACGTCCTTCCAAGCGCAGTCTTCTCGCGGCCCAGATGAGCATTGTGCACACATAAGCCTTGTCCCATGACAACCTGCTGGCGTACACGATGGTGTCTGCATGATCCGGTATACCGAGACGGCTCCGTAAAGAGGAGGAATCCACTTCGATGAACTCGTCCGGATTTACTCCATTTGGGATTAGCTCAGATTGAATATTCATGCTCTCCAAGAATTGCTTCACTGGATGGCTTACACTAATGACAGCGTCACTATATTGATTCATACTAGTCAATTGATCCTCAGGATAATAAGTGCCATGAGCGGTAAATACAACGGGAATTCCTAGCTCTTTTGCTGCCATTGCGGCGTATAGGCCAGACGGTGACTGGTGAACGTGAACGACGTTGATTTTCTGGGTTTTCATGATTTGCTTTAATGAGGAGATGATTTTTGGCAGCATGTGGTTCTGCAAATGAAGAAGTGTTCCTGGCGATAAATCAACAGCGTGAATTTGACATCCTGCTCGTGCATAAGCCTCATACATATTGCCGCTGGCCCCGGCGTATATCGAGTGAATTCCACGCTTTTTAAGGGCTTTAACAATGCTAAGCACATGCGTCTCTGTACCCCCGACGGCTAAGCTGTCCATCACCATCATCACACGAATACGATTAGGATTCATTCGTTGGATCCTGCTTTTTTGAAAAATATTTTCGAGAGCGTTGTTTTGGGTGACTGCGGTAGTAATAGAGAACGTCAGGGATATTTTCAATATTCAAATGGTTAGGATCCAGAGAACGGGCAATAAAATCATAATCTTCCGCGCCTTTTACACGTCTTGTGTGACCGCCTATACGATCGAACAGAGCGCCGCGCATCATGATTGTGCCATGACATACACAGTGCCCTCCCTTGCGATAGGTTGTACGGATATGCTCTCCATAGCGAAGCCACTTCGGGATTGTAACGACCTCGTTCGGGTCATGTTCGAACACGTGATAGTTTGTGCCTAGCAATTCAATATTATGATGAGCTTCAAGATAATTGATTTGCTTTTCCAGCCGCTGCAAATGGGAGATATCGTCGGAGTCTTGGATTGCAATGTACTCTCCCTTGGCCATATAGAATCCAATTGTCATTGCTCCTGCATACCCGATATTCCGGGGAAGTGCCATTGTAAATATCGAATTATGATTGGGTAAGTTTATGCGATTATCGAGAAGCCAAGCTTGTGTCTGTTGGATGGAATCATCGGTCGAGCCATCATCAATCAGGATGATCTCCCAATTTGTATACGTCTGCTGCAGGATGCCGTTCAGGCAATCCTGCAAATAAGCTGCACGGTTGTAATTGGGAATTACCACACTGACAAGTCCTTTAATTCGAGAATAAGTCATATTTATACCACTCCAAATTCAGAATTCAGTATGAAATTAAATAATTCGAATGTAAGAGATAGATTTTAAAGGGAAAACAGCGTATTGGCCATTCTCATACCCAGATATGCTTGATGTGCGCAGCGTTAGCTTGGTATCATCGACAGAAATGAGCGTACCGGTTGTAGTCTCCAGCGAAGTAGCAACTTGCAGATTAGAACCGATTAGGGGTCTAAGCTTGTCCATCATGGTCATCACCTCCTCTCATGAGATTAACCAGCTTGCAGAGAAATCGCATTGGCCAGCTGCACAATAACGACCAAATCTTCAGATTCCATAATTTCTACATAATCGTTTCCGACTTCTGTGATTATCCCTTCTACGATTCCAGCCGGTGTATTTATGGACACATTCCGATTCACATACCTCTCAATCATTTCCTGAAGTGGAGAGGAGGGAGGATGTGGCGTGTTCAGTTTTTCCATTTCCTGTTTGACTTCAACTTTGAGTCTTTTGATGATGGGATTATCCTCATTTGGATTGCTAAGCAGTGAATCATGCACTGCTTGTTTGACAATATTGCTAATTCCTTCGAGCAGTGCTTGCAGCTCTTTCTCATTTGCTCTGAACCACATAAGCGTCTCACCTGATTTCTTCATTTTTCGATAAAATATGATACATTTTATACGTTTCCTAGCTGATTTGATTGAGCAGATATACGAAATCTATGAAAATGTTTGTTTGTATGGAAGCAATTATCATGTAAAGTTTCAATTTATTAACATTTTCAGAGACAGTTTTGTCTTTTATTTCGAAATAGAGAAGGAAGATAAAATAGGAAGAGTTGACTTTCTTTATGGTTGTAACTATAATAGTTACATCGAACGAATTATTTTTTTTGTTATCGGTGTAACTACAGTTGTTACATCATATTGAGATATGGAAGGCGAGGACTTGAATATGACTGTGAAGATTAAAGCCTATTCTGATTTTGTATGTCCGTTTTGTTTTCTGGGCAAAGGCCCGTTGGATGAAATCGTAAAGGAGAAGGACGTTGAAGTGGAATGGATGCCATTCGAGCTTCGTCCCGAACCATATCCGAAGATCGATCCATGGAATGAACCTGATAAGCTTGCATCGTGGGATGCATTTATTAAGCCAACAGCAGAGAAGCTCGGCATCGATATGCGTCTGCCGCATGTATCTCCTCATCCATACACCAACCTAGCATTTGAAGGGTATCAATATGCGAAGGAACAAGGGAAGGGCAACGAATATATTCAGCGCGTGTTTACAGCCTTTTTCCAAGAAGAGCAGAATATTGGGGAGATCGAAGTATTGACGAAGGTCGCAGAGGAACTTGGCTTGGATGCAGCAGCGTTCCGCGAAGCGCTCGAATCCCGCACATATCGGGAAGCTCATCAAGCAGCGATCAAGCATGCTTATGAAGAGGCTCGCATCTCAGCTGTACCGACATTCATTATCGGCGATCAGGTGATTCAAGGTCTGGCCAGCAAGGAGCGTTTGGCTCAAGCCATTGATCGCGCAGCTTCCAAGCAGTCATTTGACTCGATTGAAGGTATGCAGTGCGATCTCGATGGAAATTGCTAAGTTTATCATGTATACCAATCACATTATTTATAAATGGAGGAAACCTCAATGACAACATTCAAAGACGCAATCATCAACCGCCGTTCCGTTCGCAAAGTAACTAAAAATCCCGCGATTACAGAAGAGCGCATCCGTGAAATTTTGAAAACATCCTTGCATGCTCCAACATCATTCAACATGCAAAGCGGCCGTATGGTCGTATTGTTGGACGGTGAACATGAGAAGTTCTGGGACATCGTGAAAGAAACGCTGCGTGCTCGCGTTCCGGCAGAGAACTTTGATGCAACCGTTCAAAGACTGGCAGGCTTCCGCGATGGTGTAGGAACAGTCTTGTTCTTCGAGAACCAAGCAACGATTCAGAGCATGCAAGAAAATGCTCCTAGCTATAAAGAGCAATTCCCGTTCTGGTCCCATCAAGGCAGTGCAATGCTGCAATATGCAGTATGGACAGCGCTGGAAGCAGAGGGTATCGGAGCTTCCCTTCAGCACTACAACCCGATCGTAGATGAAGAAGTGAAACGTACATGGGATATTCCGCAAGAGTGGTCGTTGATCGCACAAATGCCATTCGGTGAGCCGAATGAGCAACCAGGTGAACGCAGCTTCCTGCCGTTTGAAGAAGTTGTAACGTTCCACAAATAAGATTATGTACTAAAATAGTTAGTTTTCGTGGGAGGGCTGGATATGGAAAGTCAGCAAGCAAATGTAGACATCATCCGCCGCACCTATGAAGGGCCTGAATTTCTGTTTGGAGCATTAACTGACAGCACGGTATGGACGGAAGCGGCCGGATATCCGTACGGTGGCACATTCCATGGAGCCGCTAGAATTAAGAGTAATGTTTTTGAACGCTTAGGAACGGACTGGGACGGCTTTGTCGCCACTGTGCACACCTTCCATGAGGTTACGAAGAAAAATATCGTAATTACAGAAGGCGTTTATACCGGAACATACAAGGCTACAGGGAAATCCATTTGTGCAGATTTCGTACATGTATGGAAGCTTGATGATGGAAAAATTACAGCATTCAAGCAATACGTTGACAGTCATGTTGTTGTTCAGGCTATGTCTTAGCATCATGAATAGAAGAAGCATGTCTCTCGTTATAGAGGGCATGCTTCTTTGTGTTTGAAGCGCCGTCACTTGTGCTTCATCCGGTATTACTCGTCAATTAACTCCAGCAAATAATCGGTATACTTTTCCTCGCTCATTCCCGATATGGCATCACGAAGTCTATCCTCAGCTTGCTCAGGAGATAGAGCTTCAAAGTCTGCTTCCTGCATACTTATCATTCGCGCTTGAAATTCAGGCGCACTATGCTGCGTTATATATTGAATCACTTGCTGCAGGGGCATTTTCTTGAGTGCCCATATACTGATACCATCACTCACGGAAGTACCTCCTTCTATTTGTTGAAATGGCATATACCGTTATCGTGTCCGATTTCCGAGGCTCAGATTCTTAGATACTCCATATTTCTAATTAGGGTTGACACTGTTGTTATAGAGGAGTAGGATGGGAATATAGAGTTTTGAACAACTGTTCAAAACGATCGTTCAAAACGAATGTTCAATAAATAGGGCCAGCATATTCGCAGTTCCTATACTCAATTTCAATGTTCAATTTTTTGTTCACTGCTAGTGTCAATATCAACCTAGAACTTATTCATCAATAACAACATGAGAGGAGAACAGACATGGTTCAAGACACAAATGACGTGAAGGCAAAGATTCTTGGCGCGGCGAAGAAGCTGTTTGCACGCAATGGGTTCGAAGGAACATCGGTAAGGCAAATTTGCGAAGAGGCGGGAGTAGCGCTTGCGCTTGTCTCGTACCATTTTGGCGGCAAGGAAAAGGTATTTTATGCACTATTTGAGTCGTCGATTCCCAATTATGCAACGGCAATCTATACGCTGCAGGATCCAGAGGCTGACTTTTCACATTTTATACATGAATTTGTTCGTCTGCGTCAGACAGAGCCTGAGCTCATTAACTTGCTGCAGCAGGAGATCATTATGCAAAGTCCGCGTATGGAGAAATTGCAAGCCTATGTCTACACATTGTGGAAGCAGCTTCGCGACATACTGGAGGCGGGTAGAGCGAAGGGATGCTTCCAATTCACTTCCTTGAAGCAGACGCTGCACTTTATCATAGGAGCACTCATTTTCACTCGAAATGTACCTGCGCTAGATGACTTGTTCGAGACAACAGTCAAAGAAGAGAATGCAGAGAGTGTTGACGAGATTGCTGCATGCACCGTTCATTTTCTCTTGAATGGGTTGAATTAAACATAAGATGTTCCTTGTAAGAATACTTGGTATTGCTTGAATGTTCCAATAAGGAGGAATACAATATGAATAGTTCTATTATTATCTTGTTTTTGTTCGCATTTACGATACATAACTTAGAAGAAGCAGTGTGGCTCACCAGACAATCTTCCGCAGCTGGGAAGGTGAAGATGCATAAAGCCGTTACTCAGGATCAGTTTTTGTTTGGCTTATTTTGGGTAACCGGATTTGCTTATTTGATTACAGCCCTCTATATCATTTATCCAGACGTTGCATTGTTCAAATATGCGTATTTCGGCTATGTGGGTGGAATGATCTTTAACATCATCTTCCCGCATTTGATATCGACGATTATCGAACGCTGCTATTCGCCAGGTTTATTTACGGGCCTATTGGTCATCGTTCCGATTGATAGCCTCATTATGAAGACAGGGCTTGCTGCAAATGTAATTTCAGCAAGTGAGCTTATTATCAGTACGATCATTGCTGGTGTTGTCATTATGGCCAGCATTCCACTTAGTTTCAAGGCAGGCAAGAAACTGATTACATACTAACCTTAGTAACGAACGAATTTTTTGAATTGAATACCGGAGTGGATAAGCAGTATGCGCCAATCGGATAGAACAACTATTCGGTTGGCGCTATCTGTTTTTTTATTTTTGGACACGTGTCACAAATCGGAGATTACGGTTGTTATAGAGGTTGGAGAGCATCAAGGGAGGTGAACCTGTGGAACTATCCAGCCCGGGTGAACGACAACAGAAGCAGCAATTTATTGAGGCAATTGTTGTGAAGGTGCAGGAAGGAGATGATGAAGCTTTTGCAATCCTTATTCATCATTTCGAGAAGCAAATGTACAGCTACTGCTATTATCTATTAACGAATCGAGAAGAAGCAGAAGATGCTTTGCAGGAGATCTTCCTACAGGCCTACCGCAATCTGAATCAATACATACAGAACACGAATTTCTCGGCTTGGCTGTATAAGATTGCATATAACCACAGCATGAATGTACTGAAGAAGAGAAAACGATGGTATCGGCTGCTCTTGCGCAGTAGAGAGATTGCACCTAATCCTGTTCCTATCAATCATGCAGCAATCATTGAGAATATGCTTGAACTATTGACAGTGGAGGAGAGGCATATTCTGCTGCTACGAGCAGTTGAGCAATATAGCTTTACTGATATAGCGGACATTATGAGCAGTAATCCAGCTGCGATTCGCAAGAAATATGAGCGGCTGCGTACCAAGCTTCGGAATAATGATAAGGAGGTCTTTGCGAATGGCGAAATGGTCCAACCGAACTAAGCTGACCGATCAAGAAATCAATCAGCTAGAACAGATCATTCACGATACCGAAATGCCGGTCTATACATATAGCCATCGGATCATGAATCGAATTCGGGAAGAGAAGGCAGCGAAGAAGAAATCAATCTGGAAGCCAGCAGTAATCGCTACCTCCTTAGCAGCCGTTATTGGCGGTGGTGTGATTGGAAGCGGGTTCGTCTCATCAACGATGGCACATGCATTAAGCAAGCTGCCATTCATCGGCGTCGTGTTCCAGCAAACCGGCGATTACGGTCTTTCTTATGCGGTTGATAACAATCTGGTTACGAAAATCAATCAATCCATCACCCATGACGGGGTAACGCTTCGGATTAAAAACATGGTTTATGATGGCATCCGCTTGGCTTTTACGTGGGAGCGTGAAGGCGAAAATCTGTCTTCCTATCTGTTCAGTCCCTCTTTAACGGATGATAGGGGAGTAATTCGTCGAATTCGTTTCTTAGACTCTTCACTTGAGGAGATAACATACGACTTAAGTTTAAGCATGTACCAAATTCCTGGAGACCCAGATTTGGGTATTTCAGTAAGTAGGAGTGAACCTTCAGTAACGAGAAATGGAAATCTCCGCAGCGTGCCGAAACCGCTACCTGATGAGTTCAATATCCGCATGAATGTATCATTATCGGGAGTTCGGGAGGTGTTCATGTTCAATATTCCGGTGAAGAAGAATACGAAAAATATTAAGTTTACAGAGAATATTACGAAATCTTATGACGGTCTTAGCCTGTCGCTTGAGAAATTGGAGTTAACCCCAATCACGACGCGAGTGATGCTGAGAGGAATAGGAGAAATGCAGCATGTTCCCGATAAATTTATAGGTCCGAAAAAAGACTTTGGACTGCGCGATAACCTGCTGTTCAGTGCAGACGTGTTCGATGATCAGGGGAACAAGGCGAAAGGACTGATACATGCGGGACTTGGAGGATTAGCTAATAAGTACGAAGAGTCGAATGATTATGGATTGGACTTGATGTTCGAGCCATTCCGGCAAAAACCGAAGTCGATTACGATCAAGCCTTTTTTGTATGATTATGAGTCTTTAGAAGCCCGGAAAATCGAAAAACATTATATGAAAGAGCTAGAGTTCACCATAGAGCTAGAAAAGGAATAGCGTCTTAGGAGCGAGGAAGGAGAGGCAGCAAGTATGGGGAAATCGAGAGTCACAATCACACTCCTTATGATAATCGCATTGATAAGTGGATGTGCCGGCAAGACGCTAGAGCATGACGAGTCCATACAGACAAGCAAAATCAAGGTGCTGTATCAGGATGAAGCTGCGTACTACGTCGATATCGACAAAATAAAAATGATGAACTATCCAGTGGATCAAATCGAATTTATTGTCCAGACGAACGAATTTGCCAAGTTCAAGAATGGAAAATCTCTCGATGAGTTTTACGAGGGGCAGAAAAAGTTCCTAGACAGACACAAGCCAGATGTCATTGTTGTTGACGAGAACCTGTTCTCGGATATCGCGCGGGAAGGGAAGCTCTATGACATGGAGGCTGATCTGCAAGATGAAAGTTTTCATCTAAATGAATTTATGCCAGGTCTGATCGATCGATTGAAAACCAGAGGGGAAGGGAAGCTGTATGGAATAGCCCCCTACTTCTATAGACAGGTCTTATTTTACAATAAGGACTTGTTCGAGAAGCATCACGTTGCTCCTCCACGAAGCAATATGACATGGGATGAAGTGCTAGAGCTGGCTGGACAAATCTCCGATCCCGGTTCGGGGAAGCGGGATTTTCACGGCATTTATCATACGTACTCCGCCGCTCCGGCGATGATGTACCAGATCGGTTCTTCTTCCGGACTGAGCTTGTTCGACGAGAAGGGGGAGAAGCTGCTGATCGATACAGACGGATGGAAGCATGTCATAAAGAAAATGACAGAAGCAGTGAGAAGCCGCGCGCTGCTTGTTCATCCAAAAGAGCGCAACATGACCCATGATGGGATTTTTTTAGATGGGGATTCTGCCATGTTAATCGGTGATCCATCCTTTATTCATGAAGATGTGATGCAGCCGGACGATAAGAGAAAATTACACAAAAAATGGGGCGTCCTGTCGCCGCCTGGCAATCCGAAGTTGGCAGAGGCGAATATGAAGCTGCCCTATGTGTATGCAGTAGCAGCAGATTCTGATAACAAGCAGGCTGCGATGGAATTCGTCAAATTCATCAATGGCAAGGAAACAATGGGGACATACTTCCAACGCTTTGTTTATGACTACGCGCCGACGCGCATGGGCAATCTGAATGATTTTGATTCAACAGTAACAGAGCCGTTCTATCAATTGAAGCCGCAGATGGAAGACGGCATATGGGACAACCGGAATGTACCTCGTGATTTCTTTCTCGTTTTCGAACCAATCTTGTCGGAAGAACTGCAAGCGGTCATTGACGGGAAGAAAACAGTAGACCAAGCCGCTGCCGAACTAAAGGAGAAGGGGCAAGCTGCATTACGCCAATTACGTGATAAAGAGCACACAAGTAATTTAACTTCCAAGTAAATACATGAGTCCCTTATTGGTAAACGTCGGGGTCTGTTCTTTGCGATAAATATGCGAGAAGGAGAGTAGGAGGATATCTATGAAAAGGGTATGGAGAACGGGGATTTTCATGCTGACGATCTTATCCCTGCTGAGCAGTTGCGGCGAACCAAGAGAAGAACTCGAGCCACTTCAAGCAGGAACAATCAAGGTCGTCTATCTCGATGAGGAATCATTCTATGAGGATTACGGGAAATACTTCAAACTACAATTTCCGCAAATTGATGTGGAAGTGATCAGCAAGTCGAAGCTCATCACCGAATTCAATCATGTTACTGATTATAAGGAAGCGACAAGGAAGTTCCTGAATACATACAGTCCTGATGTATTGCTGTTAGATGAGGAGATGTTCAAAGCCTTCGTTGAGGAGGGTAAGCTATATAACTTGGAGACAGCCATTCATCAAGATAACTTCGATGTGGATGGGTTCATGCCTGGACTTATCGACAAGCTCAAAGCGTTAGGCAAGGATGATCTGTACGGTCTTGTGCCGCGCGTCATCGTACATGCTCTGTACTACAATGCGGATCTGTTCAAGGAATATCAGGTTGAACCGCCGAGAAATAAAATGACCTGGCAAGAGCTAATGGAACTGGCAGCAAGATTTGCGGGTTCAGGAAGTAGCGGCCAGCACGTGTACGGCTTGGAGGAAACTTATTCCGATCCCGGACGCGAGGTACTGAATATCGGCTTCGATTCTGGATTACAGCTATTCGACGAGAAGGCAGAACAAGTGCTCATCAATACGGACGGCTGGAAAAGCGTCATGAAGCTCGTCACGGATGGAGTCCGCAGCGGGTCGGTGATTCTAAATTCGAATGGCAGCAACAAACACTTTATGAACAAAGAAGCGGCCATGATATTTGGTTCGCCAGATCTCATGCTGTCGCTCAAGCAGAACGGTATCCAAATGAATTGGGGCATCGCAACCATGCCCGTCCATTCAAATGATGAGTCCGTGAATATATCTTCACGTGAAATCTTCGCCATATCAGCCGCTTCTTCCAATAAGAGGGCAGCTTGGGAGCTGGTCAAGTTCGTAAACGGTGCAGACATGGCGAAATCCAATTCCAAAACATATAACGGGACATTGCCGTCGCGGACAGGATTTTTGAAGGAATACGACGGAAAAAGCCTAGAAGCCTTCTATATGCTAAAAGTGAAGGAAACAGCGCAAAAGTGGGGGAATGACCATGTTCCGGAATCTTTTTTTCGCCTGTTCGTGGAGCCGCTGCGAGCAGAAATGCAGGCTGTGATTGAGAATCGAAAAACGATTGATGAAGCAGCCGCCGTGTTGGAGGAAAAAGGACAAGGGGTGCTGATGCAGGCACGCAGCGAAACCGGAAAATAAGGAATCGTTGGTAGGAAGCGATGAGGCAGCGTACTCCACATATACATCATGTCACGAACGACAATAAAAAGGGGAAGCGAGCGAATTATGCATAGAAAATATAAACTAGTACTTCTATTGCTGACAATCACGTCACTATTGGGTGGATGCTTTGGCGGAAATTCAGAAATGGCGCCGCTGAAAGACGGCAAAGGGAAGCTTAAGATCGTGTATAAGGATGAGGAATCATTCAATCGGGATTATGGAAATTTATTTTTGATGAAATATCCGGATATTGAAGTTGAAGTCATCGCACAGGATGATTTGTTTGATCAATCCGAGCAGAATTCTTCCTTTGAATTAAATGAAGAAAAGAAGAGAGTAATAGAGAAGTATAAGCCTGATGTATTGCTGTTGAATGAGAGCATGTTCGAAGCCTTTGCCCAGGATGGGAGGCTGTATGACCTCGATATGGTCATCAACCAGGATAAATATGATATTGACGGATTCATGCCTGGGCTTATCGATAGGCTGAAAGAGAAGGGGAACGGGAAGCTGTTCGGATTGGCGCCTTATTTCGAAACACCTGTGTTGTATTACAATCGTGGACTGTTCAAACAATACAATATCGAACCGCCGCGAGATCAAATGAGCTGGAAAGAATTGTTGGACTTGGCCAGCAGATTCGCGAAAGAGGGGGCATATGGCCTGTATCAAACGGAGAAACCCGAGAAGCTTGTGTATGATATTGCGGCTGGATCTGGGCTTCGACTGGTTGATGCCAAAGGAGAGAAACTGCTTATTCAATCCGAGGGCTGGAAGGAAGCTGTAACAATGACCACGGAGGCGATCCGCAATAAGTCCGTATACATCCCGGAGCAAGACGCCAACAATGAGCGTATGGATTGCTATTACGAGCCTTTTCATCAAGAAAAAGCCGCGATGACATTTCAAGAGTCCTGGTTCTCTGTTCGTTTGAAAGAAGTTCCGATGTATGAAAAAACGCCGAATATCGATTGGGGCATTGTTACGACACCGGTCGATCCTGCCAGCCCGAATGAATCAGCCTATGTGCATTTGTCAGAAATTTATGCGATATCCGCAAATTCTGAAAATAAGCGGGCAGCATGGGAATTTATCCAATTCGTAAATGGAACGGACATGGCTCAGGTTGCGACGCTGGGGAATAACGGGAAGCTGCCTACGCGTACAGGCTATTTTAAAGATTTAGAAGGCAGAAGCACGGAACCGTTCTATCTCTTGAAGCCGAAACAAGGAAAAGGACTGTTAGATGACAAGAACATTCCTCACGGGTTTTATGACCTGTTCGACCCGTTATTAGCAGAAGCATTGCAAGCGATCATTGATAAACAGAAAACGATAGATGAAGCCCTCGCAGAGCTGGAGATGAAGGGGCAGCAAGCATTAATAAAAGCGCGTGAAACGGCGGCGAAGAAATCGTAAGGGAATCTCAATTCTGGTTCCCGAATATGAAGAGCCATATACATAACGAAGCAAGGGAGAGAGGGAATTGCGAGTGCGGACTAGCTGGAAAATGGGGATAATGCTTCTCATCATCATGTTATTAGTAAGCGGTTGTTTTGGTAGAGAATCGGAAGTAGAGACCTTCAATAAGGTAAAAGGGACAATTAGAGTCGTCTATCAGGATAAAGAGGCATTTTATCGAGATTATGGGCAATTGTTCAAACTGAAGCAACCTGATATTGATGTTGAAGTAGTGAGTAAATCGGAGTTGTACTCCAAGTTCGGAGATCCTGAATTCGATTTTGAGAAAGAGTCGCAGAAACTGCTGGACAAGTATAAGCCCGATGTATTGCTGCTGGATGAGACATCGTTCAAAGAATTTGCCCAAGGCGGGAAGCTGTATGCAATTGATGGAGTCATTAAGCGAGATCGTTATGATATCGAAGGGTTCATGCCAGGTCTTACCGACAGGCTCAAAGCAATGGGCAAGGGGACATTGTATGGACTCTCCCCCACTATAGATACCACTGTATTATACTATAATCGTGATATATTCAAGGAGCATAATATTGAACCTCCTCGAAATCAAATGAGCTGGAGGGAATTTTTTGAACTGGCGACAAGCATATCGAATGCAGGCGGTACGGATAAGCATCTGTATGCGCTAGCCCAAGAATATGGCGGAGCAGACAGCCTGATGTATGAAATTGCTTCCTCAACAGGCTTGAGGCTGTTCGACACGAAGGGAGAGCAGCTGTTGATCAACTCGGAGGGCTGGAAGGTGGCCATCCAGCAGGCGACGGATGCGGTGCGAAGCAAGGCACTGTATATACCACCAGCTAATAAAGGTCCGCAGCCCATTGAACCGGAGAAAGGGCTCTTCTTCACAGGTAAGGCTGCAATGAAGCTGGGAAGGCCGTGGGATTTGGCGCATTTAAGGAATAAGAAAGCCGAGAAAATCAATTGGGATGTTGTGACAGCTCCGATCGATCCTGCGACACCCGATGAAACCGGAAATATAACCATTCACGAAATTTATGCGATCGCAGCTGATTCCGGCAATAAGGAGGCCGCATGGGAACTCGTCAAATTTATAAACGGCACGGAAATGGCTAAGGTGGCAGCTCGAACGACTGTCGGCATGATCCCTACCATTCCTTCCAGACCGGAATATTTCAAGGAATTGGACGGCAGAAGCACGGAAGCATTCTATGCATTGAAGCTGAAGGAACTGTCCGCATTGGATGCTTTGTGGGGCAACAAGAATGTCCCTGATGACTTTAACAGTTCCTTCTGGCTATTGTTGTCCGAAGCGCTGCAATCCATCATTGACAATAAGAAATCGGTGGATGAGGCGGTGAATGAACTGCAGACGAAGGGCCAAGAAGCGCTTCGGGTCGCGCATGATCTAGCGCAAGAGAAACGATTGCGCGGCAAAGACAACAAATAAATGACGAATTGTGAAAATTCATTTCTGATTTTATTCTTAAATTTTATTCATTGAATGTTAAGTTGAGTATTAGATGCTCAATGTTAGCATAAAAGGGAGGTTTACATATGAAACTAAGGAGAAAATAAGATGAATGTAAACAAAACAATTCTAGCGGCTATGATTGTGTCAAGTATGTTGGTTACAGTGGCAGGCCCAATTCCTGTAGGAGCAGAGGCAGCGCATGAGCAGGAGCAAACGAATAATAAGAAGGTTCAAATTGACAAAACGATGGCAGTCAAATTGCAAAAAGCGGTAAATCAATTTGCTGGAAAAGAGATTAAGCTGCAGAATGTTGCCGAGTCATTGGGCGGTTCAGAGGCGAAGGTTACATCGGTAGATGGTAAGTACACTGTCTACTTTAATGATAAAGGAGGAGTATGGTCGATAGACGGAGCGGTTCCACTTGATAAAATCAGCAAAGAGACTCAGGAGAAGGTTCTGAAAGCACTGAAAAAGGCATACGCAAAGAAAACATACGTCCTTGATAAAGAAGCGATTCTAATGCGGCCTTATGATGGAAAAAAGGAGAAACTAAAAGATCATTTCGCGTATGCTTTGACAGGGAAAGGTTTTCAGGCAGTATGGAGGAGTGGAACAGATTTTGTCAGTGAGGTTACAATTAAGCTTGCCAAGAAAGAACTCGATTCAAAATGGCAGGAAATGGCATCGAAAGCGATGAAAACGGCTTTCGATCATGATTTGAATGTAACAGAGGCGTTGCTTGTTTCTAGCGGGGAAAATTATCATATGTTGTCAATTAAGGATAATGCAGTATCTCTTGAGATGGATGCGATAAAGGGAAAGATTGTGAACGTATTTCATCATACAAGAAAAAAAGAAATGACCGACCAAAGGATTACGGCAAAAGATGCACAGGAAGTGGTCGCTCCGCTTGCCAAGGAATTATTCAATATCGATATTACGGGATATGAAGTGAAATGGGACAACACAAATAAAGATTACGGTTTCGTTAAAGGCAAAGAAACGATAATGAGAGCAGCATTGGATGCCGATAAGAACGCGGTGTATATTTTATCAGATGGCCCAGCATGATTGCTGTGCCAATAGACGTTATTGGTCTAAAAATAGAATTACAATATGAATGCCAAATTTGTACAATAACTAATCTGAATGTCTAAAATCCGTTAAAGTTCACACTTTGACGGATTTTTTTTATTGCGTACCTATTGCGATTAACATCCGAATGACGTGCCGCTGACTTGCGTTAAGTGCACAGATCGCCGATAAGGATACTTTTCTGACTAGTAAATTTCGCAATGTGTCACATTTCACATCATCCAGATTGTTATATATAGGAAAGCCTCATGAGAGGGTGAATCTAAAACGGTTTCCTACCCCGGGGGAAAAAGCAGAGATGGAGAAGGAGAGATATGAACAAAGTTTGGAAAGTTTCAATTCTACTCGTATTGATCATGTCATTCATAGGCGGGTGCTTCGGCAAGAAGGAAGTGCTGCAACCGCTTGAGCCAAGCAAGATCAAAGTGATTTACCAAGATGAAGACGCATTTTACCGTGATTACGGAAAGTACTTCAATATGAAATATCCGCAGATTGAAGTCGAAGTCATTCCACAGGTTCAGGTGCTCAAAAATCTCGGTAAAATGATCCGCGCGGATGAATACGAGGCGGAAGTAAAGAAGCTGCTCGAAAAAACGGACGCAGATGTATATATGCTGGACAGCGGAATGTTCAAGCAGTTCGCCACCGACGGGAAGCTTTATGATCTTGAGGAAGCCATCCGGCAGGACGGCTATAATATCGAGGAGTTTATGCCGGGACTTATCGATTCGATCAAAAACCTGGGCAACGGGAAGCTGTATGGGCTGGCTCCACAAGTAAGCATTGGAGCTCTGTACTATAACACAAAATTGTTCAAGGAAAATCAAATTGATCCGCCGACGAACAAGATGACCTGGGAAGAGGTGCTGCAATTAGCAGCGAGATTTTCTAATGTTAAAAATGGAAACCGTCCTGTGCATGGCTTGTACTTTTCGAATGGCCATGCAGGCAATTTGATGTTCGATATCGCCGATACTTCCGGCTTAAAGTTCTTCGATCCGAAGGGGAAGAAGGTGCTTATCAATTCGGATGGATGGAAAAAAGCAATGAAAATGGCTGTGGATGCTGTACGCAACAATGCGGTTTATTTCCGTTCAGAAGATCAGATGTATTCGTCAAAAAGCGACTTTTTTGATGATGGTGTGGCTGCGATGACTATATTCGGCCCACCTGCTACATATGCCGTTAGATTTAATGAGGACGAGCCGGTAGATTGGGAGGTCGTCACTGTCCCAATTGAGCCTGGGGTGGAATCGACGAATGTTTCCTTTTATCCGCTTTTTGCGGTTTCTGCGAATTCGACCAACAAGCGCGCTGCTTGGGAATTCGTCAAGTTTACAAGCGGATCAGAAATGGCTCATGCCCGATCACGGACGATGACTGGTAATTTACCTTCACGTACCGGTTATTTGAAGGAATTCAAGGGCAAGAGCATGGAACCGTTCTATATGCTGAAGACTCAGCACAACAGCGTCTGGATGAATGACTATGTCCCATTTCCTTTCTTCGGGAAGTTCTATAAGACGCTGGAGGAAGAGCTTCAGGCCGTTATCGATCACAAGAAGTCAGTAGATGAAGCGGCTGCCGCCTTGGAGATAAAGGGACAGGAGCTATTATCCAAATTGCAAGAAGAAGCAAAGCAGAAAACAAAAGGAAAGTCATAAGTAAGGAAACGGGTGAGAAAACGTGCATCACAAATGGAAAATAACGATCCTGCTGCTAACGATCGTTTCCTTAATGAGCGGTTGCTTGGGCAAGAAGGAAGTGCTGGAACCGCTGCAGCCAAGCAAAATCAAGGTGGTCTACCGGGATGAGGACGCCTTCTACCGCGATTACGGGAAGTATTTTCATATGAAATATCCGCAAATTGAGGTCGAGGTTATTCCCGAGATGCAGGTGCTGAAAAAGCTTGGGAAAATCATTAATGCGGATGACTATTTTGTAGAAAAAAAGAAGCTGCTGGAGAACTCGGGCGCGGATGTATTTTTACTGGACGATTATGTATTCAAGATCTTTGCCCAGGATGGCAAGCTGTATGATTTGGAGGACGCGATCCGCCAAGATGACTTTGATGTGGATGGATTTATGCCGGGATTGCTGGACAAGATCAAAAGTTTGGGCAACGGGAAGCTGTACGGACTGGCGCCATCCTTCAACAGGGAGGTTTTATATTATAACAAGGCCTTATTTAAGGAGCATCAAATCGAATCACCGAGGAACAACATGACCTGGCAGGAACTATTTGATTTAGCCGCGAGATTTTCTAATGTCGGTGCTGGCGGCAATAAGGTGTACGGCTTGTATGAATACTTCGGAGATCCTGGCAGGCTGATGTATCAAATCGCTGATACATCCGGCTTAAGACTGTTCGATCCAAAGGGAGAGAAGGTGCTTCTAAATTCAGAGGGCTGGAAAGATGCAATGAAGCTGGCAGTGGGTGCGGTACGCAATAAATCGGTATTTTTCCATCCTGAGAGTCAAACGTATACGCAAAAAAGCTATTTTTTCGAAGGGAAAGCCGCAATGATGGTTGCGAATGCTTTCGTAATGATGGAATTGAAGCAGCGACCTACTTATGTGGAGGGAGAAAAGCCGATAGATTGGGGCGCAGTCACGGTGCCAATTGATCCTGCGGAGCCATCGCAATCAATTTCTCTTTTCGAAATCGCTGCAATTGCAGCCGACTCGCCGAATAAGCGTGCAGCCTGGGAATTCGTCAAGTTCGTGAATGGGGAGGAAATGGCCCAATCTCGTTCAAGAACAATAAACGGTTCACTCCCGTCACGTACTGGCTATGCAAAGGAGATCGACGGCAAGAGCATGGAGGCATTCTATCTGCTGAAGGTCAAGCAGGGGAACACGTTATGGATGAATGAGCATGTTCCAGATATCTTCTTCCGATTGTTCGATAAGCCGCTGCAGGAAGAGATGCAAGCCGTTATTGATAATAAGAAATCAGTGGACGAAGCGTTAGCCGAGCTGGAGATCAAGGGGCAAGAGGTACTCCTAAAAGCGCGCGAAGCAGCGGAGAAGAAGCCTTAAAAAGGCTTCACAAGCTATCTATGCTTACATTTCACAATAGAAGAAGCAAAGGGTTCGCTACTACGTACAGGTTTAATCAAAAAAAGGAGCTAGAAAAATATGCATCATAGATGGAAAGTTGCAATTCTGCTGTTGACGATCGTCTCCTTAATGAGCGGTTGCTTGGGCAAGAAGGAAGTGCTGGAGCCATTGCAGCCTAGCAAAATCAAGGTGCTTTATCAGGATGAGGATGCCTTCTACCGAGATTATGGTAAGTATTTTCATATGAAATATCCTGAAATTGAAGTCGAAGTCATTCCGCAGACTCAGATACTCAAAAATCTCGGCTCTTCGATTAATGGAGAAGATTGGGATGCGGAAATGAAGAAACTGCTAGAAAACTCCGGTGCTGACGTATTAAGGATGGGCACGGATATGTTTCCGTTATTTGCGAAAAATGGCATGTTGTATGAGTTAGAGGATGTAATCCGGCAGGACGACTATGATATGGAGGGCTTTTTGCCGGGGGTCATCGATAGAATGAAAAGCTTAGGCAACGGCAAGTTATATGGGCTTGCTCCTTATATAGATCGACAGGCTTTATACTATAACGCAGCATTGTTCAAAGAGCATCACATCGAACCGCCGAAGAATAATATGACCTGGCAGGAAGTGCTTGATTTGTCTGCAAGATTTGCCAATATCGGAAGCGGCGAGAGTAAGGTGCACGGGTACTACGAATGGATAGGAAGCTTACGCTACTTCTTGTTCAGAATCGCCGATACCTCTGGATTGAGACTGTTCGATCCGAAGGGAGAGAAGGTGATTCTGAACACTGAGGGCTGGAAAAAAGCGATCAAGCAGACAACAGATGCGATGCGTAGCAAAACGGTATTTTTCCATCCGGAAGGCCAGATTTATTCGCAAAAAAGTTATTTTTATAATGATCAAGCTGCGATGATGATAAGCAATGCTTACACATCCCTGGAGCTTATCAATAACAAGAAAGATTGGGGTGTAGTTACGGCGCCAATAGATCCTGCAATGGATTCTTCAAGTATCGACTTTGAATTCATCTATGCAGTTGCAGCCGATTCAGCCAACAAGCGTGCAGCCTGGGAATTCGTCAAGTTCGTAAATGGCCCGGAAATGGCGCAGGCCCGCTCTCGTACACTGAAGGGCCAGCTTCCTTCGCGCAACGGCTATATGAAGGACATAAAGGGCAGAAGTACGGATCCGTACTATACGCCAAAGATCAGGGCGGAGAACAACATTGAGAGAGATGAGCGTATCCCATCCGAGTTCTTCCCATCATTCGATAAGCTGCTGCGTGTGGAGCTGGATGCCGTCGTCGCGAACGAGAAAACAGTTGATGAGGCAGCAGCTGCTCTTGAGGAGAAGGCACAGGAATTGCTAATGAAAGTACGAGAATCTGCAAACAAAGACAAGGCAAAATAGGGAGCGTGTAGTACGTGTTGAAAAATGGAAAGACCGTCATTATGCTGTTGACGATCATATCACTCTTAAGCGGTTGCTTTGGAGAACGATCAGAGCTTGCGCCATTAAAGGACGGCAAGGGGAAAATCAGGGTCGTCTATCAAGATGAAGATCGATTTTATAGTGATTATGGGAACTTCTTTAAAATGATGAACCCTGATATCGACATTGAGGTTATCAGTGAAGCAGAATTATTTGACGAAGCAGAAAAAAACGAGGCATTCAATTTGACAGAGGAAAAGAAAAAGCTGCTCGATAAATACAAGCCGGACGTGCTGTTTTTGAATGAAAGCATGTTTGAGGCCTTCGCTCAAGAAGGAAAGTTGTATGACATTGAACCGGCTATTAGCCAGGATCAATACAAGCTGGACGGATTCATGCCTGGACTTATTGATAGGCTGCGGGCAAAAGGGAACGGAAAGCTATACGGGCTTACTCCATCCTTTGAGACAAACGTCATCTATTATAATCGCAATTTGTTCAAGAAGTATCAAATTGAGCCGCCAAACGGGAAAATGACGTGGAAGGAGCTTCTTGATCTGGCAGAGAGATTTGCGAGCGTTGAATCAGGAAAGAAGCAAGTGTTTGGTTTGTATCAAACGAAAGGGCCAGCAAGTTTGATGTATGATATCGCTGCTGCATCGGCACTTAAGCTAGTTGACGCGAAGTCAGGCAAGCTGTTGATCGATTCGGATGGTTGGAAAGAAGCGATGAAGATGACGGCAGATGCAGTCCGCAATCATGCGGCTTATGCTCCTCCTCCAATGAAGGAAGGCGAACAGCTTGATGGATACGATGACGCCGACTATGAGAAACATAGAGACTACTTGAAGCAGTACAGCCGATCTAACGAGATGTTCTACATGGGTCAAGCTGCAATGACGATTCAAGCGCCGTGGTTTGCTTCCTTCTTGCGGGATATTCCCTACTACTCGAAGACACCGGAGATCGACTGGGGCGTTGCAGCCGCGCCTGTTAATCCTGCTAAGCCCGATGAATCGGCTTACGTGAAATTGTCGGAGATCTATGCCATATCTGTAGATTCTCCCAACAAGCGGGCGGCTTGGGAATTCGTCAAGTTCGTGAACGGGCCGGAAATGGCACAGGTCGCTGGGAAGGCAATGAACGATACGCTCCCCACGCGGTCAGACTATTTCAAGGATTTTAGAGGGCGGGAAACGGATGCGTTCTATCTGTTAAAGCCAATGCAAGTCAGTGGAGTGTCTGATAAAAAGAGTATTCCGGCAGGATTCCATTCCGAATTTGATGCTTTACTGTCGGATGCATTAAATTCTGTGATTGAAAAAGAGAAAACACTGGATGAGGCGGTTGCTGAGCTTCAAATCAAGGGACAAGAGATATTGGATAGGTCGCGGGAAACCAAGCAGCAAAAGTAAATGTTCAGAAGAAGATCGAGAGCAGGGACGAAATGTTCCCGCACTCGGTCTTTTTTTGTGCTACAATTTTTATATAAAAAATTTTTTTGTCAATGTCACATTTTTGGCTTTTCGATTGTTAGATATGGTGAGGAGCACTTTTCGTATGATAAGAAAACTCAAATGAGGAGTTGTAAATACGTGACAAAGAGAGAACGAATACAAGAGCTCGATGCATATCGGGCACTTGCTATCATGGCGGTGCTGGCGATCCATGCGACATCGGAAGCGCTGGCAGCGACAATCGGCAGTCGGGCATACCCGCTTTACTTATTGATAAATACCTTTAGTAAATTTGCCGTACCCGTTTTTATTTTTTTAAGTGGGTTCGTATTGTTTTATAATTATGCGGACAAGCCGTTAAGCGGAGGAACGATACGACAGTTTTACCGGAAACGATTACTGTACATATTAGTACCATACCTTGTTTTTTCCGCCTTCTATTATTTATTGAAGCTCTATCGCAGCGACATGTTATTCGATCTATCGTGGGCGGTGGCATATGACTTTATAAAAGCTCTGTTCGGCGGCAGGGCGTATACGCACCTCTATTACATAATTATTATGGTTCAGTTTTATATATTGTTTCCGTTATTGCTGGCTGTATTCCAAAAGATGCGTCGGACTGTGCCGCTCATGTTCCTGGCAGCTGCACTGCTCCAATGGGGATTTATCATTGTTAATAAGTATGGTTGGCAAATCCCAAGAGGGAATCTGGCAATCTCCTATCTGTCATACTTCATATTCGGGGCATGGATCGCTATGCATTACGAATCGATCCGGAATTGGCTTGTTCACTTGTCGAAGGGATATAAGCAAATCGCAGGCTGGGTCGTCTTATGGAGTGTGTGGATTGGGCTTGGAATCTATCATGCATACATGTTTTATCGCGCGAATGTTGGCAAGATATTCGTCAACACCTTGTGGTATGAGCTCGTTTGGTATATTCATTCCTTATTGTCGTGCATCATTTTGATTCAAATCTCATTTGTTCTATTTTACCGTTGTGGAAGAAAAGTATCTTCCTGGGTGACTTCCATCGGAGCATGCTCATTCGGCATATATTTGCTGCATCCGTTCCTGCTCTTTATTTATCGGAAAATAGGGATTAAGGGAAATATGCTCGAGTATGCACTGTATATTGCAGGCGGCTGGATATTTGCCTTCATTGGTTCTTGGTTCATCGTATATATGATTTCGCGTGTTACTTCGTGGTCATGGATTGCATTCGGCATTGTTCCGGTTCAGGACAAGGACAGCAAAAGCCGTATTGTGGACAAACCGCATCACGAAGCGAATGTACGCAATTTATCGGAATGATAGAAAGAAGGATGGGCTTCATTATGAAGTCCATCCTTTTTTTGTAGTAAGCGCCTTATGTTGATGTGCGGATTCTACTGGTACGTGCCTTGTGCATGAAGAAGCATTGAAGCAAGAATCCAGCGACGAGAACCATTCCTGCGAGATAGGGGAGATTGGCAGGATCTGCATTCCGCTCAAGCAAGGCACCGAAGGTCATTGTACCGACAGATCCCGCCAAATAGTTCATTGAGCTAAGCAGTGCGATAGAGATTGTCGCGTGGCTTGGGCTGATTTCAACAAGTGTTTTCTGCTGGGCAGCTATGGATGCCCAACCCGCTGCACCCCACAGTATGAGCAAGAATGCGAGACTTGCTGCGTTTTGATGAACACTACCCATGAGCATCATGGACATCATTAGCAGGATGATCAGAATAAGCATAATCGTTCGCGGACGCTTATATCGATCCATAATTGAGCCAATCAAGAAGCTTCCGGCGATTCCGCCCAGCCCCCACATCCAAATGAACCAAATCGATTGCTCATATTCGAATGCGGCGATGATTCGATCCAAATACGTATATAATCCTAGGCTGCAAAAGCTTAAAATCGCCGTAACAAGCATTACGAGCGTGATTTGCTTATTTTGGAACAGCGACAATCTATCGCTCAACGTCGGCAAGCTATTGCTCTGAATTGTAGGAAACTGACTCGCTAGTGCCATTATGCCCAAGAGACCGACAATTACAATAAACCACATTGTCAATCGCCAATTATACAAGGAAGAAATATAAATCCCTAACGGCACGCCGATTACCGTTCCAGCACTCATGCCAAACAAGATCAAACTTAAGGCTCGACCTCGCTGCCCTTCAGGAGCAAGATGAACGGCCGCAGAGGATGCCAATGGCGAATATAACCCCGCTCCGATTCCAGCTATTCCCCTAGATATTAGCAATACGCCAAAATGATGCGTAATCGCAGTCATGATATTGGCCAATGTAAAGAGCGATAATGCAGCAAGTAAAATATGTTTCGTATTTGCTCGACTTAAGATAGCTGCAAAGAATGGAGCTGCGATGGCATAGCATAGGGTGAACGTACTGACTGATTGTCCAGCTGCACCAATAGAAATGTTGAAGTCTCCTGCGATAAGGGGGAGTATTCCGGCCATCACATAGGCATCAGCACCTAAGGCGAACATGCCGAATAGTAGAAGTGTAATGTTTCTCAAGATGATCACCAACCTTATGATAATATGCATGAAACACATGGATCGCTGTAAGAGCAAGCATCTGTTCTGAATGTATTGTATCGAGTATACTTATATTAGTGAAATTAATGTTTGGCATGAAAGGTATGAGGATAACTCATGACATTGGCGCGCTATGAAGTGTTCATGAAGGTAGTGGAGCAGGGGAATTTCACGAAGGCTGCTGAGCAGTTGAATATGACTCAGTCTGCGGTTAGCCATGCGATTGCGAGTTTGGAGAAGGAGCTTGGTCATGCGCTGCTGAATCGAGGCAAGCAAGCTAAGATTAGTACGACGGTGTTAGCAGATCGTCTTATTCCGCATATGATGCAAATTCTGCGCAGCGAAGCAATTATTCGCGAGGAAGTATCGCTAGAGAACAACCAGCTTGAAGGTTTGCTTAGAATTGGTGCTTTTACAAGTGCAGCGTCACAATTGCTGCCACCGATGATTGCACAAATCAAAAAACATCATCCGCGTGTGAAAGTGATTTTATTTGAGGGAACGTATGAAGAAGTTCAAGAATGGATTCGAAAGGGAACTGTGGATATTGGATTTATGATGAATGCGGGACAGAACCAAGATCTGCATCAAGTATTCATTCTTGAAGATGAGCTTGTCATCGGTATGTCGCCGAAGCACCCACTTGCACAGCTGGACACAATCGATATCTCGCAGCTTGAGGGTGTCGATTTCATCATGCCTCTGGCGTCCTATCATTCACAGGTGATGGAGTGTCTGTCCAATCATGGGGTGACGCCAAATGTGCTGATGGAAGTCCTGCATTGTAACACGATTATGAATATGGTATCCCAAGAGATCGGTGTTACCATTGGGCCAAAGCTGTTGTTTCAGTCCAATGAGCAGATCGCGATCAGACCATTGAAGCAGGCGACAAGTCGTCCCATCAGTCTGGTCTATCGAACGGTGAGTCCTACGATTGAAGCCTTTCTAACAAGTAATCAGCTGTGTTCATTAGAAGGTACCACTCAATCTACTAAGTGAATGGAATACGAACAATCCTTGCGTCTATATATCGGATCTCATCTTGTACCGGCGGGATAGTTAAGGGTTAAGTAAACAAAAAACTCCCGTGAATGGCTGCATTCACGGGAGTTCCTTTCATATTTACACACATGACTGTCCACTGCTAATTGAGATGTCCGTCATGCAAGCATTTGTGTTAGCTAATGGAGGCTTCGTAGATGGAATGAATAGAGCGGGACAGAGTCTCATCGAATTCCTCAGCTGTCTGCTGCGCTGTTAATCCTACCGACAAGGCGCGTGAGAAGCTGGCAATGAGTCCATGATTGCGAGCCAGTCTTTCATTCGCCTCATCTTGATCGTATCCGCCTGACAAGGCTACAACGCGGAGCACATGCGGATCTTCAATCAATTCACGATAGAAATTATCGACAGTAGGGATGGACAGCTTCAGCATGACTCTTACGTCTTCGCCAAGCGCATTCAATTGCTTCAGAAGCTCATCCTTCAATAGTTGTTCTGATTGCTGCTTGTCCTTGCTATAGATGTCGACTTCAGGTTCAATAATTGGGACAAGACCCATAGACCAAATCTGCATGCCGACTTCGAATTGCTGTTCGACTACTTTACGTATTCCTTCTGCGTTCGCTTCCTTAATGACTGAGCGCATCTTCGTGCCGAAAATATGCTTCTTGACTGCACGCTTCAGTAGGTCGTTCAGATCAGGCATAGGCTTCATCAGTTGAACACCCTGTTCAAGATCAGCCAATCCTTTGTCCACCTTCAAAAAAGGTACGATGCCTTTCTTTTCCCACAAATAATCTGCGGTAAACTGTCCATCGATCGTCCGATCCATCGTATTCTCAAATAAGATGGCCCCCAATATGTACTTCGAATCAAATGCTGTGCTCGTAATTATGCGTGTGCGCATCTCGTGAACCTGCTCGAACATTTCCTCGTCATTGGAGTAACGATCTTCTGTAACCCCATATTGCAGCAGAGCCTTCGGCGTGCTACCGCCACTCTGATCCAATGCTGCAATAAAACCCTCTCCCGTATGAATTCGTTCCACTTGTTCCTTGTTCATTGATGTTTCTCCTTCCTATGTGTGGGATGGATGACCTCGACACTTCGTATACGCAACGTATCTAAGAATGAGGTCATAATAGAAACAGAACTTGACGCGTTCACATGAGCCTAGGCGTTCAAACCGTATTGAACCAATCTAGAAGCATTCGTTCATCGGTTAGGTTTGCCCATACGTCAGGTAGAGTTTCTTATATTGTACAATAAATAATCGTTCTATGCACCGACATATCACCACTAGTTCATAAGCGCTGCTGCTGCAGTGTGATCCGATCGGATATAACATATATCGAACCGATAATGAGGAGTGGAAACTGCAGTAAATAGGTCAGGGGGAGAAGTTGGAGAGGACAATATATTCTTCGTTATCCTTATTCATTCCTCGGAAGGGTAAAAAGAAGAAGAGCTCATATCCGAATGATACGGGCTCCTCTATTTATTCTGCTTCAATAATTTCTTTTACTTAACAACTGAATGTTAGGAAGTGCTCGTCCAATTCACGCTTATTTAATCACACGACGTGCTGTTTTAAAGGTCTTGTCCCACGCGCTGCCTTTAAAGTTGGAAATCGTCACTCCTACACCTTTCTTATACGTGTGGATGACCTTGTTATTGCCCATATATACCGATACGTGATTGATGATGCCATCACGATTCGTGTCAGAGAAGATAAGGTCTCCCGCCTTCAATTGACTCTTAGAGACTTTCGTACCCACTCGCGATTGCTCTCTGGAAGAGCGTGGTAGTTTAATCCCATGCTTTTTGAAGATATATTGTGTAAAGGAAGAGCAATCGAAAGCACTCGTTCTTCCTGATTTTGCACCAAATACATAAGGGATTCCCATATATTTCTTGCCTGTTTGAATCACTTTATTTGCTACGGAAGTAGAGGATGCTGCTTCCACCTTCATGACTGCAGCGTCACTAACAATGCTACCCGACAAGGCGAGCGTTGCGCATATTCCGATGCTGAGTAGAGTTTTTCCCATTCGTGTTGCCATGATGTTGTTCATGTTGTAATCCTCCTTATGGATAAACAAATGTGATAGCCGACTAGTTGACTCGCAATCAGCATAGCATATCTTTTTGCGTCCATAATCTTCCTTCGATCCGTGAATCCCGCACCACTACAGCAAATATCGAGCTTTATGATAATCAAATGAGAATCAGATTAAAAATATCATTGATAATGAGAATCAATATCTATATAATGAGAATCGTTATCATAATATTGATAATCATTCTCATACATAAGGTAATAAGGAGGCTTACATAATCAATGAAAGTAATTAAATATGGGGTCATCGCACTCATGATCGTCGTGCTTGCCGCTTGCGGGAATGCGAAGGGGGAGTCGAAGGAGGCAGGTTCGATACCTACGGCTGCGTCGACAACAAATTCAGGTCAAGACTCGCCAAATCATGTTGATAAGAAGCCGGAAGAAGACCCAGAAGTAGAGAAGCTCTTGAAGCAATTCGGGACGAAGCAGCCAGAGAAGATAGTGACATTATCAGTCTCCATTACAGAGATTTTGAACGAAATCGGGGTAACGCCAGCTGGTGTCCCTAAGTCAAGCAATAAACTGCCAGAAGCATTTGATAACGTCCCCCGTGTAGGTTCTTCACACCAGCCTGATCTCGAGCAAATCGCTAAACTGCAGCCAGATGTAATCGTAAGCCCAATGTCTATTAAAGACAGCATTGAGAAGAAGTTGAAGCCAGCGTCATTGCCTACGGCTTATTTGCCGGCAGATTCGTTAGAACAGTTGAAATTATCAACGACTGTACTAGGACGTGTGTTCGGCCGAGAAGCCAGGGCAAATGCTTATCTGGAGAAGATTCAGCATGAGGAGCAGACGGTACTTGATTCCGTGAAGGGCAAGCCTGCACCAAAGGTAATGATTCTGTTTGGTTCAGCTGAAGCCTTAATGCTAATGAATGACAATACATTCGCCGGAAGTATTGCTCGCAATTTGGGTGCTACAAATGTATTGTCTGACGTCATGAAGAAGTCAGAGGACTATGTACCGCTCAATATGGAGAGTGTGATAGCTGCAAATCCTGATGCCATCTTGCTGGTCGCGCACGGCGATCCGAATGCGGTTGCCAAGAAATTTGAGGATGACGTGAAGAAGAATGGCGCTTGGGAAAAAATGAATGCCTTTAAAAAAGGAAAATTGAAGGCTCTTGATTCCAAATTGTACGGTATTGCGTCTATAGTCAAGGCGCCTGCAGCCTATAAAGATATGGCACACATTCTATTTGGTGAATAAGGGGTTCTTGCGGAGTGAAGAAGAGTACGTCACGACATAAATATATCCTGCTGCTTCTAGCTGTTGCTCTGCTTGCCATTCTGACGCTGCTCTCTATTGGGATTGGGAGCGTGCAGTTCAGTATGAAGGAAACGCTAGATGCTGTACTCGGATACGGGAATGATGTCGCCAATACGATATTGTGGGATATTCGCATTCCGAGGGTGCTGATGGCGTTATGTATTGGTGCTAATCTGGCCGCCTCAGGCGCACTCATGCAGGCAGTGGTGCTTAATCCGCTTGCAGATCCAGGACTCACCGGAGTATCAAGTGGTGCGGCAGTAACGGTACTGTTCATTATGCTTGTTATTCCTGGGTATTATTCGATGGTTCCGCTCGCGGCAATTGTTGGAGGCAGTATTGCAGCGCTTATGGTTTATGGACTCGCATGGAAAAAGCACTTCGGTTTAACACCTGTGCGCATCATTTTGTCTGGGGTAGCTGTGAATGCAGTATTTGGAGGAATGATTGGACTGCTCTCCATCTTGTATAGCGACAGGCTTCCTGCAGCTCTGCAATGGTTGAACGGGAGTTTATCCAGTACCAGCATGGCGGATGTACTCGTCATTCTTCCGTATTCGTTGATAGGATGGGCAGCAGCACTGCTATGTATACGACATGCGAATATTTTGCGATTGGGCGAGCAGGTGGCACACAATTTAGGCCTTAATCTGACACATATTCGAATCCTGCTTTCTTTTATTGCGGTCTATCTAGCAGCGATATCCGTGTCCACGGTCGGACTTGTTGGGTTTGTAGGCCTGCTTGTGCCGCACATTGCTAGAATACTAATCGGCTCTGACTATCGTTATCGTCTTCCTCTTAGTCTTGTTCTTGGTTCAATGGTGCTTCTCATCGCTGATACCATTGGTCGGACAATCTTTAGTCCTGTAGAGATTCCCGCAGGAATTGTCATGGCCATGGTAGGAGGGCCATACTTCTTATATTTGATGCGGAAAGGGGATGCCTGACCGATGCTGCATCTGTCATCACTGAATATTCGTTATGGGAACAAGCAGATTGTGCACGATTTCTCGCTTGATGTGAATGAAGGCGAGGTGCTTACGATCATCGGCCCTAACGGGTCGGGCAAGTCTACTGTTCTGAAGGCAATTACTCGATTAATTCCCTGTGATAGTGGGCGAATTTGTATTGCGAATGAGGAATTGCAGCAGTTCAGTTCGAAACAGTTGTCGCAGATCATGTGCATGTTGTGCCAATCCAATTCAAGCCCGTCGGATATGACTGTAGAAGAGCTGGTTGGATATGGGCGAATGCCCCATAAGAAATGGTATGAACGGATGAATGATGAGGACAAGGAGATTATCTGCTGGGCAATGGAGCTAACGGGGATGACCTCCTATAAGGAGAGAACGGTTGTATCCTTGTCAGGTGGAGAGGCGCAGCGCGCATGGATTGCAATGGCGCTGGCCCAGCGGCCGAAAGTGCTGTTGTTGGATGAACCAACGACTTTTCTCGATATCGCGCATCAGCTTGAGGTTTTGGAATTGGTTCGCAAACTAAATCGTGATCTGAATCTAACTGTCATTATGGTGCTGCATGACTTGAACCATGCCAGTGCCTACAGTGACCGAGTATGTGTTATTCAGAGCGGGGGAATCCGCATTTGTGGGACCCCGGGTACGGTATTTACATCAGAGTTGATTCGCAGTGTATATGGGGTAGATACAGATATTCAGTATTTACCGGATCGAGAACATCCACGAATACATGTGTTGAATAAATGGAATAAGGAAGCGAGGAATGGGAATGAAGCAACAGGATAATGACAAAATGAAACAAAAATATATGAATTTTATTGATAGTGTTCAATCTGTAGTGCTCAGCACAATTGCCGAAGATGGCTCTCCGTTTGGCTCATACGCTCCCTATGTGCGGAAGGATGGCAAGCTGTATATTTATTTGAGTAAAAGTGCCCAGCATTATCGGTATCTTGAGCATAATCCGTGTGTAGATGTTCTCATGATTGAAGATGAGTCCAAGACCGGAAACATGTTCGCTAGACAACGTGCTCGCTTCGCATGTCAAGCGGCGAAGCTGGACAATGAGGCGAATGAGGACATATTTGCTGAGTTTGAAGCGTCGTTTGGATCAAGTCTAATTCAGATGCTAAGAGGACTTGATTTCTCATTGTTTGAACTGACACCTACAGAAGGACGATATGTTGCTGGGTTTGGCCAAGCCTACGATATTGATTTGGAAGCATTGCGCTTCGATCATGTTGCAAGAGATGGGCATCAACAGTCTGAACCAACAACCTAGGAGGGAGATGAAGGAATGACGTACGATACGGTATCGGTCATATGGGATACAATCCAAGAACGGTTCTATCAGATGGTGCAGGAACTGACTGATGATGAATTGAGTTATGGAGTGGGAAGTGCCACAATTGGCTACATGATTAGACACAATGCAGAGGTGGAATATTTATTCACAGAGTGGTACTTTGGCCAAGAGTTGCCTGCGGATATGGAAATTCGAACGAGTCGAGGGCCGTCAGGCGATCCGAATCGATATACAAGCATACTTGACATGCTGCAATTGATTCAACATTCGCAACATCATATTCGTCAAGCGATGTGTACGCTGCCCGAACAAGCATGGCATGTTCCGGTGAAGTCGCCAATGGGAACGATCACACCGCTACAAGCGGTTGGACGCCTGTTGTATCATACCAGTCTTCATGCAGGGCAAATTGCCTTCATACTTAAGCATACCAATCCCGCCTCCATCTCTGCGAGGCAGCAGAGGTCTGCCCCTGCAACTTTACATTGAGCTAAGTTAGATTGAGCTACCTTGAAATCAACCTTTTGGTTGATTTCTTTTCTTTGTGTGGAGTAAGATATGTCCCGAGAGGAATGAACTGGAGGATGATGGCAAATGGTAAAGTATCTTGCATGTTCAGAAGTAGATATTTCAAACATTTATGAAGCGTTTACAGTTGGCTTTTCTGATTATATCGTGAATATGGAAATCTCCGAGGAGATGTTCAAGACTCGTTTCTTTGGCGTTGAAGGCAACCAGTTGGAGAATTCCTATATTGCGATGGATGGGGAACGCCCAGTCGGACTGATACTAGGCGGATTGAAGAGATATGAAGGCATACTAACGATGCGCTGTGGAGCACTTGCAATCCATCCTGATTATCGTGGAATCGGAGTGAGCTCAAAATTGTTCGAGCTACACAAGGCTAGAGCAGTGGAGTGCGGTTGTGGGCAGCTGTTCCTTGAAGTCATTGTTGGGAATGACAGAGCGATTCAATTCTATAAAAAGAAAGGCTACTCCAAAGTATACGATCTTAGCTATTTTACCTTGAATCATCCAGCTAGTATGCTGGGCAGAAATCTTGAGGGGCATGAAATTAAGCCAATTCCGTTCGAATGTTTTGAGCGGCATGTGCATAATTGGCGCATCCCGCATATCAATTGGCAGAATGATTTGGATTACATGAGGTTGTCTGACACCAATAACTATGTCACAGCTTATAAAGACGATAAGGTCATTGCAAGTTTATGTATGAATGATAGTGGCAAGGTTAGTTTTCTCTATGTTGATGTTGAATATCGAAATCAGGGGATTGCTGCCGATATGCTTATGACCATGATAAGAGAGAAGCAGCCAGAGCGAGTATCGGTTTCTTTTGCGAATAATCATTATCTAGAAGGTTTTGTATCTAAGCATGGATTCAATCGAAATGAGCTCGAGCAATATGAAATGTATTTGCATTTGTAAATAATTTTTCAGTTGTAATCAATGATTGCCCCTCATTTAGGGACTTGGACGGGTGGATAAGCCTACATCGGGTCAATGAACTATCAGCGCACGTACAGAATATAATGATCACACGATCACGTATGCTGTAAGGATGTGTAGACAATGCCATTTATATTGCGCTTCAGTACGATAACAAGAGGTGCGATTACGTTCACTGGGAATTCTCTAGGGATCAGCCGCGCCTCTAGATTTTCTCCTGCTTGTACACCGGGTACGGCTGATGCGATCGGCTCCTTTATTATCAATGATCCGAACTCGGTGTGCGGAACGGTTCCGTCCAGTCCTGCGACTGGCGGGGGAACGACGAATATGTATATGATAAATTTCTCAACAAATTCGCTCGTCCTCCCTCCTGGAAGTACAGTTGTATACGCTGAATTGGTATGGGGCGGGACATATTTGATCAATACACCAGGCGGCGAGGATTTATCGGCCCGTTTGAATGACCCGGTCAGATTCAGTACACCAGCAGGAATGTTCAATATTCAGCCAGAGACGTTCTTCAATTACGCGGTTAATACTGAAGGCGATTTAGGTTATGTGCGATCTGCGAACGTAACGGCGCTTGTAGCCGCAGGAGGTGCGGGCACATACGGGGCTGGCAAAATCGTTGGAACACTGGTTCCGGATCCGCGTACGACTAGCTTTGCCGGGTGGTCACTCGGGGTCGTATACGTGAATCCTTCATTACCTTTCCGCAGCATGAATTTATATGTCGGAAATGTGCCGATTCAAGCTATATCTCCGCCAGTGAATGAAATGATTGGGAACTTCCAAACCCCTTCATTCGGGCCTATTAATGGGCGACTGCTGGTTAGCGCGCAAGAAGGAGACGCTTCTATTACAGGCGACTTTGTACGATTCGGTCCCAATCTGGCCAGCCTTACTACAATCCCGCAGCCAGCAGGGTTTACGAATAACTTTTTCCAATCGCTAATCTATGATGATAATGGAAATATCAACCCGACTGCCACATTCGGTGATCGCAATCCGATACCTGGTCAGCCGGGGACAAATATCATTGAAGGAAATCGCCAAGGATGGGATATTTCCAACGTAAGTATTTCCAATAGTCTCGTGAATGGGCAAACTTCTGCGGCCCTTCAATTCGGAACGAATGGCGACGGATATACTGTCAATCTGCTGGCGATTCAAATTGACAATATTCCACCGACGCTGCTGCTGGAGAAGACCTCTTTTCCTGATACAGTCACCGTTGGAGAAGAGATCGTATATACCATTGTCGTCAGCAACGATGGAGACTCCCCGCTTGTGAACACTGTACTTACTGACCCGCTACCAGCTGGTGTTTCGTTTCAATCGGTTCAAACTACGCAAGGTTCGGCATCGTTTGCTGCTGGAACGGTTACCGTAGATATCGGGACGATCCCGGTTGGTCAGAGTGTTACCGTCAATATTACCGTACTGGCAACAGCGGCTGGACTCATATCCAATACAGCTTCAGCCCAAGCCAATCAGACCGGCATCATCTCCTCAACCGCAGTCAACACCGTAAATCCTCTGCCACCTCCAATTCTAGAAATTGAGAAGCTGGACTTTCCCCCAATCGTCGCCGTAAATTCAGAACTCGTTTATATTATCTTTGTCTCCAATATTGGAGGAAGCACAGCGACCAATGTTGTTATGAATGATCCGCTTCCAGTAGGAACCACCTTTGTATCCGCTGAATCGGATCAAGGGACGATTTCGTTCGATGGCACGACAATTACGAATGAGATTGGTTCACTTGCTCCGGGAGAGACTGTGGTCATTTTTATCGTCGTCATCCCAACGGTCACAGGTACAGTCTTGAACACGGCAACGACGTTTTCAGATGAGACTGCGCCACAATCCTCTACTACCGAAACTCTAGTTATCGAAGAGCCGATACTTGAGTTAATGATATCGAAGTTTGCAGGGCCGGATCCTGCAACTGTTGGAGAAGAACTCATCTATACGATCGTTGTCTCCAACGAGACGACGGAATTATTAACCGGCGTGGAAGTGGTGGATGTGCTGCCACCTGGTCTCGTCTTCGTATCTGCAGAAACTACGCAAGGAACCGTAACTGAAGCGGCTGGCACCGTGACAGCATTGATTGGCGATCTTGTTCCTGGTCAGTCTGAAATCATCACGATTACCGTTATTCCTACAGCTCCAGGCATCGTAACGAACACAGCTACAGCGACATCTAATCAAACGGCACCTGTATCATCCACGATTAATACAACCGTCAATGCGCTTCCTCCTGCTTTTTTAACCATTGAGAAGCTTGCCGAGCCGAATCTCGTAACCCTTGGGAATGAAGTCATCTTTCAAGTGACGGTGTGCAACATGGGTGAAACGGCGGCCACAAATGTGGTTGCAGTGGACACATTACCTGCAGGCGTTGAAGTCACTGGTATTCAAGTATCTGAAGGCACATTCACGCAGGTCGGGCACACGATCACAGCATCTTTCGGTGTCATTGCCCCTGGAACGTGCGCTATGATTACGATCGAAGCAATTACGACTGTAACAGGGACATTAACGAACACAGCAGTGGTGACCGCTGATAATGTTGAAGACTCTGAAACAGCAACCGCAAGCATTACGGTATTACAGCCGCTCGCCATTTCAAAGCAAGCTTCAAGCAACCCGGTGCTTGTCGGCAGCCTGTTGCAATATACGATCAGTGTTGCGAATCTCGGAGAACTTCCTCTGACGAATGTAATCGTACGTGATGTCATTCCTCCTACGGTTGAATTTGTCAGTGTTCAATCTGAAGGAGGCACTTGCTCTGTATCCGGGCAGACCGTTACTTGTCTCTTGGGCACATTGGAGGGTCAACAAGAACAGACGATTATCATTACTGTCATTCCATTGTTAGAAGGGGTGGTTACCAACACGGCTACCGCTCAGGCGGATAATACGCCTCCTGTTACAGCTACGATTACGACGCTAGTTGTACGTCCTTTAGAGTGCATTTCTGTCAGCAAACTGTTCGATTGGGTTGTAACTCGGAGTGATTTCATCGTGGAAGAGTCTATTCCCGAAACCTGCAGGGCTTTCGTAGAACAAGCAATTGCTGGCGGTCGGCAAGTGCTGGTGAGCTGCAATGCAGTGCCAGCTATGGGAGAATGCAGCATCACGGTTGTAAAGCGGCAGCCGCTGCCCATTATCGGATCGCAAGCAGCTATTGTACTGACCACGTGCTCTGCAGAGGTAACGATTACGTTAACAGATAGTGGAACAGGAGAAACATGCACGTTTACACTACTAGTCAAGAATAACGAGAAAGTATCACTCTGCTTACCGCTCCCATTAGATGAATCCAACATTACTTCTCAAATATTCGATATCCATTGTGCTGCACGAATTACTGACAGCTTAACGATTGAGTTGCAATTGGATTGGTGTTTGGAGCTTATCGCGAAATTTACAATACCGCTGATGGTTGAAGCGACATTCTGTCAACCTAGGGCATTAATCCCGATACCGGAGTCATGCAGCATCAGCCTTCCATTGCAATGTCCGACGATTTTTCCATTCGTATAAATGTCTTGTAATCCATAGAGATTCTGGATTCTTTATTGTTGTTAAGAACTCATGCTTGCATGAGTTTTTCTTTTTGTGCGCGGAAGTGGAATCATAAGGCAGACACATATTTGATCGGATTCAGATCAAGGGGATAGCTTGTGATATAATTACTGCTAAATAAGGAAAGCAAGGAGTTGATCGTCATGCAATATCGTCGTCTTGGCAATAGTGGATTGAAGGTGTCTGTGCTTGGATTAGGAACAAATGCTTTCGGCAAGCGGGCTGACAAGCTGGCTTCGACTCGAATTATTCATCAAGCACTGGAATATGGCATTAACTTTATTGATACGGCTAATATTTATGCTGGTTCAGAATCAGAACGCATCATCGGTGAGGCACTGACAGGCAAACGACACAATGTCGTGCTGACAACGAAGGCAGGATTAATTCGAGGACAGGGGCCGAACGAGCGCGGGTCATCTCGCTTTCATTTGCAGCAGGAATTAGACAATAGCTTGAAGCGGCTGAATACCGATTATATTGACCTGTATCAAATACATACATTTGATCCGCATACTCCACTTGAGGAGACGCTGCGGACGCTTGATGATATGATACGTTCAGGCAAGGTGCGGTATATCGGAGCGTCTAATTACGCTGCTTGGGAGCTGATGAAGGCGATTGGCATCAGTGAACGGCTTGGTCTGAATCGTTATGTGTCCATGCAAACCAGCTATTCACTAGCTGATCGAACGCCAGAACTGGAACTGGTTCCGCTATGTCAGGATCAAGGGGTGGGAATCATTCCATATTATCCGCTTGCGGGAGGAATTCTGACAGGGAAATATCGAGTAGAAGATCAGAAGCCAGCTGGCTCACGAGCAGATACGGATCCGAATTTCTACAAGTTCTTCAATGAAGAACGGTTTGCGTTAAGTGAACAGGTGAGCGAATTGGCAACGGATATCGGCTGCAGCCCAAGCTCGTTGTCATTAGCTTGGCTTATGCACCAGCCTTGTGTATCGACAGTCATTGTAGGAGCGACGAAGGTGGAGCAGTTAGAGGACAATATAACGAGTGTCAATGTCGAACTTAATGAAGAACAGTTGAACCGATTGGATGAAATAAGCCGTCGATATCGGTATGGTGAACCTTTTGCTGTATACCGATTGCCATAAATGAGAAAGTAAGGAAGCAATAGACACCGTCTCTAGGAAATAGGGGCGGTTTTTTTGAGTTGAGATTTCGAAATCTTGCGCTCATATTCAAAATACGATGTAAATGGTAGGACGGTATGTATAATAGGGGGATAAATGGCCTGACCTCATAGCGGGCTAATAAACTGTACCTGTTCAATTATCGTCTTGGTCGGTAAGCTATTATTCAATTGGAACATCTTTCTTGAATTGAACAGTGGAAGGGAGTTGCTGGAATCCGTATGCTTAGACAGAATCCGATCTTGGATCTATCAACTGAGGAACAGCACATGCTAGGCTCATATACGTTAGAGAAGATCTGTCAGTATCTATCATACACCGACGAGGTAGTAGTTACTCCAGAATTAATCCCGTTAGAAATCGTACAGTATGCGGAGCAAATTGACTTTGCTGCTCCTGTCAAGCCTCAAACTGCGGTTCAGCATGTTATAGAAGGACTGCGTCGATATCAAGTGCACACAGCACATCCAGGATATTATGGCTTATACAATCCACGCCCGAACTTTATGGGAATTATGGCAGACACGATAACAGCGGCGTTTAACCCCCAGCTTGCTGCATGGAGTCATGCACCGTTTGCCGTAGAAATTGAGAATTACGTACTGCGTGAACTCGCCGTTCAATTTGGTTACCCGCGTGATGTTGCTGATGGAACTTTCACGACTGGGGGAGCGGAAGCTAATTTGACTGCAGTCTTAACGGCTCTATCTTATCATTTTCCAAAGTATGCAACAGACGGATTAGCAGCTCTGGAGAAGCCACCCATTCTGTATGCTTCTGAAGAGAGTCATCATTCATTGGTGAAAGCGGCTCGTTCCTGCGGGCTTGGAACGAATTCAATTCGCTCCATTCGTACGAACGATTCCTTGCAAATGGATATAGACGCGTTATCAGAACAAATACGTACAGACCGCGCGCAAGGTTTAGCCCCATTTCTTATTATTGCTACAGCGGGAACGACGGGAGCCGGTGCAATTGATCCGTTAATGGACATCGCAGCAATAGCGGAGCATGAACAGATGTGGCTTCATGTGGATGCTGCTTATGGCGGTGCAATCGTATTGGATTCCGAGCTGTCCTCCCATATAGATGGTATCCAGCAAGCAGATTCAATCGCGTTTGATGCACATAAGTGGCTGTCCGTTCCGATGGGGGCGGGCATGTACTTCACACGGCATTCACGTATATTGAATGAAACCTTCCGTATAACGGCAGATTATATGCCGAAGGAGGGTGAGGAGTTGCCCACGATTGATCCATATACGCATTCCATTCAATGGTCACGGAGATTTATAGGATTGAAGCTGTATTTATCCCTGGCTACAGCGGGTTGGGAAGGATATCGGGCTGTCTTGCGACATCAAGTTGAAATGGGCAAGCTATTCCGAGAAGAATTAATGCGATCTGGCTGGACAGTTGCCAATGATACCGTGCTGCCTGTCATTTGCTTTCTTGATCAAAAAGCATGGACACGAAACGACCAGGACTTCGCTCTATTTGTGAATCAACACGTATTGAGCACAGGGAAAGTGTGGCTATCCGTATTTACCATTCATGGTGTACCAACGCTGCGTGCATGCTTTACCAATTACGATACGAATGTGCAGAATGTGAGTGAACTCATTCATTTATTAAATGAGGCCAGATCCCTATATTACAGTCAACGAGCACATGTGTGATAGATGGTATGGGATAAATTACAATGCAGTGGATCATTGCACAATGATAGTGTGTCTACTATAATGTTACCTACAACTTTATAACTGGATGAAGTTTGCGGGAGATAGACGAATCGTCTAGCCGAAGGGGTAAGCTCTCAGGCGCTTAGGCATATCGAACCTTGAGCTCGAATACGTATAAGCAGGACCGTAAATGGACAGGACTCTGGAGAGACTCCATGATTGGGGCACCGAAGGGGCAAGACGAATTTGATTCTCGTGGATTCGTTAAAACTCTCAGGTAAAAGGACAGGGATGCAGAAGCGTAGAAAAATCGTAAGTCATTGGTATGATGATCTTATTTAGGTATGTCACTTACGTCAGGTTATTTATTCTGCACACATGTCCCCAGGGTCAAATCATTCGATTTGACTCTTTTTATTATTCACAAAGAGGGGAACTGATTTGACAATGATGGAACAATGGTTAGACAAATTGAACAACATGGTATGGGGAGCACCGCTTCTTATTTTATTAGTAGGAACGGGAATTTTATTAACGATCCGCTTGGGAGGGCTGCAGTTGTTCCGCCTGCCGCTCGCCTTGAAGTTAATATTCAAGTCGAAGAATGAGGGAGAAGGGGATGTATCCAGCTTCGGTGCATTGGCTACTGCGTTGGCGGCGACAATTGGAACTGGTAATATCGTGGGGGTTGCTACTGCAATTAAGGTGGGTGGACCCGGTGCATTGTTCTGGATGTGGGTTGCTGCATTCTTCGGAATGGCTACCAAATATGCGGAGGGATTGCTTGCTGTCAAGTATCGCAACATTGATGACAATGGACAAGTGCTAGGTGGCCCAATGTATTATATTGAGAAGGGGCTTGGCATGAAATTCAAGCCGCTTGCTGTATTCTTCGCGATTAGCGGGGTGTTGGTTGCCTTACTTGGAATAGGTACATTTCCGCAAATTAATGCGATCGTCACATCTACAGAAGCAAGCCTTGGAGTGCCTGCAGTAGTCACTGCGGCAATCGTCACTATCGTGACCGCACTTGTTACAATTGGCGGGATTCAGAGTATATCGCATGTGACGACGACAATTGTTCCTGTCATGGCTATTATCTATTTTATCGCGAGTTTTGTGGTGCTTATTGCATTTGCGGATCAGATACCGCACGCACTGTCGTTGATTTTCCATGGCGCGTTCAATGTAACAGCAGCAGGAGGCGGCTTCTTGGGAGCAACGGTTATGATGGCGATCCGCAACGGGATTGCAAGAGGTGTATTCTCCAATGAATCAGGTCTCGGAAGCGCACCGATTGCAGCCGCGGCTGCGAAGGTGAAATGGCCGGCTGAGCAAGGACTCATATCAATGACTGGAACATTCATCGATACGATCATCGTCTGCTCGCTTACAGGATTAACATTGATTGTAACGGGTGTATGGAATGGCCCAATGGAAGGAGCGGCCATGACACAGGCAGCATTTGATGCTGCGCTGCCATACGGTTCCCTCATTCTTATGTTTTGCTTGATTTTATTTGCATTCACGACGATTCTTGGCTGGAACTATTACGGCGAACGGTGCATGGTTTATTTGTTCGGTGTCAAATCGATTCTGCCGTACCGCCTTGTGTTCATTGCGATCATTGGCTTTGGGGCATTTATCAAGCTGGATATGATATGGAAGCTTGCTGATATTGTAAATGGATTAATGGCGCTGCCGAACTTAGTTGCACTGCTCGGTTTGTCTGGAGTCGTCGTGTCTGAGACGCGTCTATATTGGAAGCATAGGGAATCCGAAAAATAAATAGAAGCAGGAAGCGATTCCTGTTCTTAAGTAAACTGCCAAATGCATGAAAGTGAACATTTGGCAGTTTTTTTGCGTTTAATGAAACCTTTTGCCTATCTTGTGCATCTAATTGACAGTTTGATTCGCGTGTATGGGGTAAAGAAGGGAGTAGAAACGGCTTGCATAGCGATATAGAGACAGAAGTGAGATTGGCTAAGGAAGGTAACAAAGAAGCGTTTATTCGACTCATCAAGCAGCATGAAGCCCAAATGTTCAACATGGCCAGGTCGATCGTCAGAAGGGATGAGGATTGTGCAGATGCGATGCAGGAGACTGTGCTCAAGGCTTATCGCGCACTGACCAACCTAAATCATCATGCCTATTTTAAGACTTGGCTCTTTCGGATATTGATCAATGAATGCAATATGATATTGCGGAAGCAGGCTCGCATCATCATGCTGGCTGAACTCCCAGAAGTTGGTGTTGCCACGGCTGAATACAGTGATCATCTTGATTTGCGTCAGGCGATCTATCGGCTTGAGGAAGTATCTCGCAATATTGTTATTTTGTTTTATTTTCAGGATTTGCCAATGCATCAGATCGCCGAGATGATGGATATGTCCGTGGGCGCGGTGAAGACACGGCTGCATCGGGCACGTCACACGCTCGCAGAATGGCTGGATGATACTGAAGAAAGGAAGATGAACGGATGAAAGACATACAACTGCCTATCGATCAGCGACTGGAACAGCTTAGGGAACCATATATTAGCGAGCTGCCAGAATCCGTTCGCAACCGAATGGATCGGACATACCAGATCATCGACGAGATGCTTCCTGGACGGAAGAGAAGAAGTCGGAAGAACCGCTGGCTGCGCAGAGTGTTGATTTCAACAGCGGGTGTAGCGAGCCTCGGGATTGTCATGATCTTCTCGGGTCTTGCCTCTCCAGCGATCGCACAGACGTTGAAGCAGATTCCGTTCATGAATAGCGTATTCAAACTGGTGGGGGATCTTGGCTTGCAAACCGCTGGAGAGAAGGGGATGGTCACCTCAGTCAATCAGCGCGTATCCCATAAGGGAGTAACGCTCTCGATTTCTGAAATGATGTATGATGGCAGCAGGCTATCTCTAGTGCTCAGCAGAGAAGATTCGAAAGCGGAGAAGGATTCTTTTTTTCAGTTATGGAACAAGCAGCGCATGCTTAGCAAGCGAGCCAATAATATCGATTTTTATATGGGAGACAAGCAGATAAATACCGGGATGGGGCTGCAGCCGGGTGGGGAGCATGCTCCGCAATCGATAATCGTTACCGCTTTAGATTCTGCTGATCTTGAGCTTCCAGACTCGTTCGAAATGAAGATGGTCGTGTATTTGGCTGATGTGGATGAGAATTACGAGTTCCTCTTCCCGATCAAGAAGGATACGGAGCGAACGATTATCCTGAAGACATCAGAGACCAAATCACATGATTCGATAAATATGTCGATCGATCGAGTAGAAATTACCCCCATCACAACCCGCTTGCTCGTCGGTGTCCACGGGGCAAGCGGAGAAGAAGATTATCGTAAAATGCTGGATGCAATACCGGATAGCTATAAAGTTGATGGGTTCCTCAATCTGGAGTTCGATATCGAGGATGAGCAGGGAAATGAACAGAATGCAATTGCTGGGAATGGTTCAGGAGAAGGAAAAGGAATGGTGTTCTCAACCTCTTACGAGCCGTTCAAGGTGAAGCCTAGCTTAATCGTCATTAAGCCGTTTGTTAGAAAAGGCCCGGATAAGAATTATATTCCACAACTGGAGTTCAAGCTGCCCGTTCGATGAAAGGATTGCATTCCTCGATCATTCACGTGTAACATGAATATTGGTGGAATTATGCCATTACATCATGTATTTCAATCGGAGGAGAGTTCACATCATGGAGCGCTTGAATGATTTGGAACCAGGCATTCGAAGCATCGTTAAGGAATTTATTGAATCAGGACGTCCTTCTGCGAGACAGCAGAGCTATCAGGAGCGCCGTCAAGGTTATGTTCAATCGGTTGTGTTGGCAGGAGAAGCGGAGCCTATATGGGAAATCACTGATCATACGATCGATTCCATCCCTTTACGCATTTACCGACCGTCGTATGCGTCTAATCTTCCTGTTATGATCTATTATCATGGCGGATGCTTTATAAGCGGGGATTTCACAACGCATGACCGCCAGTTAAGAGCATTAGCTAACAAGGGGAACTCGATTGTGGTAGCGGTTGATTACCGCTTGGCACCAGAACATGCCTATCCAGCTGCTCATGATGATGCCTATAAGACCGCACAAATTGTGCGTGAACATGCCGTATCTTGGGGAGGAAATCCGAATGATATTACACTGGCAGGTGATAGTGCGGGCGGACATATTGCGCTAGTAACGTCCTTGCGGCTCAAGGCACAGAAGGAATGGATGCCAACAAGACAAATCTTGATTTATCCGATGTTGGACGCTAGTGGTTCAAGCGAGAGTTATCAACGGTACGGAGATGATTACGTGATCACTCGCGACGCACTGCTCAGCGGTTTTGAAGCTTATTTCGGAGACATTCCGGCAAAACATCCAGAGGCAAGTCCTATTCAGCGCAGCGACTTGGAAGGATTGCCATACACACATATTCTTCTTGCCGAATTCGATCCTCTTGCAGACGAGGGAGAAATGTTGTATCGGCGGCTGCTTGATGCAGGAGTTGGTGCAGAGTGCAGGAAGTACTTCGGTGTCAATCACGGATTTTTCCAACTCGCGGGCATAAGCGGCGCTGCACGGACGGCCATTCAGGACGTTGCCTCTATTATGACGAGGTAACAATAGATACAATCATTTGCTTGAACTAGATATAGAAGAGTTGAAATAGATTACAGATAGATATAGATATAGATATAGATATAGATATAAAAGAAGAGATAAAAAGGTGAATAGATAAATTCCTAGTTGAATCAGCGGCAGACGGTTCATATCCGGTTACGAGCGTACTGATCTGTCGCTGTACAACTAGGATAATAGAGTTAAGACATACTCAGAAAACCTTTTTTCCATTTTCTGATTTTCGTACGGAATGATGTAAATGGAGCAACCGAATTAATATGTATCCATCGAGCCATCGGCCAATTCTGCTTGTCCCCTGTCCAATTGCGAACCCCTTGTATGAACAACGCCTCATCGTTATAGCTATCAATCCACTTCACCCACAGCTGTACGGCATCCTTAAGTTGATTCCTCAATTCAGTTAACGAGTAAGATGAATAATGCTCGTAGAAAGATTGATATAATGCACCGAGTTGATTCCACTTATACTCTGGAGAAGGCATATGTACGATTTCGCCTTCCTGTTCCTGCTTGTCCCACCCCATAACGAGATGCAGCCAGCCTAATTGATAGGCGATGATCTCGGCTGGAGTTCGATCTACCCCAGTGATCCGCACATCCCTTGCACTGTCCTCGATATCGTTGAATTCTTCATCAAACCGCCTGTAGGTATATTGGATTGCATCAATTAAGGCAGCCTTATTGTTGTAATAATATGCTGTCATCGTGTTATCCCTCCTATTCAGTTCCTGTATATAGTATGACATTGGTAACCTGACAACTGGTTGTCAACAATAATTGAACTTTGGAAATTTTGATTTCGCTGCAGAGTTGGAAAAGTCCTTTTGCAATCGGTGATATTCATAGGCTTTAATGGGATTGTTCCAAGATCCATGTCTGTCTATTGAGCTTGTTTTGAAAGGTCTGATAGAGTAATGATAGCAATAATGGCAATAAAAGGATTTTGGTCTATATCATAGTACATTACAGGAAGGTGCTTGCTAGGGATGAATAAGATGTTTGCCACGCTAAGTGCAGTCATCGTATTAGCATGTTCATTACTAATATACCATTTTGTCATGGATGATTCGCATGTTGAACGTACTAATTCTCACAGTCAATTATCGCTTATCGATGCACTGCATGTTGGAATGGTAGCGGCAAAAAAGTGGAATCCCGAAGCTGTCCTACTCTATGTGACAAGCGTGGATGACGGGTTAGGGAAGACAAGTGGACAAGAAGGTACAAGGAGTCGATGGAATTTACAAGTGGGTGCCCCGGCGAACAAGCGCGCTGTTATTGCGATTCGGGATGGAAAAGTGGATAAGGTCATACCTGGAATAGGTAATTACAATTCCGAATGGATGGTATCTACCGACAAGGTCAAGATTGACAGTAATGTGGCAGTGCTCAAAAGCATACGGTCAAGACATTTGCTGCCTGGAGATGGATGGGCTAACGGCTATCACTTTATTCTTCAGGCAGGAGAAGGATTGACTACAATTACGGTGATTGGCCGAGATGATCAAGATCAACTGCAGCAGATCGAGTTCGATGCTGTAACGGGGAGGATATTGTCTGGACAAGGGGAGTGATTAAGATGAGAAAGTGGTTTGCAGCCATAATCATGTCAGCAGCACTTCTAGTTACCGGAGTATCTACAGCGAAGGCGGATATCACGTATATGAATGAAGATTTTACTGCTTATACAGGGGCAGCAGGAGACAATAACCCGGTGTTTGCTGGTGGAAAAGCTGCCTACATCGGTGGTGTTGCTGTGCATCCGACAATCTGGGGGGCGGGAAACTGGAACAAGCCTGTTTTTCCGTTTGGTACAATGATTGTATTAAATAATAATGAGAGCATATCGATTCCAGGCGGTTACGTGATAAACACGTTTGTTGTGGAAGATACAGGGGATCTCAAGAATACAGCTAAACTCTCATATCGTTGGATTGATGTCTATTTCGGGAAATATAGCACTGCCAATCATCAAGCGGCTATTAACTTTGGCAAAAAGAAGCTCAGTTATACGGTAATATCATAATAACTATTGGAATAGGGTACTACTGGAATCAGCATTTCTCCATATCTAAGGTGAGATGCTGATTCTTTCTGTTTTCAAGCCTTGCCTATGACGTTACGTCATAGTGTACATTGAAGGTAATATGACGAGAGGAGATGTTCTATTGAATGAACACATGTATACCGTTAAAGCTTTTGCAACACTAACTGGTGTTACAGAACGCACGCTTCATTTTTATGATCGGAAAGGGTTGATGGCTCCTTCTAGTTACAATGAACATGGACATCGTCTGTACAGTAAGGATGACATTTCAACCATGCAGAAAATTATTACTCTCAAATATTTGGGGTTTTCTTTACAGGAAATCGCGGATTACCTTGCGAACCATGATTCACCTCAAATGCGCGATACACTGCAAAAGCAGAAAGCTATGCTCGCGAAAAAAAGAGAAGAGCTTGATTATGTAATCAATACGATTACGCGGGTGGAGCAGATCATGCAAGATGAAGATTTAGACAGTGACCTGTTACTAGCGATCATCCACTCGATCCAGCGTGAAAAGGAACAAGAAGAGTGGCTATCAGACCGATTGTCACAATCAGTTATCGAACATGCGCTTCTAAAGCATCTTTCCCCACAGGAACGACTAAAATTCGAGAGGGAAATGCTCGCTATTGTGAATCAATTGCAGCATTATTGCAAATTAGGAGTATCGCCATCCGAAGTAGTGGTTCAGCGCACCATCGAGCACATGATTACGACTATGAATGAACACATTGCACCACATTATCAGGAGAAAATAGCGGAGTTAGATCTCGATGATCATTCGCAGCTTTACGTGTCCATATTCTCCAAGGAAGTAGAGGATTACATCAAAGAGGCCGTAAATCGATTTGAGGAAAATCAGTTAAGGAGGAGCTGAAGATGTCAAGCATCGTATCAGATGTACGTCATCTGATCTATTATTCGATTATGATTTGGATGAAGAAACCAGGTAAGGAGCGGGGAGAGGCTTCTCCTATCATCAACATTCTCAGTTCAAAACTATGGCCATCTTTTTATCCATTTTACTTATAATCGAAGGTGTATTGTTTCATTTTCTCGTACAAATGTGGAGTGAACTTGCTGCATGGATCCTTTCAGCTATTAATATCTATGGACTGTTCTATCTGATGGCACTATATAAATCTGCGAAATACTTGCCACATCTAGTTGTGGACAATCGAATCTTTATTCGTTGTGGTTATCAAAACAGGATTGAAGTGCCCCTGAACAATGTTGTCGTCATACAGAAGGCCAAAGAAATCAGCATGGGGGAGAAAATTCCGAAAGATATGCATTATGCTGTCATTATCTGTGATTCCCCACAATACGAAATTGTTCTAAAAGAACCAATCGAGACAAAAGGGTTGTTCGGGAGGACGATCCCGAAACGTTCCGTGGTATTCAGGTGTGATAACCCGGAAGCTTTGCTGCTGAAGCTAAATCAAGGGATCCAACATGCTAATGGGGGGTGATTCGTCGAGATAAATCAGATGTTACTGGAAATAAACTGAACTTTCTTAGCGTTCAAACGTACTATCCAATAAGTACATAATTGGGGAGGCATAAGAATGAAGAAAAGCTTGTCTTTGGTATTGGCAATAAGTATGGTTGTTGCAATGCTTGTTCCGACGAGCGCAATGGCCGCAGCTTCAAATGGGGGCTTGAATTACTCCGCTACTAAAAAAGTTGCTACTGAAAAAGCTTCACTGTTGACGGACACTTTCGGTACGACAAGTGTTCAATATGCACTCATTGATCATGGTAACATCGTAGTATCTGGGCAAGCCGGTAAGAATGATGCTCAAGGAAAAGTACCACTGTCGAAAAACACGATGTATGGAATCGGATCAACCAGCAAGGTATTTACCACGGTAGCCGTTATGAAACTGGTTGAAGAAGGAAAGGTAGATCTAGATACTCCTGTTGTGCAATACATCCCTGAATTCACAATGAAGGATGAGCGGTACAAGAAGATTACACCGCGGATGCTGTTGAATCACTCTTCGGGGCTCCGGGGATCAACGTTAGGAAATAGCTTCTTGCTTGGGGACAATGACACGATTAACCATGATACGATGCTGGAGCAATTGAAGAAGCAGACGCTGAAGGCTGATCCAGGTGCATTCTCTGTTTATTGCAATGATGGATTTACATTGGCTGAGATTCTGGTAGAACGGGTGAGTGGAATGGGCTTTACTAAATTCCTTCATCAATATATTACTGAACCAGCAGCTATGTCTCATACGAAAACACCGTTGGACAATGCAGATAAAACAAAGTTTGCAGGCACGTATCACCCTGCATATGAAGGGCAGCTCCCTACGGAAAACGGCAATGTCATCGGTGCGGGGGGAATATACTCGACGGCTGAGGATTTAGTTCGTTTCGCGCAAATCTTTACAGGGGAGAATGACAAAATCTTGTCATCTACATCTGTTAAAGCAATGCGTCAAGAGGAATATAAGCGCGGATTCTGGCCAGAAGGAGAAGTCGACACGGTTGTGAACTATGGACTTGGATGGGACAGTGTAAAGCTCTATCCATTCAATAGATACGGTATCCAAGCTGAGAATAAGGGCGGCGACACGATCATGTATCATGCTTCGCTCGTTGTACTTCCAGAGCACAATATGGCAGCGGCCGTCTTGTCTTCAGGTGGATCCAGCTCGACGAATGCGATGTTGGCGAACGAGATGGTGTTGCAGGCATTGAAAGAGAAAGGTACGATTAAGGAGTTACAACCTGCTAAGTCATTCGGCAAGCCGAAGAAAGCGGCAATGCCTGCTGATGTTGCCAAGTATGCAGGTTACTATGCGTCAACCAATGTTGTCATGAAAGTGGCCATTGCCAAGAATGGCGAACTGTCTATCACTTATAATCAAGCGCCTGATATGCCCGCAGCGAAATATGTGTATACAGCAGACGGCACATTTATGAATGAAGAAGGAACGACGAAGATACGGTTCGATGCGAAAGACAATGGACGTACTTATTTATGGCAAAGTATGTACCTAGATGTACCAGGACTTTCTCAACTTGCTCTGACTCAGTATACTGGCGAGAAGCTTGAGAAAAATGATATCTCCAAAGAAGTTGAATCCGCATGGACGAAGCGCATAGGCAAAAAGTATTTTCCAGTGAATGAAAAATATAGTTCCCTCACTTATTTGCTTATGGATGGGGGTAAAATCAATAAACACGCCGATCTGCCTGGTTACGTGGACGATAAGACCATTACAGGCCCGGATTCGGCAAGTAATCAGGTGCAAATCCCAGCAATGGGCGGAAGGGATACAATGGAATATCAGTTCTTCACAAAGGACGGAGTGGAGTACTTAGATAGTTCAGGGTATATTATGGTATCAGAGGATACAATTAAACCATTGTATCAAGGTTCGAAATCTACAGTAACGATTCAAGAGGATGGTTATGCAAAATGGTTTAAGCTTCCTAAAGCTGTTGCTGGGAAGAAGCTGACCGTTACGACAATGCCTAAGCAATCTTCATTTGCAGTGTACAATGAGCAGGGGCATGTCGTACATTTCTCCTTATCATCAACAGGGAAACAAGGAATTGAATTGCCAAGCGGTGGTACCATTGTATTTGCTGGTGGAGCGGGAGCTAAGTTCGAAGTCTCGATTAAATAAGCAGAAGCAAGAGCAATTATTTCTTAATATGAAATCATGAGTCACTAGGTAATGATATAGCTGATAAGCCGCTGGATATATATCCGGCGGCTTTGTTTGTAGATATGCTAAGCAATTGTTGTCCTGCGGATCATGATGAAGGTAAGTAAAGAATGGATAACCGCCAAGGCGAAAAAGTAAGAAGCAAGCTGCGCAGCTGAATGGCTGCCGAACCACGAGAATATGTTGCCCCACCAGCTGTAGTACGTGCAGAGATAACTGAAGATGGAGGAGATGGCAAGGGTGACTGGAAATAAGATAAACATTCCCGTGCGGCCAAAACGACGGAAAAACATAGCGAACATGAATCCTAAAGTAGACAAATGAGCAGCTGTTGCGAAGTAAACCCACCATTGTTCGAGCAAACTCCCATCCGTAATATAAGGCAGGGTAAAGAAATGAAAATTTGCATCTAGCATTTGGGTAATACTTCGTTCACCAATAGACAATAATATCACAATTGTGGCTACAGTTACGCTGGCTATCAGGAACATTAATATAGTCCCGAAATAATAGTCTTTTCTGCGGATGCTTATTCCAAAAGCGAATGAAAAGTTCTGGGTCACGGCTACAATGCCGAGAATCAGTAAATAGATAAAAATGGAGACCACACCGCCGCTGTAGTAGCCTTGTTCCGGTTGAAGCAAGTAACCGATCAACACGTTGATCAGAAAACTAGGAAGCAGTACAAAGCACCACGGAGCGAAAAACCACATGATGTGATCCTTGCTGTACATTTTCATAACGGTTGTTACTCGATTCATCGCGTCTCCACCGCCTTGCGATCAGATTTTCTTTTTGTGAGGTGAACAATAAGCTGCTGCAGGGATACTGTTGAGAGATCAAGGCCTAACGATGCGGCTTGTTCTCGGATATGAGAAGTTAGATTGCCCAGCACGGTTGCAGACAATAGTCCGCCTAATGGCTGCCGATTGATGATGGTATGGCCTGAGATGAATGACTCGACCATTTCTCGCTGACCAACGACAGAGTAAGCACGGCCACGCAAAGCATCGCTTTCCTCATTCAAAATGATCCTTCCTCCATCGATCACAATTACATGCTCTAAAAATTGACTGACTTCATCGATTAAATGTGTGGACAATACGATCGTTCGCGGATGTTCCGCATAATCTTCAATCAAGCGGTCGTAGAACAAGTTGCGAGCTACTGCATCAAGTCCAAGATAGGGTTCATCGAAAATGGTCAGCGGAGCTCGACTTGCCAATCCAATAACAATGCCAACGGAAGAAAGCATACCGCGTGACAGCTTCTTGATACGTCTTGTTAAAGGAAGATTGAAATCATTCAGCAGTTTGCTCGCCAACTCCTGATTCCAATTCGGGAAAATGGAGGGGCAGAGCTCAATGACGTCAATTACTCGAAAGCTGTCCGGATACTTCTGGCTTTCCTTAATGAAGCAAATCTTGCTCAGAACGCGATTATTCTCATAAGGCGCTTCTCCGAAGACAAGAAGTTCACCGCTTGTTGGAAACAACTGCGCCGTCAGCATATGCATTATCGTTGTTTTTCCTGCGCCATTGCGCCCAAGCAGGCCATAAATTTTGTTAGCTTCGAGTGTAAAGCTAACATCGTGTACGACAGTAACATCACCGAATGACTTGGTTAATCCCTGAACTTCAGCAATGGTTCTCAATTCGTTCGATCTCCTCTCTGAATCATGTCTGTTAATTGTTCCTTAGAAATGCCAAGCTTCTCTGCTTCGCGAATCATGGATACCACATACTGTTCGTAAAATAGTTCTTTTCGCTTTTCCATAAGTTTCGCTCGCGCTCCTGTCGATACAAACATACCTATCCCACGCTTTTTGTACAAAATGTTCTCATCAACCAGCACATTGACGCCCTTAGCCGCAGTAGCGGGATTGATCTGAAAAAAGGAAGCAAATTGATTCGTTGAAGGGACTTGCGATTCTTCAGGCAATCGACCTTCGATGATGTCATCCTCAATCCGTTCGGCAATTTGCACAAAAATGGGGCGGCTGTCGTCCATTGTGACTGTCATATCTACACCACCAAATTGGTTAATTACTCATGTAACTAACTATATAACCGATGGTTTTTTCTGTCAACCCACAATTACCCAATTTTCTAATGTGGTTCGATGCTGCAATCCAGTTTGTTAAATGGGCATAAGGGTTGTTGCAACGCTGAAGGAAATACAAAGACTCGCTCCCGGAAGGGGAAGCGAGTCTTTTATTCGCAGTGTGCTGTATGCAGAAGGAATCATGGTTTTATTGCTGCGTTCCACCAAAGAAAATAGATAGTAGAAATGCAAACGATAAGAAAGTACATAGAGGCACATACAGCCAGGTATCCATTTTTGCAAATTTCGTTTTGCTGATTCGCTTGAACAACCCGACATAATTGAAGTCGCCTATGACTCGCAAGGCGAATACGACAGCGCATATCCATGCGCCTGCTTGCAGGAGAACAGCATTGAAATGAAATGAAATGTAGGATGCACGCATAAGTAAAATGACGGCTGCAAGGGCGAGAAGACCAGCAATGACCAGGGTCAGTCCGGGTCGTGGAGAGAATGTGCGCTTGCCATTTCGTTCAGGGATTACAGCTGATGTGCCCCATGTACCGCGGCATGCCCAATATACATGGAGCAGGCTGATGAGAAATAGGATGCAGGCCGCAACAAGACTGATTACTGGTACCATCAACGATTCCTCCTTTTTTACTGAATGTAGGTTTGAGCGATGATATTTGCTGAAAGGCAATGTTGATTGACAAAGAGGACGGTAAGAGCATTTTAGATTGATAACAAAAGTTCTTACGTGATAAGATGGTTGCGATTATTTCTGGTAGATGAAGAAATGATTGCTAATTTCATTATAGATCCATTTATCAATTGGTCAATAAAGGAGAAGAACGGTAGAAATGGAAAGCACATATGAAGAAGCAGTTCAATTGAGGGCTCAAGGGCAAGCCGGGCAGGCGATAACAATCTTTGCACAATTGCTGGAGAAGGACCCGAATAATGCCGAGCTGCTGTATCAAATGGCATGCGCACACGATAACTTAGGATTAGAGAAGCAGGCGGTGCCCTATTATGTAGCAGCTCTTCGCAATCAATTAGATGAATCTCATCGACCTGGAGCTTTATTAGGCCTAGGAAGCACCTATCGGACACTGGGCCAATACGAAAGTGCGAAGGAGATATTGGCGCAGGGTGTGAGTGAATTCCCGAATCATAGTGAGCTTAAGGTGTTCTATGCAATGGCACTGTACAATGTTGGTGAGCATGCAGAAGCGATGAAATTGCTGCTGACAGAGTTAGCAGATACGACGAAAGATGCAGGAATCGCTAGTTTCGAGAAAGCAATTCGTTTCTACGCAGATAAGCTGGATCACATATGGGATGAGTAGACAAAATGAGTTTTCATTTATGTCTAGAATGGCATACCTGAAGAAGCAGGATTTAGTCATGCTTTAAAACGTTCACGAAGAAGCAGACTTGTGGTATGTTGTGCAGATACCCGAAGAAACATGATTCTGTCATGTCTCTTCGGGAAATACGTTTGTGGACTTTTTTCGAGTACAGATTTCGTTTTCTACGTTTACTCTGATCGTATCCTTTCTTCAATTCCTCTTATCAGCAATCATATGTTTTGTTGCTCGGCACATTCATTGAATGATCTGAACTTGGATCAGAACTTGCTACTGCAAAGTTGTATGCTGAGCGAAGGGTTTTATAACCGCCCATCATAATGCCAAGCGCAAGCACACCAGCTGCAATTGCCACCGTGAACCCCATATGTACACCAAAATGATCCACCATCCATCCAGCAAGCGCAGAGCCAAGCGCAACCCCGATACCAAGTCCTGTTGTTGCCCATGTCATTCCTTCGGTTAACTGATGTGAAGGAACGATCTTCTCCACCAATCCCATCGTGATAATCATCGTAGGTGCGACGGACATACCCGCAAAGAAGACAGTAATCGCCAATGTAGTTAGATTGTTGACGAAGAATAGAGGAAGCAAGGTTACCAATGCAAGACTAACCGCAATTGCAAATTGACGATACAACGGCATGTTGATTGTAAGTGTGCCGAAGATAAGACCTGCCAAGCATGATCCGATTGCGTAGACAGACAGAACGTAGCTGGCTGCGATGGTGTTCCCCTGCTGTTCGGCAAAGGCAACACTTACAACATCCACGGTTCCAAATATCGTGCCGATTGCAGCAAGCGTAAGAGCAAGCAAGCGCAATGCCCCGATTTTGAACACAGATCCCTGACTCGTGTTATGCTGCGGCTGTACTGCCGGTTCACTGCTCTTGTGCATCGTAAATAGTACAATGCCAAATGCCATAAATAAGCATGCGGCGAGAGGGCCAGCTTCTGGGAAAACGGACACGCATAATCCAACGGAAATGACAGGGCCGATAATGAAGCAAATTTCATCGACGACGGATTCAAAGGAATAAGCAGTATGCAGTTTGGGCGATCCCCGATACAGCTCCGTCCAACGTGCACGCACCATTGCGGGCATGCTGGGCATGCAGCCAGCCATGATTGCGAACAGAAAGAGCGTCCAATCGGGCGCGCCTAATCGTGCACATAGCAGCAGAGCCGATATGGAGATAATGCTTAACGCTGCTGCGGGACGAAGAACTCGTGATTGCCCCAACCGATCAACCAATCGGGATATTTGCGGGGCAAGCAGCGCCGAAGCGAAGGCAAAAGTAGCAGCGATGGCTCCAGCGAGACCGTATTCTCCGCGCATTTGAGCAATCATGGTAACCAAGCCGATTCCAGTCATAGAGATCGGCATTCTAGCGATAAATCCAGCGGCAGAAAAAATAAGAGAACCCGGAGCAGCAAATAATTCTCGATAAGCACGTAACATATTACAATGTTCCTCCTAGCTGAAATAGGGTAGTTTCCATTTACATACGAAGCGTATGCAAATATAATATTAACATACGTAGCGTATGTTAATAACAATCGAGGAAAAATGCGGTATGAAATGATTCGCTCCTGTATGTTATAAATCTTGTTAATTTCAAATTTTATTGTAGAATAGAACGAAATATAAAACTGAGCTAGCATCGTGCAAACAGCATAACGGTGCAGGAGGGAACATGGTTCGAAAAGCAAGAAAAGAAATGATCGAGGAGACAAAGGGAAAGCTGCTTGAAGCGGCAAGAGAAGCGTTCGGAACAATCGGCTATGCCAATACGTCGATGGATGAGTTAACTGCTTCCGTAGGATTGACGCGAGGTGCGCTGTACCATCATTTTGGCGATAAGAAGGGTCTGCTTGCGGCAGTTGTTGATGAGATTGATCAAGAGATGGATAATCGCCTTCACGATATTTCGAATGCGGCAGCAACGGCATGGGAAGGCTTTGTTGGTCGATGCCGTGCGTATATTGAAATGGCAATTGAGCCGGAAATACAGCGCATCGTACTTAGAGACGCGCCTTCCGTGCTTGGGAATGGATTTACTCATCCTTCTCAGTCTCAATGCTTAGCGACAATGGCAACAATGCTTCAGCAATTTATGGATGAAGGAATCATTGCGGTTACGGATAGTCATGCATTAGCACGGATGTTGAACGGCGGGCTTATGAACGCAGCCTTCTGGTTAGCTAATGCTCAGGATGCGGAGAAGGAGCTGGCCGTTGCGTTGCACAGCTTGGGAGTTGTATTAGACGGTTTGCGGATGAAATCAAAGTAGCTGCATCGATCATGTAAATCAATGAAATCTGTAAAAGATGATGAACAAGTAATCTCAGGAGGGAACGATGATGAAGCAAATTATTGCAATGGGAGGCGGAGGATTCTCGATGGAGCCGGAGAACCCTCTTCTGGATCTGTATGTCTTGCAGCAAGCTAGTTCGGAAAATCCGAAAGTATGCTTTGTGCCAACAGCAAGCGGAGATGCGGATGGGTATATACAGCGGTTTTATAAGGCATTTGGAGAACATGCATGTGAGCCTTCCCATCTGTCATTATTCAACCCTCCGACGACGGATTTGGAAGACTATGTGCTGAGCAAAGACATCATGTATGTTGGCGGCGGCAATACACGCAATATGCTAGTGTTGTGGAAGGAATGGGGATTGGATGCCATTCTGAAGAAAGCATGGGAGCAAGGCATTATTTTGGCTGGGTTAAGTGCTGGCTCCATCTGCTGGTTCGAAGAAGGAGTAACAGATTCGATACCCGGGGAGCTAACCGGATTAACTTGCTTAGGTTTTTTGTCGGGAAGCAATTGTCCGCATTATGATGGGGAACAAGAGCGGAGACCCAGCTATCATCGGTTAATGCAGGAAGGCAAGGTTGGACATGGCATAGCTGTTGACGATGGTGTAGGTATTCACTATTTGGATCGGAACATACATCGAGTGATCAGCTCCAGACCGCATGCAAGAGCCTACTGCGTAGAATCTAGAGACGGAATCATTACGGAAAACGAGCTAGTTCCCGCGTTCTTAGGTGAATCATAGGTGACGAATGACATAGGAAAACAAAGGGAAACAAAAAGTAGAAGTGAGTAGCACATAGAATCTAGAGAGAGCTAAAAAAGTAAAAACTATAAAAAGAAGAGAAAGAAATAGAGAAATATAGAGAGAGATATCTCAGCGAAAACCATGCAGGCCCAATTGAGAACGCAAGGGATACTCGTACGCCATTTTATGATGCCTCCAACAGAACATTTCCTAAGAGTGTCTATCGGAACAGACGAAGAGATGGAGCGATTTGTTGAAGCCTATGAAGTTATTTTGAAGCAGATGATTGGTTCAACCTCGTAAAATTCCATGCATCATGCAAATAGAAGAGCAGATCGTTAGATAAATAAACGATCTGCTCTTCTTCAATTCTATTTGGAATGATGCTTATACGCAATATGGAACGGGATAGCTGCCAATGCCACACGTAATGCTTATGATATCTCCGTTACGCCATGCGGTTAGGCTAACTTGCTCATCAATCGCCAGTTCACAGATGGCTGCTTCCAAGTCAGAGTAGCTAGAAATGGTCTTGTTGTTGATGTTCACTATGATGTCATCAGGTTGGAGTCCAGCAACAGCGGCTGGGGAAGAATCCTTAACCGACAATACCTTGGAGCCAGCCGGCTGCCCGTCTTGCGGATGAACAGTCATATGCTGAATGCCGATCCATGTTCTCCACATTTTTTCTCGTGAATCCTGACCGGTCTCGTATACGCTCTTCAAGTTGTGAAGGAAGAGAAGGGTTCCATACGCCATATTGTCGGCAATCGCTTGTCCCGCATCTCCAAAAGGAAGTTCAAGGCGGTACTCGATTGAAACCCGAACGCCAGCAGCCTCTTGGGTAAGTGTGGTAATGGTCAACGACATATCCTCGCCTTGCAGAATGAAATGCTTGCCGTGTTCAATTTCAGTAATGACGCCTGAAGTGCTCGCTCCCCATCCATGATCGAGTTCCATTCGACCGCCAACACGGAAATCAACACTTGCTTCCCTGGCATACCACCGAGTTAATTGCTCTGCTTCTGTTAATGCGCTCCATACCTTCTCAAGGGGTGCTTCGATCAGCATATCTCTCTTCACAGTTTGTAAGCTATTCATTAGTTTTCCTCACCTTCCAAAAATGTTTTGAGTCGAGTTAAGCGATCTCCTAATATGTAACCCATATCTTGCAAAAGGGATTGATAGGCAGATTGCAGCAAGGCTTGCTCCAAACGGTAAATTCGATATTTCCCTTGCTTCTGCTCGCTGATCACTCCTTCTTCTAATAAAATTTGCAAGTGTTTTTTAACGGCGGGTTGAGAGATGTCGAAAAACTGAACGAAATCCGATTGCGTTCGATCTCCTTGGGCAAGCATATGAAGAATCGTTCTGCGTGTCGGGTCACTTAGAACACGATAAATATCCGTAATATTCACCTCACACATAACCGTATGGTTATATGTTATTCAATGAAAAGGCCATTGTCAACAAAGTTGTTAACAAAATTTATATTTAATTTGGTAATATATCACTTGTGTGTGACTGTACATGTGAAAGAGTTGTTTAATAATTTGATATTTTCAAGGCAGATAGGCAGATTTATAGGATTCTATGTCGTTAGAAAATAATTAGGAAATATTTCTTGCGAGGGTGGCCAGATTATGATTACGAAAATGCATGTGGAGAACATGTTGCAGGAGTATATGGATGATACAGTTGATTCCTATCGATTAATTGATAATAGTTGGGAAGATGAACACAGGTATGTCGCGATCGTCAGCATGACGAGTGGGGAAAACATCGTTTTAAAGTGCTATAGCAATTCGTATACGGACAGCAGCAAGGTCGATGGGTGGGCCCATTTAGCATCTGTGTACCGCCGAAATGGCATTGCAACTCCACAATTTTATTGTTCGAAGAATGGCGCTTATGGGTCTGTCATGACAATCGACAATAAACAGTTCCATTACTGGGCAGAAGAATTCATGACTGCTAAGACAATAGATGATTTGGAGATCGACTTAGAGGATTTGGGCTCTGAATTTCTGTATCAACTGGGAGCCTGCATAGGGAGCATGCATTCTGCTGCCAAGCGAGAGAGGATCGAATATGCATGGAGCAGCCCGTATGTTCTGCTAGATTCAGACGAGGAAAACTACAGTGATGCACTGTCTTGGTATGAGCAGCTGAGGCATTCGCCAGCAGATGTTCGATTGGTAGAAGAAATATGGGAGATCTACAATCGCAAGCGCAAGCAATTAGAGGCGATATATCCATCTTTGCCTGCAGGCGGTGTGCAAGGTGATTTCTCGACAAATAATATTTTAGTAGATGAAGAGAAGGGATTTGCAGGAATAATTGATTATAATTTGGCTGGCAATGACAAATTCGTGACGTATCTGATGCAGGAAGGCATTTTTCTTAGCTTTGAATGTTACCGGAAAGAGTGGTTGCATCGAGAAAAATGCGCGTATATGGAGCAGCGCTTTAAGCAATTTTACAGCGGTTATACCCAGCAATACTCGTTAACAGATACGGAACGGGGTGCCGTTAATATGCTGTATAACATCATTCGGCCATTCCGTATGGATAAAGTGGACACGACGCTTCGTATTGCAGAAGAGGGGTTATGGCAAGAAGTCAACGAGCGGCTGCGCTGGATGCATTACGAGCTGACTCGCGACGATATATTGGAATTCTTGGAAAGCTAGCAGGAGGCGAGGGAGATCACAATGGAGTGCTCTATTGTTCTCCCTCATAAGTTGAAAGCATTTTTCGTATTTCACTTATGACTTTGTCTCGAAGTTCTGCTGGTTTAAGAGCTTCCATAGCAGCACCAAATCCTAGGATTATCTCTGCTGCTGAATCAAGTGTATGGAACTCGACGTCTGCACATGACCAACCGTTATGATCGGGTTCGATATGCAACCATTTTACGTATCGTTCATGCTTAAGGCGCTGGAGTAATTCATCTCTTACACGAATTCGTGCGGAGTACCGAGGCAGGGTAGACGTAAATTGTTTCGTGGATTCCTCCCAATAGCGAGCCAGATCGAATCCGTCAGGACGAGCAAAGGCTTCATTCAAAATTTCTGCGTTGCGTATCCGTGAAATGCGATAGCTGCGGAACCCGTCCTCTACCTGAGCCACGATATACCAAACCCCTCGTTTGGCAACTAAGCCAAGTGGCATGATGTCTCGAACCACAATACTGTCATGACGTTCATAGGTGATGCGCAGATTATGCTGCATCCATACAGCCTCCTGAACGATTGATAAGCATTGAGTACCCTCTTCCGTTTGGCGCCATCCCGCTCCATCGATGTGTATACGTTCTCTAGCGATGTCGGCGTCTCTCCTCATTTCAATCGGACTTGCGGCAAGCAATTTATGATAAGCATTGTCGAGTTCTTGTCGAAGACCGAGATCGTCAACTAATGACGAGGATTTCATTAGGAGCAATGACATCAATTCTTGCGGTTTCATTCCCGTCAATTGCGTTCGATACCCTTCTGACAAGGACCACCCTCCGTAGGAACCACGCTCAGCGTAGACGGGGATACCGGCGATACTGAGTGATTCCATATCCCGCATAATGGTTCGTTCGGAGACCTCTAATCGGTCGGCGAGGTCTCGGGTTGTCATCTTCCCGTAGCTTTGCAGCATGAGCAGAATCGACAGTAAACGATCAGCTCTCAAGCGGACTCATCCTTTCTTAGTTGCAAGGTGATCTTAGTGTATCATATCCAATATGACAGTTGCTGTCATATATGTCCCGATATAATGAGATCGAAGACATGTCGATTGAGGAGGACAATTCATGAAGCCATTACAAGACCAAGTTGCAGTAGTAGCAGGAGCAACCCGCGGGGCAGGCCGTGGGATTGCGGCGATGCTTGGAGAAGCTGGAGCAACCGTATATTGTACGGGGCGGAGCACACGATCCCTCCATTCCGATATGCAGCGCAGTGAAACCATTGAAGATACGGCAGACATCGTGACGGCTTACGGGGGAGTCGGAGTTCCAGTGCGCGTGGATCATACGAAGGAAGAAGAAGTGAAGGCTCTCTTCGAACGAGTTCGCAGGGAACAGAATGGCCGTCTTGATATATTGGTCAATGATGTATGGGGAGGAGACCCATTAACCGAATGGGGAACGCCGTTCTGGGAACATTCGCTTGCGGGCGGTCTACTCATGCAGGAGCGTGCGGTTCACTCGCATATGATCACAAGTTATTATGGATCTCCGCTAATGGTAGCGCGTAAGCAAGGGCTCCTTATTGAGATTACAGACGGCGTTGACTATCGTTATCGCGGCAATCTGTATTACAGCTTAGCTAAGGTGTCCGCTATTCACTTAGCAGCAGCGATGGCGGAAGAATTGCGCCCACACGGAGTAACTGCTGTAGCGGTTACGCCTGGATTTTTGCGTTCGGAAGCGATGCTTGAACTCTTCGGTGTGACGAAGGAGAATTGGAAGGATGCGGTGAAGCAAGATCCGCATTTCATCATGTCGGAAACACCGATGTATGTCGGAAGAGCAATTGCGGCGCTTGCGGCAGATCCGAACAAAATGGAAAAGACAGGGCAATCCCTTAGCTCGTGGGGGTTGTCTGACGAGTATGATTTCGTAGATGAGGATGGGAACCGACCTCACTGGGGCAACTATGCTGCAGAACTTGGACTATAATCTGTCATACGGCAAGGGGAGCCTACCATTTCAAATTTAAGGCATTCATTTTGATTGACGGTCTTGGTTCATATAGCGCATAGTAGGACAGAGATATGAAAATGTGAAGCTACTAACGAAATTTGCACTTTCTATCAACAAGAATATCATGTCGGAAAAGGGGATGAAATATTGAGCAGTGATGTGAATGGTGACGTGAACGTGAATGAGCAGACATGGAACGAGATACTCCGTATTTTTGACGAAGGAACTAACCGCATTAACGTCTTGTTCGTTGATCCTGCACGAGCACAGAATACAGTATCGAGTCTGCAAGTAAGCGAACGCAGTTACCTAGGTGCAATTGCGCGTCATTCGGGAGGTGTCCTAGTAGATGGCGGTTGGATTAAGCTGCTTGGCTCCGGAAATGATGCTGTATTTGGCGATTTACTGAGCTGGAATGGCTTTGGTAATGACATTGGCATCACTCTGCTACATGGTGCATGCATAATTGCCTATGACTTGGCAGGTGGTTTCTTTGCCTTGAATGGCGGCTGCTTCGCTAGCGAAGGACATAATGTCTATTATTTTGCCCCGGATACATTAGAGTGGGAGGATACGGAATTGTCTTACTCCGATTTTTGTGAGTGGCTGGCCAATGGGGACTTGGAGCTTTTTTACCGTACATTCAGATGGGATGGCTGGGAAAACGATATAGCAGCGCTGAAAGGAAATGAAGCAATCAGTTACTATCCACCGTTATGGACGGATGAAGGCTCGGCGGAGCGCAGCAGCAGAAAAGCTGTCCCTGTTGCCGAATTGTGGAACTTATACATACAACAACATGCGAATGGAATGGAGAACGAACAATGACGAGGAACAAAATCAAATTAGCAGTTGTAGGTTTAGGAAATATGGGGAATTACATGATTCGAACCATTTCCAATCCAGGGTTGGCAGAACAAGTGGAACTGGTTGCGATATGTGAGGCGAATGCGGCTGCACGTGAACAATATCAGAAGGATTACCCGCATGTGCAGTACTATACAGACTATTCCAAAATGATTGAAGAATTGGATATCAATCTTCTATACGTATCTGTCCCTCCTACCTATCATTATGATATCGTATGCGCGGCATTACGCAAAAAAATTCATGTCTTCTGTGAGAAGCCGCTTGCTAACAATTTACAAGAAGCTGCTGAATTGCTCAAGCTGGCAGAAGAAGCGAACGTAGTTCATGCTATTCATTTCTCAATGCCACACGAGCCATCAGTGAAACGAATGGAGCAGATGATTAAGGAGCAGGCCATTGGAACGATCCGCAGTATGGAGCTTATCCTGCATTTTCCGACGTGGCCGCGCAGTTGGCAGCATAATAGCTGGATTTCGACACGAGCACAGGGTGGATTCGTGTTAGAAGTAGGCGTTCACTGGATTAACGTTATACAGAAACTGTTCGGCACGATTACGCATGTACAGAGCGAGTTGGAACTGCCAGCGGATGAAGAACGCTGTGAAACAGGGATACGTGCAAAAATGCTGCTGAACAGTGAGGTTCCGATCTATGTGAATGGCTTATCGGGCATGGCAGGCGCGGAACGTGTTTCTCTCGTTGTTTATGGCAGTAAAGGCACAATTGCCCTTGAAAATTGGAGTGAGCTGCATGTTGGAGCAATTGGACAGCCACTGGAGAAAGTTGCCGTTGAAGAAATCGAGCAAACTCCGATAGTCGCTCAGGTCATTCGGGCCATTCACGGAGAGCATGCCGATTATTTCGATTTTCGTGATGGGTATGAAGCTCAGGTTGTCCTGGAGGCGTTGCGACATCCGGCGTCGCCACAGCTTGCGGACATTCGGAAGGCAGCAGAATGAAGATGAACGAGGAGCAGCGAGGATGGATTGAACGAGCAGAGCAATATGTCCACGATGAGCTGTGCCGCGACAGCAGCGGGCATGATTGGTGGCATATTGTTCGGGTAAGGCGCCTGGCAGTCCGCATTGCAGGTGAAGAAAGAGCGGACGTGCTCATATGTGAAATGGCGGCGCTGCTTCACGATGTGGCAGATGCCAAGCTTAATCCGGATCATGACAGCGGCTTGCAGAAAGTTGCACAGTGGCTGGAGTCAAATGGCGTCGAATCAAAGATTCGCGACAAAGTCCTTTCGATCATTGCGAATATGTCTTACAATGGCGGTCATAATCCGCCGATGGACTCGATTGAGGGACAAGTCGTGCAGGATGCAGACCGATTGGACGCAATGGGGGCAATCGGAATCGGACGCACATTCGCATATGCTGGATGGAAGGGTCACCTTATGCATGATCCCTATCTTGCTCCTAGGGAAGCGATGACCGAAAGCGAGTATAGGCAGCAGCCTTCCACGGCCATTAATCATTTCTCCGAGAAGCTGTTAAAGCTGAAGACGCTCATGAATACAAACAGCGGCAAACAATTGGCTCATAAGCGTCATCTTGTTATGGAAGAGTTCTTGGAGCAATTTCATAAGGAATGGAATGCAGAAGATGATAAGTGAGCCGTTATGGAGCAGTTGGATCAGTACGCTGGAGAGAGCCTATTCAATTGGACAGATCATACGTATTGAACCGTTAGCGAAGGGAACGAGTTCAGATGCCAAGCTAGTTGTGGCAAGCGATGGGAAATACGTGCTGCGCAAGCTGAAAAACGAGCTTCAAGGAGAGACAGAGTATAAGCTTGCGAATCGACTTCAATCCTATAACATTACACCTCCAATCCTTCTTGCAGCGGAAGATGTTTGTATCAAGTTGGATGAAACTTACTACAACCTTCAACCATATATGGATTCGATAGCGCGCGAGGAGATCGACTATTTTGAATTGGGACAAACGGTGGGACAAATGCATCTTGTCATGCAGCATGAGGATAACATCCCAGAACAGCCAGATCGGTTCGACTTGGACTTGACATGGAATCGAGTGCAAAAGCGATACCGTGATGAGGAAGCAGAATGGCTGTGTGAACTTCAGGCTCCAGTCACGCAAGCAATATCCTACCAGCATGAGAAGAATGGTATGATTCATGCCGACCTTGGCATGTGGAATGTCATATATACGCATTCAGGATGCCGCATCATTGATTTTGGTGAAGCGCGTTACGGCAATATTCATTTTGATCTTGCTGCCCTGCTGGATTCTAGTGTGAAGTGGACTGGCGAACAAGAAGATCGTATTAGGTCATTGCACAGTTTCATAGAGGGATATATGCTATACGGGAAGGTAGACGCTGACTTACTGCTAGAAAATATCCACCTCTGGATCATGAGAGGGGTGGTTGTGATCATAGATCGTTACGGACTAGAGCAGCGTACCCATCAATATTGCAGCAGGAGTATGCAGAAGTTGACGCATATGAAAGAGATTGTAGAACGTCTCTATCTAAGCAGGTAAGAGTATATGAGTCAATAGGAGGCAAGGACATGAATCAACAAGATACATGGACAGCAGTTGATCATTACTTTAATCAGCAACTCATTCCTTCCGATCCTGTGCTGGAAGCAGTACTGGCTGAAAATGCCGCTGCAGGCTTGCCGGCTCATGATGTATCGCCCAATCAAGGCAAACTGCTGCATCTTCTGGCCAAACTCCAAGATGCTCGAACGATATTAGAAATCGGCACATTAGGCGGCTACAGTACGATATGGTTTGCCCGTGCACTGCCGCAGGACGGCCGGCTATACACGCTGGAAGCCAGTCTCAAGCACGCCGAAGTCGCACAATCGAACCTGCTGAACGCAGGCGTAGCGGAAAAAGTGGAGATTCGAACAGGACTTGCCGCTGATTCGCTTGCTCAGCTTGACGAAGAAGCGCGCGGCCCATTCGATCTTATTTTTATTGATGCAGACAAGCAGGGCAATCCAGAATATTTGAAATGGGCTTTAAAGCTGTCCCGTCCGGGAACGCTCATTATCGGGGACAATGTCGTCCGCGGCGGCGCTGTCGTAGACGAGTATAGCGATGATCCAAGCGTATTAGGCGTGCGCAGCTTCTTCGAACTGATTGCTGCTGAGCCACGCTTAAATGCTACAGCGATTCAAACCGTTGGAAGCAAAGGCTATGATGGATTCGTAATGGCTTTAGTAGTCGAAGAGTGAATAAAATGAAGAACAGCCCTGTTCTCAATTGAGGCAGGGCTGTTTGTGCTAGAAGCAAAATTGGAAGCATATAGAGCCTTGATGGAATCAGAACAGAATCTGATTATCAAGGCTCTTCTTTATGACAAAATAACTCCTGTGCTGTTCGTATGAACAATTGGACGGCAAGTGAACATTCCGTAAGGGAAGGGGCAGCTAATAAAATCTCTCTTCGTACCATCGGATCGAGCTCGCGTGTCACAATATGAGGAGGTGTAGTAATCAGCGATAATTCTGATAAAATGGCCACCCCCAGCCCTTCCTGGATCATATTGAGCAGAGCCCCCGTGTTATGAACGACAAACTTGATATTCATGCTGGTTTCCGTCTTCTCAAAAATGTTAATTATGGGGATTTCATTACCTCCCTTGCAAATGATGAGCGGTTCATCATTCAAATCTTGAATGCAAATAATGGGCTTGTGACATAAGGGATGATCTTCCCGCAAGAGTGCAACCATCTTGTCATTGTACAGTGGTATGGTCTCAAATTCGAAACTAGGCTCTGTAATAATGCCAATGTCTATTTCACGTGAAGCCAACCATTTTTTAACCTCGTTTATTGTCCCTTCATGCAATTCGATTTCCAACTGAGGGAATCTGTGCTCGATACGGCTAATAATCTTAGGTAAGAAAAAGGCAGATGCGGTTGGAAATGAGCCAATGCGGATCGTGCCTATCTCCAATCCCTTTTCAGCAGCAGCCTCTTGTTCCAGCTTCTCAATTCCAATCATAATGTCGCGAATATGGATGAGCATGCGCCTTCCTATATCTGTTAGAAGTATGCCGTTCTTTCGATCACGAATCAGAAGAGTAACGCCTAGATCGGCTTCCAAGCTTGAAATGGCACGGCTAACTGCAGGCTGCGTCATATGAAGAATATCTCCGGCTTTTGTAAAGCTGGAGGTTTCAGCTACGGTCAAAAAAGTACGCAATTGGGTAATGGTCATAACGATTTTGATATGCTCCTTATAACAATGATTCATTTTATTTATGCACATAAACAATATAACATGATACATGGAGGTGTAAGTAAACTTTTACAGATAGAATGGTAGGGAAGGAATGGATGAATATGATGAACCAGCTGTCCAAACATAAAACGATTTTGCTGCTTGTCTTTCTTGTGATTATGTGGGGTGTGAACTGGCCTTTGACGAAAATAGGTCTTCAGTATGCGCCTCCATTGTTATTTGCGGGGCTGCGTACCTTTATCGGGGGGATCATTTTGCTCCTGCTTGCGCTGCCGCGATACAAAAGCCTGCGGCTCAAGGAAACGTGGCCCATTTATTTAGTGTCTGCCTTTTTGAATATTGTGCTGTACTATGGCCTAATGACATTCGGCTTGCTCTATACGCCTGCAGGGCTTTTTTCAGCAGTTGTATTTCTTCAGCCTGTCTTACTAGGCGTGTTTTCATGGCTATGGCTGGGCGAATCGATGCATCCGAGAAAAATGTTCGGCTTAGTGCTTGGTTTCCTGGGTGTTGCCGTCATTTGTGCGTTTGGCATTATTGGGCATGCATCGGTGATTGGAATCGGTCTCGCACTTGGTACGGCACTTAGCTGGGCATTCGGAACCGTCTATATGAAGCGAATTAGCGAGCGTGTCGACTCCCTGTGGGTCGTATCGCTGCAGCAAACGATCGGAGGCTTGCTGCTAACGGGTTCGGGGGCATTCATTGAGAACTGGTCAGATATTGTATGGGACTTGTCGTTTATCTTGAATTTATTGTTAATATCTATTTTCGTCATCGCATTAGGCTGGCTGACTTACTTTGTGCTGATCGGGTCTGGGGAGGCCAGCAAGGTGGGGGCCTTTACTTTTTTAATTCCACTCATCTCGAATATCGCAAGTGTCATATTTTTGCATGAACAATTTACGTTCAATTTGGTAGTAGGACTTGTCTTCATTTTGTTCAGCATATACCTTGTTAATGTGAACTCGAGACGAGATAGGTCATTAATTGCAAGCTAAAGCAGGGTTACGGTAGGATGCGGGTTGTTTGCGCGAATAGGTACGTAAGCTATAACTTTATATGATACAATGAGAACTGAAATTCATATCATAAAGTCAGCGGTTAATTGATCCATGGAGGAACGAATCATGCAACTTATACAACCAGATCGCGTTCAACAGCAGCTGCAAAGCTTACAGGATAAGTTGTTATATGCGCATCTTGAGATGACTACTGGTGCTTATGCGGCACATCGGGATAAATCAAAAATGACAGCATCCGTATTTTTTAAAAATGCCCCCGTCCGCTATTCACATGGCACATTGGCAGGAACAGGCCCTTATCGTATCGGCCTAAAGACAGAGCAAGGGTGGATTTATGCGGAAGGGCTGACACATTGGGAAGAGAGCGACGAGAAACGCCTGATTATGGCTGGCCATGATTCGGAGGGACGTTTGCTTGTCAGCTTCATGCTTAGTGAGCAGCCATTCTAAGGAACAAGCCTTCTCACTGCTGATTGCGAATGATCATTATTAGGAGACAACTGAAGAGGGGACATCAAATGGAATCACAACAGCGCATTGTCGTCGTGCTGCCTCATCCCGATGATGAAGGGATTATGGCAGGTACATTAGCGAGACATATTCATCAAGGCATGACCGTTACTTATGCATGCTTGACATTGGGAGAGATGGGGCGGAACATGGGCAACCCTCTCTTTGCCAATCGGGTGACATTGCCGCTCATCCGCAAGCAAGAATTGCTGGAGGCGTGCAAGCGGATCGGAATCGAAGATGTCCGCATGTGGGGCTATCATGATAAAACGATTGAGTTCGAACAACAGGAGAAGCTGGCGGGAAGAATTGCTGACTTGCTGCTAGAGCTTAAGCCGGAAATTGTATACACGTTCTATCCGGGTCATAGTGTGCATCCGGATCACGATGCAACCGGAGCTGCGGTCGTGCAAGCGGTGAAGCTGCTACCTGAGAGCGAGCGCCCTAGGGTATTGTGCATCGCATTCTCTTCGAATCGCAAGGCTGTGTTAGGGGAGCCAAGCGTTGTGAATGATGTTAGTGACTTTGTCGAGCAGAAAATACACGCTATTCATGCACACCAATCGCAAGTGAGGTTCTTATTAGACAATGGAACGTTGGAAGATCCGGCATTTCGAGCTAAATATAGCAAGGAAGTATTCTGGGAATATCGGTTTGTCAATTAGTGCTTAACGCTAATTGTAAGAGTAATAGACACTCGATTTATGAAGCTGACGGCAGCTTTATAATCGAGTGTTTTTAATTGTTAGGGAATTCGCGGTTGATTCACGCCATTGACAATGACGGTTGCGGAGCATATGGAGTAATTTACTTACTTGTCCTCTCGTAACGACACTCGCAGAATTGTGTGCTGCGACTTGATAAGATCCAGAAGGTTTATGTAAATGTATCCATGCATGATCCGGCCAACACATATGCTGTTCGCTTCAGTGGCACACTAAGGAAAATGATAAGTAGGTGTGTCATGAGAAAGTGCATACAAGCCATAGTTGTATTCGTGCTGCTGTTCGTATGGTCGACACCCTCTAGTGGATGGCCGACTAATTCGTCCTATACAGCTGCGTTTATTCGCAACAATGATTTATGGATAACTAGCGGCACACAAGAGACACAGATCACAACAGGGGAGTACATCCGGAATCCCAAATGGTCGCATGACGGGATGTGGGTCGCTTTTACAAAAGGCAAGGAAGAGAATGAGGTTTGGGTATTCCATATGACTACGAAATCGCTTCGAAAAGTAGGAAAGGGTCAGAATATACAGTGGTCGCCCAAGCACAGCATAGTCGCATTTCAAACCGATTACACGCTTCGAATGGCCAATGTGGATACACCTAGCACCCCAATTGTGACAACGATAGAAGACAACATCGGGAACTATGCTTGGAATCCGAGCGGAAATGGATTCTTGGTATCCACACTCTCTAAGCTGCTGCCAACTGGGAAATGGGAGGATATATTGTTATATCGTATTGGCTTAGACACCGAAACAGGTACACCCAATAAAGTACTGCTGTATCGGATTCCCAATCAAACTGATGATTTCTTCGCCGTGTTAACCAGCACATTCAAATGGTCTCCTGATAGGAAATGGATCGCCTTTATCGCTGTTCCCACTGCGTCATTATCTGCAGATAGCAATACACTCTGCCTGCTGTCCTCAGATGGGACAACCTTTCTGAAAGTGGGAACCATGCTCCATGATGAAGAATGGTTCAACTGGGCACCAAGTGCAAATCAACTTGCTTATATTGCGGGTGAGGGAAGAGAAGCAACAAGCAATAAAAAATTGACCTTATTAAGCAGCTTGACACCAATGAAACAGCAAATCTATACTCCTGCGGACAAAGTAGAGACTGGCTTCACTTGGTACAATGATCGTACAATTGTCGCGTCGAGAGCTGACGAAGCGTTGTGGTCAATCGATGCGGAGAAGAGGCCGTTGCCTAAGCTTGTGAAGGTTGACCTTGATTCAGGGCAACAAGCGATGCTGTCGGCTCCCGCCATGGGATTCGGCGATTATGCGCCTGTGTTCGTGGAAGATGGAAGGAAGGTAGCGTGGATTCGAAGCAATCGTTCGACAGCAGATGTTATGTTGTCAAGACCTGATGGCAAGAATGCGCATGTGTGGATTCCAAATCTGACACTCGGGATCAATTACTATGAGCGATGGAATTGGAGCGAGGTATTTCAACCTTATGGGACGAGTGATTAGGGGGTTCCATCGGCACATCCAGCTCATGCATCGAGGGTTCTAGTCGAACGATGTAAAAAAGACGGGGAGTTCGCTCCTCGTCTTTTTCTTGTCTATGTCGTAAACAATCTTATTTATCATCATCGTCTTCGTTGTCATCATCGTCGTCATCATCATCATCGTCGCTGTAGGCCTCATCATCGTCCTCGTCATCATCGTCGTCGCTATAGGACTCATCGTCGTCCTCGTCATCATCATCGTCGCTATAGGACTCATCGTCGTCCTCGTCATCATCATCATCATCGTCGCTGTAGGCCTCATCATCGTCCTCGTCATCATCATCGTCACTATAGGACTCATCGTCGTCCTCGTCATCATCACCCAATTTAATGCCAGTCTTCTCACCATTAACTAGCTCGACTTCGACATCCTCAACTTGATCCCAATCGATTTTTTCAAGAAAGGACGCAAGGTCAATGCCTTCATCTGTCTTAAATTCGACCTTCTCGCCGTCGGCATATTCGACTTCAACGCTGTCGATATCCTCCAATTTTTTTATTTTGTTTATATATTCATTCTTACTCAATCGAATCAATCCTCTCTTGATTGAATTGGTAACGTTATGAGCGTTCCTTCTATTCTATGTTCATATCCTGCAAGGGTATGGACAAATAAAAGTGTTAGAGTGTGGAATTTTCATATGTTCGTAGTACAGATGGCAACCGTATATTTTCATCTATAAAGCTCCAGATGCCCTTACTTGGGAGAGTTGAGAATCATATAGTGATGTATGGCTGTTAACAGATAAAGGAGCGAGCAAAATGAAGGGGTTAATCCTCAGTGCTGGCAAGGGTTCACGGGTTCAACCATTTTCATTCACAACCCCTAAACCTTTGCTTCCCGTTGCCAATATTCCGCTTCTCTATTACTGCATCGAAAAACTTATAGAAGTGGGGATACATGAGGTTGGAATCGTGATTCAACCTGGACATCATTTGTTATTCGAGGAACAGTTGGGAAGAGGGGAACGTTGGGGAGTAGAGATTACGTATATTTTCCAATTTACGCCTCTTGGTATTGCAGATGCAGTTAGACAGGCGGAAAGCTACATTGGCTGCAGTGATTTCGTACTAATGCTCGGAGATAATCTAATCACGGAGTCACTAGCAGGACTCGTGGAAGTTGTAGCGCACAAAAAACACGACGCATGCATGCTTCTAGGACAGGTTGCTCAGCCGCAAGATTATGGAATCGTAGAAGTTAGGGATGATCAAGTAGTAGGGCTAGAAGAGAAGCCGAAGCATCCCAAATCAAATTTAGCTTCTCTCGGGGCATATGTGTTCACTGCGCAGCTATTTCAAGCTGTACGTTCGATAACTCCCTCTCCGAGAGGAGAATATGAGATTACACACGCCATTCAATGGTTGATAGACCATCAATGCTCGATTGGCTATGCGATTACGGATAAGAACCATACTGATATTGGAACGATAGGACGATGGCTGGAGGCGAACCAATGGGTACTGGAAGACATAGGAGAGAAAGACCTCCATGAATTGCGGTTGCGATATCCCGGATGTCGCCTGATCCCACCAGTTGTAATCGATTCTACCAGTGAATTGAAGGACTGTATCATAGGCCCCTATGTAACTATCGGTCCAAGAGCTAAGATCAATCACTGCAGCATCGAGAACAGCATTGTGCTTCAGGATGTCAGCATCACGAATGTACAACTTAACAATGTGATTGCGAATCAACACGCTATCGCATCACCGTCCGGGGGGTGAACAGCATGGATATTTTAGTAGTAGGTCTAGGGTATGTCGGAACAACGACAGCTCTTGCTTTTGCTGAAAATGGTTGGAAAATAGCCGGATTTGATACGGATCATTCAAAGCTCTGTTCCTTAGAGAAGGGAGATCTTCCTTTCTACGAGCCTGGTCTAGGAGATCTGTTGCAGAAGTATGTGGAACAGGGAAACATCCAATTTGTAAGCGATGCTAAGGAAGCGATTGAGAAGCATCACATTCTTTTTATTTGTGTGGGTACACCGTCACGAGAAGACGGGAGTGCTGATCTAACATATATACAGCAGGTGTCCGAATGGATTGGCGAACATATGCAGGAACACAAAGTCATTGTAGTCAAAAGTACAGTGCCAGTGGGCACTCAGAAACGTATCAAGGAATGGGTTGCTAACAAGCAAACCAAACCAATCTCATTCGACGTCGTATCCAATCCCGAATTCCTCCGAGAAGGCAGTGCACTTCATGACGCGCTCCATCCTGATCGAATTATTCTAGGCAGCGATTCGCAAGCTGCGGCTGATGTCGTAAGCAGCCTGTACCGAAGGTATACGTGTCCAATCATTCGAACAGAGCCATCTACTGCAGAGCTCATCAAATACGCCTCTAATGCTTTTCTCGCGACCAAAATTTCCTATGTAAACGAACTGGCCAGACTGTGTGATCAATGTGATGTATCGATAACAGATGTAGCACAAGGAATGGGGTTAGATCCTCGAATCGGTTCTTCCTTTTTACGAGCAGGCATCGGCTACGGTGGTTCGTGCTTCCCTAAAGACGTCAATGCATTACTGAGCACAGCGGAACAGTATGGCATTCATCTAGGCTTGTTAGAGAAAGTAGTTCACATTAATCGAACGCAGTATGCTTATTTTCTTACGAAGCTGACCGCGAAGCTCGGCACCCTTGATGGAAAAAAGGTCGCAATCCTCGGACTGGCCTTTAAACCAGGAACGGATGATTTACGAGAAGCGCCTTCGCTAGCGATCATTACCCAATTATGGAACAGTGGTGCCACTATAAGCGTTCATGATCCCGTCGCTGCACTTCCTCCCAACTATCCAACAGCTCGGTTGACACAGTATTCCCATATTTTAGATGCATTGCACAATGCGGATGCAGCTATCATTTGCACCGAGTGGGCGGTATACGAATCTATGAATTGGAGTGAGGCCCTCCCTATCATGCGAACTCCTATTCTGTTAGATGGCCGAAATATGCTCAGAGCAAATGAGATGCAAGCAATTGGATACGATTATGAAGGAGTGGGGGGGCACAAGTAGAGAGAAGAGTATGAAATGTTCCGTTAGAAATAGATAAGGAGGAGAGTAATCGAATATGTATATATTGGTGACGGGAGCTGCTGGGTTCATCGGCTCCCATCTCTGTGAACGGCTGCTGCTGGACGAACATGTACACGTAATTGGCGTTGATGGCTATATTGACTCGTCAACACCGCGCCCTCATAGGGAACTCAATCTAAGTTCATTGCGAACTCATGATAGATTTACCTTTCATGAAACAAATTTATTGCAATCTAATAATGAACTGCTGCTGAAGGATGTCGACGTCGTGTGCCACCTCGCAGGCATGCCGGGCGTGAGATCGAGCTGGGGGCCGGATTTTCTTCACTATGCCTCTCACAATATCGTGGCAACACAGCGGCTGTTGGAAGCATGCAAGTCGAGCCCGGTACGCAAATTTATTTATGCCTCTACGTCATCCGTGTATGGAGAAAAGACGGGGAGAGTGGATGAAGGGGCGATCACGGATCCATTGTCGCCGTATGGCGTCAGCAAATTGACTGGGGAGAACCTGTGCCGCGTATATTTGCATAATGATGGGATTCCCGTAACGATACTTCGCTTTTTTACTGTATATGGGCCAAGACAGCGTCCTGATATGGCCTTTCACCGCTTTATTCATCAAATGATTCACGGTGAACCGATCACCTTATTTGGTGATGGAGGCCAAACACGCGACTTTACTTATGTATCCGATTGTGTTGAGGGAATTGCAGCCGCTGTGCATACGGACGGTATTCTGGGACAAATATTGAATATTGGCGGCAAGCAGCGAGCGTCAATTATGGATTGCATTCATATGTTGCAGCAGCTGATTCCACATCAAGCAGGCATTCAATATATGGGAAGAACTTATGGGGAGCCAAGCCACACATGGGCAGATATCAGTAAGGCGCAGAAGCTGCTCGCTTACGATCCACAAATCGATCTGCTACAGGGGCTAGAGCGGGAGGTTGCATCGATTCGACAATTGTACGGACTATAACGGAGGAGGTGGCGCCGAGTTGCCGGCGCCACAGTTATGACAGCAGTAAATCAACCCCATACCTCTAATATTTCTTGAGCGACACGCTGCCACACGAACCGTGTCTCTGCAATTCTTCTTCCTCGTAACCCCATTTGTCTGCATTCATCCATATTTGCAAGAAGATGATTCAGCTTATTCGCATATTCTAGTGGATTCTCTGGGTCTTCAACTAGAAGACCATTTCCCTGAAGAATCACTTCAGGATTACCGCCGCGAGAGGTCGTAAGGAATGGAAGGCCAGCTGCCATCGCTTCATAATGTACTCTCGCGAGTGGTTCATTCCATATTGAGGTGCATACGAATATATCTGCCGCACAGAACCAGCGATGGACTTCGTTCGCCTGCACATAGCCGGTTGTAATCACAGGAACAGGAGAGCGAGCCGCAATTGCTCTTACGTATCCAATATAGTCACTGACTTTATTATCGCTGTACCATGCGCCGCCAACTACGACTAATACAGCATCTGAATGTTTCAGATGTGACATCGCACGCACAAGCACATGCGGGCCTTTATTACGAGACAATCGCCCAACAAATAAAATGACTTTCTTCGAATTCAGCTGATACTCTGTACGAAGGCTATTGCGTGCCTGGCGAGCATAATCGGATTCAACCCAAGGAGCGAATAGGGAGAGGTCTGCTGCGGAATAAATTGTACGTATTTTCGCTGCGGCGTGAGGGTGATATCTGCATATTTCCTGTCCTATATAATTGCTTATGGTAATAATGGCATCCGTTTGTTCGACAACGGCTCTTCCTTCTTCCGGATGGATCTTGCCAGGATGGAACATGTCATTGTGCATACTTAAGACGATTCGGGCATGAGGTGCTGTACTCCGCACGGGGAGAACAAGCCGTGGACGATTAAAGATATGGATCAGATCGTATTGTTTGCCATTCTGAGCGAGAAATCGAATAACTCCTTCGGCATATACCTCGAATAGTCCCTCCGAAGGAATGCGAACATACCGAATCCCATCGACAACTTCAACATCAGGCAGTTCCGGATCCGATCTGCCGACTATCGTAAGGTGATGACTCCGGCTCAACAGCGAGCTTACTCCTCCGATATAGGTCTGAATGGCGCCGCCCCTAATATTCGGGACAGGAAGCTTCTCCGTACAGATCATTAAGATGTTCATGCCGTATGCTTCCTCCTGTCTTATCCCGTTTTACCGGAACGTGATTTTTTTCTAGATTTGCGTATCGCTGCTGAACGAGAGATCCGCTTCTTCCGACCGGCGAAAGAGCGGGACAACTTTGTTCTCTTGATTCGGCGCAGGATCGAAGATTTTTGGCGGCGCTTGCGGCGAATAGCAAGACGTCTTCGCGTAAGCACTCTTCTAGAGCGGTGGCGGCGTATTCTTCTACGCTTGCAGCGGGCAGTTCTACGGCGGCGGACGGCATAGATCGTATCAGGTGTAAGAGTGAGAGTAGGGAAGAGCGGAAGCGCTTCATTAGCGGAAGCGGCAACGGCTGTCTCCTCGGCGTTTAGCTGTTGTGCTGGGTCATCTTGAGGGACAGCTGCGTCAATTGCTACAGCTGGTAATAGACTTGATGCTTCATTCTCGAATTGACCAACGGTATTAGGTAGTAGAGTAGATATTGCATCAGATGCAAGGTCTCCGTCTGGCTGAAGGGCAGGATCAGATGGTTGTTCGGGCAGCGAAGGAAGCTTGTCGAATACAAGTTCTCCGTTAGCATATTCGATACCAGGCATGGAAAACTGCCACATTGATGATTCGGGAACTTGCGAATAATCACCGGGTTCATAATTTCCGATGTCGCCAGCAAGCTCGTTTAGTGCCTGCCATTTGGTGCTCTCTGTAGCAAGTACACGTTGCAGGATACCTTCCAATTCCATGCTCATGAAGGTGGTTGGGTCAAATACGATCTCTTTGACATGCTTATAGAATTCGTTCGGGAACGCCATATCCAAGCAGAGCAGCTCGAACGTTTCTCGATCCATTGGGTTCGCTTCGTGATAAGCGCCTATCATTCCGCGAATCCAGGTTGTATCCCAATAGCCCATATCATCCATCGTACTTGTAATCAGTTTGCGTAAATCACGAAAAGGAAGGTCGTATGCGACCCCGTCCAAGTCAATAACCCATATTCCACCTGGGCCCATTTGGCCATTAGACCATCCATAGTCTTGATGCACTAATCCCCAATAGGGTTCTCCCATTGCCACCATTTTGAAGTATTTCGATACATTCAGCAATCGATCTAATGTCTCTTTGGCCTGAGTTTCGAAACTATCTACGACTTCGAGTAGTTTCTGACTGACAGGAAATTCGGTATAAACGGCGGCAATGTCACGGAACCAGCCGATTTTGGCGATGATCTTCTCATAATATGCTGGCCATGTGTATAGTCTTGAGGACTTGCCGGCACTTGAAGGAGGAATGTATCCTTTCGAGAACTTATGGAATTCACCGAGACCGTAGCAGAGCAGAGCCGCTCCCTCTAAGTCAACCTTCGACACAGGCTGCATGGGCTCAACCCAGTCCGTTACAATCCACAGCTTTCCGCCAGTCTCAACATAGATATCGTTCTCAACCGTCTGAATGAGGGCTGGTACGCGAGCACCTTGCTCAACCAGATATTGTTGTGCACCGATGCTGAACAGACTTCGAGCAGGTGTGCGATGAAGGACTTTAAGGCTGCGTGGCCCATGATTCGTTTCAATTCGCCAGATCGCACCGCCCTTGTCAGGTTTAGAGGTAATCAGCACCATGCTGGACACTTGCATATCATATTTCGTCATGACATGACGAGCTGCTTCTTCAACCTCAGGAGGCACATATTGTTCCAGAATTGTGCCGGGTGGTACGGTATCAATAAGATGTTCCCACGGTTCTATATGAAATTGAACCAACGGCATTCCCTCCACATCGATTTTAGTCACGCTTAGGAAATAGTAATTGACGATACACATCCAGCATTTTACTTGTGATTTGTGCGACATGGAATCTTTGCATGACGAATGTTCGTCCGGACTGAACCATCGCGTTCTTTTCTTCGAAGTCCATATTCCAGATTCGTTCAATATGTGCCGTCAATAGTCCCTTCGGAACGGAGTTGGCAGCATGGTGATCCCCGAACCAAGAGTTCCACGCTTGTTCATAACAGCTTGCATCTACGACCCCAAGATAACCTTTACTCCCCGAACAAATAAGAGGACGTTGACAGGCCATTGCTTCTAATGCGATGCGCCCCGTACCGATCACACAATCGCTTATGGCGTAACAAGCCCTCATATTCAGCATTTCTCCTGGATAGATGATGAAGGAATCCCCAGTTCGATGACGTTCCTGTTTGACGAGCTTCTCGACTTGTTCTTGATGGATGCCGCCGCCTACAATCAGAAGGATGATTGAGCTTCCTGATTTTTTGCGTAGTGCAGATGTCGCTTGGATGACGTCTTTGCATATATCTGCCTTCTCCCATGTTAGACGGCCTACATACATGACGACGAAGGCTTTATTCGGAATGCCCAGTTTGCTTCGCAAATACTGCTGATAGGCTTCGGGGTAACTGCTGAATTCCACTGCATCGAGTCCATTCGGGATAAGATGGGACGTAATGCCATCCATGTTCAATGAGTGCTCGATCGCTGGGCTGACACTTACAAAAGTGGTATTTGGCTTCAACTTCTGCATGTGCGACGCATCATAATAACAGCCATGAACGGTAAAGACAAAGGGGATGTTCATCTCTTCAGATGCGCGCTTAGCAAGCTCTCCAGAAGGGTATTGATGCGCATGTATAATTTGGATGCGTTCCGTGCAAATAATCATCTTTAATACATCGAGATGCAGCTTTGCATTTTGGACATCAGGCTCATAATTATCAAGCACGAAATCAACCTCATAGTACGGACAGCCGAGACCAATGAAGGAATCCATTATCTTGCCTCGCTTGCCTGCTACCGCTACGACTGCCCCGCTCCGAATAAGCTCTCGCGTCAATGAGAGTGTGTAAGTCTCGGTTCCTCCAATATTGAATTGATCGATGATCATTAATATACGCGGCGGCCACTGTACAGGAGGGGGGCGATATAAGGGGGCAGCAGGTTCTGAAAGGGTAACCGAAGTAGAGTGTCGTGTGGTATTGAAAATCTTTTTGCGTCTAGGATTTTCGCGCTTTCTTTGATTCTTTGTTACATTCGGTGTCCGTTTTTTTCTCTGCATTGGTTCACGCCCTTTATAAGGGGATTAGCGTATAGTATATTCATATGTCATAGGAACAAAAGTGAAAGGTACAATCGTATATTTTGGAATTTGTCCTGCTTATTCCACCATTGTAATGCCAAAACTGAAGTAGTTTCGAATATAGTGAATAGCAGAGTCTACTTGCTTCGGTTAAGCAAGAAGAAGGAGATGTGAGTATGGAGCCATCACTCGATATGATCACAGACGAATCGCTGCGAACAGCAGCAGCTATCGATTTCGTTTGTCAACATTTCTCCATAGGGGAATTGGTAGGCATAGGAGATAGGTTAAAAGGCTCATATAATATTAATCTGAAAATAATGACAACAAATGGGGAATTCGTTGTACGTTTTATTAGCTCATCCGTAAGTGAAGCTCACCTTCAATATGTCTCGAATCTGCTTGCGAAGCTAGAGAATGAAGGGATTCCTGTACCTCGTCCTGTTCAGGATGAGAAGGGTATGAGCTTTGTAGAGCTTGATGGGAAGCGGGTTCAAGTTACGCCATTTGTACAAGGCAGATCGTTCTTGTGCCGGGAGCAGCAAGTGCATTCGAGTGCAAGTATGCTTCGGAGATTCCATCATATTCTGGGAGATGAGCCGCCGGGACCACTTCCTGAGTGGTCATTCTACCATAAGAGCAGCGATTTAAGGGAACGGTTGAGCCAGCTTCGAGAATTGCCGACAATTCCTAGCAAGGAGCATGCAGAAGTATCGCGTGTCATGAACCGAGTACTTCATAAATACGACAAAGATGCATCGTTGCTGCCTCGGACAATCATCCACGGTGATTGGCATTTCTGGAATCAGAAGTACATTCGCAATGAAGTGAGCTGTGTGCTGGATTTTGACTTTGTACGGAACGGAACACGCCTCTTCGACATTGCCTATTCAATATGGGTAATCTACTTACTGCTGCCGAATTATGCGAGTACCTTCGACGCCCGTTTTCTGGCTGGATATGGGAAGCTGTCCGATATTGAGATATACTTGCTCCCTGCTGCCGTGTCTCGAATTAGTTTGTTTTTCCTATGCCAATCCATTCATTCCGCAGAACCCGATGTGAAGTGGAAGCATCAATATGGGAAGCAGATGCCGTTTCTGGAATGGATGGAGAAAGAGGGGAAGTCTAGGATTCGAAGCTTGGCTTCAGCAGTTCAAGCATAGGTTGACAAATCCGGTCACAGCGCACAAAATGGGCAGTACTCGTTACATGAAGCGAATACAGCTTAGTTAAGCAGGTGGTTGATCATTGTTCAATGCCTGCTTAGCTCTGTAATTGCAGTGAGGATCTGTTACAATGGGAGGAAATGTTACCATTTCACAGGAGTAGATCGCATGAGAGAAATTACGATACTTATTGCAGAGGACGAGAAGGAAATAGCTGATTTAATCGCTTATCATCTTGAGAAGGAAGGCTATCATTGTATCATTGCGACAGATGGTGAGGAAGCAGTACATGCTGTTCATCGCCATTCCATTGATTTGGCGATACTCGATATTATGATGCCGAAGCTGGATGGCTATGAAGTTACCCGGCAAATCCGAGAACAGAACCATATGCCCATCATATTTGTAAGCGCCAAGACAAGCGACTTGGATAAAATCACGGGTCTGGTTAGAGGAGCGGATGATTATATGACCAAGCCGTTCAACCCCATGGAGTTGGTTGCCCGGGTGAATGCACATCTGCGGCGCAGCATGCAGTTCAATTCTTCTGCTGCATCAGCTCGCAATGTACTGGAGAACGGCGGACTTGTTATGAACCTCGAGCAGCGCTCGGTTCGGCTGTATGATGAACCGATTGAGCTTACACCGAAAGAATTCGATATCTTGCACCTGCTCGCGAGCTCCCCGAAGAAGGTATTCAGCTCGGAGCATATTTTTCAACAGGTGTGGGGCGAAGCTTATTATGAGAATGCGAATACGGTCATGGTGCATATTCGTACACTTCGCAAAAAGTTGAAAGAAGATACCGCGAAAAACAAATTAATCAAAACAGTCTGGGGAGTAGGTTACACGTTCAATGGGTAAAATTATTCGCAGCTTCCGTGCTAAAATGCTGTTCCTTTTTGGTGTCAGTATCCTTCTATCCGGAGGAATCATTTTCTTACTATACAAACTTCTTCAGATGTATTATCACACCATGAAGTACGAACATCCATTAACCTCCGTTCGATATTTCATTAGGGATATAGGGGATATTAATTTCTTTTTACTTATTTTCACACCGCTTGCGATCTTGTTTTTCTTCTTGCTTACGAAGCGGTATGCAGTATACTTTAACATGATTTCCGATGGAATTAACCAGCTTGCCAACGGAGATTTCGCAAGTCCAGTACATATCGAATCCAAAGATGAATTCGGGGTTATTGCGAAAGACATTAACTTGGCCAAGATTAAGCTGCAGCAGGCGGTGGAGAGAGGAGACTTTGCTGAGAACAGCAAGGATCAATTGGTCATGAATTTGGCACATGATTTGCGTACACCACTTACGTCTATCCTTGGGTACCTGGATCTCATTCTTCGAGATAAAAAATTAACTGAAGAACAAATCAACCATTACACGGAAATCGCTTATACTAAATCGCAACGATTGGAGAAACTCATCGATCAGTTATTTGAAGTAACGAGAATGAACTATGGTACAGCGGCCATTGAGAGGCATCGAATGGATGTAAGTGAGCTTCTCATACAGGTTACCGAGGAACTATATCCCGTACTAGAGAAGAATGGTTTACAGGTTCGATTGAATATACCGTCACACATGTTTATTTGCGGAAATGGAAAGATGCTGGCGAGAGTATTCGAGAATCTACTGTCTAACGCGAATCGCTACGGAAGTGATGGGAAGTTTGTAGATATTCAAGCCCAAATCGTGTTGAATGAGGTGATTGTGAAGGTCATTAATTATGGGGATCCGATCAAGCCAGAGCATATCCCTCACTTGTTTGACATGTTCTATACCGCTGATCAAGCCCGATCCCAGCAAGGGGATAGCACAGGCTTAGGCTTATTTATTACGAAGAATATCATTTCACAGCATGATGGAACGATATCCGTTCAGAGTGATGCGGTACGAACGATGTTCGAAGTGCGCTTGCCTTCTCATAACGACGATTCTCTTCAAGCATCACAACGTTAATTTAAGAAAAATTTTATTTTTACCCCACTTTTTCTTTAAACAGTTTGTTCTATTCTAAGTGCAGGATAGGAGAAACGTTGAGAGAAAGTGGGGATTTTCATGTTTATGTGGATGATGCATACCACGTAGAATCTGATATCGACCCCCATTGCTACATGAAGAATTCAAATGGGATAGGAATGATGGGGGGTGTGAAATGACAAAATGGTTGCGCAAGGATACACCTGTAGCTTTCATGTTTCTTTTACCTAGTGGATTAGGATTCGCGATATTTTATTTCATCCCTTTTGTGAAAGGGATCATGTATTCATTTCAGAACAACGCTGTTCAAGGACAATTTGTTGGATTTGACAATTATCGCGAACTGCTCGATAGCGACTCTTTTCGCAAAGCTTTTTTACATACGACTTATTTTACCGTTATAAGCGTTCCGATCCTAATAGCTCTTTCCCTAGGCATCGCTATTTTGTTGAACAAAAACATCTATGGCCGTAACATCCTGCGGACAGCCTATGTATTGCCGCTCGTCGTTCCTACGGCGTCTATCGTGCTCATTTGGCAGATCCTCTTTGACTGGAATGGTTCCCTTAACGCTTGGTTAGGAACTTGGATGCTTGAACGTGTGGATTGGATGAAGACTGACGCCGCTCGCTATGTAATCATCGGTGTATACATATGGAAAAACATTGGCTATAACATGATTCTATTCTTGGCAGGCTTGCAGCAGATTCCGAAGGACTATTATGAGACGGCCTATATAGAAGGGGCAGGTCGCTTCCATCAGTTCAGAAGCATTACCCTCGTGTATCTAACACCTACGATGTTCTTCGTAGTCCTCATGTCGATTATGAATTCGTTCAAGGTCTTCCGGGAAACGTACTTAGTTGCCGGCGACTATCCGCATGACAGCATATATATGCTGCAGCATTATATGAACAATATGTTTGTGTCCCTGGACATACAGAAGCTTACGGCAGCGGCATCATTAATGGCAGCTTGCATCTTAGTCATCGTAATGGGGATGTATTTCATAGAGCGTCGTGTTCGACATTCGTTGGACTAAGCAACAGATAGAGCAGCAGACATGAGAAAGGAGGTAACGAGATCAACGTATGAGAAGAATACAAAAAAGCGTGATGACGGCCATTATGGCAGTGTTTGCCGGATTGATATTGTCACCAATTGTGATTACATTCACAAATTCAATAATGACAGAACAAGAAATTGAAATGAATTATGGATTGATTGGCCATGTAGGTTCAGCTGTATCTGCTTCTGCCCAGCAGTTCGTGAATTTGAAGCTGCTGCCGGATCTAGTGTCCATAGAGCAGTATTCCATGTTATTGATACAGAACTCGAAATATATAGCTATGTTCTGGAATTCTGTATTTATGGTGGTGCCGATTATCGCTGGTCAAACCTTAGTTGCAGCTCTGGCCGCATATGCATTCTCCAAACTGCGTTTTCGTGGTCGCGAGCTCCTATTTCTTGTTTACCTGTTCACGACGCTAATGCCTTATCAAGTTACGCTTGTTCCCAATTATATGATGGCCGATCAACTTGGATTGCTGAATCATCCTAGCTCGATTATTCTTCCTGGGATATTTGCCGCCTTCGGTGTATTTATGCTTCGCCAGTTCATGATGCACATTCCGTATGATTACATCGAGGCGGCTAAGATTGATGGAGCTGGTCACCTCCGAATTTTCTGGTCGATTATCGCACCCTTAATCAAACCAGGAATAGCGGGCCTTGTCATTTTGCTATTTGTGGATTATTGGAACATGGTGGAGCAGCCTCTTATTTTCCTGGACGATGCACTTAAGCAGCCACTCTCCGTTTATTTATCGAGCATCAATAAAGGGGCGCTGGGAGTCGCATTCGCTGCTTCGATGCTGTATATGGCCCCCATGGTGCTCTTGTTCTTATATGTGGAACCTTACTTTATCGAAGGTGTCCAGTTGTCAGGCATCAAGGGATAGATTGGTTTGAAGGGAGTATTGAAAGTGGGGAGTGAAGGACAAGTCGCTGCTACAGAGAAAAAGCGTCAACGAACGATAGTCATCTTGTTCGGGTTATTTATCGGACTGTTAGTGTTCTGTACCTTATTCAGCAATACATTGGAATCGTTAACGCTCCCCAAGGTTGTTACTGAGAAAGCGCTACTTGGGAGCCTTGATTATAAGCTTGAAGCAAGTGGTATCCTGCGGCCTGTGTCCGAAGTGAAACTAACGAATACGGTTCCATGGCGGGTTAGTAAGATCTACGTGAAAGAAGGAAGCTACGTCCAAAAAGGGCAGACGCTGCTGACTTATGACAGCAGTTCTGCCGAGCAAGAATTGCAAGATGAGATTGCCCATCTGGAGAAGCAAAAGATTGAGCTGCAAACCTATCAGGATCAATACATTCAATCTGCGACTTCCGAAGGGGATGACATGAAGCTGCGCGCCGCGTCGCGCGAAATACAAACACGTCGTCTGGATTTGGGGATACAAACTCGTAAAATTAACGAATTGAAAAAGAAGTTGGAACAACAAAAGGAAATCAAAGCTCCGTTCGATGGCATTGTGACGAAGATTAACGCAGTAACAGGCGTGGTGTCTTCTGGGGCGGCGGATATCATTCTAGCCAATAGCAGCCGAGGGTATCAGTTAGACATTACATCAGATGCTGAATTGTTGGATTTACTAGAGATATCGATAGGGGAGAAGATGCCGGTTGTAATCAAGGGAGACAAAGATAAAGCGAACAAGGTACAAGAGTTTCAAGCATTGATTATGGATATCGTCGACAATGAACGGCGATCAGCAGCTGCTGATGATCTTGTGACAAATGCGAAATCAACCATTGCACAGAAAACGGTTCGTCTCCAAATGGTGAACTCCGCTTTGAAAGGCGGCGAGGAAGGTCGTGTACATATTACGAAGCGTTCTCATGAAGAGGGAATTCTCATTTCGAATAAAGCGATTCATCGTGAGCGAGAAGGACTGTACATTTATGTAGTTGAAGAGCAGTTGGGGCCGCTTGGAAATGTGTTTGTAGCACGCAAGGTGCCCATTACCTCTAGTGAAAGCAATGACAAAGTAACGTTAATCACATCAGGAAATGTCTATGAACAACTAATTATCGTAGACAGCAGCGAGCCTTTGCAAGATGGCAATCGAATACGGCTTCAATAGTTGTGAAGTATGAATGAATAGAGGAGAGATCTAACTATGAAAAAGCGGATTATTATCATTTTCACTAGTTTGTTGCTCGTTACAATGACAGTGGCATGCGGTTCATCAAATGAAGTAGACAAGACGCGAAAAACGAAGGAAGGCAAGACGATCGTAACGATGTCGTTGTTCAATCCAAATTCCTGGTATGCATCTGCAATAAAGAAATTTGAGCAACAGAATCCAGACATCGAAGTTCGTTTTCAATTGTTTAAGCAAGAAAATGAGAAATGGGAGGAACAAGATGACGATAGGTATGTGCAAAAAATCAATACGGAGCTGTTATCTGGCGCAGCGGCGGATATTATTGAAGTAGCCAACCTGCCTGTCGGGAAATATGTCAATAAAAAGCTGATCCTCAATATGAATGACTTTATCAAAAAAGAGAAGCTGCTGGAAAAGGGCGATTTGTACCCGAATATCGTGGATGAGATGGGGATCGATGGTGGGCTCTATTCGATGCCGCTCAGCTTACACCTGCATACCTTCCTAGGGGACGGCAATATACTAGAGAAGGCTAACGTTCAGGTAGATGATCAGAAATGGACATGGCAGCAATTTGAACAAGTAGCGAAGCAGATTATGAAGAGCAGGGATGAAGGCGATTCCCGATATGCATTGGCGAACACACCGCCTGAGGAGCAGCTGCTTGACATAGTCATCGATCAGTCTTCCGAGTTCATCGATCGCAGCAATCAAAAGGCTAACTTCGATTCTCCAAGCTTTATTACTCTTATGGAGCAAATCAAGAGCATGTATGATCATCAAGTTGCTACTTCGAAAGAGGCAGGTTACGGAGAACAGTTGTTCAGTTCGATAAAACTGGTAAATCCTCCTGACTTTATCTTTTGGCCCCATACGCTTTATAAAAACCCTGTGTTGCTGAATAAGCCGCATGCTGCAGGACAGACAAGCGGAGTTACTTTTTCTGCCCCAAAACAGCTTGCAATTTCATCCAAGTCGGATGTTTCTGAAGAAGCTTGGAAATTGATATCCTTTTTGGCATCTGAGCAAGCGCAATCTATGCCAGAGAGAGGTGAGTTTTCCGTACTTGCATCGGTGAATGAACAGGAGCTTAACTATTACCAGAAGCAAGTGGACAGTGGAGAATTTAAGCTGGAATCGGGCCAAGCTGTTAAGGCGACAGAGGGATATTTCATAAAGGCCAAGCAGCTGCTGGCAGCAGCGAGCGGTTATCGGTCTGGTGACGACAAGCTATACTCGATTGTCGGGGAAGAAGCAAAATCGTATTTTTCTGGTCAAAAATCTGCCGAAGAAGTGGCTAAATTGATAGATAATCGGGTAAATACCTATTTAAATGAGTAAGGAAGAAGAGAGGACGTGCAAAGCGCGATCCTCTTTTTAATGTTGCACATGGTATACGCTATAGACACCTCCATTGTAACGGGTACTAGCCTCTGAACAGGCATCTTTCATCAATGGATGCAATCTTGGGTGGACGGGGGATCGGTTGCCAGCATCTAGTCAACTGCACAAGTGTTGTCGGTTTTGACCATTTGATACTAACCTACATGTAAGTACCTGAACTAAAAGTGCGTACTTACAAATAGATAGTTTACAGCATATACTCAAGAGGCAAACCAATCTATGGAGGTCAAATCGATGAAAACACTTGTTATCTTAACTCATCCGAACTTAGAAACGTCCGTTGTCAATAAACGCTTGGCCGAAGAACTCAAGAAGTACCCGGACAAATATACAGTTCACGAATTGTATAAGGTATACCCTGATGGCAACATTGATGTTCAGCAAGAACAACAGTTGATTGAATCTCATGGCAATCTTGTCTTGCAGTTCCCAATCTTTTGGTTTAATTGCCCGCCTCTTCTTAAAAAATGGCTTGATGAAGTATTTACTTATGGTTGGGCCTATGGTTCAAGTGGCGATAAATTGAAAGATCGCAAAGCTGCATTGGCTGTATCTGCCGGAATTAAAAAAGAGGACTTCGAGGAAGGGAAATATCGTTATACATTCGAGCAAATATTATCCCCATTCGAATTAAGCTTTCAGTATTGTAAAGCAGATTATCGCTCGTTCTATGCGTTTTACGGGGCTGAGCATGAGCCTTCAGCAAGCAAGCTGGACCAGGGTGCACTTGACTACGTGAAATTCATTGACAACCTGTAAGTTATTCATTTTATCCCGTCTAATAGCAAAAGAAGTATTTCCTCATGCAGGAGATACTTCTTTTGCATTATGAATGTTCCACAGTTTCCATGGGTGATAGTCTGTTCTTCTCTCCCCAATCACACATCATATCTACTATAGGGATGAGCGATAGACCACGTTCAGTTAAGGAATATTCGACTTTTGGCGGTACTTGTGGATATTCTTTGCGTTGGATAAGTCCATCTGCCTCCATCTCTTTTAACATAACGCTTAATGATTTGAATGAAATGGTACCGATGCTTCGCTTCAGCTCATTATGCCGCATGACCTTATGCTCGGACAGCCAATACATAATGATCATTTTATATTTGCCGCCTATTAAAGACAGTGTATAGCCAAACGGGGTGTCTTTGACATCCACACCAGTAGGAAGACATGGTTCTTGCACAAACAACACACTCCTTCGTGAATGATAGTAGCATAAACATGATGTACCGTAAATTAATCATCAAACCGCAAAGTGAAGAGGATCGCCTGCTCGACTTTGCTTAGTGATTCCTGTGAGAAATCTGCAGTAATCATGCGATTTGTACTCGTCATTTGCATGCCCCATACCCGAACCGTACCCTGTGCAATAAAGGATTGAGGCTCATGATATGAAATGATTCCTTGTCCCATCATCTTATGATCCGTTGGTGGCGAAAAGCCGTACAGGGTTGTACCTGATTCATGGACGATGCCAATCTTGATATAATTCATTTTGTCCTGTCCTATGACAGATACGGTATCAATGGATATGATAAGCTCAATCTCTTTGCGCTCCTCCTTATTCGGTGTGAAGAATATATCGCCAAGGCCGCCGACGGATTTTACTTTCTTGCCATAGTTCCAGATCTCAATATCCAAGTTCGCTTTTGGTTTTGTGCCTTCATATCTCAAGGTAAACGCCCCCGTCATATAGCCGAGGAAAGGCTTTAACTTCGCTGCTTCACCTTGAAATGGATCAATGGGAGTTAACGTTATCGTTGGGGGAGTATTGATCCGCTCAGGAACCGATGATCCCGATATACAACCAGTTACCAAAGACAATAGGATGAAAACAAATGCCGGTACTCGATGGAGCTTCACTTTGATCCCTCCTTCAGTTTACTATACCATAGTGCGAGAAGATAAATAACAATAAATACCATTTAAAATAAGGTGCTTGTATATACCTTAGAGAAGGGGAAAACCCTTTTTGTTGAAAGATATCCATTTTCCTAGCTCTGAATTGCATGCTGAACACGAATAATGCCGCATAATCGCTGCATCATGTTCATAAGGATCAATGGAATCGTTGCCAGTTCCTTGAGCTGTTAACCAGGTAACATTATTTGTGCGCAACATCTCATTAGTGTTGTTCAATAGGGTTCAGAGAAGGGAGAGGTGGAATCGTGGGTATACATGATCCGAAGCAGGTGCATATTCCGCAGCCCATTCGCGAAATTGACGGTGCTGGGGCAACTGATCTCGGTCCACGCGACGTCATGCGGGATATGGAGAATCCAGATATGCTTGTTCCTCCGATTACGGATGCAGGACTTGTTCCGAATTTGAAGTTTTCTTTTTCCGATGCACACATGCAGTTGAATAAGGGTGGGTGGTCGCGTGAAGTCACGGTAAGAGAACTGCCGGTAGCGAAGACGCTTGCAGGTGTCAACATGCGGCTTACTCCCGGTGGGGTAAGGGAGCTGCATTGGCATCAGCAGGCAGAATGGGCGTTCATGATCCTGGGTAGCGCCCGAGTTACCGCGGTAGATCAGAACGGTCGTAATTTTATCGCAGATGTTAGACCTGGCGATCTGTGGTACTTCCCTCCCGGCATTCCACATTCCATTCAGGGGCTAGAGGAGGGCTGCGAATTCCTGCTCGTGTTCGATGACGGGAGTTTTTCGGATCTAAATACACTTTCGATTTCCGATTGGTTTGCGCATACGCCGAAGGAGGTTTTATCAGCTAATTTTGGTGTTCCTATAAGTGCATTTGAGCACATTCCTTCCGATCAGGTGTATATTTATCAATCACAAGTCCCGGGATCGATTGAGAGTCAGCAGGTGCCTGATCCTTACGGGACGATAGAGCCGGGTTTCGTACATCGCTTGATGGCTCAGCCGCCAATCACAACTCCCGGCGGGACAGTTCGCATTGTGGATTCAACCAATTTTCCAGCTTCACGAACGATAGCGGCTGCACTTGTCGAGATTAAGCCTGGCGCCATGAGAGAGATGCATTGGCACCCTAACAATGATGAATGGCAATATTATCTTACCGGACAGGGCAGAATGACCGTCTTCTCGGGGAATGGCACTGCGCGGACATTTAATTATCGGGCAGGGGATGTCGGATACGTTCCTTTTGCGTTTGGACACTATATTCAGAATACTGGGACAGACAGCTTATGGTTCCTCGAAATGTTCAAGAGTGATCGGTTTGCAGACTTGTCCCTCAATCAATGGATGGCGCTTACGCCGAAGCAGCTCGTCCAATCGAATGTAAATGCTTCGCCTGAATTAATGAATGCCTTGCGAACTGCGAAGTGGCCAGTCGTGAAATATCCTGGAATCCCACCAGTTGTCGAGCAATAAGGCAGGGATACACACGAAAGTCAATATCATGGGAACAAAATGGGGATGAGTAGGACTCATTTGGGTGTATAATGCACATGAGACAGCAGGAAACAGAAGCCTGTATCATGTGTAATGTACACCATTTTTATTGACGCTATTTTCTTTATTTGATCAATCGGCAACTGTAAGAAGGTAGAGGATAACGTATTTTTTGAGAATTCCTCTTACATAGAAGGAAATAAGAGGAGGAGTATATATAAGATGCATTCAGAATCGGAAGTTACAAGCATGATTTTCGGCTTGCTGCAATCAACGTCTATTTACGATGATTCCTATTCCAACATGGTCACACAACCGTTTCAGCCCGATTATTATGGTGATCTAACTCCCTGTGTAAGGATAAGAGATACTGCGTATGAGATTGTGATGTATGAGAGAGGCGTTCAAATGCTATGCAAAACAACGAAGGACGTCGAAGATGTGATTTATTGGGTCTTAGAAGATACGATTCATACGATCTCCTATGTGAAACTACTGAATAAATATAAGGTAGACAATGTGAAAACCCACTTATCTGACAGCAAAGAGATCAGGAGTGAGCTTACAACTATGATCGATCAAGCGTTTCAAGACATAGGAGGCGTTTACTTGGAGTGGCATAAAGCAGGAAGGCGAGCGCAATTGGAATCATAAATGTACTTCAAATATTAAAATAATGGGATACATAATACGAACAGCCAAGCCTATGGGAAGGGATTCATTCGGCTTGGCTGTGTTTATTTCCTTCATTATTCAGGTTTATTGGGTACATTCGGATCAGGTACATACGTACTCTTATAGTCTTTGTATGTAACATCTGTCACCATGCCTGCCGAAGCATGATGCAGGTCATGGCAATGGAACATCCAATCTCCGGGATTATCTGCTTCAAAAGCGATAACATACTGCTCACCGGGTTTAACGTTCAATGTATCCTTGACGACAGGAGAGCCTTGTAAAGGCTGCCCGTTTCTGCTCAATACCTGAAAGAAATGTCCATGCAAATGCATGGGATGATCATCGGTTGGCGATTGATTGACGAAGGTAACCATGACTTTGTCACCCTTGGCAACTTTGATTTTGTCTGTGTCCGGAAATACCTTGCCGTTAATGGTATAAACCATCTCGCCATTTCGCATCTCTGTGTTTAGATTCATCATGACCTGCTGATCATACGTCTGGTCGAGTGTGAATGCCGTTTCCGCCATCTTGCCATACGCAGCGAGATTGAACTGAGGCAGGGTTTCCCATGCATCGGATTTGGCAGCCTGCTGCGTGAAGTCCTCATAATGAATGACAGCCCTCATATTGCGAGCTCGTTCCTCTTTGCTGTGCTCATCCAACAGCCACGTACCGGGGTTGTCAGCAACGAACTCAAGGTCGTACCGTTCGCCAGGCGCAATTGATATCACTTGATCTTGAATGACAGCAGGACTGTTGACGGATTGACCATCCATAGCGATGACCTTGAATTCATGCCCTTGCAGGTGCATCTGATGTGAGAGATATCCGGCATTGATTAAGCGAATCCGAACCTTCTCTCCTTGCTTGACCATGAGCGGTTCTATTGCATCACCCGATTTTCCATTCATAGTGAACAGGTCGTACATGCTCATATCATGCCCGCCCATTGACATCGTACCATGATCCATGCCACTCATGCCGGATTTCGACATATTCATCTTGGAGTGATCCATGCCTGACATATCTGATTGATTATTCGATTGATTTTCATCTGCTCGCTCCGTATCCATCTTTCCCGTGCTTATCCATTCATCCAGCACAAGCGTATAATCTCGATCAACTTGCTCCTTCGGATCTTCGACGATGAGCGAGCCATACAGTCCTTTGTCTACTTGATTTACACTGTCTTGATGCGAATGGTACCAATACGTTCCCGGTACCGTTGCTTTGAACTCATAGATGAAGGACTTCCCAGGAACAACAGCATCTTGGGTGACGCCAGGAATACCATCCATACCATTGGGAACGGGATATCCATGCCAATGGATTGATACAGGCTCCGGCAATTCATTTTCCAGCTTAATCTTGACAGTATCGCCAACCTTTACTCGAATCTGCGGCCCAGGAACAGAATTGTTAAATGTCCAAACGGGCAGCACCACCCCATTGGATACTTCCAAGTTACTTGGTTGAGCAGTAATGGTTAGGGATGTGCCATCAACAGTAGGTGTAGTTACAGTACGCTTCACTATTTCTTTTACTGTATCTGTGTCAGTATTCGATGTAAGCTTCGAATCTTGTTTGTTCGACATAGATGCATGATCCATGTTGGTATGATCCTTGGCAGTTCCTCCGTTCCAGCATCCACTTGCAAGTAATGCAATTATCCCGGTGACGACCATGGTTTGGAGCATCCGATTGCGAGTTGAGAATAAGCTTTTCAATTCCATGCCTCCTGAATTATCATTCTTGTAGAATTCAGTCTCAGTATAGACAGCAAATATGGAGAAATGATGGAGATTTATAAAAAACACAAATTTATGCAGTATTGTAATATACAAAGCTTGAACATCGAGGAGGAGACCATGCACAGCGGCAAATTTTTGGTCGTGGATGACGATTGGAAAATGGGAAATTTAGTCCGCATCTATTTGAAAAAAGACGGATATGAACTGAATGAGTAGTAACAATTGTACAAAAAATCAATTCATTTTCTCCATTGCCACAAGAGGAAAAATGTCCTAAAATATATCTTAATGCAAATGATAATCAATATCATTATAATTTAGAAACAGCAAGGGTGGCATGTATGGGGCAAGTGGCTAAGTCTTTACCTAAGGAAGCTGCATCGCAAGCATTTGAATTTCGCTCACGTCCAATGGCAGCAACACTTATTCTTATTGGCGGTTCCTTCGCATTGCTGTTAGGGATCGCTATATCTGTATCGTTCGGTGCGGCAGATATTCAGATGTCTACCGTATGGGAGGCGATTTTTCGCTTCAATCCAGAAGTAACACAGCATCAAATTATTCAAGAAATTAGACTGCCGCGTGTATTGGGGGGGGCGTTGGTAGGAGCCTGCTTCGCAGTTGCCGGAGCTATTATGCAAGGCATGACTCGCAATCCGCTGGCGGATTCAGGCTTGCTTGGCCTGAATGCGGGTTCTGGGTTCATGCTGGCCATATGCTTTGCATTTTTTCCAGGCCTGCCTTACATGTATTTAATTTTGTATTCTTTTCTTGGCGCAGGCTTGGGCGCAGGGCTCGTGTATGGAATTGGTTCATTAGCTAGGGGAGGACTAACCCCTGTTCGAATGGTATTGGCTGGGGCAGCGCTCAGTGCTCTCTTATCCGCACTGAGCGAAGGCATCGCATTATATTATCGAATTGGACAGGATTTGGCTTTTTGGTACGCCGGTGGAGTAGCGGGCACGAAATGGCCGCAGCTAGAAGTGATGTTTCCGTGGATTGCAGCTGCTCTTGTAGGGGCGATTGTATTATCACGTTCGATTACAATGCTCAGTCTTGGAGAGGAGATCGCCAAGGGACTGGGGCAGAGAACACGCCTCGTAAGATTGGCAGGCACGGTCATTGTGCTTATTTTGGCTGGCGCAGCCGTATCTGTTGTTGGAGCTGTTGGCTTTGTAGGCTTGATTATTCCACATGTTACCCGTTATTTAGTTGGCGTGGATTATCGCTGGATTATCCCATGCTCAGCCTTGCTTGGCAGCTTGCTGGTTATATTCGCTGATCTTGCCGCTCGCATGGTGAATCCTCCATACGAAACACCTGTTGGGGCATTAATCGCTTTAATCGGTGTACCCTTCTTCCTCTTCTTGGCACGCAAGGAAAGGAGGGGGCTGTAAACGATGACAAGTCTATCTTTACCGATGATTCAAAAACGAAAGAAGCAGCGGAGCATAGCGATTATGATTACGATAGCTGTACTTATTGTCATTATGGTTATCATTAGCATGAATACAGGATTTATTCGCTTATCCCCCATGGATTTGCTGCGTACATTGTTCGGTACAGGAACAAAAAAAGAAGAGCTAATCCTATTTGACTTCCGATTACCGCGCATTGTTATTTCTTTGCTAATCGGTGCAGGTCTGGCGGTATCCGGCTGTGTCATGCAGGCCATATCGCGTAATGCATTGGCTGATCCGGGCATTTTAGGCATTAATGCGGGCGCTGGTCTCGCCGTAATGTTGTTCATCTCGTTTTACCCATCAACTGCACAGGCTCCGATCTATTTATTGCCAGTGTTCGCGTGGCTTGGGGCTGGACTTACAGCAGCGCTCATCTGCTTGTTATCCTTCAAACGGCATGAGAATATATCGCCTACGCGATTACTGTTAACTGGTATAGCGGTAGCTGCCGGCATCAGTGCAGCTATGATCGTACTGACATTGAAGCTTAGTCCCGAAAAATATCAAACGATGGCGACATGGCTTGCCGGAAGCATCTGGGGAACGAATTGGAAGTATGTACTTGCACTGCTTCCATTCATCGTAGTGTTATTGCCATACATATTCTACAAAGCTCGAATCATGAATGTTCTAAACTTGGGTGAACAGACGGCAACTGGGCTGGGGGCATATGTATCGAGAGAACAAATTTTGCTGTTGGCAGCGGCAGTAGGATTGGCAGGCTCATGTGTGGCGGTAAGCGGTGGCATCGGCTTTGTGGGGCTCATTGGACCGCATTTAGCTAGACGACTTGTGGGTCCCAAACACCAACTCCTTCTGCCGACTTCGGCTTTAGCCGGTTCCTTGCTTGTGATTACGGCAGATACAATTGGACGATGGATATTACAGCCATCAGAAGTGCCCACGGGAATTGTCGTCGCTGTAATTGGCGCCCCTTACTTTCTGTATTTATTAACTCGCTCGAAAGCATAAAGTTCACCGGCCGAGATCATGACGAATTAGGTGTTGCGAGGTTAATGCATGAACGGCACATTTAATCGAATGTGCCGTTTTCCTGTGTTATCTTCCTTCGGTCTTGTCTCCACGCAGAGCCATGCAAGTACCCGTTGCATGAGCAATAAGACTATTATTATCGTCAGCGGGTTCAGGCACTACTTCTATCCCTCTCATCCGTTAACATGGCAATCTGGCATTCCGATTTCAATCATGCGATAATGAACATACTTATGGAGTTATTTTTAGCTCCATGAATTGGACTAATGCATATGTAGCTTAGCATCAGGAGGAGTGCAGAAGAGTATGAAGAGCAATGTTGGAGAGCAGCATATTAGATTCATGACTTTTAACGTCAAGTATGACAACGCTTACAAACAAGATTGTGAGAATAGCTGGAGCCGCAGGTCAGGTATGGTGGCTAGCATGATTCGTTACCATCAGATAGATGTGGTAGGCACACAAGAGGCATTGAGGCATCAGGTTGCTGATTTGGAACAAATGCTTCCTGAGTTCGGCTGGATTGGGGCAGGCAGGGACGATGGTGCAGACACAGGAGAATTCGTTGCCATATTCTATCGCAAGAATCGTCTTGAGCCGCTAGAGTACGGAACGTTTTGGCTATCCGAGACACCCGAAATCCCAGGAAAACTCGGATGGGATGCCGCTTGTCCACGCATTCTGACGTGGGTTCAGTTTTTGGACAAGCTGACAGGAACCAAGTTCATACATTTCAATACGCATCTTGATCATATTGGAACCGTTGCGATGAAGCAGAGTGCCTATATGATCTTGAATCGGATTCCCGAATTGGCGGGTAATGGACCGGTAGTAGTAACAGGAGACTTCAACTGCACGGAATCGTCCGAACCCTATCAGATTCTCACGACGGGCAAGGCTAACGGCAAAGCGGTGCTGAGGGATTCGCGATACGCCGCTAAGAACTCCCACATTGGGCCATCATTCACGTTCCACGGTTATCAGTTGACACAATTAATCAACTGTCTATACTACAATGGACCAGTATTCAAAGGGGATAACGGGGATGAGCTAGATTCGCCTATTGACTATGTATTTGTGAACGAGCATGCCGACGTTCTTCAATATGCAATTCTTTCGGATCAGGATAACGGTCAGTTTCCATCCGACCATTTGCCTGTAGTTGTAGACCTAACATGGCGCTAATTTTTCATATTCATACGATAGAATACAGGCCGCCTCAGCGCGGCTTTTTTCATGCCAATATAGAAGTCCGTGTTATTTTGAATAACTTACTGACCCTGATACATAATATCGATGATTATATTGTCTCAATAACGGAATAACATACAACCATAGCGAGGTGCATCACGATGAAAGCCGTAACATATCAGGGAGCAAATTCAATCGAAGTAAAAAACGTAGATGACGCGAAGATTGAAAAGAAAGATGATATTATCGTGCGGATTACAAGCACATCCATTTGCGGATCAGATCTTCATTTATATCAAGGAAATTTTCCACTGCCAAAAGGCTATATCATCGGTCACGAACCAATGGGAATTGTGGAAGAGGTAGGATCGGAAGTAGCTCGAGTGAAGAAGGGTGATCGTGTAGTAATCCCCTTTACTGTAGCCTGTGGTCAATGCCATTACTGCACGCACAATTTGGAGAGCCAGTGCGATAATAGTAATCCCCATTATGATTCGGGCGGCTATTTCGGATATTCTGAGAAGTTCGGCAATTACCCCGGCGGTCAAGCGGAATACCTTCGAGTGCCTTTTGGCAATTTTACGCCGTTCGTTATCCCCCCGTCCTGCGAGCTTGAAGATGAGTCGCTTCTATTCCTATCTGATGTGCTTCCGACAGCCTATTGGAGTGTGGAACATGCAGGTGTTAAAGCAGGCGACACCGTAATTGTACTTGGATGCGGTCCTGTAGGATTGATGGCCCAACGCTTTGCTTGGATGAAAGGGGCCGAACGCGTCATAGCTGTTGATCATCTTACTTATCGAATGGAACGTGCCAAGCAAATAAATCGTGTCGAGACGTTTGATTTCACGAAGCACGATGATATGGGGGAGCATTTAAAGGAAATTACACATGGGGGAGCCGAAGTAGTCATTGATTGCGTTGGTATGGACGGGAAGAAATCAACACTTGAATATATCGAGCAGAAGCTGAAGCTGCAGGGGGGAACGCTTGGACCGATCCAAATATCAACGAAAGCGGTTCGCAAATGCGGCACAGTCCAGATAACGGGTGTATACGGAGGCAATTATAATTTGTTTCCACTTGGTGCCTTTTTTGCAAGGAATATTACACTAAAAATGGGACAGGCACCAGTGATCCATCATATGCCGGGACTGTATAACAAAATAATGGAGGGCAGTTTTGATCCCACAGCCATCATTACGCATCGAATGCCGTTGGATCAAGCAAGCCATGCGTACCGTATTTTCAATAATCATGAGGAAGAATGCGTAAAGGTCGTATTAAAGCCATAAGTGTTCTTGAGATGTACCATTACCTCGTTTAAATCCGTTTTATTTTATCGGAATTAGAGAATAAAAGGTTTGAGGAAGTGTACAATAAATCTAAAATGACGTGGATATCCCACGGAGGTGTGCCCAAGTGCAAGCTGACAAACGTTTTGACTTATTAGCACTTTCATCAATTCCTTTGATAATGACCTTAGGCAATTCAATGCTAATCCCCGTATTGCCTGAAATCAGGAGACAGTTGAAGGTTAGCTCATTCCAAACAAGCCTGCTCATTACCGTATATTCCGTAATGGCGATTTTCCTCATTCCTATTGCCGGCTATTTATCTGATCGAATTGGCCGCAAGGCAGTCATTATTCCCAGCCTTATCATAACAGGCATTGGAGGTAGTGTGTGCGGTGCAGCAGCGGTCTGGATGGATCATTCCTATTCTGTCATTTTATTGGGAAGGGTTCTGCAGGGGATTGGCGCTGCTGGAGCAATGCCCATCGTTCTGCCGTTGGTAGGGGATATGTTCAAAAGCGAAGAAGATGTGAGCAGCGGTCTCGGCATTATCGAAACGGCCAATACATGCGGCAAAGTATTGAGCCCTATTTTGGGAACCGCTCTGGTAGCAATCGTTTGGCATCTTCCTTTTTGGGCCATTCCAGTATTGTGTCTAATTTCGATTCTGCTCGTCCTTTTTTTTGTCAAACAGCCCAAAGAATCTGATTCTGATTCCGAACCAATACCCGTTCGCGACTTTTTAATACAAGTGATGAAGTTGATTCGAGAGAATTCGCGTTGGTTAATCGCCATATTTGTTATCGGGGGACTCGGCATGTTCATGCTGTTCAGTTCGTTATTTTATTTATCGGAATCGCTGGAAGACAAGCATGGGTATAAGGGCATTGTAAAGGGTTTGCTGCTTGCAATACCGTTGGCTGTATTGAGTACTTCCTCTTTTATTGCTGGAAAATGCATAGGAAGTAATAAAATCGCAATGAAATGGATCATTGTGTGCGGGTTGGCCTTAACAGCAGTAGGACTTGGCATGTGCATACTAACGAAATCTGTTGTACCCCTGTTCATTTGGCTAAGCGCTGCTTTCCTCGGAATAGGAGCATCCTTGCCCTGTCTCGATTCCTTTATAACCGCAAGCATTGAAAAGAAGCATAGAGGTACGATTAGTTCCTTGTACAGCAGTATGCGCTTTGTCGGCGTGGCTGCCGGCCCAATGATAGCAGCACTGGTGATGAATCAAACACAGATCAATTTATTTCTGGTCTTATGTGCTTGTGGGATAGCTGCTGCACTTTCCGGCTTGTTTGCAATCAGAGCTTCAAGCGATTCACAACAATCGTAAGGCTAATTCTGTATGGCAGTTGTTTCTCGGCAGAGCTAGACTGTCAGAGAGCAGGCCAGGGAAAATTTCTGTAGGAAGGTATTACTGAGGTCGAGACCAATAGAACAGGGGGATATTCGTCTCGTTGGTCTCGCTAGCCATCATCGAAGCACTATACAGAACATGTAATTAACGAATAGAGTAAACACTCAAATCAGACAGTATAAAGCAGTTGAGTTGACCACTGTAAACGGCTACTCCCCCAATATCTAAATTATCAATATCTTCGTAATTGACTTCAGCACACTGATCGCCTCTCAATGCAAGAGATTTCTTTTTCAAGCACATGTAAAGAGGGATGTTTTAAATTTTGATTGAAATGTATATAAATACCAGATATACAATTCAAACACACTATACTTTATACATTGAATATAAGTTAATTACACTTATGTAAGCGCTTTATTTCTAGTAGATTTAAATTGTATTTGAATATAGCACCTCATGGTGCGAGGAGGAGACTTACAGTGGTCAACACGATGAAAAAGAAAGTGAAGCTTCTACTCATCACCTCGCTTCTGGCTATTTCCACATTCGGCCCGGTGATGGCTCCCACTGCATATGCGGAGCAGCCGCACACCTCATACTGGCATCCAGCTACTCTCTTAGAGTGGAGCCCAACAACGGACAAGGATGCGAAGTTCAACCGTGGAACGATCTCACTTGCAGATCGGTTCACAGGACAGAAAGTAAATCCGAATGCGCAAGACCAATCCCGGCTTGTTGCATTGTCGGCACTGAATGATAAAACGAGTGGTGTTCCGTCTCAAGGTACAGGGCAGTTCCGTGCCGATGCCTTCGGTTACTGGCAATATGTTGATGTTATGGTGCTGTGGGGAGGATCAGCTTCCGAGGGCCTGATCGTTCCGCCAAGTGCAGATATCATTGATGCAGCACACAAGAATGGAGTTCCGATTCTCGGAACCATCTTCTTCCCTCCAACTGCATATGGTGGCCAATACCAATGGGTAAAACAAATGCTGCAGCAGAAACCGGATGGTTCCTTCCCTGTTGCTGACAAACTGATTGAAGCAGCAAGCTACTTCGGCTTCGATGGTTGGTTCATCAACCAAGAGACAGCTGGCGGCAATTCGGCGGACGCCACGAAGATACAGCAATTTATGCAATACTTGCAAGCACATAAGCCGTCCAATATGCAGATTATGTGGTATGACTCAATGACGAACGGCGGCAACATCAGCTGGCAAAATGAATTAAATGCACGAAATCAAATGTTCCTGCAAAATGGTGCGCAAAAGGTTGCGGACAGTATGTTCCTCAACTTCAATTGGTCCGCTTCGATGCTTCAGAACTCTAAAAATAAAGCGATCAGCTTAAATCGTGATCCTTATGATTTATATGCCGGCATTGATACAGAGGCGAATGGCTACAACACGAACGTCAACTGGGCTGGAATCTTCCCAAGCAATCAGAACCCTGCTACCTCACTCGGCATTTATCGGCCAGATTGGGCATACCGCAGTTCAACAAGCAATGATGAATTCTATACGAAGGAGATGAAATATTGGGTAGGTCCGAACAGCGACCCACGCAATACGACAACATCTTCGAGCTGGAAAGGGATCGCTAATTACTTTGCTGATAAATCATCAATTCAGCACCTTCCATTCACGACTACCTTTAATACGGGGCACGGCAATCAATTTGCAGTCGATGGTACCGTCTTAAGTATGAAGGAATGGAACAATCGCAGCTTACAGGATGTATTGCCAACTTGGCGTTGGATTACAGAAAGCTCCGGTACAGCGTTGAAGCCGAGTTTCGATTGGAGTACAGCTTATTACGGTGGAAGCTCACTGAAGGTGTCTGGCTCATTGAGTTCACAGAACGCAACGCATCTGAAGCTCTATCGAACGAATCTACCGCTATCCGGTGATACGGAAATATCCGTTACCTATAAGACAGGTCAACCTGCATCTCATATGAAAGTTGGCGTTTCGTTCGCTGATAATCCGGGTCAATTCGAGTTCTTTGATGTAGGGGATGGGGATCCAGGCGTATGGAATACCAAGGAGATATCCGTTGGCAACTTCGCAGGTCGAACTGTTGATGCAATTTCACTGAAGTTCGACAGCAGCAATGCAATTAACAACTACGCGATCAATATTGGGCAATTATCCATTCGAAATACAGGAGATATGTCCGCTCCAGAAGCGGCAACCAACTTGGCTATCGAGGAAGTCGATTTCTCAGGCAACACAGCAGATGCCCGTTTGAATTGGAACGCATCTTCCAGTGGCAATGTTCAAGCCTATGAAGTCTATCGAGTGAAGCCGGATGGAACGCGTGAGTTCGTAGGGGCGACACCGAATACAGCCTATTATGTTCAACCGATGAGTCGCAACTCTGGGGAGCAGCAAACAACATTAGAAGTGTTGGCGTTAGGAACGAATGGGGTACGAAGTTCCGCTGCTCAAGCAAGCTTTGCATGGCAAGAGGCCCCTTCAACAATGAATTTAGCTCTTAATCAAAATGCTACGGCAGACCGCTTCGTACCCGGTGAGACACCTGCCAAGGCATTTGACGGAACTACAGCAAATAATAGCAAATGGTGTGCAACGGGCTCTGAGCCTCACTGGCTGCAGGTCGATCTGGGCTCTATGTATACCGTTGATAAATTTATCGTTAAGCATGCGCAAGAAGGCGGAGAAGCGGCAAACTTCAATACAAGAGATTTTAACATTCAGCTAAGTGAAGATGGCGTGAACTGGGTGGATGCTGTGACAGTAAGCGGTAATAGTGCTGGCAAGACGACACATAATATTGCACCAACTTCAGCACGTTACGCGAAGTTGAACATAACCAAGGCGACACAAGAATCTGATACTGCAGCACGCATCTATGAGTTTGAGGTGTGGGGGCAGTAGCTTCAATCATACAAGCAAGCCCTGACAAATTGTCAGGGCTCTGTTTTATCGGCTCAGATGATTCATCCCAGAATCCTTTATCTGGACATGGACGTCAATCTGTTTAAGAGAGTTGGGTGTGAGCTGCAGCAAGGAACCATTATTGTTTTTTTGCCAGAAGGAGATGTATTTGCGATATACACGATTTTGCAGCGAATAAATGTCGAGCTTTCTATTCAATCCCTGTTGGAATGTTTGTTGGATGTCGTTTTTTATTTTTTCCTTTGCCGAGGCGACGATATGTTCTTTGGTCGCATTATCCGTAATTTCTTCGACAGAGCCTTGGACATCGATTTCGAGGTTGAACTTAGGGACTCCGTTTTGCAGAGATACCTTCACTGATGATTTGGGCTTCTTAATTGTAAGAACCGCATCTGGGGTAGTTGATTGCCCTACTCCTATGTGTACCTTTTGAATTTGATTTGACATCCATCGCAAGCCTAGTACTTGATCCTGTTTCATCCAACTTTTGTACTTCCCTTTTTGAAGGATGAACACTCCATTGAGCTCGTGCTGACTAATTATCTTTTTGTCCTTCATCCATTCCTCATTGTTCAGGGAAAGGCTGGGCAATAATACGGTGCTTCCCGGCTCATTCAGCTGTGCGACCATTTTCTGAAGCTGCAGTGGAGGGATGTTCGTTTGCTGTTTCAGTATATCATCCGGAGAGTAGAGCATAGACGCAATGGGGGACAAATTAAAAGGAATCGTTACCGCGAATAGATCAGCGATTGGGGTTTTGGTTCCGTACACCCACGCAGTATATCGAATTCCTGAAAAACGAAGAAGGGAATCAACCATCTTATTCACATCCTTTTGTAAGGCACGCTCACTGAAAATAATTACAGTCGTATGATCCCAAATAATTTGCAGCGTGGAAGCGGCATAAATGTCGTTCACAGCTGAGTCGAGCGTATATCCTTCTCCTCGTCCAATCCACGTAGGTGATTTGCTTGGAGTTCTTGTTCCTTCTTGTTTAGCAACATTCGTGAACTCCAATGAGTTTGTGTACACAATATACTTCCCTTTATCATAATCAATGCCAAAGGCCGTGACGTAGTTCAGATCCTGAACATTTTTACTGTCCCAGCAGCCCGTAAGTATTAAAAATAGGCAAAGAACGATGATAAGTAAGCATCGTTTATTTATACCGTGTCTGCACGGAGATTTGTTCATTGCGTGATCAAATACGCTCATTTTGGCTCCTTTCTTTCGCGGGTCTTGTCAGTCGTTCGGAGCATGATAGGGCGTCGGTTCACAATTCTGACAGGCAATGCAATAAGTGATTTCAGCATATCCCCGAAAATAGGGGGGGACAATGGCGATAAATAGGGGATGCCGAATGAATGCAGTGCCGACAAATAAACCAGTATGGCCATAACGGAAATGAAAAAGCCGTACATGCCAAGTGTGGACGACACGATCAACACAAACAGACGCAATATGCTGACCGTACCGCTTAGTGACTGGTTAACCAAAGTAAAGGTAGCAACAGCAGTAACGGCCGCGACGACCAGTGTTGTTGGGGAGCTAAGACCCGCTCGAATCGAGGCATCTCCAACAATGAGCCCACCTACGACGGCAATCGTCTGACCGACAGCCTTTGGCAGGCGAATGCCTGCTTCGCGGAATATTTCGAATAAACCAAGCATCAATATCATTTCCATGGGAGCGGACAGTGGAAGCCCTAATCGAGAATTCGTTACAGTTGCCAAGAGAGGGAACGGAAGCTGTTCTAAATTGAACGCAATTAGCGCAATCCAAAATCCTGGCATATAGATAGAGACCATTAAGCCGATCATCCGCAGCAGCCTTTGAAACGTCACGAAAAAATACGGAAAATGGATGTCTTCCGGCGATTTTAACGTGAATACCAAGTTTGCAGGTCCAATAAGCACCATGGGTGTTCCCTCAACAATGATGATGAATCTGCCCCTGACTAGGGATTGTACGGCATAGTCTGGTCTCCCTATGTAATCGAGTAAAGGAAACAGGGAATAAGTTGAGTCGCCAATTGCTTCACCAAGCTGCGAACTGCTGACGATAGCATCTGTATCGATTGCTTCGATGCGATGCTTAATATCGCGCATCATGCTTGGATTTGCAATATCCTCTATATAGAGTAAAGATACTTTGGTTTGGCTTCGGGTACCGAGGACAAAGGATTCGCACTTCAAAGAGCGGGTTCGCAAGCGCTTGCGGATAAGCGCAATGTTCATTTCACAGCTCTCCGTAAAGCCATCCTTCGGTCCTTTGATTGATATTTCGGTATTGGATTCTTCGGGAGCTCGATTGGGCGGATCTGCGATATCGAGAGAATAGTAGACGTTTAGATCTTTGAACTCGATAATGAGATGTCCAGCAAACAATAATGTCTCTATGTCATGTACTCTATTCTTTGCCTCGATAGGCTGGATTGCTAATAAGCTATTATGTTTGTGTAGTAGATCCTGCACAGAATTGGCATCCCCCAAATTGGCTTTCAACTGGGGGATCACATATTGATTCAACTGTTTAGTGTCAGCCAATCCTTCACAATAGATGAAAGATACAGTGTACGAACGCATGCTTGATCCAAATGAGTAGGTTTTCTTCTGAACATCTGCACAATTCTCCAATGCACAAAATAACTGTTGAAGGGTGAGCGGCTGGCTTTCTGTCGGATAATCATCCGGTCGCCGATTCAACGTTTTATTTGGTTTCACGGACGATCCCTCCTTTGTATCTGCGCTGTCTGTTGTAGGTGAGAAAAGCGAATATTACGGACAGAAATACAAGCAAATAAGTGACGCTTGGGAAATAGATGATTCTTAACAGATTGACGAATTGAATGTCATCTCGATAAACAACAACAGCTAGGAATATGATTGCAGCCGTCGCCACGCCAACACCGATCCTCGTATGATGGCTTCGATGTGGGATGGCATCAATAATGAGGAAAATCGCCAAAGCTATTCGGATGAAAGAACCGGATAACCATTGATAAATTGACAAAAAATCAAGATGCTCTATGTATTTGCCTGCGGTTACAATTCTCCACTGCTCGAAGGCCGGATACCGCATGAAAGAAGCATTTACAATCCCAAAGTTAGCGATAGAGCCGATATAAGGGCCGATTGTAAGGCCAGCAAGAATGAACGCCAGCGTAGACATACCCCGGAATCTTGGTTTACTTGACATGTGCGGCAGCAAGAAAATGATAAGAATCAGCTCGGCCATGCCAGCTCCAATCAGAATGAGCCCATTTATAATAGGAGTAATCCCATGTTCGAATATCGGGAAGATAAGCGAATAATCCTTATATTGAAAGTTAGCACTCATTACGACATATCCGAGAATAATGACGATCGGAAGAAGAATGCCGGCACAGATCGCAATCGAATGTATGCCGATTAAGGCACTGGAGAGGGACAAGAGAATTAATGAACCAGCGATTACTGTCGTTGGGGTATTTGGCAAATATGAGATTTTGGTCCAAGTTGCCGTGTCTTCTAATGTCACAAATGCCGAGAAGAACAAATACACAATAATCAAAGTTGTAACCATCCATGCGGCAAAGCTGCCACCTAGCGAATGAACCCAAGCGAACAATGGTAGGGGGCGATTCGGCTTGGCTCGAACAGTGATCAAAAGCAGCGGAATCCAGCAGAAGGCGAGTACGAGTGCAATCAATACACTGATCCAACCGTCTTTATGAGCTTCACGCAGCAGTAGAGGAATAACGGTAACGTGATTCATTAGGCCTGTAGACATAATGATAATAAAGCAGGCTTGCAGAAACGTAATAGAATGACGCGGCATGAGGTTTGTTCTCCTTTGTTCGATCTCGAGTCAACTCAGTAATCAATTCGATTATATATAACCATTATTTTGAGTCGAAGTTAGGAAATTCATCCATGTATTCCATTCGTGCTGTCCTCCATAATATGGCCGCAGGATAAGTTCTAATCAGAAGCTTCGCTAGCCAGAAAAATGAACCCTGCGCTGCAAAGGTGAGAAAAAACAGCACCGCCTTCTTATCATTGCAGAAAGGCAGTGCTGTTGAACGATCAACGATTTATAATTTAAGTTCCATTCCATCTTCAGCGATATAGAACGCTCTATCCTGTACGAGCTTTGAGAAAGAACTCGTTCGGTCGTTGACAGGATTCGTGTGATTAAAATGTGTAAAATAAATCTCAGTGTGCTCAGCCAATCCTTGCAGCCGATCCATCGTTTCGGTCATGACAGGATGGGGGATTTCTTTGTAATTGCGTCCCATCCGCTCAATTTCTTCAATGGAATGGAATGTTCCATCTAATAAGCAGATATCTGCTTCCTTCGCTATGTCGTAAATATCTCGATCCCATTCGTTCCATCGATCGATGTCCGGAATGTAGAGCAGCTTGCGTGAAGGGCCTTCGATCCAGAACCCGAATGTCTCCGACAGCTCATTGCGATGCGGTACTTCAATCGGTGTTATTCGAACGAGAGGAGACAACTGCTCTTGCCGCTCGTGTTGAATGCTGTTCAATTGTATATTATTTAATTCCACCAATTGCGACCAAGGGGCGTTGGTTTCCAGCATCTCCTTCATTTTATCCCCACTGAAGACAGGAACACCTCTCGCACCGATGGCCTCTCTGCCCAAGAACATCAACCCAGGGTAGTGGCCAATATGGGCATGGGTCAGCCAGATACTGCTCATGAGTTTCCCTTGAAGCTGGTACTTCATCTGTAGGGAAGCCATCTGCTCCCGCATATCTGGTGTTGCATCTATAAGATGCCATTGTTTGCGATCTGGTTCGATAATGGCTAAGGAAGCGGCGCGTCTGCGCGTACCATTGTGCATTGCAGCCATACAATTCTGACAAAAACAATTCGGGTGCGGTACCCCAGCATCTTGTGCTGTTCCAACAATGTTGACGATAACCTCATTCATGTCCGATTCCTCCTGCTGTTACATGATCACCCTTCGCGTGGACAGGATATTCCTTCTTCACAATGGTCCAACCGGTGATCCCGTATAGGATATTAATAAGTGGAACAAGGAAGGCGAAGAAAATGTATGGAATAAATTGTTCCGCACTTACGCCAAGCATGTTTGCTGCGAACACAGCGGGTACTCCCCAAGGTACTAGTGTTATGCCGACTGTTCCGGCGGCTTCCACACATCTTGATAAATTTTTCGTATCAATATTCATGTCCTTGTAGGTCTGAACGAATGTACGCGTAGGCAATATAATCGCCAGAAATTGCGCTCCACTTGCAAAGGCTACAAGGAAGGTTGATGCAATAGTAGTCGCAATGAGCGAACTTGAAGTCTTAATTCTGGATACGACTGGCCGGACAAGTGCTTGGAAAATGCATGTTCCTTCAAGCAATCCACCAAGTGCAGTTGCAATGGTCAACAGCCCGATCGTATTCAGCATAGAGACTAGACCGCCGCGATTCAATAAGGAATCGACTGCTTTCACGCCGGATTCGGTATGGAATCCGTTCGTCATTGTGTTTACCATGGATGTGAGGCTATCACCTTGCACGACCATAGAGATTATTCCGCCAATGATGCCTACGAACAGCAATGTCGGCAGAGCCGGAAGTTTCTTAATCATTAAGAATATGGTAAGAACAGGCAGCAACAGCAGTAAGGGATGGATAATGAACGAATTTTGAATTCCGGTCAATATCATATCGATATTGGCTGTATCGACCGAACCTTCTACTGTGCGCGTGCCAACTAGGGCATATAAAGCAACTGCGATAACAAACGCGGGAATCGTATCCCATAACATGTGTCGTACATGGCTGAACAGATCCGTATCAGCCATTGCTGGTGCAATATTCGTTGTATCGGATAACGGCGACAGCTTATCGCCGAAGAATGCTCCTGATATGACTGCTCCTGCAATTAAGCCGGGGGAGAATCCCATGCCTTCACCAATGACCATGAATGCCAACCCAATCGTAGCGATGGAAGTGAAGGAACTGCCGAGCGTAATGGCAACAATGCCAGTCACGATAGCGACTGCTGGAACAAAGAATGAAGGATGAATAAAAGATAAGCCGTAGTAGATCATGGTAGGTATGACTCCACTAGAAATCCATGTTCCAACGATCATCCCGATGACAAGCAAAATGAATATTGCTGGCATTGCTTTGGATACGCCGTTTACCATCATGTCCTGAAGCTCATCCCATTTATAACCGCTAATCACCCCTACTATAACGGTGACGATGATGCCAATCATAAGCGGGATGAACATGCCTGCTTTCCAGATGGAAATCGAGGCAGCACCCGCAGCCATAAGCGCAAGGATAGGTAATAGCGCTAAGCCAATTGATACTTGTCGTTTCATGTTCGTTTCACTCCTTTATGTCGTAGTTGTAGTGGTTGATGCTCATAAGTCGACTTGTTGAACAACCTGTATATATAAAAAAAGAACCTCCATCCCCAAATAGGGACGGAAGTTCCGCGGTACCACCCTGATTAACAAAATAACTTTTGTTCACTCATCTATTTAACGGCATTGCCGGACCGAAGTCAGCTCCCTAATTGTAATTCACTGCATGTCCCGGCTTAGTTCGCACCTTCCACCAAGTCTCTGATTTTCCGCCACAGACAGCTACTGTATTAGTTCTACGCTTTTTGATATTCTACTGTTTTGCTTTCTTGCTTTTTTGCTTTTGGGCTTTCATGTGATAAATCACATTATAGACCTATGCATTTGTTTGTCAACAGTAATTTTTTGACGACTGTGTTAGAGTTCGGATTTTAAACGATTCAGAAAGCGCTTCGCCACGTGCGAAATTTGCTTGTCTGAGGCATGCACCCAGCCATAATAAAATCGCTCTATATGAGGAGTTTCCAAGGTTATAGGAATGATTTGCTGACTATCCTTTTTGAACGAATAATCGATTCCTATCGTCAATGCAATTCCTTCTTTTACCGCATTGTGAATCGCTTGCGTATTGTTGCTGATGAACAAAATATCAATCTCTCCATGCTCCTTAACAAACTGTGACATATAATTCCGAATATGTTCATCATCATAGAGGACGAACGTCTGATTGATTAGCTTCTCTGGTGTTATCACATGTTCCCAGCGCAGTGGTGATTGCTCATTCACCCCGACGACAAGCTTGCCTTCGAGCAGTCTCTGAAATGTTAAATTGCACTGCTGTTGAAGGAGACTTTCCGATAAAGCGATCAATCCAATATCAATCTTATCCTGCTTGATTAGATCCACGATTTCTTTGGGTCCTTTTTCCATGATTTCGAATTTGACAGCAGGGTAATCGCGCTTGAAACGGGATATAACATCGATTAATAAATGCATTGGCCCGGGAATTGTGGCTATTCGTAATAGCCCGTTGACGGTATTGGTATAAGACTGTGCTTCTGCTTTTAGTTCATTGATCTTCACTAATACTTCACTCGCAATGCCAATAATTGCTTGACCTTCAGGCGTTGGAACCGCTCCTTGTCCACGTGAACGCTGGAATATTCGAATGCCTAGTTCTGATTCCAGCAAGGAAATGGACTGACTAATGGCCGACAGGGTTACATGCGCTTGTTGCGCGGCTTTCGTTAAAGATCCTGTCTTCGCCACCTCAACAATGTTCTCAAGCTGCTCAATATTCATATAGACACCTCAATTCAGTACTTAAGTAATACTTAATTATATATTAGTTTATATAAATTTTAGTTAATTATCTAGAGTGTTACAATAAAGGCATAGCAAGAAGCAAGAGTCAATGAATAATCTCACAGTTATAATGAAGCACGTACACATTCGACGAGGAGGAATCGAGCATGGCTGAGACAAGAGTAGCGGTTATTACAGGTGGGGCAAGTGGAATTGGGAAAGAGACGGCATTGAAGTTCGCCAAAAAAGGGGATCGTGTTGTTGTCGCTGACTTTAATGAACAAGCAGGACAAGAAGTCGTTGCCCTCATTGAAAAACTGGGCGGTGAAGCGATCTTTGTCAAAACTGACGTGTCCAAACTAGAAGAGGTAGAAGCACTCGTAGAGAAGGCTGTTGAAACGTTCGGCCGAATTGATGTGATGTTCAATAATGCGGGGATTGGCCGCGTGACTCCTGTGCTTGACCAAAATCTGAAGGATTACCATGATGTGATTAATGTGAATCAGCATGGAGTTGCGTACGGAATTATTGCAGCTGGACGCAAGATGAGAGAGCTTGGTATTCGTGGGGTAATTATTAATACCGCTTCGGTGTTCGGATTTCTGGCTTCGCCGGGGACATTCGCCTACCATGCAACGAAGGGAGCTGTCATCATGATGACGAAGTCCGCTGCACTGGAACTCTCTGCATATGGCATTCGAGTACTTGCTGTTGCACCAGGTGCTGTCGACACACCGATTATTCAAGGCTACAAAGATCAAGGCATGGTAGATGCGATGAAAGCGAAGGTTATCGGCAATAAGTTGACACAGCCTGAACAAGTAGCCGATACGGTATACTTGCTCTCCCTTGATGAAGCTAGCGCAATTAATGGCAGTGTCGTCATGGCTGATGAAGGATACGCTTCGTTTAAATAATATCACAAAAGTAGGATCATACATTGAATAACGGACAAGCACCTCACATCCTTATCATTAGGAGTCAAGGTGCTTGTCTTTTTTGATTAAATATACGTTACTGTAATGCGAATGCCGACGTAATGATACAGAATAGGAGCCAATCCAAGATGATGAGATCCGTCAGGCTAACCATTGTGAAAATCAAATAAAACTGAATAGTACCTGAACATGTATAGAGGAACATAATTCTGGAGATAGTCTGCATGAGGTGAATCAAATGAAACAATTTCATGTTCTTACAACCATTATTCTAATCACAGTTGTCTTGTCCCTGCCCATTCAGGCAAACGCCGAGGTCAATAGAACGCTTAAAAAGGCAGATTCTGATTTGTATCCCGACATGCTGTTGCTTCTGCTTCTGCCCCAAATCCAAGAGGCCGTCAATTCTTACTACAGTAAGATATTGAAGGTAGAACCTGTCGTGTATCCATATGAAATAGAAATTGTAAAGGCAGAGAGAATAGACCAAAACCCCAATAATCGTGGGTATGACTTTCTCCTTACGCTTGAGGTTCAGCCTGTCATTGGGCCACATATTGCAGTAGGGCAGGATCGGATGACTCTAGAAATATCGCCACTTATTACGAACATAGTGAAAATAACAAGCTATCAACATGTCCATACTAACCAGTTACCTCTCAATTGGCAGCACCTATTACTACGATAATTGGTTCTGAAACAAAACGGTTTCCAAATTGGAGCTGCTTACATAAGATGTTATGATAATGGTTTAGTTTTGAATGGAGAGGTATTGCGAATGACAATTACACCTTTACAACGAATTACAAGCAGCAATAAGAATGTGTTTGTCGCTGATTCTGTTGGCGAGGCTGTAGTATTATTAATCACTGGGCATTCCCCGAATGCAGTAAATATTGTAGATGTAAATGAGATATGGCTTAAACTAGAATCTTTCACTAGTGACAATAATGTGTGGTTCAAGCAAATAAACAACCCGACATTTATTTGGTCCAAGCAAGTAGCCAAAGCTGGGGAAGTTTGCAGTTTTGCTACGGCGTCTGTACCATTGCCAATTCTCGAGGGGACTGAAGAGATTTCTTATCTTATCTTTTTCACCCTATTTTGCAACCAAGTTTGCAGTATGCGTATCACTCTTATCGATGCAATAGGTAATCCTGTGATGCCAATTCCGCCGGATTATTTAGATAATGAACTCTATGCATTGCCTGCTGATTTGCATTCTATTGAATCGGGTATTCCGCAGCAGAACATTCGATATCATTCGGTTACAGCTTCATTTCGTTCTTCAGATATTTTTCCGGGCTCTCGATTTTTATTTACGTTTCAGGTTATGAATCATGGTGAGGGAACTCCCGGGTTTGCTTTCGTTGCAGATATTTATCAAGTAGCCGAATCCTGGTATGTTGATGGCGTAACAGGGCCGACGGGCCCAACTGGCCCAACGGGATCCACTGGAGTGACAGGTGAAACTGGAGCAACGGGAAGTACTGGTGCGACGGGAGCAACAGGTGCTGTAGGTGAAACCGGAGCAACAGGGAGTCCGGGAGCGACGGGAAGTACTGGAGTGACAGGGGCAACAGGTGCCGTAGGTGAAACCGGAGCAACGGGAAGTACTGGAGCGACGGGTGCTGTAGGTGAAACCGGAGCAACAGGGAGTCCGGGAGCAACCGGAGCAGTAGGTGAAACTGGAGTGACAGGAAGTACTGGAGCGACAGGAGCGACGGGTGCTGTAGGTGAAACCGGAGCAACAGGGAGTCCGGGAGCGACGGGAGCAACAGGTACCGTAGGTGAAACCGGAGCAACGGGTAGTACTGGAGCAACAGGAGCAACAGGTGCGATAGGTGAAACCGGAGCAACGGGAAGTACTGGTACGACAGGAGCAACAGGTGC
>NZ_KK366029.1:376864-569891 GCF_000686865.1 Paenibacillus sp. UNC217MF | reverse complement strand
TGTGGCCGATCACCCTCTCAGGTCGGCTACGCATCGTCGCCTTGGTAAGCCGTTACCTTACCAACTAGCTAATGCGCCGCAGGTCCATCCATAAGTGGCAGATTGCTCCGCCTTTCTCATCTCCCTCATGCGAAGAAAATGCCTATCTGGTATTAGCTCACGTTTCCGTGGGTTATCCCAGTCTTATGGGCAGGTTACCTACGTGTTACTCACCCGTCCGCCGCTAACTATCAGGAGTGCAAGCACTCCTTCAAGTCCGCTCGACTTGCATGTATTAGGCACGCCGCCAGCGTTCGTCCTGAGCCAGGATCAAACTCTCCGTTAAAGTTAAGTTTGAACTGCTCATATCTTTTGACGAGGTATCGCTACCTCATTCACAAACGTTGCTCGTTGTTCAGTTTTCAAAGAACAATCTTAGTCAGTAACCAATCTTTCAGTTACTTTCTTTTTCTCACCGCTTTGTCAGCGGCGACTTTTATATCTTATCACTTCGTTCATTCGAAGTCAACAACTTTTTTCAACTTATTTTTTAAGTTGTTTTCATTTTGTTGTTGCCCGCCTCTTAGCGAAGCAGGAAATTAGAATATACCATAGCTACTTAAAAGAATGCAACCTCTTTTTTTGAATTTGTTTATCCCAGCCATGTTTCTCCTCTAACTCCTTCTATTAATAATAGGGATACTTAGGATAATGATGACACCACTTACTAGAGAAGGGGCAGCCCACACTTAGCATGGAATCCCAAACTCCCAAGCTCCTTTTCTCAGGCTAACCCCTTATTCATAGTACTAGAAGATAGACTCCTCTCTCCCTATTAAGCAGCTATTCCTAATGGAGAGAATAGAATGTAAACAGCGATCATAAGCACGATCATGACGACGGTAAATGCCTTCGCATGCTTCCATGGCGTCAAATCCACCTTGCCTGATTCAAACAGCTCGAAATCCTGTTCGCGCGGTTTCCATTTCCCGACGAGCAGCATGACTAACACGCAGACTGGGAACAATACACTTAAAATGTACAGGAAGTTGAGCGTACCCAAAAAGAATTTGGACAGGGTATAGAGTACAATATGGACAACCAATGCTATTTTAGGCGCAATTGCCGGTACCTTCTTGCTAAAGAAGCCGACAACGACAGCGGCAATGATCGGGATGTTATAAAATCCGAACATCTCCTGCAAGTAGTAATACAATCCTGAAGGCGCATACAGAATAAAGGGTGCAACAGCTACTGCAATAAGACCAAGCGCGACGGCAAAGATTCTGCCTGCCTTCACGAGCTGCTGATCCGTCGCGTTCGGCTTGAATATCGGCTTGTAAATATCCAAGGTGAACAAGGTTAACGAACTGTTGAGCGCCCCATTAAATGAGCTTAATATCGCACCGAACAACACGGCCGCGAAAAATCCAGACAGTAACGTCGGAAGAACCTCAATAACAAGTGATGGATAGGCCATATCCGCATTGCTAAGCGAATTGTTAAAGAGATGATAGGCAATAATGCCCGGAAGAACGAGATAGAATGCTCCGAAAATTTTGAACATGCCGGCATACAGCACGCCCTTTTGGCCTTCCTTCAAGTTTTTGGCGCCCAGCGTCCGCTGAACGATCGCCTGATTCGTACACCAATAGAATAAATTGTTGAAGAGAAGCCCTGCGCAGATCGTCACCCATGGAACTGGCGAAGAACTGTCACCAATGGAGTTCAACTTCTCGGGTTCTTTATGCAGCAGTGTGCTGACCCCATCGAACAAATTGCCTCCTCCGAGTGCAACCAGACCAAGCACGGTAATGAGCAGACCACCGACAATAAGGCCGACTCCATTCAGCGTATCCGACAGTGCACATGCGCGCAGACCGCCTAGTACCACGTAAGCAATCCCTGTAATCCCAATCGCAAGAGATACAACCAATATAATATTGAAATCACTCAGATCAAATCGAGCCGAAATATTAAAAATCGTATCAAGCACAAGTGCACCAGAATAGAGCACGGTAGGCAAATAAGCAACAGCATATCCAAGCAAAAACAAAATCGAGATAATCTGACGCGTACGCAAATCATAGCGCTGTTCCAGAAAATCCGGGATTGTCGTAATCCCTGACTTCAAATAACGCGGCAAGAAGATAAATGCCATAAAGATGAGCGCGATCGGCGAAGTTACCTCCCAAGCCATGACAACCATGGAAGTTGCATAGCTTTGCCCATTCAATCCAACCATTTGCTCCGTCGATAAGTTCGTCAACAGCAGCGAGAAAGCGATTACAATGCCTGTCAAGCTGCGCCCGCCCAGAAAGTATCCATCCGAGCTGTTCAAATCCACACTGCGCGTCTTGTACCATGAGTACCAGGCAACAATTCCAGTATACAGTAAAAAGGTGATGACCGTGATGTAAGTCATGAAAGCCCTCCTCTATGCATAGAGAAATCTTGTGCTTATCATTGCTAGTTCTAGTAAATGGGACTGATGGCACCGAGAAGGATTACGAAATCCCATTCTTACTTGATGGCAGTCATAGCAGCAGGCATTCGAACGTCAACCAGTTGGCCGCTTTCAAATGACTCCTTGCATGCATACCCAAGCGCGGTCGACAGCACCCCATCCTCTACTGTTACTTTCGGTTGTCTTCCCTCGAGGATTGCCTGTACAAATTCAACTGCTTCATTCATATAAGCCTGTTCAAACCGTTCAAGGAATCCATTTGCGCACTCTCTCACGACACCCCGATCATCGAGAATCATGACTTGATTTTTCTCTGGTACAGTCCCGATGCGCAGTGATCCTTGCGTACCTATAATTTCTGTCTCGATATGATAGCCGTGCGCACAATTGCGACCCGCTACAAATATCCCCATCTTATTGTCTGCAAATTGTACAAGTGCTGCTCCAGTTTCTGCATCGTTCAGCTCCGCAAGCTCGGTATATCGATGAGAACCGCCGATTGCCCACACGCGTTCCGCTTCCACGCCCAAATACCACCGAGCCAAATCCAAATCATGAATTGCCATATCGAGGAACAAACCCCCGCTATAGTTGCTCTTGGCAAATTGCATGAAGCCAGGCATCGCTTGTGCCGGATCGATCCCATAACAGCGAATCAGCACGGGTTCGCCAATCGCACCCGCTTCAATTTGTTTCTTCGCATACGCATAAGAGCGGTCATATCTGCGCATAAAACCAAGCATGAACACCTGATTCGGATGCTTGCGAACAGCCTTCCGCACGCGCAGCGCTTCCTCCATGTACAGCCCAAGCGGCTTCTCACTGAATACGTGAAACCCAGCTTCCAGCGCCTGCTCAATCTGTTCGCAATGATAAGAAGATGGAGAAGCAATAAAAATGGCGTCCAGTTCTTGATTGCGCAGCATATCCTCATAATTCGTATACCCGTAAGGGACATTCAGCTCTTGTTGAGCTTCCTCCACCTCTTCCGGTATCACACTGCATACGGCCATCAATTTGCAATTCGGAATGCGATGCGCCAAATTATCCGCGTGCTGCCGCCCGAGTCTTCCTAAGCCTACAAGACCTACCGATATCTGTTTGCCCTGTTTCATCTGTTCGTCCCTCCGTTTATACGCCCGCTTGCTGCAAAATATACTGTCTAGCCTTCATTGCGTATTCGAGCGGATTCGCCCGAGCAGGATCCTGCTCCGCTTCCACCAGCATCCAACCGCGGTATCCAGCCGTTGCAAGCGATTGGAACACCGGTTCGAAGGGAATGCATCCATCTCCGGGAACCGTGAATACCCCTTCCTTTACCGCCTGCAGGAAGCTGAGCTTTTCTTCAATTACGCGGCACGCCACATCCTTGCGCACATCCTTCAAGTGAACATGCTTAATGCGATCCATATAACGATTCAATATGTATAGGGGATTCTCTCCGGAAAATACAAGGTGGCCTGTATCATACAGCAAGGACACCAGCTCCGGATCTGTGCTAGCCATCAGTCGCTCGATTTCCACCGTTGTCTGAACGCCAGTTCCCATATGATGATGGTACACAAGGTGCATATCCATGGCCCGAGCGAGCTCTCCCAATCGATGAAGCCCCTCAGTTAAGCGCTTCCAATCTTCGTTGTTGAATATCGGCTTATTATCAAAAAGCGGAGTATCCATTTCTCCCTGAATGCTGTGTCCCTGCTCGGATACAACAATGACCTTCGAGCCCATCGCATGCAAAAAGTCACGGTGTTGAATAAATGCCTCTACCGTTTCTCCAAGCGGCTTCACAGTCAGGTAAGCGCTAAACCAGGCACTCGCTACCTCCAGATTCCTCAGATGCAGCGCCTTCCGCAGTACCTCAACTTCACGAGGATACTTATTGCCGATTTCCGTGCCGGCAAACCCAGCGAGCGCCATTTCGCTCACGCATTGCTCGAATGTATTTCCTCCGCCTAATTCAGGCATATCATCGTTCGTCCAACCGATAGGAGCAATCCCAATCTTCACACTCTCTGCTGCAAACATGCCCATTCCTCCCCAGAAGTCATAATTAAGATTCATGGAGGCAGGCGGATCAGCTTCGAAGGGCAGCTCGAACACCTCGCAAAGCTAGGTTCTAAAAAACAACCTTCCAACCTCTGCTGCCCGTCAAGCGCTCTGAACATCGAACATTCCATGCAACTTCCACCTACGAAATACAGTGCCCGACTGTCCACCGCCTGCTCCATTACTGCTGTTTCCTGCTCTGTGACATGTTAATAAAGGTTATTGCCGTCGAACTTGCCATCGAATATACGAGAGGATTGGCTAATATGGTCGTGCCTGGCTCAGGGATTGGCGCCGCTCATCATAGGCTTGGGCAATTGCCTTCTTGTCCGACACCTCTGCTACGCCGACATTCCACCATGCATCATAGCCATGGGTCATCGTCTTCGGGAGCACCTTAATATCGATCAACGTCGATTCCTTCTGGCGCTTAGCTGCCATCACGGCCTGTTCGAGCTCCTTCATGGTGCGTACCGAATACGTAACGGCTCCGTACCCCGAGGCACTAAGCGCAAAATCGATGCCGACAAGAGGCCCGTCCAGCTTGCCCGTATACGGGTTACGCGAACGGAACTCCGTGCCGAAGCTGCCCATGCCGTTGCCCATCTGTAAATTGTTAATACATCCGAAACCATTATTGTCGAATAGCAGGACGTTAATTTTCCGTCCCTCTTGAATGCTCGTCAGCAGCTCAGAGTGAAGCATTAAGTAACTGCCATCACCGGTAAAAGCGTATACCTCTCGCTCCGGCTCCGCCATCTTCACGCCAAGCGCGCCTGCAATTTCGTATCCCATACATGAGTAGCCATATTCCATATGGTACGAATGCGGTGTCTCAGCCCGCCACATCCGCTGCAAATCCCCTGGAAGGCTGCCGGCTGCGCCCACAACAATCGCATTGTCGCCGAGCAGTTGGTTCAAGGCGGCCACAACCTGTGTCTGCGTCAGGCTGCTGCCAAGCGCCGCCGCGTATTCTGGCAGTGCCTCATCCAAATGGCCCTCAATTTCTGGAGTAAATGAACCTGCGCCTTGTACGTACTGAATGCCAGCCAAGCGCTGCCATTCCTTATCCCAAGCGTCGCGCGCTTCTTGAATCTCCCCTGTATAGGCTGAACGGTAATCCAGGGATTGAAGCCGCTGATGAAGCTCCTCCAATCCCACTTTTGCGTCAGCCACTATCGGAGTTGCATCCAGCTTAATCGCTTGGAATTCGGATACATTCACCGTCACAACATCTATATCAGGATTGCCGAACAGTTCCTTAGAACCTGTCGTAAAATCAGTAAAGCGGGTGCCAACCCCAATAATGAGATCCGCATCCTTGGCTATCGCATTCGCAGCCGAATTGCCTGTAACTCCGATGCCGCCCAGATTAAGCGGATGAGAGCTTGCGATCGCGCTCTTGCCCGCCTGCGTCTCAGCCAACGGAATATGGAAGGCTTCCGCGAATGCCGCCAGTGCATCTCCCGCTTCGGAGTAGCGAACGCCTCCGCCGCAGATAAGCAGCGGCTTGCGTTTGCGAGCGATGAGGCGAACCGCATCTTCAAGCTGCGCCGCTGATGCAGGCCGCCGATCGATCCGATGCACCCGCTTCTCGAAGAAAGAGACTGGATAATCACATGCCTCCCCCTGTACGTCCTGCGGCAATGCCAGCGTAACGGCACCGGTGTCGGCCGGATTGGTCAGCACCCGCATTGCTTGAATCAGTGCCGTCATTAGCTGCTCCGGACGCACGATTCGATCCCAATACTTGCTTACCGGACGAAAAGCATCATTCGTCGATATGGTAAGATCATGTGGCTGCTCAATTTGCTGCAGCACCGGATCGGGCTGGCGAGAGGCGAACGTGTCTCCCGGAAGCAGCAGCACCGGAATTTGATTCGCCGTCGCCGTTGCCGCAGCGGTTATCATGTTGGCTGCGCCCGGCCCGACAGAGGAGGTGCAGGCGCATATTTGCTTGCGCCGCATCTGCTTGGCAAATGCGACGGCAGCCTGAGCCATCCCCTGCTCATTGCGCCCTTGGTATACTTCCAAGCCGCCGCAGTTCTCTTCGAGCGCTTGGCCCAATCCAAGCACATTGCCGTGACCAAATATCGTAAATACGCCTTTAATGAAGCGCTGCTCCACACCGTCAAACTCCACATACTGCTGATCCAGGAACTTGACGAGTGCCTGCGCCATTGTTAAACGGATCGTTTCCATCCCGAACACCATCCTTACCAGCGCGTAGTGACCATCTTTTTGCGGGTATAGAACTCTACTCCGTCCGTGCCGTTCGCATGCAAATCCCCATAGAAGGAATCCTTGTAGCCAGAGAACGGGAAGAAGGCCATCGGTGCTGGAACGCCAACGTTTACACCGAGCATCCCTGCATCGATATGCTCACGGAATTGTCTCATATAAGCGCCGCTCGACGTGAAGATGCAGGCACCGTTCGCAAACCGCGATTCATTCGCCCAAGCGATTGCCTCATCGATATCCTTTACACGCACAATTGACAATACCGGCGCAAAAATCTCATCCTGCCAAATCTTCATTTGCTGTGTCACTTCATCGAAAATCGTCGGCCCCATGAAGAAGCCATCGCCATTGGTTTCTGCGTCCTGGCGGCCATCGCGCACAAGCTTGGCCCCCTCCTGCACGCCAGCATCAATGTAACCGATCGCTCTCTCCTTATGACCTTCGCGAATGACTGGCCCAAGGAACACGTCATCGCGTTCGCCATTGCCAATAATAAGCTCATCAGAAGCCTTCACAAGCTGTGCAACGAACTCGTCCGCAACCGATTCCTGCACGAGCACAACTGAGCAGGCCATGCAGCGTTCTCCGGCCGAACCGAATGCTGCATTGATAATTTGCGTCGTAGCGTTCTCCAAATTCGCGTCTTCCATTACGATCGAGTGGTTCTTGGCTCCGGTCAAGGCTTGCACGCGCTTCAAGTTGGCAGTGCCGCGCTTGTACACATATTCGCCGACTGGCTGGGAGCCAACGAAGGAGATCGCCTTCACCTGCTTATGATCAAGCAATCCATTCACGACATCATGCGCCCCATGGACAATATTCAGAACGCCCTTCGGCAAGCCCGCTTCTTCCATGAGCTCCGCCAAACGGCAAGCCAGAAGAGGAGTACGCTCGGAAGGCTTCAATACGAACGTGTTGCCGCAAGCGATCGCCAGCGGGAACATCCAGCACGGCACCATCATCGGGAAGTTGAACGGGGTAATGCCGCCAACGACACCGATTGGATAACGGTACATACCGGATTCAATGTTGGTAGCAATGTCCGGCAGCTGCTTGCCCATCATGAGCGTTGGTGCACCGGCTGCGAATTCCACGCATTCGATGCCTCGTTGCACTTCACCGTGTGCTTCTTTGAAATTTTTGCCGTTCTCAAGCGTAATCAGCTTGGCCAGCTCATCCCAATGCTCAACGAGAAGCTGCTGATACTTGAACATGATGCGCGCCCGACGCGGAACAGCAGTACGCGACCATGTGCGGAACGCTTCCGCAGCCACAGCTACCGCTTCATTCAATTCTTCCATGCTGGACAACGGGACATGCCCGATAATGTCGCCCGTAGCCGGATTGTATACCGGTTCCGTTTTACCTGATGTTGATTCCTTCCATTGTCCCCCGACATAGTTGCGAATGGTGATTGCTTCTGTCATGTTCCATTCTCCTCTCGTCATTTCATATATAGTAAAGAACATCTGAAATCCGGATGTGAACCTAGCAAACCGTTCCTTTTATACGTTCAAAAGAGTTACACATTCAAAGCTTGATGGGCATTCAGCAGCAGCATCTTCTGTTTGGCCGCTTCCTTCACCGCTTCCATCGGACGGGCGAATAAGGCAACGCGGTCGAACTCATTTGGTTTGTTCAGTATTTCGCTGCGCAGTGTCTTGCCGAACGCCATGCGGAGTGCCGTACCGATATTGACCTTGCTGATGCGTGTAGCCGCAAGCCTGCGCAAATCATCGTCCTTCACTCCTGTCGATCCATGCAGCACGAGTGGCACCGATACGACGCGCTCAATCTCCGCGAGCCGTTCGTAATCGATCGGTGCGGACTGTTCTTCCATCCGGTGCAGCGTTCCGATCGCCACTGCCAGTGTGTCGACACCAGTCTCTTCCGCAAACACCTTTGCTTCGCCTGGTGCTGTCAGTCTAGCCTCCACATTCATGGACGGATCCGTATATCCGACGGCTCCGATTTCCGCTTCGACAGGAATGCCGCAGGCATGCGCCAGCTTTACAATTTCCCGCGTGCTGCGAATATTGTCCGCGAGTGGCAGCTGCGAGCCGTCATACATAATGGATGTGTATCCACTCATAATCGCTTCGGCTGCCGACTCGAATCCATCGCCGTGATCCAAATGGATGCATACTGGCACCTTCGCACGCTCAGCCAAGCTTCTGTACAACGCTCCTGATACTTGAAGAGGCATGTAGCGAATCGCCACCTTATTTGTCGCCAATATGACCGGCGCTCCGATTTCCTCGGCTGCGGCAATGACCGCCGAAGCATCCTCATAACCAAATACGTTAAATGCCGGCACGGCCGCATTGCGTTCCTGCAACCCCTGCATCATTTCCGTTAATGTAACGAGCATGAACCGTCCCTCCATGTTGAATGACTTATAACTTGCTCACTATCTCATACGCCGCAAACTTCCCCATCGGGCCGTTATGGCTGCATTCAATCCAATTCAGTTTCATTCCAATTGAAGATTTGGTCGTGTGTCAGCGGTATTCAGGTCTATTCCCCACGCTCCGCGCTTCTGATGAATTCATCCAGTTCCGCGGTCGTTGGCATCGCGTCTGAGCAGCTATGGCGCGAGATAACGATGGCGGCCGAAGCGCTGCCGTATTCCATCGCACGCGGCAAATCCCAGCCCTGCATCAACGCATAAATCATGGCAGACGCATAGGAATCGCCCGCTCCGAATGTCTTGAGCACCTTCGTCTTGAAAATGCCCCCTCTATGCGCTTCTCCGTCTTTCGTATAGGCAATCGAACCTTCCGAGCCATGCTTAATGAGAACAACCTGCGCATGATGCCCGAACCATTTCGCCGCAGTCAGTCGATCGTCCGCTTGCTGACCGGAGAACTTCTCCATCATGTCGAACTCTTCGCGCGTTCCAATGACAAAGTCGCATTTTTCCGCCGCAAGCTGATAATAAATCGAGGTTTCCGCAACATTTTTCCAGGTGTACGGGCGATAGTCTAGATCGAAAAATACGAATACCCCATGCTTGCGTGCATATTCCAAGGCAATGAATACTGCCTCGCGTGACGGGCTCGCAGCGAGCGCCGTTCCTGATATGAGCAGCGCCTTCGTCTGCTTGATATACTCCTCAGATACCTCTTCCGGCTTAAGGAGGAGATCCGCTACATGGTCACGGTACATCAGAATGCTGCAATCTGTAGGACTTTTAATTTCAGTAAAGGCTAATCCTGTCATTGCTCCCGTATCATCAACAGCAAGCTGCGACGTATCTATCGATTGATCGTTCAAATATTGTCGTATGTAACGGCCCATCTGATCATCGGACAGCTTGCCGATGAATCCGCTTTTCATGCCGAGGCGTGCCGCCCCAATTGCAATGTTCGCTGGAGATCCGCCCACGTACTTCGTGAACGTTCTCGTCTCCTCCATTGGCCGATTAATTTCGTTCGCATTTAGATCGATGCACAGTCTTCCGATGGCAATCAAGTCGAATGGCCGATCCTTAGGGAATGATAATGTACTCATATCCAGTCAGCACCTCCATGTTCTCTGCCTCATGCCCTCTTTCTGCAGGACTGAGGCCACTATGATGCAGTCTCTTTCTGTTGCGAGTTGAGTTAAGCGCTTACCTTGTAGCTAATTATATGCACACCAATTTGGTAATGTAAACGCTTTTTTAATGATTTAATAAGTTCTTTTTTTCACTTGCAAATCTTCTTTTCCTATTTAAAATAACTTGCCATTTTCCCTGTAACACAGCGGAATCCCGCTCGATTATTGATTTTTCACCTTGCCAACCTCTGGAACATAGCCTATAGTTAAAATATGAGTTAAGCGCTTTCCCTACTTTGCCTAATAAGTCGTCGTTTTACTGTTCCATATACAGAACAATTTCGATCACACTCAGAGAAAGCAGGGATTATTATGCTGCAAGTAGGAATCATCGGAGCCGGACGAATTGGAAAGCTGCATGCAAGCCATATTCAACAAATGAGCAATATCCGCGTTCGCGCAATATCAGACGTATATACGGAAGGGTTGGACGAATGGGCTTCCGCGCATGGAATCCCAGATGTCACGAACGACTATCAAGACATTCTTCATGACCCGGATATTCAAGCGGTGTTTATCTGTTCACCGACCAGCACACATGCGGACATCATTCGTGAGGCTGCCGAAGCCGGCAAGCATATTTTCTGTGAGAAGCCTGTCAGCTTCTCAATCGAAACGACAGAGCAAGCACTAGCTGCGGTTAAGAAGTCCGGCGTGAAGATGCAGGTCGGCTTTAACCGCCGCTTTGACCATAATTACAAAAAAGCGCGTGACGTCGTACAATCCGGAGGCATTGGAGCCCCACACTTGCTGCGCATTACGTCGCGCGATCCAGAACCGCCATCAGCAGAGTATATCGCCAAATCCGGCGGACTGTTCATTGATATGACCATTCACGACTTCGATATGGCCCGCTATGTCATGCAAAGCGAGGTCGTTGAGGTATATGCGCAAGGAGCGAATCTGGTCGATCCGAAAATTGGGGAATTGAACGATATTGACACAGCCATTGTTAGTCTTCGCTTTGCCAACGGTGCGCTCGGCATTATCGAGAACAGCCGCAAGGCCGTGTACGGTTATGATCAGCGTCTGGAAGCATTCGGCTCCGACGGCTGTGTCTCAACACAGAACGACCGTCCTTCTACAGCGGTTGTTGCGACGGCTAATGGAGTTCATATGGACAAGCCGCTGCATTTCTTCATCGAGCGTTATACGCAGGCCTATATTCAGGAGGTTCAAGACTTCGTTCGGGCCATTATGCACAATGGCCCAGTCGTCTGTGATGCCAACGACGGATTGCAGGCGGAACGCATCGCACTGGCGGCCAAAGAGTCGCTGCGTACCGGGCTGCCTGTTAAGATAGCCCATTAACATATAGATTTGTATTTATAAAAACTATTCTCTACTGAGGCAAGGAGGCCGCCTTTATGTCTAAATTACTCGTATCGCCACAACCAAGAGATGAGCAAGGCAAGGTCATTTCCGTTACGCCGCAAAGCGCAGGCTGGGAGTATGTAGGGTTCGAACTGTATTCGCTGCAGCCAGGTGAAAAGCTGCAAAACGATACAAATGAGCAGGAGGTATGCCTTGTCCTGCTGAGTGGGAAGGCTGAGGTCAGCACTTCGAAAAAATCGTTCGGTGTGCTTGGACAGCGCATGAGTGTATTTGAGCGCATTCCTCCGTATTCGGTTTACGTACCGAACCATGATCGATATACCGTTCAGGCCGAAACGGCCTTAGAACTAGCTGTCTGTGCGGCCCCTGGCAAGGGGACATACCCGGCTCGTGTCATTGCTCCTGAAGATGTCGGTGTAGAAACACGCGGTTCTGGCAGCATCGAGCGGCATATCCATAATATTTTGCCGGAACAAAAAGAGGCGGACAGCCTGCTCGTCGTAGAGGTGTTCACGCCTGGCGGGCATTGGTCCAGCTATCCGCCGCATAAGCACGATCAGGAAAATTTGCCGCATGAATCATATTTGGAAGAAACCTATTATCATGAAGTCAATCCTAAGCAAGGGTTCATTATGCAGCGCGTATACAATGACGACCGTTCGTTGGATGAGACGATGGCCGTGCCGCACCGCCATGTCGTCCTAGTTCCAGAGGGGTATCACCCGGTATCCGCGCCTCCAGGATACGATTCCTATTATTTGAACGTGATGGCGGGACCTGTGCGTACATGGAAGTTCCACAATGATCCCGAACACGAGTGGCTTTTTGAAAAAAAGTGATGCCGCTTATTTCGAGCAGTCTCTTACAGGAGAATGGCGTAGTCCATTCTCCTTTTGTTGTATAATGAGAAATAAAGAGAAGACGTACACAAGAAGTGCGAAGAACGATGAGGAGTTCCCTATGAAATCAACTATTTACGACGTAGCCAAGGCGGCTGGCGTATCCATTGCCACCGTATCGAAGGTCGTCAATCAAACAGGCAATATTAGCGCCAAAACACGTGAGCGTGTCCTCCATATTATGAAAGAGCTGCAATACCAGCCGAGTGTAGTTGCTTCCGCGTTAACCGGAAAGAAAACGTCCACCTTCGGCCTGCTCATCTCTGATCTGGCCAACCCCTTTTTCGCTGAAGTGGCCCGCAATCTGGAGGATCAAGCGCAAGCGTCCGGATACAGTATTGTTATGTGCAGCACAGACAATAAGGATGATAAAGGGTTAAATTACATTTCCCTGTTGCAGCGCAAGCAAATTGACGGGCTTATCATTGCCTGCCAATTTACAAAATGGTCGCAGCTAGAAGACTACATTACCGACAGTCTCCCCATCGTGCTATTCTCCAAAGACATCACATCCCTGACCATGCACACCGTGACCGTGGATGACTATAAAGGCGGCTACGAGGCGATTCGTCACCTGCTCCAGCTTGGACATACCGATATCGGCATCATTACAGAGGACAGCCCAAGCGGTGAGCACCGGGTTCGAGGCGCCAAGCAAGCGATGAAGGATGCAGGAATCGAGCCGAACGATCAATGGATCACAGTCGTTCACTCGTCTGTCGCAGAAGGGTGTTCCGGCGCAAATCAAATACTGCAGCAGTCTTCCCGTCCGACTGCGATATTCACCTGCAATGATTTGCTAGCCGTCGGCGCTATGCAGTCTGCACACCAGATCGGCTTGCAGGTTCCTAACGATTTGTCCATCATTGGATTCGACGATACGATCCTGTCTCAAATCGTTGTGCCGCGTCTCACGACGATCGCACAGCCAATTCCCGAGATGGCCAAGGAAACGATTCAATTGCTGCTCCGCCAAGCAGACAATCCAGACATGCCGAAGCAAAAGATCGTGTTCCAGCCACAATTGATTTCGGGGGATTCTACGCAGGTACGAGAAACCGACGGCAAATGATCCTACTTGAAAATTTATAGTCGTAGTTAATCTAGCCCTTTGGCTGATCTAATACGAGAAGAGCCGTAAGGATGCAACAATCCCTACGACTCTTCGCCTATAATCTTGGTTTCAAGTAAAACAACCAGAGAAAAGACAATGTTAATATGTAGTGTAATAATCTGACACAACACACCTTGAGTGGAAAGACTCCCTCCTGAAAGGAGGTGAGTCCTATACCTCAACGGTTCGCAGTCGATACGGTTGTTCAAACCTTTTCCACCAGAAGCGGAACGACCTGTCCAGCATGAACATCGATCAATCCCAGATCCGTTAGCTTCAGCGCCGGACTTACTGGCAAGGAATGCGTACACAGCGACATAATCGGGTTGTAATGCTCGTAGCCGATTGATTCCATCGCCTCGCGCAGCTTCTTCACGGCTTGTCCGAACTCCTCGAACGGCTCCTCTGACAAAATGCCGCCAACAGGCAGCGGAATATGTGCAATCACCTTGCCGTCATCAACGACACAGAAGCCGCCTTGATCCGCAATGACTGTATTGGCCGCAAGCACCATATCTGCCTGTGAATGACCTACGACAAGCAGGTTGTGATTGTCATGTGAATACGTCGTCGCAATCGCTCCGCACTTAATCGTGTTGCCCGTAATAAGTCCGTAAGCACGGTTGCCGTTCTTGCCATAACGTTCGAAGGTAGCAATCAACCCATATGGACTCTCCTGCCACTTCAATTCTCCATCTGCCACACGTACCGATTCATGCAGTTCCTTCGTGTTCGTCGTTCCGTTCAACACCTGCATGACGCGGCAGAGATACTCGCCATCAACAGCCTCTGCAGCTACCTGGAAATCTTCTGCCGTTAGCTTCTGCAACTTCACACTCTCATAGAAATGAGACGGGAATTGGCGTTCACCGCGCTCTTGCTCATAGGCTGTTCCAGCCTCATATGCCAAGCGTCCATGCTTGTATACCGATGCGATGTCGAACTGCTCAACGTCGCTGAGCAGTACGAAGTCCGCCACTTTATTCGGTGCAATTGCTCCGCGATCGTACAAGTGCATCCGTCTGGCTGGCGTATACGTAGCCGCATAAATCGCGCGTTCCGGCTTCATGCCCATAGCCATCGCCTTTTTAACTAAGTGATTCAAATGGCCGTCTTGAACGAAGGTATCCGCCATGACGTCATCCGTTACGAAGCAGAACAGCTCCGCTACGTCCTCATGAATGAGTACATCCATAATGTCCGGTGTCATCGACTTCTCCTGAATCTCAAGGAACATGCCGTTCGCCATCCGATCGCGCATGCTGTCCACGGCCTGCTCGGTATGATCGGAGTCTACTCCTGCGAACATGAAGCGTGCCAGTTCTAGATCAACCAGCTTCTTCGGAGTATGTCCCTCGATAACGAGATTCGGATAATTGGTGCGGATATGGTGCAGGATGCGGTTCGTTTTGCAGTCCGGATCGCGTAGAACATCGACCGAGTTCATAATCTCGCCCAGGCACACGACACGCTCATCCTTCAGCAGCTCATCGATATCCGCGATATCGATTTCCCCTCCAGTAGTCTCCAGCGGCGTTGCAGGCACCGAGCTCGGAATTGCATACAAGATGTCCGCTGTGCAGCCCTTGCTTGCATTGATCATTTCCTTAACGCCTTCGACGCCGAACACGTTCGCCATCTCATGCGGCTCGGATACGATCGTCGTAACTCCATTTTGAATTAGGCCGTGCGAGAACGTCTGCGGCGTAACCATCGTGCTCTCAATATGAAGATGGATATCGACGAGGCCTGGAATCATGTACTTTCCTGTTCCGTCCACGACTTTGACCGCCTCGAATGCATCCGTTCCGCGATTCCCAATGTAGAGGAAACGCCCATCCTGAATGGCGGCATTCCCTCGTATGAATCGTTTCAAATACACGTTATATACGCTGACGTTCGTTACCAACAAATCTATTTTCATGTATTCCACTCCTCGCTGTCCTTCGTTCGTTGGTATAGAGGTATACATTTAATATTAGTTCGAAGTTCTCACCAGAACGACTTTTTCTTTCGGCAGTACGAGCTTCACGGCTGTACCGCGTTCGAACGGCGTCTCCATTTCGCGATTTACCGTGAATTCGCCAAGCGGCGTTTCGACGATGTATTGATAGCTGCGACCGAGGAAGGTACTGATTTTCACTTGACCGTCAATCTGGTTCCGTCCTGCTTCTACATCCTCAGCTGTTAAGCCGCCAATGCCTGCCGTACATTCGTTGTCTGTAGCAACGAGAAGATCGTCCGGACGAATGGCCCCCTTCATCGAGCTGGACAATGGTTGGCCCGAGCGATGGATGACCTCCATCTTCACTCCTTCTGCGCCGTGTATCGTAATTGCTCCTCCGTCATCATGCATTTCGCCAATGTCGATAAAGTTGTTGAAGCCGATGAACCGGGCAACGAATTCAGTGGCCGGGTATTTATAAATGTTCGCAGGCGCATCCAATTGCTCAATGACGCCTTTGTTCATGATGGCAACCTTATCTGAGATGGAGAAGCACTCCTCTTGGTCGTGAGATACATACACGCTTGTAATCCCAAGCTGCTTCTGAATGCGGCGAATTTCTACGCGCATATTGACGCGCAGGTTCGCGTCCAGGTTACTAAGCGGTTCGTCGAACAGGAGCAAATCCGGCTGAATGACGAGCGCACGAGCGATTGCAACGCGTTGACGCTGTCCACCGGACAATTCTCCGGGGAATCGCTTTTCGAAGCCTTTCAGGTCTACAACCTCCAGCATCTCGTGTACACGCTTCGCGATGGACGACTTGTCCACCTTGCGCAGCTTCAAGCCGTACGCGACATTGTCGAACACGCTCATGTGCGGGAACAGCGCATAGCTCTGGAATACGAAGCCGAAGTTGCGCTTGTTCACAGGTACCCGAGTATAATCCTTTCCTTGGAATAGGAACTTGCCGTCCTTCGCTTCCAGGAAGCCAGCAATCAGGCGCAGCGTTGTCGTCTTGCCGCAGCCTGATGGTCCGAGCAGAGAGATCAGCTCGCCTTCGTTCAGGCTCAGGTTGAAGTCTTTCAAGATCAGATTTTTCTCGTATGCAACAGATATATTTTGAAGGGATAGCAATTCCATGATCGTTGGCCTCCGATGTATGCTAGTTATTTTTCGTGAAGTAGGAGAGTCCCATTAAGCGTTCAATTGAGAACATTAGCAATGCTGTAATGACCATCAGCAGCACCGAAATTGCTGCAATTGTCGGGTCGAAGTAATTCTCGACATAGGTCAGCATTTGAATCGGCAATGTGCTGACCCCAGGTCCCGTCATGAACACGGAAATATCTACGTTGTTGAACGATTCCAGGAATGCGAGCAGAACACCCGCGATAAGACCAGAACGAATGTTAGGCAGCACGACCGTGAAGAATGTCTGCAGGCGGCTCGCACCCAAGCTCATGGACGCTTCTTCAACGGAATAGTCGAAGTTCGCCAAGCTCGATGCAATGACCCGAATGATAAATGGCAGCATCAGCACGATGTGTCCGATCAGCAAGCTTGTATATACGGGCAGTTCGAATTTCACGACTAAATACTTGAGCATCGTGAAGCCGAGCACGACCCCAGGGATCAAAATCGGCGAGATAAAGATGGCATTGAGCAGCCCCTTGCCCTTGAACTGATAGCGGCTCAGCGCATATGCAGCAGGAACGCCGAGCAGAAGCGCAATCAGGTTGCCGGCAAGCGCGACGATGATCGTAACTTTGAACGTAGACAAAAACATTTCGACATCAAAAATATTGCGATACCATTTCAGTGAGAAACCTTCTGGCGGGAACTTCAGTACCGAACCCTCTCCAAAAGACGTTGCCATAATAATGATGAGCGGCCCGAGCAAAAAGAGAAACACCAATCCCGTAAATACGGCGAGTCCGCGATGTTGTTCTTTCATAAGAAGTTAACCCCCGTTATCCCTTCGGATTCAATTTGCGAGCGAGCTGATTCATAAGACCGATAATGATGAAGGTGACGACAATCATGACGGTCGCAATAATCGAAGCCATATCCCAGTCGTTGAGCGTCATCGCATTCTGATACAGGAACGTAGCGACGACTCGCTGTTTGCCGCCAAGCAGCTGCGGCGTCGTATACGCCGTTAGACTGCCGACGAATACAAGGATGCTGCCAACGATAAGACCAGGCACACACAGCGGTACGATGACGGTCATAAAGCCCTTCATGCGCGATGCGCCAAGACTTGATGAAGCATTTAACAGGTCGCCGTCAATGTTCTCCATAACACCGACGAGCGAAATGATCATAAGCGGCAAAAACAGATGAATGAGACCGATCATCATCGCGGTCGGCGTATACATGATTTTTAACGGCTCATCAATTAATCCAATGCTGGTCAACAGCTGATTCACCAAACCGTTCTTGCCGAGAATGACCATCCAACTGAAGGAGCGCACAATCGCACTCGTCATGAGTGGGAAGATTGCGAGCGCCAGCAGGATTCCCTTGATACGCGCCTTCTGCCGTGAAATATAGTAAGCAGCAGGGAATCCGATCATTATGCAGGCAAGTGTTGTAACGAAGCTGACCTGCAGTGTAGTACCTAATATTTTCAGCATGTACGGATCGCCGAGCAGCTTCACATAACCGTCGATTGTAAATTGCCCTTCACGGAAGAAAGTTGAGCCAATCGTCATGAAGATCGGGATGATCATGAACAAGGTCAAGAATACGAGTCCCGGAAGCAGCAGCCATATAAATGGTTTTTTCATCAGTTCGTCTCCTGTTTCTCTTGATGTCTAAGCTTGCAATACGGAGATAAAACGATCCATGAACGCCTCTCCATCTACCTCTACACATACATTTGCGTTTGCCTCTCGGCCGAGGCGATTCTGAACGTCGCATACGGTTTGACCGTCGCACAGGTCGCTTCGTGTCTCAACGTCCACATAATAGCGATGCGTCTTGACGATACTGGCATCGATCACGATATAGGCAGCGAGCGGATCGTGCATCGCACACGCTGCTACACCATTGCGCATTCGATACCGCTCCATGTACTGTGCCGTACATGTACGGACAAAGCCTCCAAGCGGTGTGGAATCGAGCTTCTCCAAATGCTCGGGACGCAGCAGTGCCTGACGTGTTACGTCCAGACCGACGATAGTCAGGTCAAATCCTGCATGCAGCACCATTTTGGCCGCTTCTGGGTCAACGTAGATGTTGTATTCCGCCACTGGCGTAACGTTGCCGAACGTCTGCAGCGCGCCTCCCATCATAACGACCCGCTTAACGAGCTGCGGCAATTCGGGACAGGCCCGCAAGGCAATTGCCAGATTGGTGAGCGGCGCTGTCATAAGAAGTGTCAGCTCACCTGGGCGCTTCTTCGCTTCTTCAATGATGAACTGTGCTGCATGCGGCAGCCCTTCCTCCAGCTCCGGCGGACTCATATCGGATAGAGCTCCGCCCAAGCCATCATTTCCGTGCACAGCGTGCTCGAAGAACGTCGGACGCATCAATGGCTCGTTCGCTCCCGGAATGATCGGAACATTGCGATTGAATCCATTCCTTGCAGAGGCAGCTTCTTTTTGCTCGAAATTCAGCGGAACCTTGTTCGCCTCAACATCCGCGCGTTGCTTGTCCTCATCCAACTGCTGCAGCATGTGTATCACTTTTCGTGTATTTAACGTCGCTTGTGAGAGTGAAACATTGCCATTCACTGTCGTCACGCCGACAAGCTCTACTTGTTTGCTTTTCCAAACTAACGCTAATGCAAGTGCATCATCTACGCCCGTATCGACATCCATAATGACGGGCATTTGCTTCGAAGTAGCCGTATCCGCAACCATGATGCCAGCCTCCTGACTATTAATGGGAATAAAAAAGGAGGGTGCGATAAACGGCAGCCCTCCTCTTGATCGAGGAAGTTCAAAAAGGTACCTTGTCGTCGCGAAGTCGCTCTTAGCCGTTGCAACGTATACGTTTTTGAACATTCAATATTTGGACTTTACTCGATTTCACGGTTCCAGCGGTCAATCCAACCGCTCATTTCTTTGTTCACTTTACGAAGGTCAAGCGTCTTCAGGTTTTCAACAACTTCTGGGCCATACGTCAAACCTTTCGCCTCATCAGCGGTCAGCTTCACTTCTTTGTTCGTTGGCGAATCGACGCGAGCCTTCGCATTCGCTTCTTGTACTTGCTGACTCAAGTGCCAGTTAATGAACTTTTCTGCCAGCTCTTTATGTTTCGAGCCTTTTACAATGTTGACCGTGTTCAAGAGCGCATATGCGCCTTCCTTCGGCGTTACGAACTTAGCGGATGGCAGAGCTTCCGTCAAGCTGCCCAAGAAGGTGTCCTGCATTGGTGCAGCCACAACCTCACCTTGCGCGAACATATTAACCAAGTCAGCGGACTTGGAGTAATACTTCACGACGCCAGGATTGATTTCTTTCATCGCTTTGAAGGCCGCTTCCGTATCCATATCCTTGCTGCCCGCTACCTTCGCCGCAAAATCCATCATCATTGGCCCTGTTGTAATCGTAATGTTAGGCAGGGCAATTTTATTTTTCAATTCAGGCTTCCACAGGTCGCTCCATGATTCAATCGGCGTTTTTGCCTCATCGCTGTTCACCGCAAGTCCAAGCTGCGCTACCGTGTGCGCCGGGCCATAGTCTTCGCCGATCGGCGCCTTAGCGATATCATACAGCTGCTCGATGTTCGGAATGTTCTTGCGATCAATCTTCTCGAACAAGCCTTCTTCAGCACCCTGCAGTGCATAGTAGTCGGACAAGTAGATCAGGTCTACCTTCGAGCTGCCTTGACGGACTTTGTTCAAGCGATCCGTGTTGTTGCCGATCTCTGTCACGATCTTAACGTTATACTCTTTCTCGAACGGCTCGTACACGTTCTTCTTCATCGCATCCTCGGCAAAGCCCCAAGTCGAGATAACCAATTCTGTCGGTGCTTCCTTGCCGCCTTCAGCTGCCTTGTCCCCGCCGCAAGCTGCCAGCAGTGTGCCCATCGAAAGTACGAATGTAAGTGTTAACGCTAATTTTTTCATGAAGTCCCATCCCCCTGAAGCCATTCTAAGTTGTGTATCTCGTGTAGTAAGTGTTCAAAAGTTCGCTTTTCAGCACCGAGAAGGTTGCATGAACCCGAAGAAGGAGCAGCGGAATGTAGTCAGAACTACATGAGCAGCGGACTTCGAAGGGTGAACGCAAGATTCGATGCCGAGATACAATCAGTTCAACTTCGTGTTCAAAAGCGAATGCGAGCCCTAGTGGCCGCCCATTGCTACATAGCGGACAATAACCAGTACGAACAGCACCCACATAAGCCAGTGAATCTTATATTTCTCACCCTTGCCGAATACGTTCGCTACGAACGCCAGCAGGACATAACCAAGAATACCGAAGGAAATACCGTTCGCAATGCTGTACGTGAACGGCATGAATGCAATCGTCATAAATGCCGGAATCCCAATAACCAAGTCTTTGAAGTTGATTTCCGTAACGGCTTGCATCATCAATACACCAACGACGATAAGCGCTGCTGCTGTAGCTGGGCCTGGAATCAATGCAACTGCAGGAGCCAAGAACAGGGACAACAAGAAGCAAATCCCTGTGGTTACAGACGTAAGTCCTGTGCGTCCGCCTTCTGCTACACCCGCGGAGCTTTCTACGAATGCAGTCACGGTACTTGTACCAAGTGCCGCACCACCCGCTACCGCAACAGAGTCAACGAACATCGCTTTCCCTACACGCTTGTTGCCTTCTTCACGATTTTTCATGAAGCCAGCACGGTTGGCTGTACCAACCAATGTTCCGAATGTATCGAACAATTCAACGAATGTGAACGTTAGGATGATGGATACGATACCCACACCCATGATGCCAGCGAAATCGAACTCGAAGAAGCTCAATTTTGTCAAATCTGGAACCCAGTTTGCACCGTTCAACGAACTGAAATCGACGCGCCCCATCAAAATCGCAGCGACCGTCGTTCCCAAAATACCGAACAAAATCGCGCCGCGTACGTTCAAAATCATAAGAATCGAAATAAGTGCCAAGCCGATGATTGTAAGCAGTACATCAGGATTGGAGAAGCTGCCTAAGCCGAATACTGTTTCAAAACCTTGAAGCGGTGTGAATGTACCCTTAGGAATATCATTCACGGTCTCAACGGACACGGACAACATTCCGCTATTTTTCAAGCCGACAATCGTAATGAACAAGCCGATACCGACTGTAATCGCATGCTTCAGTGCATCAGGAACTGCTTCAAGCAGCATTTGACGTACATGTGTAATCGTAAGCAGGAAGAAGATAATCCCGGAAATAAATACTGCCGTCAGTGCCATTTGCCATGTGATCGGATGTTCCGAGCCAGCAGTCGATACGACGACTGTTGCAAAGTAAGCATTCAGCCCCATCCCTGGTGCCAAGGCAACCGGGAAATTAACGAAGATCCCCATCGCAATGGTGAAAATACCGCCTGCAATAGCTGTTGCAAGAAATACGGGATACCATTCCATGCCGGTCTTACCGAAGGCCGTTAGAATGTTCGGATTAACGGCCAAGATGTACGCCATCGCCATAAAGGTCGTAATACCCGCCATAATCTCCGTACTAATTGTCGAACCGTTCTCCTTGATTTTGAAGAAGCGCTCCATGTGTATAACATCCTCCCCATGACATCTCATGAATGTGTGTTTACTGCTGCTTCTGTTTCCCCCAGTAACCTGTCTAAGCACAAAAAAAGAACTCAGGTTGTTCTCCCGAGCTCTGGCGTGAAAAGAAGTGAGGCATTCCCTACTCGCACTGCCCGCTATATGAATGAATAGCAAGTTCCCATCCTGATATTGCACACAGATTATGGGCAGGCAGAGCGTATAAGACGAATCTTCTAGCTAGATTCATCCGGAAAGCCGTTCCTCTTCGTAGCCAGATCATTTACGGTGATCTCGTAGAAACTCTCAGGCCAATTCCCAAGATTATACGAAAAAGTTGCGTTATTAGGTTATCTACTCACATTGTATAGGTATTCGGCAGGGTTGTCAACGCCATTTCCGAACAATAAACAAAATATCTTATAACTCGTTCGTGTTTTGTGGCGAAAACAAATCAATTTCTCTATTACTGAAATCAACATTCTATGATGTCCCAGCATGCTAGAATTACAAAAAAAAATTTTCTGGAAAATCAAAGTAAAACTATTGAATTAATTCATTATTTTTTATAAAATGGGTTCATACATTTTTACCCAGTTCTGAAACTATTATGATTGCTTTTTACAAATGGTATTCGGGTAAACATGTAAATCTAGCATTTTGGAGGTGAGTTTATACGTTAAAAATGCCAGCTTTGTCAGACTAGACTATACTCTTTTATACCAAGGAGGAATAGCATTTGGCGAACAAAAACAACAAAAAAGTGCTTTCAATGATCATGTCGATTGCCATGGCAATCAGCCTGATGTCACCAGCGGTGTCAGCCTATGAAGGCCCCGCGAACAATTCAACCGAGAAGCTGCTCTATTTGCGAACAGGCACCGTCGATCTCCAGAATGAAAATGAACACTACGGACTGCAGCATGATGAAGAAAGCACGCAACGCCATTTGTACGTTGTTCAATTCAACGACGTCATCACAGATTCCTCCAAACAGCTCTTGCAACAGGCTGGAGCGGAACTCGGAGATTATCTCCCTGACTATGCTTATCTCGTACGCATGAGCCCGCAACAAGCCGGAAACCTCGCCACCAACGATCAGATTTACAGAGTCACCCTCTTTCAGCCAGAATGGAAGAACGGCAACCTCGCCACATCCGAAAACACTTCACCAAGCAACTATGTCATCTCAGTATTCAGGGGCAGTGAGGCAGAAGTTGCCCAATCACTTAAGCAGCAAGCCATCCCCGTTACCGATGTGCAAGAAGGCTACATCGAAGCTGTATTAAGCAACGAATCACTCCCGCTCGTTCTTAATCAACCAGATGTCACCTTCGTCGAATCTAAGCCTCAAGAAGAGATCCTCAACGACTTCGTCACGAATCAAGTTGGGGCTGCTACGTCGAATGGCGTATGGAGCAAGGGATTGACCGGAAAAGGTCAAGTGGTTACCGTAGCCGACAGCGGCTTGGATTCCGGTAATCTAAGCACACTCCATAAAGATTTCGAAGGTCAGCTGCATACGACTCCTGTTCCTAACCCCGAAGGAACATGGAAGGATACGATCGGTCATGGCACACATGTAGCCGGTACCGTGCTCGGCACAGGAGCAATGTCCAATGGGAAATATAAAGGCGTAGCCTATGGAGCCAAACTGTTCGCCCAAACAATTGGCTGTGGTGGTACTTCTATCTGCCCAGGCGACCTGCGCGACTTGTTCGGCTCTGCGAAGCAGCAAGGATCGTTCATCCATACCAACTCCTGGGGCGCCAGCAGCTACACCTACAATTCCAACTCTGCTCGCGCTGATGAATATACGTTCAACAATAAAGACTTCACCGTATTGTTCGCCGCAGGGAACGATGGCAGCGGGAACAACACCATCAATTCACCTGGCAATGCCAAAAACACCATTACGGTTGGTAATCTTCAAAAAACAAATTCGAATCAAATTGCCCCAACCTCCAGCAGAGGATATGCATCAGACGGAAGAGTTAAGCCTGACCTCGTCGTTACTGGTACCTCAATTATTTCTGCTCGTTCTTCAGCCTCAACTAGACCTGCAAATCCAAATCAGTACTACACCAACATGACCGGTACCTCCATGGCTACTCCAGCTGTCGCAGGATCGGCAGCCATCGTTCGACAATTTTATACCGAGAACAAGCACGTAACGCCTTCCTCGGCACTCATCAAAGCTACGCTCATTAATGGAGCTGAAGATGTAGGCTATGGATGGATGAGCAGAGAAACAGGATGGGGACGCGTTAACCTCGTGAATTCACTTACCCCTACTGACGGAAGAACCAATAGCTTCATCGACAACACCACAGGTATCAAAACAAACGATTCTATCTCCTACCGCGTCAAGGCCGAAGCCGGCAAACCTCTCAAGATATCTCTTGTCTGGAGCGATTACCAAGGTGCCGTTCAAGCTGGCAAGCAATTGGTCAATGACCTCGATCTTGAAGTAAAAACCCCAACTGGCGAACTCTACAAAGGCAACTGCTTCGTACAAAATACAGCTAGCACAAGCTGTTCCAATTATGACCACATCAACAACGTGGAAAATGCATATCTTTCAACTCCAACTACGGGCGAATATACGGTGACCATCAAAGGATACAATGTGCCACAAGGCCCTCAGCCATTTGCATTAGTTGTATCGGGCAATCATTCTTCTATTCTCGGTCAAGGCCCTGAACAACCAGAACCGGTTGTGCTGAAGGCACCTGAGCAGCTGGCTGTAACGGCAGTCACGTATAATTCAGTAAACCTGAGTTGGAGCGATCCGAACACAGGAATTCAAGGCCTTACGTACGAAATCTATCAACAACAGCAAAAAATCGGAACCAGCAGTCAAACCAATTATGCTGCAACCGGTCTGAGTCCAGGCAATACGTATACCTTTACGGTCAGGATCATTGACGGACAAGGCAATGTCTCCCCTCATAGTCAATCCGTAACGGCTAATCTCCCAAATCCGGAGGGGAATACAGATCCATGGCAGGCAGGTAAGGCATACAAGGCAGGCGATCTTGTCTCTTATAATGGTGTGATTTATAAGTGTGTGCAACCGCATACATCTTTGACTGGCTGGGAGCCTTCGAATGTACCAGCACTCTGGTCTCCTGTACAGAAATAGGTAGCCGCCTCATCACTAACGAAGGAAAGTGAACCCTATTTCAATACCGTAACGCAAAAAGGCTATACCGCGGTTAAACGCGGTATAGCCTTTAAATTGTTAAGATTCGAATGGAATTACTCCCACTCGATTGTTGCTGGTGGCTTCGAAGTTACGTCATACACGATACGGTTAACGTTCTCGACTTCGTTGACGATACGTACGGAGATCTTCTCAAGAATATCCCACGGGATACGTGCCCAGTCAGCCGTCATGCCGTCGATGGATGTTACCGCACGGATACCTACTGTGTAGGAATACGTACGAGCGTCACCCATAACGCCGACACTCTTCATGTCCGGCAATGCTGTGAAGTACTGCCAAATTTCATTGTCCAAGCCAGCTTTCGCGATTTCCTCGCGCAAGATCGCGTCGGATTCACGAACGATTGTCAGCTTGTCCTCTGTTACTTCACCCAGTACGCGGATTGCAAGACCCGGTCCTGGGAATGGCTGACGCCATACGATTTCACGCGGCAAGCCGAGCTCTTCGCCGACTTTGCGAACTTCGTCCTTGAACAACGTGTTCAAAGGTTCGATAAGCTTGAATTTCATGTCCTCAGGCAAGCCGCCAACGTTGTGGTGGGACTTGATCGTCTGAGCAGTTGCTGTTCCACTCTCTACGATGTCCGTATACAATGTGCCTTGTGCCAAGAAGTCGAAGTCGCCCAGCTTCGCAGACTCTTCATCGAAGCAGTAAATGAACTCGTTGCCGATGATTTTACGTTTTTTCTCCGGATCAGATACGCCTGCAAGCTTGCTCATGAAGCGCTCGCGTGCATCAATTTTGACCACATGCATATCGAACTTGCCGACGAATGTCTCCATTACGCCTTCAGCTTCGCCTTTGCGCAGCAAGTTGTGATCGATGAACATACATGTCAGTTGATCACCAATTGCCTTATGAATAAGTGCCGCTACAACGGAGGAATCTACACCGCCGCTAAGCGCGCACAATACTTTACGATCGCCGACTGTCTCGCGAATTTCTTGCACCTTGTCCTCGATGAATGTTTCCATCGACCAGTCGCCCTTGCATTCGCATACACGGAACAAGAAGTTGCGAATCATTTCATTTCCGTATACAGAATGACGTACTTCAGGGTGGAATTGTACCGCATGGAAACGTTTTTCCGGATGGCTCATTGCCGCAATTGGAGCATGCTCCGTACCTGCGTCAACGCGGAATCCTTCTGGAAGCTCAACAACCAAGTCCGTATGGCTCATCCATACCGTTTGGTTTGCTTCCAAGCCATGTGCCAATTCACTGCCTGGCTGGAATACAACATCAGCTTTCCCGTACTCGCGCTTGCCTGCACGCTCAACTTTACCCTTCAGCTGATGCGACATCATTTGCATACCGTAGCAAATCCCCATGATTGGAAGACCCAATTCATAAATACGCGGATCTACCATTGGTGAATTTTCTTCGTATACGCTCGCTGGACCGCCAGAGAATACGATCCCCTTTGGATTCAGTTCTTGAATGCGTTCGATTGAAGTATTGTATGGAACCAGTTCACTGTACACGCCCATATCGCGAATACGACGTGCGATGAGCTGGTTATATTGTCCGCCAAAATCGAGGACAACGATCATTTCATGATGTTGCTTTGTCATTGCCGTGCCTCCCTAATACATATTGTCCACTATTATAACGAAATTGAAAAACGTCAGTCAATGTGTTATGTGATCAAGTTTGGATAACTATATAAAATTACTGGTAAAGTGTTATTATTTTTCTTCAATTTGAAAAGTATTCAAGTTATTATAGGATCGAAACAGTAAAATCATGGAACATCAGCCCCTTCCCATAGCGGTAACAGCTGATCCCCCCTAAAAATCGAGGTGTGTATATGCGAAAATCTGTTCATGTTTATTGTGCACTATTGTTGTTTATTTCCCTCTTCATTCCATCTATAAGAACTGTCAGTGCCGAAAATGCTCCATTGCTGTCTCCCCTTCCCAATACAAGCCTTTACTCTCAGCTTTATCATCTGTCAGACGACACAACACTGCTCGTTGAACCCAATTACGAGAAGAATTATTCAACATTGAATGCGATCAATCTGCCACAAGCCAAAATACCGTGGAGCAAGAAATTCCCCGAAATTTATGACGTATATGTCTTGGCCAACCCTACCAAAATCGTAGTCATGACTCGCGATAACGACAACCTAAAGAAAATCGTTCTCGATCAACACGGGAATACATTATCCCAACAATTATACCGTAATATTAAGCTTAATCTGGAATTAAACAGCATTAGCATCAAGGTGAGATGGTCGCCGCCACAGCAGAACATCGAAGAGCAAATTGTCGTACTTGAGCAGAATTATTATAAAAAGAAGTCGATTGCATCCCTTTACTCATCTCCTTGGATCAAGCCTCTCCTCCGTAAAGATATACGAATCGAACCTGGAAGTTATGAGCATCTAACTATTATGGATATCACCTTCCGAGCTCCAAATCTGGTCGTCCAGTACGAAGGGTCTGGCATTATGCAATCCCAATTTTTCTATAAGATCATCAATATTCGTAATTCGCAGGAGTCGACAATTCTAATCGAGGGGAATATACAAACCGATTTCGGTGTACAAGATGGAAAACTCATTATAACAACGGAGCATAACAGTATCGGAAGCCCGTTCGGCCCAGATCATAATAAAGGTAATTTGGTGTATGCTGTGTACGATTTGAACACAAAAAAGCAAATTCATCAGCAAGTATCTACCTTCACAGACAATGATACCTTCGGTTGGAATGCTTCCTACCAAGCCGGGAAGATATGGATGCATGATTTATCAGATAGCAAGTGGATCATTACAGATACATTTGGGAAAGCGTTAATTGAGGAACAAACAACTGTATTCCCAGAGGGGGTTGTACGCTTTATTACATACGCCCCTGTCGACAAAAAAGCGTATTTCATCGTGTACAAACACAAAGAAACAGCCAAATTGCTTGCATTGGAAGTCACGGACAGAAACTGATATTGTTCATAAAAATGGAAAATGCCTCGAAGTCGCAATCCGACTGTCGGGGCATTCTATTGGATTTGCGTATCAAAACCAGCCGATTTTCAGCACCGAGAAGGTTGCAAGAACTCTTAGCTGATGCTTCCGTAGCGAGTTTTGCTTCGCAAAACTTGTAAGGAGCAGCGGAATGTAGGCCAACTACATGAGCAGCTGCAATGTTTCCGGCAGGAAACATACGTCGAAAGCATACGCTGTTCGAGAGTGAATGCAAGATTCGATGCCGAATTACCCATTACATTACTTCGTGATCAAAATCGGCTTATACGAGGTGGCAGGCCACTTGATGGTCGTTACCTACATCCCTGAATACCGGAACCTGCTCACGACAAATATCGGTCGCAAACGGACAGCGTGTGTGGAACTTACATCCAGATGGAGGATTGGCTGGATTCGGAATATCCCCCTGCAGGACGATTCGTTCACGCTTCAGCTTAGGTATCGGAATCGGCACAGCTGATAACAGTGCCTTCGTATACGGATGCAGCGGATTGCGGAACAATTCGTCTCGCGACGCCGTCTCCATCATGGTGCCCAAGTACATAACGCCGATCCGATCACACAGATGCTCCACGACGCTTAGGTCGTGGGAGATAAACAAATACGTCAAGCCGCGTGTCTTCTGCAGCTTGCGGAATAAGTTAATAATCTGCGCCTGAATCGATACATCGAGGGCAGATACTGGCTCGTCCGCAATAATGAGATCCGGGTCAAGGATAAGCGCTCTGGCAATTCCGATGCGCTGACGTTGGCCACCCGAGAACTCATGTGGAAAGCGATCATACTGATAGGCCGATAGCCCGCATGCTTCCATAACCTCAAGCACTCGATCCCGAACTTCTTCCTTCGTGGTCATCCCATGATTCAGCAGCGCCTCGCCAATGGCATCGCCGACGCGAACACGCGGATTCAAAGAACTATACGGATCTTGGAAGATGAGCTGCATCTTCGGTCTCAGCTTGCGCAGTTCCTTCTCCTGCATGCCATAGATATCAACCCCCTGAAACTTCACTTCGCCTTCTGTCTTTTCCAGCAAGCGTATAATGGTACGTCCTACCGTACTCTTCCCGCTGCCGGATTCGCCAACCAAGCCGAACGTCTCTCCCCGCTTGATGGTGAAGCTGATATCATCTACGGCTTTCACATGGCCGACGGTTCGATTGAATATGCCTGAGGTGATCGGGAAGTATTTTTTCAAATGTTTCACTTCGAGCAATGTCTCAGCCATGTTGAATTCCCTCCTCATACAGCCAGCAAGCAACCCGATGCCGTTCAGCTGTATCCTTCAGCTGCGGCTCCTTCGTCGTGCACACGGACATGCAGCGGTCACAGCGATCATGGAAATAGCAGGACTCAGTCAAAGACAATGGGTTAGGCACCTGCCCCGGAATCGAGTACAAGTCATCCTGACGCTGGCCGATGATAGGCTTCGAACGAAGCAGACCTTGTGTGTAAGGATGCTTCGGATTCTCGAACAGCTCGACAACTTCGCCTTCTTCCACGATCTTGCCGGAGTACATCACGATTACGTAATCAGCGATTTCTGCAACGACACCAAGGTCGTGGGTGATGAGCAGAATAGACATATTCGAATCTTCTTTGATTTGACGCAGCATATCCAGAATTTGCGCCTGAATCGTTACATCAAGTGCCGTCGTCGGTTCATCCGCAATGAGCAGCTTCGGATTACAGGACATCGCGATTGCAATCATAATCCGCTGCAGCATGCCCCCGCTCAACTGATGCGGGTAACTGTCCAAGATCTGTTCTGCACGAGAGATTCCAACCAGCTCTACCAGCTCACGAGCCCGAGCTCGCGCATCCTTCTTCGATAGCTTCATATGCACCATGAGAGGCTCCATAATCTGCTTGCCGATCGTAAGCACCGGGTTCAGAGAGGACATTGGCTCCTGGAATATCATCGCAATATCGTTACCACGGATTTGGCGCAGCTCTTCCTTCGGAATGTGGAGCAGATCCTTGCCACCGAACTGAATATTACCGTTCACCACTTTACCTGCTGGCTCTTCGACGAGCCCCATTATGGACATTGCGGTTACACTTTTGCCGCAGCCCGATTCGCCGACGATGCATACGGTTTCCCCTTCACGAATACGCAGGCTAATATCATTGACTGCCTTAACTGCCCCTGCTTCGGTATAAAAATAAGTACTGAGATGATCAATTTCGATTACATTTTTCATCAACTGTCATTCCCTTACTTCTTCTGTTTAGGATCGAGAACATCTCGCAAACCATCGCCAAATACGTTAATAGCGATTACTGTAGTAAAGATAGCAACCCCGGGCGGTATCCATAGCCACGGACGCTTCTCAAAGTCCATAATGCTGTTCGCCGCCTCAATCATATTCCCCCACGTAGGAGTTGGAGGCAGTACCCCCAGACCGAAGAAGCTGAGTGTGGATTCGCTCAATATCGCTCCGCCCGTACTTAAAGTAGCAGCTACGATAATAAGAGGTGCAATATTCGGAATCATATGGTTGAAGAGCTTGCGCTTGTCATCAAGCCCAAGCACAATTGTCGCCTGCATAAATTCTCGTTCGCGAATACTGAGCATCTGGCTTCTCACCAGTCGTGCTAATCCAGGCCAGCCTATAAAGCTGAGTATAATCATGATGAAATACATACGATATTCCGTTGGTACCTTCCACTCGGACATCAAAGCCCCCAGTATGAACAAGATCGGCATGCTCGGAATTGTCAGCAGCAAGTCAGCAATCCGCATAATTACTTGATCGACAACACCACGATAATATGCCGCAACCGCACCGAGAATTGAACCTATAAATACGGAGATAATCATTGATGCAAAGCCTACAGTTAATGATATGCGCCCGGCTTGCAGCAGCCGTGTCAACACATCTCGTCCGAGCCCGTCTGTACCGAGCCAATGCTTCATCGAAGGTGCTTTGTTCATCATAGCCAGATTGCTCTTGCCATCCACATATGGTGAGAATAGTGGTCCGATGAAACAAGCCAAGAACATAAATATGAAGAAGAACAAGCCGAATACGGCCAGTTTATTTTTTAATAGTTTGTGAAATGCTTGACGCCATAGAGACGTTCGTGCCGCTGCTGGCACCGTCCGCTGAACCTCTGTTACCCCGCCGGTAATGGAAGACATGATGGAACCCCCTTAATGCAATCTGACGCGCGGATCGGCGACTTTATACAATACATCGGAAATAAGTGTGCCAATTATCGTCAAGATAGCAATGAACATCGTAAAGCCCATGAGCAGCGGATAGTCCCTCGTACCGAAGGATTGCATGTACAACTGCCCGATCCCAGGCCAGTTAAAAATTTTCTCGATAATCATCGAACCACCGAACAATCCTGGAAGTTCAAATCCCACCAGGGTGATTGCTGGAAGCATCGCATTGCGAAGCGCATGCCGATACAGCACCACTCGCTCCTTCATCCCCTTTGCTCTAGCTGTCCGAACATAGTCCTGCCGAATAACGTCAATCATGTTGCTGCGGAAATATCGAGTTAATGAACCTACTCCGAGCAATACCATTACTGCTACCGGCATCACCATATGATCCACGACTTCCCATACATGAGCCATCCCTGTAGCATTGCTTCCTGTTGTAATCATTCCTCCGGGAGGCAATATCTTCAAATCAACTGCGAGCAGCTTAATCAGATACAATCCGATAAAGAACGATGGAATGGACATCGCAGCAAATAAAAAGACCATTACGGCCGTATCAAAGAAGGAATACTGCTTGTACGCCGATACAACCCCGATAATAACCGCCAATAGCCATGTGAAAAAGGTAGATACAATGGCTAGCAAAAACGAATTCCACACATAATCATTAAACAGCGTCACTACAGGCTTCTGCTGTGCAAGAGAATATCCAAAATTGCCATGGAACGCATTGGTCATCCAGTTCCAATACCGCTCCAGCACCGGTTGGTTAAGACCATATATGGCCCTGAGCTCCTCCTTCCGTTCAGGCGACAGCTTCGTATTTCCCGCCAAAAAATCACCTGGCATCATTGCAAACAGCACAAAAATAAATAAGGATGCGGCAGACAAAATGAGGATCATGTACAAAAGTCTTCGCAGTAAAAAGTTACTCATGATCGCACTCCTTTTGGAAGTCATTCGCCCCTGGCTGCGAATGAAGATGCAGGCCAGGGGCTCCAATAATCATTATTTCAATTCCCAGTCAAACACGCTTCCAGCTACGCCAGTCAGCGGAGTAACCTTCAAGCCATGGATGCGTCCGTTGTAGGCATATACGGATTTGCGATAGCTTGCGAAGATGTAAGGCATATCATCGTTCAACACTTGGAACAATTCTTTATAGATTTTCTTGCGCTCTTCAATATCCGAGGTTGCCAAGCCCTTCTCGTACAACTCCTTCACCTTCGGGTTGTCATAGCCCTTTACTTCACCGTTCACGAAGCGGCGAACGCCATCCGCAGGATCCACCAGAACTGGCGTTGAGAAGGAAGCAATGTCGTAATCGCCACTGTCTGATTTCGCACCAAGTGCGTTGAAATCTGCGAACAGCTCTGGCTCAAATTGAACCCCTATCGCTGCGTAATTTTCCTTCGCAATCGTTACGAACAAGTCATTCCCCTTACTCTTGGAACCGATAAAGTGGAGTTTCAGCTTTTGCCCGTCCTTCTCGCGAATGCCGTCGCTACCAGGTTTCCAGCCAGCTTCGTCAAGCAATGTTTTTGCTTTTTCCGGATCATAGTTGTATGGGTTAATTCCCTCTTCTGTATATGCCCAAGAAGTTGGTGAACTTGGGATGTTCGCCACTTGACCTGCGCCTTGGTTCGCATCTACGTAGATGGATTGGCGATCCAGTCCATAAGTCAATGCCTGACGAACGCGCTTGTCTTTGAACGTGGCGTGCTCGTGGTTAAATGCCAAGAAGCTATAGTTGCTGGATATAACCGGAACGAGATTCAAGAAGCCCAAGGATTTCAGCTTCTCAATATTTTCTTGTGTTGCCGTGAAGGAACCGTAATCCTGCTCACCTGTCTCGATGAACTGCCACGTATCGCCCTCCGTTGTTTTGTATATGAAATGCTCAGTCTTTGCCTTGCCCTTATAATAATTTTCGTTAGCGACAAAGCGAACCTCTTGCCCAGGAATAAACTTCTCAAGCTTGTATGGGCCTGTTCCAACCGGATTCGCATGCAAATTTTTGATAAAGTCCTGAGATTGACCAGGTTTGTAATCTTTGCCGTAGTAAGCTTTGGACAACACATCCCCGCCAAGAACCGTCAACGCTTGAGCATTTCCTTTTTCCAACGTGACGGAAATTGTATTGGCGTCGATGACCTTAATACCAGAAATGGAAGTTGCTTTGCCTTCTTTGAATGCCTTTGCCCCTTCAATACCAATGATGGACAGATCCTCCTCACCGGAGTAACCCTTGTCATTTACCAGTGTCCATGTGAACGCAACATCATCCGCCGTAATCGGTGAGCCGTCACTGAACTTCAAGCCTTGGCGCAAATGGAACGTAAATGTTTTTCCATCCTCCGTAATCTCCCATTTCTCGGCCAATCCTGGAATCGGCAGTCCCTTCTCGTCATTCGTAACGAGTGGAGTGTACAGAATGGAGGACACGTTGCCGTCATACCCGCTCTGCTGGAAGTAAGGTGTAAATGCACCGCTCGGATCTACCAATCCGACAATGATCGTATCGGTACGCTTCTTCGCTTGTTCTGGGAGCTTCGACATATCCGAAGCACTAACCGGTTCTGTCAACAAATCCGCAGGAGGCGTCGCGGTCTCTCCCGAACTGGAGTTGTTGGATGACACCTGACTTTGTCCTTGGTCTGCAGGTGCGGCACTGTCATTCGAGCAAGCTGCCAGAAGCAAGCTGCTAGCCATCGTTAGAGATAAAAGAAGAAGCAATGTTTTCTTCATGTTGACCCTCCTGAAATGAACAAGTATATTATCGACTATTCCTATAAGCTCAGTAGGAATTTCATAGGCCTAATTATAGTCCAGTGGTAAATTTATGTACATAGTAAAAATGGTTCAATTTATGATCAATAAGTCGGATTTTCCGTATATTTACCACATATTCCTGTAAAAACTTCCGTTTAATCTAAATATCTCTTTATTACACTGATTATCTAACTCGTTAATGAAGAAAAAGCTATCTGCTCAAAAGCATAGTTGTACGGCGATGATGTCAGAGCGGTGACGCTTGGTCATGTGATGGGGTATCGTTCTGTTACCATAGGGATTTTCTATATTTCTGTAAAAAAATTAATAAATATACATTTTAGAGGTATCGCTAACTCTCCGAGGGATTGTCCACCATATAAAGTCAAAAAACACTGTTATTCCACGGTTCATGAACATAAAAGACGACTTTGAAATAGAGACAAAACACCTATCATTCACGTGCATATGTATGTATTTCTATGTATTATACTGCATAGATCCGAAGATTGATAGTTATTTTTTTACATTAAGATTCCGGTCATTAGGCTGCGACTAGTCTCAACGGTTCAGCTATATATAGCGCTTACATTTAGAAAATATTCAAAGAAGCTTGCAGATATGCCTAAGCATATCTACAAGCCTCCTCAACCTTACAATATTCCAAATTCAGTGCCAACCTTCTTCAACACATCTCGTGCAAACTCCAAATCATCAGCTGTATGCTGTGCGGTTACAATTAATCGAACCCGGCCACGCTCTAGCGCTACAGTCGGATATACAATTCCTTGCGCACATATCCCTTCTTCCAGCAATCGCTGTGAGAAGGCCATCGTTCGTGCTGGATCACCGACAATAATCGGGATAATCGGCGTCTCGCTCCCTCCGGTATCGAATCCGTCTGCCTGCAAGGAAGCACGGAATGAATTCGCGTTGGCCCACAGCCGCTCCGTCAGCTCCGGTTCACGCTGCAGAACGTCAATGGCTGCCAAGCATGTTGCCGCGACAGAAGGCGGAAGCGCCGTGCTGAACAGGAACGAACGTGCCGTATGGGTTAAATAGTCCTTCAACACTTGGGAGGTGGCTACATATCCCCCAACAGCACCAACCGCCTTGGACAAAGTACCTACTTGAATATGCACCCGGCCATGCAGCCCGAAGTGATCAGTAGATCCCTTGCCGCATTTGCCAAGCACGCCACTTGCGTGCGCATCATCGACATAGACAAGGGCGTCATACCGTTCAGCCAGCTCTACAATACTCGGCAGCGGGGCAATATCCCCATCCATGCTGAATACGCCATCTGTTACCACAATCCGTTGACGATACGAGCCGGATTCCTTGAGTACGTCTTCAAGCTGATCCATATTTTTATGTGCATAAATGCGTTTGTTGGTTTTCGTTAGGCGGATGCCATCAATAATACTCGCATGGTTCAATTCATCACTGATAACCACATCATCCGGACCAAGAATAGAGGATAGCACGCCTTGATTCGTCGTAAAACCAGACTGGAATACAAGCGTAGCCTCCGTCCCCTTGAATGCCGCCAAACGCTGCTCCAGTTGGTCATGAATGTCGAGAGTCCCTGTTATCGTTCGTACCGAGCCTGCCCCTACTCCATAGTCTTCAATCGCCTCAATGGCAGCTTTCTTAAGGGCTGGATGCTTCGTCAATCCCAAATAGTTGTTCGAAGACATTTGCAGCACACGGCGACCATCCTGTAACGTCATCCAAGAATCGGAGCCCCCCTCCCATACAGTGAGCGGCCGATACCGTCCTTCTGCCTTCAGGCTCTTCAGTTGACCCTCGATTACTTCAAATCCTGCCATTAGTCCAACCTCCCGAATTAGATTACATGTTGAATCATCTGAATCCTTCACCTAAGGAACCTATATTGCTCGGTTAAGGTCATGCGAGAATACAATTTTCCCACATTTCCCAGACGCCATTAGCTCAAATGCTTCTTCATACTGATCCAGTCGGAAATGATGCGTAACGAGCGGCTCTAAATTCAAGCGGCCGCGATTGAGCAGACCCTTGATCTGATACCAAGTATCGAACATGCGCCGTCCTGTAATCCCTTCAATATGCAGACCTTTGAAAATAATATCTCTTGCCAAGTCAAATGGTACTTCCTCTGTAGGAATACCAAGCAGAGATACGCGAGCAGCTTGTGCAGCCGCTTTCAAAGCATCGCGGATCGCCCCAGGATGACCGGACATTTCCAGCACGACCTCTGCGCCCTCACCGCCAGTATGCTGCATTAAGGTGTCGACAAGCGGCTCCTCCGCACTATTAATGATGACATCAGCGCCCATCGCTTTGGCCATATCCAATCGGTACGAATTCACATCTACAGCAATTACAGTTCCGCTTCCGCAGGCCTTCGCTACCGCGATCGCCATCAGTCCGATCGGTCCGACGCCGATAACCGCTACACTCTTGCCTACGATATCGCCGGACAACGCAGCCTGCACCGCATTGCCGAGTGGATCCTGCAAGCATGCAATATGCGGCGGAAGCTTCGGATCGTTATGGATGACATTGCTGTCTCGAACGACTGCATATTCCGCGAAACAGCCTGGTATCGTTATGCCGAAGCTGCGTGTGTTCGCGCACACATGCGCATTGCCCGTACGACAAGCCTTGCACATCCCACAGACCACATGCCCTTCGCCTGACACATAATCCCCTGGCTTCACATTCGTCACTTCATTGCCAACGGCAGTAACTACGCCTGCGAATTCATGACCGAACACATTAGGTGTAACAACGGTCCGCGCAGCCCAATCATCCCATTTGTAAATATGAACATCCGTACCGCATATCGAGGATGCCTGCACCCGAATGAGTACGTCATGGGGGCCATAGGCAGGTATAGGTACCTCTTGTAATACTGCTCCAGGCTTGCGCTCTGCCTTCACTAATCCGATCATCGTTTGGGTCATAAACTGATTGCCCCTTCCTCGATTTTTTCTTACAATAGAAGCAGTAAATATTCCTAACATTTTCCTGTATAATATATTATACGTTTGTGCGTTATATTGTACATGGTGATTTGTATGATTTTGGAACGGATTGGATGAACAACCAGAGAGGAGTATCCCATGTCAGAACCGATACATAAGAAAATCGGCAAGAATCTACAAGAAATACGCAAATCACGGGGCCTTAGCCTTGATCAAGTATCCGAAATGAGTGGAGTCAGCAAGGGGATGCTGGGGCAAATTGAACGCGGAGAATCGAATCCAACCATTTCTGTTCTATGGAAAATTGTGAATGGACTCCGGATTTCATTTGCAACTTTAATGGAAGAATCAACCCCGAACGTCACCGTTGTGCACATGGACGAAACGACGCCCCTTGTGGAAGAAGAGGGGGATTACCGCGCATATCCAATTTTCCCGTTCGAGCAGGATAAAGGATTTGAAGTATATAGTGTCGTCATCGAGCCGGGCTGCAGCTATACCTCCGAGCCGCATTACGAGGGTGTCGATGAATTCATCATGGTCATGAATGGACAGCTTCAAGTCGGCATTGGCGGAAACACGTATATCCTCGAACCGAATACGGCGCTCCGTTTCACCGCGAACGAAAGTCATACATACATCAACAATACGGATGAAGTAATCCGCTATATCACACTGCTTCATTACCCTACCGTGGGCAAATAATCGAGACGGGCATAGGGCTCTCCTTTTTAATTGTCAGCTAATTTATGGATATGTGGACAATTGCACTTTCCTTTGCACCCGCCTCATCATCTATTAGTACTAAAACAATAGAAGGTGGGATTGTCATTGTCTCGATATGTAATCATTAATGCTGACGACCTCGGTCTATCGAACAGCGTGAATCGCGGTATCTTGGAAGCTCACCGGCTTGGAACAGTCAGCAGTGCGTCCTTAATGATCAACACCCCTGGCTTCCTCGATGCTGTGTCCATTGCTCGATCTACCCCCTCACTGGGAGTGGGACTGCACTGCAATTTAACCTATGGCTCGCCTGTTACCGATCCAGCTCTTATCCCTTCTCTCGTACGAGAGGACGGCTCCTTCCACGGCATGCTGGATGATTGGACTGAGCAAGATATCTCACTTGAACTCGACAATCAGTATCAGCGCATGGTACAGCATGGTCTTCATCCTACCCATATTGATTCGCACCACCATATCCATTTCTATAGTCAAGGCGTATACGCATGGGTCAAACGCCTGGCTCAACAGGAGCAGCTTCCTGTGCGTGTGCACCCTAGTAGGCCAGATCCCGAACTTCCATGGGTTGCGGACACGCTAATGATGCACACATTTAGCAAAGACACAGGTGTATCCCTGCTCTTGAAGCTGGTGAACAATGCCCCGCAAGGAATCACGGAGATTCTATGCCACCCTGGATATGTGGATGACGATGTTAGGCGCTTATCGACGTGGACGACAGCGAGAGAAGAGGAATTGCAGGTCTTCCTCGATCCCCAAATTTCTGCCCACCTTGCGAGCCTGCACAAGCGCGGTGCTCTTCACTTGGTCCATTATGGACAGCTGCCAACCATTCGCACACATGGCGATCTTCGATATTGGACTGATGCATCTATGTCTATCCCTGCTGCTAAGGAGAGCGCTGCTCCAGTTCACTACCCACGTAAACGCAGAACCGCTTCCTCCACTTCCATACGGAATCGCAAATACGGTAAAAAAAGAAAACGTAGAACCGCGCGTTCCGGTGCCAGACTTACTCGACGCAGCAGTAGACGTATCAATAAGCGCATCAATAGACGTCTCCGCAAACGTCCGCTTAGAGGAGGAGCCGTGCTTGCCAAGAAGCGTGTACGAAGCAAAACATCTTGGCAAAATCGTCGAATCTCCAAGAGAAAAAAATCTGCGTAATTCCTATCAGGCATAAGTCTCCATGATAATCGGCGGAAATAAAAAAATGAATCCTCCCTAATTGGAGGATTCATCGCTTATCTCGATTACAGTCGCGAAGCACTCGTGCACAGCCATCAACAAACTGCTGCTGTACAGCTGCATTCCCTTGCTGCCCCCCGAAGAAAAGCAAATTGCATGCAGTTATAAATTGATCTAGCGGTTCCTTATCACGCTCCAAGTCTTGATGTTCTGTATGGCGTGTCGGATTGCTTGCAGATGGAATACGAGTTCTGGCAGCTTGCCCAGCATACTCATTCCATGTCATTCCACATGGCTTAGCACCGTATTTGCGCTCGACAAGCGACCAAGCGATACGCCCCATTTCCTGTACGCGACTCATACGGAAGCTGTGCTGCTGCGCATGCACCAGTCGGCGAAGTTTGCGCTGCATCGCATTGCGCTGCCATGCCCATTTCATAGTGAGCAATAGAAACACGATAAAGATCACGCCACCAAATAGGAGAACCGGCATCTGTGTAACCGCCTTGCGGACAAGGGATAGCAACGCTGTACCAATCCCACTGCGGGAAGCCTCGCTTGTCCATTCCTCGGGAACACGCTGAAGCGCATGCCATTCCTGCTCAATATGGGCACGAGTGGCCTGTACTCTAGCGTCCCACCATTGTGCGATCTTGTTGCCGAACTGACGAACGGCGACCCAACCCTCTCCAGTCTTCTCGGCTGCTGCATCGTTCAACATCGCGACAACCTCTGGTGGCGTACGGTACCCGGCTTGTTCTGATGCAGCAGTAGATAATCCGCCCGTACCTTCGCTTATGGGAGTAGAAGCCGTAATGACGTCAGGATTCGAAGCAGCCACAGAGCCTCCTGGTACGCCTATAGGCGGAGTCGCTTCAAACGGCACCCATCCTATGGAGGCGAAATACACCTCAACCCAGGAATGAGCATCCGTCCCTCGAATTGTGTAATGTCCAGGCGAATCAGCTTCTCCCAGAGCGAACCCCTTCACCCAGCGGGCTGGAATGCCCTGAGTGCGAAGCAGCACGGCCATTGATGTCGAGAAATGATTGCAATACCCCTGCCTCGAGTCAAACAGAAAATAATCGACAAAATCCCTTCCGGCTGGCGGGACGGTTGTATCCGACTTGGTATACATGTATTCCTGCTGCAAAAACTGCTGCACCCTCCGAACCTTGTCATATTGACTGTCCGCCCCCGCTGTAATGCGTTTACCTAGCTCACGAACGCGATTCGGAAGCGCCTCTGGCAGCTGCAATCCCGCCGCACGTATATCATCCGGCCAAGTCTTCTCCGGTGCTGATTGAAGCAGTTCTGTCTGAAAACGAAACACCCTTGTCTCATACTGATAGGTTAAAGGAATCCCCGTCGTATCCGATATGCCGATGTCAGCTCCATACCGTTCAGATAGAGGATTATAACGGACGAAATACTGTGAAGGAACTTCATTCCCAGCCTCTTCCGCATTAGCATTAGGAACCCAAGAGGTTATCCGCTCAGGAACCCCTCCGAACAGCAAGGGATACTTCGGCTTGAACCCCTTCCATATAATCGTCTGTTGAAAAGGTTCCGACCACCCTTCATGCCCACCCGTTTGGTCTAATTTCAAAGAGCTTGACAGTTCAATTTTCTCTTCTCCCTTTTGCGGGCTCGTCCAGCCCCTCCCCGTATAGATGGATTTGCTCTCTCCCCGCCAATACGTAGGCTCAGGAGATATCGCGGTGAACCATTCCTCATTATTGTCACGCAATGGTCGTCCCAGCTCAGAGTCGTCTGTGCTATAGCCTGTTACCATCATCGATGTACGGACTTGGTCCTGCCCCTCTACAGCCGATCCGTTATTCCCATCTTTTCTTCCCCTGCCTCGTTCCGCCAAATCATTTGGTTGTAATGACTGCGTCAATGCTTCGAACGATGCCAGCGGCATTGGCTTCGGCCATGCATACACCTGCCTGATTCCTTCAGCAATCCCAACCACGGCTAAGGATAGCAGCAAGGCGCACAACAACCAGCTAAATGGCCAATGACCAATTCGTGAGCGTTCTGTATCAGATTCCAACTGTTCATCCAAATACAGCCACGCTGACAAGAGCAATCCCCAGCCAACCGATCGCGCGATCGATCCCGTTATATCAAGACCGAATCCCAATTCGAATCCGAATAAATAAACAATTGTTGACACCGTAAAAAAGAGCACCGTCCTGCGGCTTAACATAAGCGATTGAATCGATGACGCCAGCATCGCCCAACCGATGAGAAGAAGCAGTGTCCGCAATTCACCACTTGTGTTCAGCCAATGGCCATCCATCCAGCCATTGATATCTGTGCGCAGTGCGGTACCGATTCTTCCTATGCCTGCTAACAAAGAACGGACAAACCCTTCACCCATTAGCCAGGTGTCTGACGCATGGGGAAGTACTCGAACGGAGCCGAACATCCAAGCGGTCGTTCCAATCGCCACCATCCCATACAGAACCACAGACAGTGCAGTATGGTGAACAATTAAGCCAAGAAGCAAATATATCGCCACCGCAACGAGAAATGGGCGAACATCGCTCAAGTCAATATTGCCTCCCACCTCTTGCAGGGGATAGAACCACTCTGCGAACAAGGCGAAAAGCAGTACAGTAAATCCAGCAGCCTTCCAACGCATCAACCAGGTAAGCTTGCTGCTTGGAGCCGCAGATGTATGCAGCGGTTGCGATTTACCCTTGTGCTGTCGTCCAACTGTCGGTAGATACACGATACTCACCTCGGTTCTCACTATCGTTCATTCGGTCACTGCTTCTCACTCCGACTCGCTCACTTGCTGCCGCCGAGACACTCGCATTCGCTGTGTTCTGGCTGCCCACAATTCTAGTCGCTGATGGCTCGAATCGTTGCATCTCGTCAGCATTCAGCCATTGATCCACTTGGTGAAGCCCCGTAAAATGCTGTGCAGCCCCCCACTTCTGGGAGTGTCTGTCCCAACTTACAACGGCAAGCCTTCTAGGGACTGCTGCATTTGCATGCACCATCGAAGGAGTTCCCTCTTCATAGTTCCAACGGTGTTCTACACGCTTGCCCAGCTGCTCGGCAGCGAGTGCGATAATAGCATTCCGAGCACCATGCACACTAGCTCCATCACTAATCCAGAATAAGCGAACGGTATGTCCCGCTTCCATCTTCTGTCTTACAAGGGCTGCTGCCGCTGAAACCGTTGCTTCCATTTGTTGCAGCAGCTTCGTTTCCTTTTGCAAGTCACCCATATTTGCCTTCGCGCTCGATTTCTGATTCGCAGTCGTTTTGGTATTTGTACTTTTATTTGTGTTTTTATTTATGTTCGTATTTGTTTTTGAGTTCATGTTCGTCGTATGCTGAGTCAGCTCATTCCGCCACCCTGTATCATCCACTGCAATATCCCATTGTTCGAGTTGTCCCGCTTCAGGAACACGAACTGCAAGCAATCGGCGCTTCGCATACATTCTCCAGTCAATAGATCTCCATTGATCCCCGGCACGGTACGTTCGAAGCTCAGCACTTTGCATCCCACTCGTCACTGCTGTGCACGGCTCGCCCCCTTCTCCATATAAGGATGGGGAGAACAGCGCTGACTCTTGTTGCCGCTCAGCCGCTCCATAAATGCTTGTGTTCTCAGGGCTTCCCAAGCTTTCCGTTCCTTCCACTGCATATTGCTCGTTAGCCAGCCGATTCCCCGTACCGATATCAGGCGCCATAATACATACAGGCGCATTCTCTTCACTCGGACGGATGATTACATTGTGCTTGAACCAACCGAATACATCCCCATACTGAAGCTCAATGCGGGTAAGCTCATATACACCTCGCGGAGCCCCTGCAAAGGATGAGGTAAAAGTAAGAGATTGGCGGCGGCGAGGAAATAGAAGTCGTCGACACATCCACACCCCTCCTTCCCCTCCTGTACGAGTCCAGAACTCTGTCACTCGCAGCCACAATACGGGAAACGGACGCTTCATTGTCATGGTGACAAGAAATACCATGTTCCTGTTCTCATTGCGCTGCGGAATAATCGGTTGGTGTACAGTCTGCACCGAGCGTAGCCTGCTTCCTATCCAATAAGAACGGGCGCTGCTAACCAACATGACACCCAATATGGCTGCCAAGAAGCAGACTGCAGCACTTTCCCGTTGAAACCCGATCCACGCCAGCGCCAAGCAGCCGATAGCTGTGAGTAGATGTCTTAGCGCTTGCTTCATTGATAATCTCCTCCGAACCATATGCGCTTCCCTGCTTGGCGTGAGTTCGTCTGCTCTCCTTGAACAGATGGGAACTGCACATCCCTTGCATGTGTACGATAAGTGGAAGCTTGTCTAGTCCTTCCAGCCAGACTCGTAGAGGCTGACGAACCACCTCCGCTCGTCCCCTTCTTGCCTGCAGAACCTGATGGGAATCCGGGTACAGCTGTGTGACCCAGCACCTCCAACACAATTTCCTCAGCCACAATGCCTGCTCGTACGGCATGGTTGTGGAGCTGCAGCCGATGCGCCATTACATAGACTGCAACAGCCTTCACATCGTCCGGCACGGCATAAGTTCGTCCCTCTACCCAAGCATGTGCCTGTGCTGCGCGCATCAACGCAAGCGTTCCCCGGGGACTGACCCCGAGCGCTACCGATTCATGAGTACGAGTCGCCAGCGCCAGATCCGCCATATAGCGGCACAGTGCTTCATCTACATGCACCATATGCACGCGCCGCACGAGTAAGCGCCATTCCTCTGGAGTCCATAGCGGCTTAACACGCAACAATGGATGCTCTTCTCGCTGGCGGAGCAGCATATCTGCCTCATGTTCAGCATGCGGATATCCAATAGATAATCGCATCATGAAACGATCTGCTTCCGCCTCCGGCATCCGATACGTACCTTCGAAATACTGCGGATTCTGAGTACCGATCAGCATAAATGGATCCGGAAGTGGACGCGTCATGCCGTCCACGGTCACCATCCGCTCCTCCATCGCTTCAAGCAGAGCTGACTGCGTCCTAGCAGGGGCTCGATTCAACTCATCAGCGAGCACTACATTCGCCTGGAGTGCTCCTTCGCTGTAGCGCAGCTCACCGCTGCTTGGCTCCCAAACCATACTGCCCGTAATATCAGCAGGCATCATATCTGGCGTCATCTGAATGCGACGGAAGGTCCCCCCTGTCACTCGCGCCATGGCACGTGCCAGTACCGTCTTCCCAACCCCAGGCACATCCTCAAGTAGAATATGTCCCCCGCTTATCATCGCAAGCCCCGCCATCGTAATCACTTCTCTCTTGCCCACAATGACCTGCTCCATACGTTCCAGATAAGCAATCCAGCCCCGCTGCGCGAACTCGGCCAGCCACACATCTGTATCCCGCTGGGGACGCTGTCCACCACTAACACTCCATTCATTCGTCATGCGATTCCCTCCCTATCAACTCTGAACGGTGTATATCATTTTTAACTTTCTTTTCTTTGCAATTCATAGACAACAACATGACAAAAAAAGCCCGGAACGATTCCCGCGTGCCTCTGCACGTCCTGTAATCGTCCCGGGCCGTTCTATATACCAGTGTCGCCCAAGCTATTTGTTTTCAAACCTATCAATTTTGCATTCTCTTATCCATAGCAGGTACATTTTCATCATACATCTACTCTTTATTCCATCTACTCTTGCTTCTCTATTGGTTTAAGCGGGGACAGCATATAACTAGTCATCTTTACACCGAATGCATCCAACACTTGCCGTAATGGTACCCATGTTACATACTTCTCGGTCACAATACGAAGAGGCTGCACCTTCACCTCACCGTCCTCTCCTGATTGTCCAATCAACTCCATCTTGCCCGCACGTACATCAATGCCAATCGTACTATTATTCCACTCCATATCTACCCGTTCCAATTCTGTATTCCATTTCACGGTACCGTTCAATCGCTCCACCAGCATACGAAGCGGAACATAGGTAAGATCCTGATAACTCATGAACTGATCCGGCGCAAATTCAAGTTCGCCTTGCTCCGTCACAATCGTCAGCTGTCTGTCCAGCTTCACTGGTTCAGTAGGCTTCTGATTCGTCTTCGAATCCGTTGTGCCGCCTGCGGTAGTGTCTGGCTTTTGACCCGGCTTCTGTGCCTTATCATTGCTCACTGTCTGAATCGGCTTCACGTTGGCCTCTATCCATGCTTTACTTACGGAGGTTCTCGACCAGCGCTGCTTGGCAGCCAGCTTGAACTGCACAGGTTTCACATAAGAAGAGAGCACATCAAAGGTATACCCCTTCGTTTTGTAGTAGCGAATAATTTCCGGCAGTGCCTTCACCGTCTCGCCATGTCCCACCCCATCGTGCATGAGCACGACGGTTGAAGGAAGCAGAGCACCGTCTTTGACGCCTTGAACAATCTCCTTCGCAGGAACACCGCGCCGCTTCGAATCGTTGCTGTCTACATGCCAGTCATAAACGAGATAGCCTGCCTGATCCATCAAATCAAAATACTGCTTGTCAAAGTTCAAAAATGTACCGCCTGGAGCACGAACAAGTTCTGGCTCATAGCCTACGATCTTCTTAACAGCCTCGCCTGTACGCTTGATTTGACTCCAGAATTTACGAAAATCACTGTACAGCTCTGAATAATCATGATTATAACTATGATTGCCTAATGCATGGCCTTCATTTACAATTCGCTCCACTAGCTTGGGGTTCCGTTCTGCTTGCTGACCTAATACGAAGAACGTGCCCTTCACTTTCTCCTGCTGCAAAATATCGAGTACTTCTTTCGTATGTACACTTGGTCCGTCGTCGAATGTCAGATACACGACCTTATCCGGCTTATTGGCAGGGACTTCAGACTTGCTCTTGCTGCTTACTAGAACCGGTGCAGCCGCAGGCTCAACACCAACCTGTTGCCCTGCAATCTGTGAAGAAACAGCCGCTGACAACACAGAAGTCTGATCTCCGACCCCCACCAGTGTATGTGAACTAGATTCATGCCTATCCACCTCATGCCCTGACGAAGCATAAGCGATATGCTCCGTTGGCGTCTGTCCATCTACGAACGTCAACGTTCCAATCAGAACAAGCAAGGCGCACAGCGCCGTAATCATTACCGATTTCAACTTGTCATTCATCATTATCATCGTCTCCTTCTTCCCTCTCGTAGTGCAGTCAATCGTGGACTTGTCCTTGTTTCTATTTCCCTATTGCTAGATTATATGGCGGAAATAAAAAAAGATGACACCGAATGGGTGCCACCTTCATTTCATTGCGGCTACTCCTTGATCATACGATTTCACTAGTCGAATAACAACATTTTCCTATTCAAAAAAAGGTGGCATCGATTGGATGTCACCTTTTTCTCAGTACTGCTACTATGAGCATATGTAAGTCTTCAACTCATACTCTCTTAAACGCAATAATCCACTTACTCTCACAACTCAGATCATCGATTTAGAACAGGTACCATGTCTTTCTTCCAATATGCACTAGAATACAATCCTAGCAGCATCATCCATAGTACAATCTCACTCCCGTCTGATCCGAGCAGAGGAAGTCCTGCACCGCCGTTCATGGGAACGAACCCGATAATCCCCCCGATATATAACAAGCTCTGGATCCCCATCATCCCGCTCACCCACATACCAATTCCTCTAGCAAACGGATCACGGAATAGCAGCGCTGAATTATACATCGTAACGATAATAACGCCAAGGCAGATTATCAATACCAAGCCTCCTGCCCACCCAAACATATGCACGATCGTCACAGTTAAATTTTCACTATCTAGGTAAGGAAGAAGTCTGCGGATATTTTCAACTCCGTTCCCGAACCATCCTGCTTCGTGAAACAACTGCTGTGCCACTTTTTGAGTGTAACCCCCGTCTCCGTCTCTCCAAATGCTATGAAACCATCCTCCAAATCTGCGATTGGCCATAAAGCGCAGACTCTCTATGAACCAATAGCAGATTCCGCCTGTTAGGAGTGTCACACCGGCCGCAATCGCCATGTTCTTCCTCTTCACTCCTACCAGCTTAAGCACGATTATTCCTCCGACAAGATAAGTGGACACTTGAAGCAGATTCCCATTTACAAGAAATACAATGATCGGCAGTATAAAAAGAACCATTTTCGGGAGAATAGAGCGATACGGGCTATCCGGTTTTCTGTTCCACATCGAATACAAAGATAAGAGATATAGATACGGACTCATATAAATGATATCGATAGGAATGCCATCAAGGATAGGAATTCCCTTAAGTCCAAATTGAGGGTACCCATTTATGATGTACACGGGAAAAAACACAGTATACACATTTAAACACAACGTAATGCCATATATCCATGCTGCTTCTTGTTGCAATTTCAGATAACCTACCCAAAATGCAAACAAAAAAGCCACCACCCCCGGTACTAGACGCCATGCATAGCCCTCGGCAGATAAGCGATAAATATCTTGAGGATTCCCAGCTTGCACAGCGAACAATCCAAGTACACAAATGGCAATCCACACCAATACGGAAATCCATAGCTTCCAAGGCGCCTTAGGACGATGCACCTGATTGAACTGCGCCGCCACAACCGAAGGCTCTCCCATATTGCGAACCGCCTGCTGCGCAGCCGATGATTCATCCATGCCTTGATCCATCCCATACTCGATCTCGTTCAATAGATGATCCTGCAGTTCTGCCCGAATTTCGTTGTGCATTTGCTTGGCCTTCACGTGAGCTAGAACCTCACCCACAAATTTTTCAAGGATCGAGTCATGCTGCGTGACTCTTGATTCCTGATCACTTTGCATCCTTATACCTCCCCCAGCACCTGATCGAGCGAACGACGGAATAAGCGCCATTCTTGCGTCTTCTCTTGCAGAAGCTTGCGCCCCTGATCCGTAATTCGGTAGTATTTGCGGGCTCTGCCGTTTGCCTCATTCCAATAAGCTTCCACCTCGCCTTTACTTTCGAGTGCATGAAGAATTGGATACAGCGTCCCTTCCTTCAGAGCGAACAATCCCGAAGACGCGGCTTCCAATCGCTTGGACAACTCGTAGCCATACATTTCTTCCTTCTCCAGCATGGACAAGATAAGCATAGCCGTACTGCCTTTTAATAGTTCCTTGCTAACCTTAGGCTGCATGATATCGATTATCCCTCCCACATCTATGTAATACCTAGATATACTATATATCGTAAATCTAGGTATTGGCAAGTATAGTAACAAGGACAGGAATATGAGTATTAACTTTCAGCCGTTCCGTGCTGCATCCAAAATAATACTTGCCATCTCAACAACGTATCTGGTACTATATTCCTCGCTCTCTTTTTATTCATTTCACCTAGCATCACTAGTATGGCACGCCGCAATACGAGAAGATGACGGAGGTGGAGAATGCTCTTTTTTACTTTGGCTCGCAAAAAGTATCTCAGTAATTTGCAATACCGCAGTGCCCATATGGTGCACAACATCGCCAGCTTCATGTTCGGATTTATCTACATTTCGATCTGGACAGGGATTGGCGAAGGAAGGCCGCTTGGCGAGTATGGCTTTAATGGCATTGTAAGCTACGTCGCTTTCAATCAAGCCAGCTTGTGGGTTGCTGCCTTTCTAACGAATGGACTTGGCATCCAGCAGTCCGTCCGAACCGGACAGATCGCCCTTGATCTCGTTCGTCCCGTTCACTTGTTCTATCAGCTGATGAGCAAGGAATGGGGGCAAATTGCCTACCAGTTCGTGTACAAGTTTTTACCGATCTACATTTTATATTTCTTCGTAATGCCGCTTCACGTCCCCTCTACGATTATCACTTACGTGTGGACCGCTGTAGCTTTGACGCTGGCCGCGTACATTTCAATATGCCTGAACTATCTGATCGGATCCGCTGCGCTCTGGACGACAGAATCAGTCTGGCTGTACTGGGTCAATTATGCGTTCAGCATGCTGCTGTCGGGCTTTCTCATTCCAATCGAATGGCTGCCATCTTGGCTTGCCGACATTAGCCGTGCCTCATTCTACCCATTCTTGCATTATGTCCCAACTCGAATCTATCTCGGCATGGAATCCCCATCCGCGCTGTTAGGTTCGCTGATGTGGTGCATCGTATTCACTGCCGCATGTCTCGCCGTTACCGGGATTATGCGACGCAAGGTGGAGGTGCAGGGCGGATGAAGTGGATTCGTATGTATGTGCTGCTCGTGCGCGCAAGTATTCGCAGCCGCATGCAGTACAAGTTTAATTTCTGGTTCTCTACGCTAATGGCGGCCGTTATCAGTGTCGTCGAATTTCTTATGCTTGCAGTCATTTTGCTGAAGTTCGGCCATATCCAAGGCTGGAGCTTGGCGGAGGCTGGATATTTGTATGCCATCTTATCCTTGTCCAAGGCAATATACCGAATGATTGCTTCGGACGTTCACCACTTAGAGAACTATCTGGTTAACGGAGCTCTTGATAGTCTGCTCCTGCGTCCTGTCCCTGTACTGCTGGCACTGATGTCACAGAATTTCTCCATTAGGCTCGGAGAGTTCATCCAAGGAACGGCGATATTGACCATCTGCATGAATGTTATGATGCGCAGCGGACAGATTGGATGGACTGCCATACCGCTCACGATACTTGTCATCTTATCGGGTGCTGTCCTGCTGTTTGCCATTGGATTGTTAACCGCATCGGCCGGCTTCTGGGTAACCCGTATCGAGGAATTGCAAAACATTACGGAGGATGCTGCTCGAACGGCAGCGCAATACCCAATGACCATTTATCCGAAATGGATGCAAGGAGTGCTGCTTAGCATCATTCCCGTCGGGTTCGCGAACTATATTCCTTCGCTCTACATCTTGCGTCATCAAGCCGGCATATGGCTAATTGGTCTGTCCACCGCGATTACGGCCGTCGTGTTCCTGATTGCCCTGCGCGTGTGGAAGATTGGGATTTCCCGTTATCAGAGCACAGGGAGCTAAGCTGATGTCCATATTGAGCTCAATGCAGAGCCCGATATGGAACTCGATATGTAGTTCGGTATGAAGTTCGATCAGCAGCTTGATATGAAACTAGGTATAGAGCCGACTGCAATAACGGCAACAATTAACCTGAAAAAGCAACAGACAATACACGTAACGAACGGAATTAAAGGGGGATACTCGTGATTACCGTAACCGATTTACATAAACGTTTCGTTCGGCCCGCCCCGAAGGAAGGTGCCTTCAAGGGCATACGCTCCCTGATCTCTCGCGACAAGATTGTGAAGGAAGCTGTTCAGGGCATCAGCTTCACGATCAATAGTGGTGAATTTGTCGGATATATCGGGCCGAATGGCGCAGGCAAGTCTACGACAATTAAGATGCTGTCCGGTATTCTGCATCCGACATCTGGCGACGTGCGGATATTTGGACTAAGTCCTTATAAGGCGCGTCGGCAGGTAACCCGCCGGCTTGGTGTCCTCTTCGGACAGCGCACTCAACTATGGTGGGATCTCCCAACGCGAGATTCCTATGATATTCTGTCCGCTATGTATGGGCTCGATCCTGCAGAGAAGCAGAAGCGCATCAAGCAGCTGACCGAACTGCTGGAGATGGACGAATTCATGAATACGCCCGTCCGTCAGCTCTCGCTCGGGCAGCGAATGCGCGCCGATATTGCGGCCGCGCTGCTGCATGATCCGGACATTCTGTTCCTCGATGAGCCAACGATTGGCCTTGACGTCATCGCCAAGCGGAATATTCGCCAGTTCCTGAAGACGATTAATCAGGAGCTTGGCAAGACGATCCTACTGACAACGCATGACATGGACGATATCGAGCAGCTATGCAATCGCGTTATCGTCATTAATCATGGCAAGCTCGGCTTCGACGGCACAATCGACGACCTGCGCAAGCGCATCGGCTTGCCGACCGTCATCTCGGTTACCTATCGAAGCAGCTGCCAAATACCTGACCAATCTAAAAATGTCCCCAGCCCGCTTCGCTTCCGTGAGTTGAACGGCCAGACCTTAACCGTGGAATGCAATCGCGATGAATTGAGCGCCATGGAAGCACTCCGCATCTTGGGGCAATTCGGTGAAGTGGAAGACGTTCATATGGAAGAACCGGATTTCGAGGATGTTATCCACCGTGTGTACTAGGCATAGGCCACGATTCGAAAAAGGGCTTCCCTAGCAGTCAATGTTGACATTGGGTGCACCATATTACTTTGAACTTGCATGAAAAAAGACGCTTCCGTTCCACTAATCCAGTGGTTTTGGAGGCGTCTTTTTCTCCCTTGCGGGACTTATTCATTTGTGGCTCCCCTGATGGGGACAGCCCTTTCTATATAGATGAAGCGATGTTATGCGAGCTCGCGCACTGCCTCCAGCACTTCATTCGTATGTCCCTTCACCTTGACGCTCCGCCATTCCTTGATGAGCTTGCCTTCTTCATCTATGAGGAAGGTCGAGCGAACAATGCCGTAATATTCGCGGCCGTACATCTTCTTCAGCTGCCATACTCCGAACAGATCCGCTACTTCGTGCTCCGTGTCAGACAGCAGCGTAAAGGGCAGGCTGTGCTTCTCAATAAATTTGGTATGCGACTTGATCGGATCTGGGCTAATGCCAAGCACGACAACGCCATGTTTCTCAAAGTCTCCATGATAATCACGGAAATCACATGACTCCTGTGTGCAGCCTGGCGTCATATCCTTCGGATAAAAATAAATCACGACTTTCTTGCCCCGGTAGTCGCTCAACTTCACGTCCTGTCCGGTAGATGCCGGCAGCGTAAAGTCAGGGAGCACTTGTCCAAGTTCAACTTGAGTGGATTGTGTCATTGTTTGAGGCTCCTTCCCGGCAGCCAAGACTGCCGTTCTATTGCATTAAGCTTATCATCCCCCACTCTTTTTTTCAAAAACGACGAGGCTTAGATTCTAATTCTCTCTCCTTTGTATAAAAAAATCGCCTTCCAAACCCATTGCTGACTTGGAAGGCGACAACTTTTTCGATTATGATCCTGCCCCGCGGTATCGCTTAACACCGATGTTCCACAGCGTTAACCCAAGGGCGAAGAAGATAACTCCCACAACCGGTGTCAGGAGCGCCATCTGCTGCAATCCTTTGCCCTCCATGAAGTAAGAGGCAGGTATGATGCCCACAAATGCGAACGGCAGAATCCATGTGAGCAGCACTTGAATGAACCGATTGTAGATCGTTAGCGGATAACGACCGTAGCTCTGAATATTCCACACGAGCGGCAGAATGCCTGTCGGCGCATCCGAATAGAATGAAATCGATGTTAGTGCAGAATAAATGCCGAAGTACAGCATCACCGATCCGATCAGCATCACGAACAGCATGAGCAGCTCCATGATGCCGAAGTCGAGACCAAGCCTGTTCCAGCAAATGCCCATCATGATTGCACCGACGATAGATCCGATAATGGAGGGGGGATCTACATTTTCAAGGAGAATCTGAAATAGATTATGCGCTGGACGCGTCAATATCCGGTCCATTTCCCCTTTTACGATATATCGCTCACTGAACCCCCACAGATTGAAGAAGCAGCTGAATATGCCATATGGAATCATGAAATAGCCATAGACGAACACCATCTCATCACGCGTCCAGCCAGCCAATGTTGGCGTATGCATGAAGACGATGAAGATGAAGATTAAATTCGTGACCTGAAAAAGTAGATCCGATGCGATCTCTATCCAGAAGTCTGCACGATAGGTAAGTCGTGTTTTAATATAGTTTTTCAAATACTCACTAACAAGTCCGAAGTAATACATCGTGATCAACCTCCCTGCACGAACAAGCGTCTGCGCGCGGAACGCCACAGCAGCACAATTGGAATAACAAGCACTACCGCCCACAGCAATTGGATGCAGAGCGCCGCCCACACTTGATCGCCCGCCACTCTGCCTGTAAATACAGAGCTCGGCAAATACGTGATCGCTTGGAATGGCAGCCATTCATTCAACACGAGCAGCCAGCCTGGGAAGAAGCTGATCGGTACAATAACACCGGAGAACAAATCGACGACTACCCGCTTCATACGAATCATGCCCTCATTATTTTCGATGAAAAAGGCCGTCAATCCCGTCAGCATATTCAACTGCGAATTGATCAGGAAGCTCATGAACAGCATGACGCCGAATACCGCCCACTGCTTCGGATCTTGCGGAAGCTTCACCGGGAAAAGAACACATGCGATAACCATACCCGGCCCCATGAAGAGCAGCAACCGGAACAAGCCTTCGCCGAACGCCTGCATCAGCTTGACGAATAGGTAGTTGTAAGGCCGAATAAATTGGATCGCTACGCTGCCGTCTCGAATTTCCGTGGCAATATCACGATCCATGTTGTTGAAGTAAAAGGCGCGCGCCATCCAAGATACCGCGATGTAGGTCGTCATCTGGTCAGCCGTAAAGCCTGCAAGTGTTCCTTGTCCGCCGTAGATCGCTTGCCAGGTGAAATAATACACGCCAATGTTGAGCGTATAGATGAGAATGCCGGAATAGTAATTAACACGGTAAGCCAGCATCAACAGGAAGCGAATGCGGATAAATTCAAGATATGCGCTAGCCATGAGTCACCGCTTCCTTCTCTTCCTTCTCCTTGTCGTTCTCTTCCTTGTGCTCAAGGTCTTCTATCTTCGACTCTTGCGCCTGCATAGCCAAGAGAGGGCTCAGTCCTTCCGGCTTCTCCGCCGTGCCCGCCTTGTAAATCTCACGAACGATATCGTCGGTATTCGTCTCAATAATGCTCAAATCCGATATCGACGCTCCGCCTACCACTCGCCCAATGACATCCGATACATTCGTGGCAAATGGCACAAGAACTCCCGCTTCATAAGGAGATTCAACTGTCCATTCCACATCAAGGCCGGACGTAAGCGCCTCAACATCACCTGCTCGCATAGGCTTCGCAAATTGGAAACGGACCTCTCGTCCCTTGCCCCACGTCGACTTGAGCGTGTCTAATCCGCCGTCATAAATAATGCGTCCATCATCGAGCATAATGACACGCGTACATAGAGCTTCGATATCCTGCAAATCGTGAGTAGTCAGCAAAATCGTTGTTCCATGCTCTGCATTCAGCTGCTTCAGGAACTCGCGAATTTCCGTCTTCACGACAATGTCGAGTCCAATCGTTGGTTCATCCAGAAATAGCACAGAAGGACGGTGCAGCAGGGATGCCACCAATTCACAGCGCATGCGCTGTCCGAGACTCAGCTTCCGTACCGGGCGGTTCAACAGCTCCTGCAAGGCAAGACGCTCAACCAGTTCATCCAGCCGCTGCTTGAAATCATGTTCAGAAACGCGATACACTTTGCGCAGCAGCCGGAAGGATTCAATTACGCCGATATCCCACCACAGCTGGCTGCGCTGCCCGAAGACGACGCCGATGCCCTGCACGAACTTCTCTCTTTCCTTATGCGGGATAAATCCATTCACACGAATATCACCGGAGGTTGGCACAAGAATGCCCGTCAGCATCTTGATTGTCGTCGACTTGCCTGCACCATTCTCCCCAATATATCCGCATATTTCCCCTTGTGGGATCGTGAAGGAGATATCCTTCACTGCCATTACTTCGTTATATTCCCGCTTGAATAAATCAAGGAGCGCTCCCTTCAGTCCATCGCGATTTTTCTGTACCTGGAACGTTTTGCGCAAATCCCGCACGTCAATAGCGTTCATATATACTTCTGTCACCCTTTCCCTGGTCACCGACCCGTTATGCGGGTACAAGTCATTCAATTGATTCGATTCTGTAAAAATTCTATAATTGATTAGACAAGATGCGGAGCATTTGCCCATAACCTTTACTATAGCACGTAGGTCGACTTGAAAGAATGCTGAATGCACCGGATTCGACATCATGACTCTCGCCGCTTTGCCGCCGGATGCGGAAAGGACGATCCATATGTTGAAAAAGTATTGGAAGCATGCCCTTATTTCTGTTTGTGTATTCCTTCTGGCTGGTGCCGGTTATTATATGTGGTCCATGTACAGCAGCTTGGACAGTCTGCAGAAGCCGCCCGAAGCCTCTCGCTTCACCCCCGTCGTACATCGCGTGCCGGAGAAGGTCGACATAGAGCCTCCCAAATGGCAGGGAGAAGAGAGAGTCAACATATTACTGCTGGGCGGAGACTCTCGCGGACTGGAAGCTAACGAAGTCCCACGGTCAGACTCTATTCTGCTCGCCTCCTTCGATCCGAAGACGAAGCGCGCCAACTTGTTCTCCCTCTTGCGGGATACATACGTTGACATCCCTGGCTTTGGCAAGGATCGCCTCAATGCGGCGCTCGCCTATGGCGGACCGGAGCTGGCTATGAAGACAGCAAGCGACTTGACAGGACTGGACATTCAATATTATGTGTATACAGACTTCGTCGGATTTATCAAGTTGATTGACGCGCTGGGCGGCGTGGAATTTGAAGTGGAGAAGGATATGAAATATACGAGCAAGGCAGATAAGCATCAATACGATATTGATTTAAAAAAAGGAAAGCAGCTGCTAAATGGCGAAACGGCGCTTATGTACGCCCGCTTCCGCTATGATGCGATGTCCGATTATGCTCGCACCCAGCGGCAGCGCGATCTGCTCGGGGCATTAGCCAACAAGCTCAAATCAACCTGGAACCTGCTGCAGCTCCCCTCTCTTATCAGGGAAGTGTCGCCCTATGTCGAGACAAACTTATCAGCCGATGACATCGTGAAGCTGGCCGCGCTTGGCTACGACAGCTCGATTGGGCAGAGTCATCAGCTCCCGCCGATGGACAATGTCACTGATGCACGAGTGAACAACGCTGCCGTGCTCCGGGTTATTGACGACGATAAGCTGAAGCAATACATTCAAAAAGCTTTGGAAGTGAATGTCACGCAATCCGTATCTGAAACTAATTCACAATAAAGGGGATTCATCTACATGACTACGAATCGCAACCGTTCTGCACAACTGTACGAAGAAGCGCTTCAACATATCGTCGGTGGGGTCAACAGCCCTTCCCGCTCATTCAAAGCGGTCGGCGGCGGTGCCCCCGTCTTCATGGAACGCGCACAAGGCGCTTACTTCTGGGACGTAGACGGCAACCGCTATGTTGACTACTTGGCTGCTTATGGCCCTATCATTACAGGTCATGCCCACCCCCATGTTACGAAGGCAATCGTTCGGGCTGCGCAGAACGGTACCTTGTACGGAACGCCGACCGAGCTGGAAATCAAGCTGGCTCGCATGTTGAAGGAAGCTGTTCCGTCTATGGATAAAGTACGCTTCGTCAACTCGGGTACCGAAGCTGTTATGACGACAATTCGCGTAGCCCGCGCTTATACGAAGCGCACGAAGGTTATCAAATTCGCCGGATGCTACCATGGTCATTCGGATCTCGTGCTCGTTGCAGCTGGTTCTGGCCCTTCTACGCTTGGTATTCCGGACAGCGCAGGGATTCCATCCAGCATTGCTAACGAAGTAATCACCGTTCCATTCAACGATCTGGACAGCTTGAAGGAAGCACTGGAGCATTGGGGAGACGATGTGGCAGCCGTGATGGTTGAGCCAATCGTCGGCAACTTCGGCATGGTTATGCCTGCGGAAGGCTTCCTTGAAGGCTTGTGCAAGCTCGCTCGCGAATACGGGGCACTCGTTATCTATGATGAGGTCATCAGCGCATTCCGATTCCATTATGGTTCGGCGCAAACTTACCGCGCCTTCCCTGACTTTGCAGCAATTGAACCAGACTTGACAGCGATGGGCAAAATCATTGGCGGCGGCCTGCCGATCGGCGCCTATGGCGGACGCAAGCATATCATGGAACAAGTTGCTCCGCTCGGCCCTGCATACCAAGCAGGCACAATGGCAGGCAACCCTGCTTCAATCTCAGCCGGCATTGCGTGCTTGGAGGTTCTGCAAGCAGAGGGCGTATACGAGCAAATGGAGGAGCTGGCAATCCGCTTGACGAACGGCATTCAAGAAGGCGCTGACCGTTATGGCGTACCGCTTACGATCAACCGCATTCGCGGCTCCTTCTCGACGCACTTCTGCGATCATCCGGTCACGAATTATGCAGAAGCACAAGAGACGGATACCGAAGCGTTCGGCGCATTCTTCCGTCATATGCTCGATCAAGGCATCTGTCTTGCGCCTTCGAAGTACGAAGCATGGTTCCTGACTACCGAGCATACCGCGGAAGACATCGAGCGTACGATTGAAGCTGCGCATGAAGCGTTCCGCCGCATGAGAGGCTAGTTGTACGAAGAGACGAGTAGCTGAACCTGTTTTCTAAAAAAGAAACGTTATGTACAGTACAGCGCCCCTCCCCATGTGATAAACATAGGACGGGGCGCTTATTATTTATCATCTTGCTGTGGGACTTTCACGGCGAATCCGGCTCGCTTGATACGCATCGTACGCTTCCTTTACCCATGTAAACAAATACGCGCTTCCGCCGTGATCAGGGTGCAGCACCCGCAGCAGCTTGCGGGACTGCTTCCTCACTTGCTTCGCATCCGCTTCTTCAGGGACACCAATTATCGTATGAAAGGTCAAATCCTTACCGGCAGAGGGTGCGTTCACCGATGAACGCGAGCTGTCTCCATAAGTGCGGTTGTATGTATTCCTCTCGCGAGATGCCTCTTCCTCCCATGCGGCCAGCTCCCGCTGCCATGTTGAAAGCACATGCTCCAGCTCATTTTCATCTGTAGGTAGCATGCCTTGCCAGAAGTCGTACTCCATTTGCCTCATTCGCTGTTCGAGCTGATCCATAACATCATTCCGAGCAATTAGTACAGCCTTCACACGCTCCGCTTTGCGAAAGAGCTGAATAATTTGCCGGGTCGCCCATTCTGGTATCTCGGTGGCAAAGGCATGCAGCACCTTAGACATTTCCTGATCACGAACATGAAAGTCCTGAAGGAACTCCATTAGCCATTCCTGTTGGATTACACTCAGGCTGGAGCCGATTTGAACGGCAAACTGAAGCTTAATGCCGCCGTTCTTCAGCTTAGAAGACCAAGACTCTGTCAACTGCTCTAATGCATTCACGATGGAAATCAAATAAGGATCAGTAACTTCAATAGCTTCATTACTTTCATTATTTTCATTACATTCGATCCCGACTGATGTCTCAGCCCCGACATCCTTTTGATCAACCTTCCGCTTCATCATCATTCTCCTTTCCCCAGCAAGCTGCAACCACGCTAAATCGATTCATGCTCAGATGCCTGTATCCTTACATTCCGGTTCAGACCATTCACACAGTTCCCCTGGATCCGGCTCAGCGATACGGAACATACATCTCGTGCCACCTTCCACAATACTTTCTGTCCGGTCAACATCCGCTTGAAGCACCGCGGCAAACATCGACTGCTCGCATCTGCAAGGGGAACCGAATTGAACCGCAACTTGGGAGATCGGGCAGTTGGCCTCTTCCAGCCAATAGCTGCCATCCTCACATCTTCCCCATCTAACCATGTAGCCTTCCTTGTCCTGTAATGCTGCTAATGCACAGATTCTCTCCTCTAAGCTTGCTTGATTCAATAACGGAGCATATCGCCTCTCCAACTTCTGCCTGCGATAATGGAATAGCTGCTCCACCGTATCTTCACCGGATCGCTCCTGCAATTGCTCAAGAATATCGATGATCAGCGCATCATATGCACTGACGAACAACATACTTGCCTTGTCAGCCAGACTATACTCATAGGTAGGTCTTCCTAGCTGCTGACGAATCAGATGAGCATGTACATACCCGCCCTTTTGCAGCGCATATAAATGCCTGCGAACGGCTATAGCCGTCAGTTGAAGATGTCCCGCGATAGCTGGCACCCCGACTGTTCCTTGCTGCTTCAAAAACAATAAAATATTCCGACGGGCTGGATGATTAATCATATTGGCTTGCTGCGTAATCGTCATCGTCCAGCCTCCTTAACTCGCAGGCGCTGCTGGTCTATCATTTTCCTTTGTCCCAATTCCACCATCTCCTTATCCTTCGGTCTGGAACAGCGGTTTGAGTTCCTATGGATGCACGTATAGTATAGAAAATATTTTGCCTTGGATCAACTTTGTTTCCGTAAACAATTATACCTTCTCCTTTAATGCCCTCTTTTTTCGACATACGAAAAAAGCCAGCGGAACAAATCCGCTGGCTTTCTGCCTTGCCATCTTGCCTATGTGACAGTGCCTATTGAACACTGCTTACAGCTTTTTAATTTCTTCCTTCAAGAGCTCGGACTGCGTTCCGAATACAACTTGAACGTTACCCTTGCCAAGCTTCATGACGCCAGCTGCACCGAGGGACTTCAGACCAGCTTCATCCACTACGGAATCATCCTTCAGCGTCAAACGAAGGCGCGTGATGCAGGCCTCATTGACAATGATGTTGTCTTTGCCGCCAATCATCCCCAGCACTTTCACAGCCTTCTCTTGCAGTGTTGCATTGCCGCCGCCAGCTTCAGTCTTGGTGCCTTCGCCTTCAACGTCATCTTCACGTCCAGGCGTCTTCAGGTTCAATACCTTGATGAGGACGCGGAACAAGACGTAGTAAACAACGAAGTATACAAGACCTACAGGGATAAGCATCAGCGGCTTAGTCGCAAGCGGGAAGTTCAACACGTAGTCGATAAATCCTGCCGAGAAGCCGAATCCGAGACGTACGCCAAGCGTTGCCATTACGAAGCCGGAAATACCAGCCAAGATTGCGTGAACGACGAACAACACAGGCGCTACGAACATGAACGCGAATTCAATCGGTTCTGTAATACCTGTCAAGAAGGAAGCAATCGCTGTTCCGATGAAGAGCGATGCAACTGCCTTGCGCTTCTCTGGCTTCGCTGTATGAATAATAGCGAGCGCCGCACCCGGAAGCGCGAACATCATGATTGGGAAGTACCCTGTCATGAATCCGCCAGCTGTCATGTCGCCATGGAAGAAGCGAGCGATATCGCCGCGCCATACTTCGCCAGCTGCGTCCGTGAATGTTCCAAGCTGGAACCAAGGAATTGCATTCAATACATGGTGCAAACCGAACGGAATGAGAAGTCGGTTCGCTGTCAGGTACACCCCGGAACCAACCGCACCAAGCGATACGATCCAGTTGCCGAAGGAATCAAGTGCTGTCTGGACTGGACCCCAGACGATACCGAATGGAATCGCAATCAAGATCATCGTAGCAGAAGTGACAATCGGCACGAAGCGTTTGCCGCCGAAGAAGCCGAGCCAATCTGGAACCTTGATATTGTGATATTTGTTGTACATGAAGGCTGCAATGGAACCAGCCAAGATACCGCCGATAACCCCCATGTCCAGCTTCATATCAGCTGGAATGAATGTAAAGGCTGCCGGAATCTTTGTCAGCACTTTCAGCAAAATCATATGTGCGATAACTGCTGCCAGTACAGCAACCGCGTCTGCGGCAAAGCCTATCGCAACCCCGATTGCGAACAATAGTGCTAGGTTATCAAAAATTGCAGATCCGCCTGCATCAAGGAATGGGGCGATGTATTGGTTCAAGAACCCGCCGACCGTATCCCCCAAGTGAAAATCTTTCACATAGTCAATTTGACCGAAGCGAAGCAGAATCGCCGCCGCCGGCAGAGTTGCAACCGGAAGCATCAATGCACGACCAATTTTTTGCAAAAAGGCTAGCATATGTCGTTCCTCCTTGTGGTGAATAAGTAAAGTATGGATAAAAGGTCAAAAATTTATGCTCTGACCTGTCATCTCCTCCGCCAAAATGTAAGCGCATTAGAGAATATAAAAAAGGCATGAGCTTGCGACGGGACGACATCCAAAAAAATTAGATGTTATCCCCCAGCAAGCTCATGCCTAGTCGAACTAGTAACACGCTTGTCCAGCGTTATTCTGAGTCTTTATGAAATAAACGATATAAATGCATTGCGATGTACGCCGTTTCATCTTCAGGTATTTCGATCTCCAGCTTCTTCGACATTACGTCCGCACATTTCTGTGCGACACTAAATTCGTAAGGCGCCATTTCCTTCAAGTTGTCTCGGAATGGATTCTTCGTGGCATCACCCTGGCGAATTCGTTCCATCGCAAAGCGCAAATGCGTAATTAATCGTAAATAATCAATGCTATCCTTCGGAATGACCCTGCCCCGCTCTCGTTCGATGAGAGCGACCAAATCCTTCAGAAGATGATTATATTGAACAAAGTTCCCGACAGGGACATGGGCAACCGCAGACTGAATATGGATCGTCAAGAAACCAATCTCATCCTCCGGTACCTCTACCTCAAACGTCTTATTAATCAGCTCAGCTGCTTGAGACGCGAGTTCGAATTCCTTCGGGTTCAATGTGCGAATCTCCCATAGAAACGGATTCTCAATCGCTATATTGTTGCGAAGACGATAAAGCGCATATTCGATATGGCTCGGCAAAGCGAGATGAATATGCTCGTTCAAATCCGGCGTCAACTGCTCCGATACGATCGAAATAATCTTCTCCGAAATGACAATGACTTCAGGATCAATTTGACCAAGCAGCATCTGATACTGCGATAAATGCTGTTTGTCCTCGATCACAAAGGTCTTCTCGATTCGTGTATCACTCGTCTCCAAAGAACCTCCGGGCTTTGCCCCAAAGCCGAGCCCTTTCCCCATAAGGATGGTTTCTTTGTTAGCCAACACATCGTTTGCCAATACGACATTGTTGCTTAATGCCCGTACGATTTCAAAGCGACGTTGTTCTGACAAAGTAAGGCTCCTTTCCCCTGAGCGTACACATGGAAGATTACGTTTTGGAAACGTTTTCGATTCGTGCGTCAACTACATCATTCATTCTAGGTGAATCTACAATCAATGTCAACGAATAAATCTAATTTTGTCGAATATGTAGAATTATTGCAGAATATTATTTATTTGTAATTTTATTGACACATATGTAAACGATGAGGTAGCCGGGAAAGGAGCTTATCCTCACCCGACTGCAACATATTCGTTACTATTAGATAGACATTTCTTGAACTGCCGATACACGGTCAACGACCATAACTTGAATCTCTTCAGCCGTCTCCAGCATCAACGCTTCTTCCGCTAGCTTGCGCATCTCTTCACGGTTCAAGCGGCTCAGCAGTACACGTACTGGAAGTACAGAGCTTGCACTCATGCTGAATTCATCAAGACCAAGACCGAGCAGGATCGGAACAGCCTTCAGGTTGCCAGCCATTTCACCGCACATGCCAGCCCACTTGCCTTCTTTGTGCGCAGCATCGATAACCATCTTGATCAAGCGCAGTACCGCTGGGTTGAATGGCTGAGTCAAGTGGGATACTTGCTCGTTCATCCGGTCAGCAGCCATCGTGTATTGTACCAAATCGTTCGTACCGATAGAGAAGAAGTCAACTTCCTTCGCCAATTGATCTGCAATAATCGCAGCAGCAGGAACCTCGATCATCATGCCGACTTCCATCTCTTTATTGTACGCAATGCCTTCTGCATCCAGCTCTGCTTGCGTCTCTGCCAGAATCGCATTTGCTTCGCGAAGCTCGCTCAGCGTAGAGATCATTGGGTACATCAGCTTGATGTTGCCTTTGGCGCTTGCACGAAGGATCGCACGAAGCTGTGTCTTGAACAGATCTTTACGATCCAAGCATAAGCGAATCGCACGGTATCCAAGGAATGGGTTCATTTCCTTCGGAAGCGGCAAGTAAGGCAGCTCCTTGTCCCCGCCGATATCCAATGTACGGATCACGACTGGCTTCTCCGTTCCAAGTGTTTCACATACGGCAACATAAGAGTTGTATTGTTCCTCTTCAGATGGGAAGTTGTCACGACCCATGTACAGGAATTCTGTACGGTACAAGCCTACACCCTCAGCACCGTTGTTGCGTGCGCCAAGCGCATCTTGTGGGTTGCCGATGTTTGACACGAGTTCAACCTCATGGCCATCAGCTGTGATCGAAGGTTTGTCTTTGTACAGCTTCATCTCTTCCTGACGCTTCTCAAACTTCACCTTCTTCTCTTGGTAAGTTGCAATCGTATCCGAATCTGGATTGATCAGGATAATGCCGCTTGAACCATCGAGAATGATCATGTCGCCGTTCTTCACTGTAGACGTAGCGTCCTGCAAGCCGACAACCGCAGGAATCTCCATCGAGCGTGCCATAATGGCCGAGTGGGAAGTACGACCGCCAATGTTCGTCGCAAAGCCTGCTACCTTGCTGCGATCCAGCTGGGCTGTATCGGAAGGAGTCAAGTCATGTGCGAAGAGCACTACTGCCTCTTCGAAGTCATTCAGAGAAGCAGATTTCTTGCCGGACAATAGACCGAGTACACGCTTGCTCACATCGCGGAAGTCCGCTGCACGCTCACGCATATATTCACTGTCCATGCTGCTGAAGATGTCGACCAGCTGCTGAGTCACTTCCGAAAGAGCGAACTCTGCATTTACCTTCTCACTGCGAACCTTCTCAATCGCTTGCCCAACAAACTCTTCATCTTGCAATACAAGGATATGTGTAGCGAAGATTTCAGCTTGATGCTCGCCTAATTTTTTCGCTGTGTCTTCTTTGATCTGCTCCAGTTCGTTCATAGCCTGCTGTACAGCTGTCTGCAAGCGAGTTGCTTCTGCCTGTACATCATCAACCTGCTTGCGCTCAACCTCAGATGTATCGTGCTCCAGGATGAATGCTTGGCCGATGGCATAACCGGATGCAGCTGGAATACCTTGAAGTAGCATCGGTTCCTCCACTCCTTTTTCCGCGTTAATGATTACGTTCTATTAGTCCAATACGGATTCGATTACTGCGCCTACTGCTTCAACTGCTTCAGCAGCCTTATCGCCTTCAGCAGATACTGTTACTGTGTCGCCAGCTTTCATACCGAGTGTCAATACGCCAGTGATGCTTTTTGCGCTTACTTTGCGGCCGTTGAATTCGATTGTAATTTGCTCTCCTGCAAATTCAGCAGCTTTCTTCATGATTGCGCCCGCTGGACGAGCGTGGATACCTTGTGGATTTTTAATTGTAAATTGTTTTTCCATTGTTATGCCCTCTTTTCGGTAATAGTAGAATGTGTTGCTTCTCTCGCTCAGAACTTAGTTAAGGACTTAGTTTAAAACTTAGTTCAAAACCATCTATTTCAATACAACTTCCATCAATTCATCGGAATCTGCTTTTACATTGCCTGTGTTCGCTTTCAGCTCAGCAACGATGTCGCCGTTTGCTACGATAATTGGTGTTATAACAGGAAGGCCAGCTTCTTTAATTTGTGCAATATCGAACTCGATAAGCGTTTGGCCTTTTTTCACTTTGTCGCCGGATTTCACATGTGGCTTGAACGGTTTTCCTTGCAAGGATACGGTGTTCACACCGATGTGAACGAGTAGTTCCAAGCCGGATTCATGCGCAAGCACCAAGGAATGATGAGAATCGATCAAATGCACGACATGACCGTCGAATGGAGCGATAAATACACCTTCTGTTGGCTCTATAGCAATTCCGTCACCAATAATTTTTTGTGCAAATGCTGGATCTGGAACTTGCTCCAAAGGTACTGCTTGACCTGTGATCGGTGCTGTAATAGAAATTTTCTTTTTCTTTTTACCAAAACCAAACATATTGAGTTCCTCCTTGTATTTAACCATGTGAACTTTCGTCCGTCATTGTGGTTGTTGTGATAACCGACAAAAAAATCCAATTTCTCTTATGAGAAAATAAAAAGGCATGCGCTAAAGCATGCAGTTCACCCCGTGAACGGCCGCTTAGCTCATGCCTAGTCGCACTAGTAACACGCTAATTTCATGTGTAAAGATTCACACCCATTGTATCATGGTGGTTGCGCGGGATGCAAGCGAGCGGACTGTTGGTGAAATCTAGTCGATTCGTCCATCCTCAAGTGGCTGCTGAGTTATGCGGTATCCATAAGATGTGCGTTCTGGATACAAATCATACCGTCTGCGATTCGCCATGGTTTCAATACAAATATACCCACTATATCCACATTTGCACCACATGATTGGGTGTTTAATTGATGATTACATCTTATTGCATATCATACGCAGCACTGGAGAAAACGTTTCAAACCGCATATGACACAAGTTTTTCATTCTTACTCCACCCTTAACAGCTGATTACTGTTCGTCCCCCGCATAATAGCAAGATACCCCCATCTGTTGCAAGGTGCTGACCATATCGTCCGGCAATAGGCTGTCCGTTATGCATCCCGTAAGCCCATCTACAGTAGTCACTGTAAATAACGATGCTTTGCCCACCTTCGTATGATCGAATACCGCGAAAGTCTGCTGCGCTTGGCGCATTAGCATGCGGGCCGTCTGGGCTTCCAGCTCGGAATACGTGGTGATCCCTTTCGTTGTCGAGAACCCGTCTATTCCCATGAACAGCTTCTCAATATTCAAATGTTCAATCGTCCGTTCTGCTAATGGCCCGCACAGCTCGAAGCTGTTGCTGCGCATTACGCCTCCGATGACAACAACTTGAATTCCCTCACAATCAGACAGCTCCATCGCAATATTGACTGCATTGGTTACAACGGTAATCCCTTGGCGCTGCTTCAATAGCCGAGCTAGCAGGAATGTCGTCGTTCCCCCAGTCAAGCAGATGCTGTCGCCTTCTTCAATGAAATCCAAGGCTCGTCTTGCGATCGCTTCCTTCTCCAGCCACAGCAATTGACGCTTCTCGTCGAAGGAGACTTCTCTTACCGTGCCTGGCCCTTCAAGCAGCGCACCACCAATTGTGCGGATCAGTTCCCCCTTGCGCTCCATGAGATCCAAATCACGGCGGGCCGTAGCTTCCGAACATTCGAACCGATCTATGATTTCTGATATCGTGATGCGTCCATTCTGCTTCATGACTTGCAGGATTTGCTGGCGTCGCAATTCACCCTTGGATAACGATTCACTCATAACTTACACTCCATCCGTTCCATAATCATACCTGTGTCGGGGCTTGCTTCTCTTTATGAAGAAACGCGATCCTAAAGCAAAGGTGCGAGCTGCTATCTGTTCCTGCAACCTTGATGCTTAGCCTGAACGGCTCGTTCTGCTTTAAATGGATACGAACTGCGTCAAGTTCCGTGGATCATCCGGATTCAAGCCCCGCTTGAGCGCTGTGTAATATCCGTTATATTGAACAAAAGGCAGGTACAGCACTGCACGCGCTTCATCGCTTGCGTCCACATGGCCAAGCTCAATGACCTTGTCTGCAAATGCAGTGTCCGCACCCGCTTGCGCTGTTACAATGACAACTTTCGCCCCGTACGCCTTCATTTCTTGCGCTACCTTGAGTTCGTAGGCACGAGCACTCTCCGATAAGAGCAGCACAATCTGCGTTCCTGGCTCAACAATCGACTTCGGTCCGTGACGGAATTCCAATGTGCCGTATGCTTCTGTCCACGTGTAGGTCATTTCCTTCAGCTTCAGGCAAGCTTCCAATGCCAATCCATACAATGCGCCCATACCCAAGTAAATCGTCTTATCAAATTGATTGCTCTTCACCCACGCAGATGTCGTGTCATCCGCCATTGTAACGAAGGCACTGCTGGATTGCAACACTCCCTCAAGCTCGGACAATTCCTTCGTCCGTCCTACACCCAGTGCAATTGCCGCCTGCATCATGAACGTCATGCTGCTGAGCGATTTCGTCATAACTGTGCTCTTCTCAGCGCCTAGCGGAGATACAAGACATGGCGTCATTTGCGCCATCTTGCTGTTCGGATGACAAGTAATGCCGCATGTTGTCCAATGCGTCAAGTCCTTGACGGAATCCAGCGCCAGAATCACTTCATGGGATTCGCCGGAGCGAGATACACCCACAAGCAGCACCTTCTTCGATGGCGTCACCGTCTGCTCGCGGAACAAGAACAGATCAGAGGACGGATGTGCAGCTGCACTTCTTCCTGTCCACTTGCGGTATGTTGCCGCCATTGTCATTGCTTGGTACCAAGAAGACCCGGAACCAATGAATACAACCTCTTCAAATTGATCGTTTCCTATATATTGATCTACCCAATCCTTCTGATTGTGCAGCTGATCCCAAGCCGCTTGCAGCGCCGCCGCTTGATCGCTGATTTCCCGGTACGTATGTGTATCAAGATGGTTTGACATATCACAAATTCCTCCCTTATAATCAACTTAATGAAATTATAAATCATTATTTTGATTGTTTCAATCATTTATATGCAGGAGGTTACGGAAATGGGACATCTTATCAGCTCTACATCCATGCTCCAAGCTGCACGTGAACAAGGATTCGGAATTACTGCATTTAATGTACATACACTGGAAATGCTGCAAGCGGTCGTGGAAGCTGCGGAAGAGACGAATACACCGCTTATCTTGCAGACAACAGTCGGAACCGTAAAGCATCTAGGACCAGAATATATTGTAGCTGCCGCTCAAACAGCAGCGAAGCAAGCTTCTATACCCATCGCATTGCATCTGGATCACTGCACAGACTATGAACTGCTCGTTCAATGTATCCGCGCAGGCTATACATCTGTTATGATTGATGCTTCCATGCATCCTTATGAAGAGAACGTTCGCCGTACGCAAGAGGTCGTGAAGGTAGCAATTGCTGCTGGCGTCAATATCGAGGCGGAACTGGGCAAGGTCGGCGGCGTGGAGGATGACATTGTCGTCGAGGAAGAGGATGCGCGTCTGGCTGTTCCTGAAGAATGCGTGGCATTCGTAGAAGCGACAGGTGTTCCAACGTTGGCTCCTGCTATCGGAACTGCGCACGGCATTTATAAAGGCGAACCGAAAATCGCCTTCGATCGCCTAGAGCAAATTTATAAGCAAGTTAGCGTACCACTCGTACTGCACGGCGGCTCCGGTATTCCTGAGGAGCAAGTGAAGCGCTGCGTGAAGCTGGGCATGGGTAAGATGAACGTCGCAACAGAGCTGCGCATCGCCTTCTCGAACGCGATCAAAGATGTGTTCACAGCGAACCCAGACGAGAATGACCCACGCAAATATATGGTGCCTGCGAAGCAAGCGGTGAAGGAACTGGCAATCCGCAAGATGGAAATGGCGGGCTGCATCGGGAAGGCGAGCGCCGTTCGCTAATCGCGGCTGGAGGATTGAAGATGATTACAACTGTTACCCTTAATGCGGCTATTGATAAGACCTATTACATTCCCGGATTCGGCAGTAATGCGCTGTATCGGGCTGATGAGACACTTGCTACGGCAGGAGGCAAAGGGATCAATGTCGCTCGCGTCATCCATGCATTAGGAGAAGAAGTAACGGCGACTGGATTTGTGGCCGGCTATAATGGCATGGCTATCGTGGATATGCTTCGTCAGGAAGGTATTCAGGCAGATTTCCTCTCCGTGTCCGGAGAATCCCGCCTCTGTCTGAACATTATTGATCCGGTAGGAGGCTCGCAGACGGAGCTGCTGGAAGCTGGCCCTGTGATTACACCGGAAGCGATTGAGGCCATGAAGGCTAAGATGGAAGAGCTTGCTTCTCGTTCTTCTCATGTGGTCTTCTCTGGCAGTATGCCGAAGGGATGCGACACAGATCTATATGCCAACTTGATTCAGATCGCGCGAAGCCAAGGCGCGATTCCGATCTTGGATACGAGTGGCGATGCACTGATCGCAGGCATCCAGAGCAAGCCTTACTTGATTAAACCAAACGAGCATGAAGTTACGAAGCTCACGGGTGGTTCTGCCGACAATGAGGACGAGATCGTACGAGCCGTTCAGCAGCTCATGCAGGATGGTATTTCCAATGTGATCGTCTCCCTTGGCGAGCGAGGTGCTCTGGCAGGCTGTGATGGGAGATTGTATGGCGTATCCATCCCGCGCGTAGAGGCCGTTAATGCTGTAGGAAGCGGAGACTCTATGGTTGCGGGACTCGTCGTCGCAGATCATCGCGGCTGCTCTCCTGAAGAGAGGCTGAAGCTTGGCGCCGCTTGCGGTACAGCGAATGCGCTTATGCCTTCAGCCGGTATGGTGAAACTGTCTGACGTGGAATCCCTTCTACGTGACATACAGGTTACCTGCTTTTCTTAATTTGTCCTGTCACAGAACGTTCGAACGGTCGTGGGCACTGTCAACCGAGACAGTCGCAGCACGGCCGTTATTTGTATCGCCTACAACGGCGGTCACTTCCTTCAATCCCCGAAATACTAGGTATGCAGCCCCTCTGGGTAAGGCAATATGCTACTTCATAAGTAAGCGGAACTCGCCCATCGTCCTGCTGGAATGTTGCTTGATAGGCTTGCAGCATCGCATGAATGAGCTCCCTGCTGGTTGTACCCTTACGTTGTCCATCACCCATTGTTCTAGCATTGTTGTGTGCGAGAACTGCATTTCCAGCACCGACACGTCTCACCTGCGCGAGTGCAGTTCGAACATCAGGAAATGTATAGCGATAGCTGCTTGTCTCCCAACGAATTGCAGGGCCATCTCCTCCATGTTCGAGCAGCCATGTCATCCAATCTTCCTTATTCGGATAGCTCTGGCCGTGAGGTTGGGTAGGAAAACCAAGCAGCGCTTCCGCTTGGCGGAAAGCGTCATGCAGCTCTCTCACCGTTCCTGGCAAGAAGGTAGCAAACGCCAATAGCCCGCCAGGAGCCAGCAATTGCAGCAAGCGATGAGTTGTATCAGCCGGGAAATTGAACCACTGGAAAGCTGCGCTAGACGCAATAATGTTGTAGATTGGCCTCTCCGTCTCCTCCCGCCCGCAAGCACTCTCCAGCCAGGCTTCCGCATCGGCAGTGATAAGATGTATGTTGGCAGGTGAGACTCCCGCATGTGTCAGCTTCGTACTAGCCCGCTCCAGCATGCGCGAAGACAAGTCCACCAGCGTGAGCTCCGCTCCCGGAAAGGCACGCGCTAATCGTTCCGACAGCATCCCCGTCCCGCATCCGATATCAAGAATGCGCACTGCACAGCTTACTTCATCGATCGATGCAGTCATTTTATCAAGGTCTATGTCGTAAATTAGTGACTCCGTATTAGGAGGATTCCCTTGTGGTGTTCCTTCAGATAAGGGCGGTCTTATAGTCTGACACATACGCTCGACCAGCTCATCCGCCATTACCCGCTGCACTTCGGCATAACGGTCATACTCTTTAGCGTGCCGATCAAAGCGCTGCCGCACGATTCGTTTGTCCACATTCGCCCCCGCAAACATCACGCTCCCCCTCCCTGTTCCATCTGAAAATCATCGAATAGCGACCCCTTCGATGATGCGCTGCACCACATGCGTATATGGTGCAGCCATTGCGCCGTCTGCGTAGCGAACGGCGCATGCCCGGCGTGCGGGAGCACCACGAACCGCGCGTGGCCGCACGTCGCTTGTGCCCGCTGCTGCGCAGCAAGCGGGCATACGCTGTCGTTCGCGCCATGAAGCCAGTACAGGCGCGGACCATCCGGTGCGTCGGTAAGACGCGCCCACGCCCGCTCAAGGTCGGCCTGCTGCAAGTAGGCCAGACCTGCATCAAGCCCCGCGGGCGTGATGTCCTGGCCGAGAGCTGCCGTGTGCTCCAGCAGCCAGCGGCAGCTCTCGGCGCTCGCGCGCTCCGCCGCAGCCGGAATACACTCCGCGAACGCGCGGAGTGTATCCGCCGGCGCAGCTTGCGCCAAGCGGCGGCGCATGCGCCGGACGACCCGGTCTGGCCAGCCGGCCTGACCTGTGTCGTCAATGAAGCGCAGCGTGGTTCCCGTCAGAATGACGCTGCGCACAACGGGCAGGCGAACAGCTGCGACATAGTCGCCCATGCAACCTGTTCGCCCAATCCCCCGCTCATGCTCTTGCTTTTGTTCTTGCACTTGCTCTTGCTCTTGCTTTCGCTCCTGCTCATGCACTTGGTTTTGCACTTGTTCTTCCATTGGCTCTAGCATCTGCTCTTGCTCTCGATGACTCTCCAGTTCTTTCTCCTGCTTTTGTTCATGTACCTGCACTTGCACTTGCTCTTGCTCTTGCTCTTGCTCTTGCTCTTGCTCTTGCTCTTGCTCTTGCTCTTGCTCTTGCCTTTGCTTTCGCTCCTGCTCTTGCCCTTGATCTTGCTCCCACGCTTTATTCAGCCCGATGTCCGATGCCTCGCGCCATTCAGCCAGCAGCTCTAGCAGCAGCATACCGCCCATCGACCAACCAATCGCATGCCATTCCCCTTCCGGCTCATCTTCAAACGGCCGTCGAACCGCAGCCAGCAGCTCTGCAACTGTACTCGCATCAGCATACGACACATAACGATGCTCGAACTCAGGCAGCATCGCTGCAAGATGCCTCCACACCGAAGAGGACATTCCCCAGCCATGTACCCATAACAGCTTCGGTTTAGATGGGAGCTTCAATGATGCCGCAACTTGCATGCAGCCTTTTTCAAATCTTGTCGATTGAATCTCCATCCTCCCCATATCCCCTTCAGCATGGACGGTATGATAGCATACATATTTCATGCCATCGCTTTCTTCATCCATATATCAACCTCTATCTTCATGCTCTATCCCGCATCAATTTTTAATTTCTAGTTTTGCATCACTCTCATATTTATCATTCTTCTCATCCTTATCTCTGTTTTGCCCGTGTAACTGTCAGTCCTACTGTTTTTGTTTTTGTTCTTTGCCTTTATATTTATCTCATTCTCTATCTCTCAAACTTTATCTTTATCCTCTATATTTGTAAGTTTATATCCTTTACTGTCGCCGATCAGCGTGTTACGCTTCCTGCCATTGATTCGCAGCGTCCACAACCCTATCTGCTGCCCGCAGCAGCTCCTCATCCTGATGCAGCGGAGACGGTGCGAACCGGATGCGCGCTGTACCCTCCGGCACAGTTGGGGGGCGAATCGCAAGACCCGCTACGCCAGCTTCAGTCAGAGCCGCGCTTACCGCAACTGCTCTCTGATCAGAGCCGAGCATGACGGGAACGATATGACTGTCCCCTTCTCCCGTGTCGAGGCCGCCAGCCTGCAATCGCGTACGAAAGAGCGCCGCCTTATGCATCAACTTCGAACGAGCCTGGCCTGCAGCGCGCACTTCCCTAAGCCGTGAGCGCACAAGCGCTGCCACAAACGGCGGCAAACCCGTATTATAGATAAAAGTTCGAACATGGTTCACAAGATACCTAATCACAATATCCTCCGCAGCGACATAGGCACCGACTGCCCCGAAAGCCTTGCCGAACGTGCCCATAATGATATCCACATGCCCATGAATGCCAAGCTCATGACAGAGTCCTTCCCCCTCGGCACCGTACACACCGCCACTATGCGCCTCATCCACCATCAGGATTGCACCGTACCGCTCCTTCAACATAACTAGCTCTTCCAGCGATGCCCTTGTTCCATCCATGCTGAACACCGCATCGGTCACAATCAGCTTGCGTGACGCCCTCCCCGCCCCTGATGCACCAACCGTCCACTTCTTCAATTGGTCTTCCAGTCGATTGAGATCGCGATGCGGGTAGCGAACATGCGCTGCACGACTTAGCACAATCCCATCCACAATGCTCGCATGATTAAGTCGATCACTAAATACTACGTCGTGACGACCAACAAGCGCAGGGATGATTCCCGCATTAGCCATATATCCACTTGAGAAAATGAGACATGCCTCCGTCTGCTTGAAATCCGACATCTCCCGCTCTAATGCCTCATGTTGAGGATCATGCCCTGTAATGAGGCGCGAAGCCCCAGACCCGATCCGCAACCCCGGCTCCCCCAGTTCTACAGCTTCCTCATTCAACGATCGCCACATTGTCTCAGATATCCAAGGGTACAGCCCCAAGTAATAGTTGGAGGCAAGATTAAGCACCCTCTTCCCATCACGACTCACCCAGCCATCTGGCAGCCAAGTTGTCTGCGTCAATTGGCGCAGCCTTCCTAACTGCTCACGTTCCGCCAATTGCTCGCGCATCCATGCCCAGCGGTCAGTCCCAGAACTTATAGCGCGCATCGTTCAATCTCAAATCCGAGATCTTCGATCATCCGGTGATCTTCTGTTGCTTCCTGCCCTTCTGTCGTCAAGTAGTCGCCGACAAAAATGGAATTAGCCGCATAGAGCGCTAACGGCTGCAAGGAACGCAGATTCACTTCACGACCTCCGGATGCCCGAATCTCCTTCGATGGGCAGACGAAGCGGAACATCGCCAATGCCTTCAAGCAGCGGCGCGGATCCAATTCATTCAGATGAGCCAGTGGCGTACCAGGTATTGAATTTAAGAAATTGATTGGAATCGAATCTGCATCCAGCTCGCGCAAGGAAAAGGCCACATCCACCAACTGCTCGTCAGTCTCCCCCATCCCCATAATGACACCTGAACACGGAGACATACCTGCTGCCTTGGCTGTACTCACCGTATGTACTCGATCCTCATACGTGTGCGTTGAAGTGATATGCGAATAATGATCGGCACTCGTATTCAAATTGTGGTTGTAACGATCAACGCCAGCCTGCTTCAGCCGATCCGCCTGTTCTTGCGAGAGTATCCCTAGGCACGCGCATATTTTCATTGGCATCGTCGTCTTGATTTCTTCTACAGCTGCAACGACCTGATCCAACTCCCGCTTCGTAGGCCCCCGCCCACTGGCGACAATGCAATACGTCCCCACCTTCATTTCCATCGCTTTGCGCGCACCGTCCACAAGTGTAGCCTTCTCCAGCATTGTATACTTCTCGATTGGGGCATCGGATTGAGTCGACTGTGAGCAATACCCGCAATCTTCCGGGCAATAACCGCTCTTTGCATTAATAATCAAGTTCAGTTTCACCTTATTGCCGTAATAATGCCGCCGCACCTGGTACGCCCCATCCATAATGGCAAGCAGCTCACTATCCTTAGCCTGCAGAATGGATAGCGCCTCCTCACGCGATAATACCTTCCCCTCAATGATCTCTGCTGCAAGACCGCGCCAATCCATACCCGCCTTTACCAACTGTTCCTTCATCCTCATCTCTCCCTTAAAGGTTGTGACATCCTCATTTCATCTTCGCTCCATCTGTAGAACGTTGCATCTATCTATGTCTATCCATTTATGTATCTGCATTTATGTATCTGCATTTATGTGTCTGCATTTTTGTGCCTGCACCTCTGCGTCTATATCTATGTGCTTATATCTTTGTCTATATCTATGCGTCTACATCTCTATATCGTTGCGTCTACATCACTGTGCTACATCTTTGTGTCTATCCATCTCTATGTCTATCCTTCGTTATGTCCCCAGTACCGTTTATATCCGCTTCCGCAGCCAATCCATCATTTTCTCCATTCGGACAAAGGATTCAAGCCACTGCTCTCGCCAAGCCACCCAAGCTTCCATTTCCACTGCTTGAGCATCGGCAGGCTGCATTAGCCAGGGAACAATCCCGCATACGGGCACACCAGCCATGGCCTCAATCATCCGAGCATTTTCCGCAATCTCTCGCTCATCTGCCAATGACCGCGGTCCGCTGAATACGACTGCTATATCCGTGATGCCTCGCTCCCTCGCATACTGCACTGCTATCACCGTATGGCTTACTGTCCCTAAACCGGGCGAGGCTACGAGCAGAACCGGTGTACCCAGTTCGCGAGCAGCGTCAGCCATCGTGTACTCTGCGCTGAACGGTACTGCGATCCCTCCCGCTCCTTCAACCAGCAAAAAGGAACCATCCTCCTGCCGTCTCCGTCCTTCCTCCAGCAAGCGCCCGAATGCAAATGGAACCCCCGCCCGTTCAAACGCCATCCATGGCGCCAACGGATCTGGCAGCGTCCATGTCACGATCTCTTCTTCCGGTGTCTCTAACAGTCCGCTTCCCATTCGCAGACGATAGCTGTCTGCCTCAGGATCACCTAAGGTTACCCCGCTCTGTACCGGCTTCCATATTCGAATTCGACGCTGGCATATCTCGCGGCAGTACACCCCTATTCCTGCGGTCACAATCGTTTTCCCTATCCCAGTTCCTGTGGAGGATATAAATAACCCTCTTAAGAAATGGTGTTTCTCGTCTGTATGTATATATGGAACCATATGCAGCACCTCCTCAACGTTAACCGTAAAAATAAATATATAGTTAACATTTCAGAAATATATTTTACCTAATGATTTCTCAAAGGACAAGAGTTTGTTAACCAAATATTATGTTAATGGGTTAACGATTATGTTGTAGTAACGGAAAATTTCTAATCAATACCTACACATACACATCACACTTTACTGTGATCATGAGCCTACCAAGCAGGAGAAGTTTTTGGGAGATGTTGTTGTGAATCCAGATAACAAGCCTTACAATCAAAAATCCCCCCACAACTCAAGTTGTGAGGGGACAGTCATCATCAATCACTGACATTCAGTTCGAAGCTGCTTGTATTTCTCAGTTGCCTCATTCGGTTGCCAGCAATCAGGTATATAAAACAGGTTGTACGTCTTACTTCTACGCCTTATTTCTATAGCTTTCTTCTAAGCGCTATCGAGTATCACCCGTATCGCGATCCGATGTCTGACGACTGTCTCGATCCTTTGGCTCTGTATCTGCATCACGATGAACTTCTGCATCTCCATCGTCAGGCCTCAGCTCCATCGATTCCTGCGTGATGAGCTCATTAATCTGATGCTTAATAGTTTCAGAGCGCGTACCGAATATCGCCTGTACGCTGTTGCCGACCTCAAGAACCCCAGAGGCTCCGAGCTCCTTCAGACGATCCTTATTCACATCACCGGAATCCTTCACCTGTACACGAAGACGCGTAATACATGCATCGAGGGAAGCAATGTTCTCCTTGCCGCCAAGCGCATTCAAAATGCCGCGTGGCAGTTCATTGGAGGCGGCTGACCCCGTAGCTGCGGCAGCTGCTGGAGCTGTGTCTTCACGTCCCGGTGTTCGTAAATTGAACTTGCGAATTGCGAAGCGGAAGCCAAAGTAATAGATGACGGCGAGCACAAGCCCAACCGGAATAACGAGCCAGTAAGGCGTTCGATTCTGCAAGACGCCGAACAACAAATAGTCAATAACGCCGCCCGAAAACGTCATGCCGATCTTGACGCCAAGCAAATGCATGGTTAAGAACGACAGCCCCGCAAACACCACATGCACAGCAAATAGTAAAGGAGCAACGAACAGGAATGAGAACTCGAGCGGCTCCGTAATTCCTGTCAAAAAAGAAGTTAGTGCAGCCGAACCCATCAAGCCTGCTACTACGGCTTTGTTCTCCTTGCGCGCTTCATGATAGATTGCCAGTGCAGCCGCCGGGAGTCCGAACATCATGAATGGAAATTTACCAGTCATGAAGGTTCCGGCTGTTAGAGGCACCCCGTCCTTCAACTGGGCAAAAAATATTTTCTGGTCGCCGCGAATGAGCTGCCCTGCCTTGTCCATATATTCCCCAAATTCGAACCAAAATGGAGAATAGAAAATATGATGCAGCCCAAACGGGATCAGTGCCCGCTCACAAATACCAAATATGAACGCGGCCAGCGCTCGATTCGAATCAAGCAAAGAATGCGAGAAGGCATTCAAGCCATGTTGAACAGATGGCCAGACGAACACCATGATGATACCGATAATGAGCGAGGTTACAGCCGTAATAATTGGTACGAACCGTTTGCCAGCGAAGAAGCCCAAATAAGATGGCAGCTCAATCGTGAAAAATCGCTGGTAGAGAACAGCTGCGACAATCCCGATTATAATCCCGCCGAACACTCCCGTTTGCAGAGTCGGAATACCTTGAATCGTAGCATATGCCGAATTGCCAGCCGCAACATCAGGTGTAACGTTCATCATGACCTTCATCGTTACGTTCATAACGAAGTAACCAACGATGGCCGCCAAGCCCGCTACCCCGTCTCCACCAGCAAGACCGATGGCAACGCCAACCGCGAACAAGAGAGATAAGTTATCGAATACGATGCCTCCCGCTTGCTCCATGACGTTCGTGATGACACTGACTGCACTATTTCCAAGCCAAGGTAGTCTCGCAATCATATCCGGATTGCGCAGCGCATTGCCGATGCCAAGCAAAATACCTGCCGCAGGCAGGATGGCGACAGGCAGCATAAGCGCCTTGCCTACTTTCTGCAACACGCCGAACGCTGATTTGAACATGTGATTCAACCCCTCATCGCATCAAGGTATGTAAGTACGCTAAGTACGCCTTACCTTTCCCTAGTGCAGGAAAAAGTATGCAATCCGATGAAATATGCTAGATCAGACAGTGTAGGGATGTCGTAGATTAAGCAGCCAAGATGCATGAAAGCAAAAATAAGGCTTGCGCGTGACGCTACGTCATATGGGAAAGTAATTGCAGGAGGTGGAAGATTTGGAGGAACTACAATACACAGTTGGACAATTAGCGGAGCTGTGCGGTACTACCGTAAGAACCATTCAGTATTACGATAACATCGGTTTACTGGCGTCTCAGCGCTACGGAGGCAGCAATAAAAGAACCTATAGAGAGCGTGATTTGGTAAAGCTGCAGCAAATTCTTTTTTATAAAAGCTTAGGCTTTAACCTAAAAGAAATTCAAGAACAATGCCTTGCGTATGAAGATAAAGGAGATCTAAAGCGGATACTGCAGCGCCAAAGCAGCCTTCTATTCACAAAAGAAATGGAATTCCGCTCAGACCGGTCTTTCATAGATGCGATGGTATCGTGCATGGAGAACAGTGACTCGATCAATGTGGAAACGATCATGAAGCTGACTTTGAATAAACGGAAACATCTTCTCTTGGACTATATCGACATGAATCTTCCTACGGAAGCCAAGGCAATATTCGAACTGAATATTATAAATGATCAAGCCGCGATCCAGGTATATTGGCAGTGGAAGGGACTGACTTTGGAAGCTTACATGCTCATGATTAATGGCATTCATCCCGTCAGCGACGCCGGCTACTCCCTTGGAAAGAGGTGGGATTCCTTTGTTCGGTATGCTACGAAGGAGAAGCAAGAAATGCGGGAGGCATACCGGATAAGCTATGAGGAGAAGGAACACTGGCCAGAGGAAGATAGGTTCCTAACCGAATACTGCGAACACTTTATTGAAGAAGCTCATCGACATTTCTTAGGGAGCGGAGAGAGAAAGAATGAAGAGGAGAAATGACCGTTCAAAAATCGGACGATATGTTTCAGAAATGGGGAAGGCGAACTTTGAAGCAGCTTATTGGGAAGCGATGAAGCTGCTCCCTGAGCCGCAGGAAACGTTGGATATCGAGACCTCCTTTGGAAGCGTAAGAAGCTATTTGTTCACAAAGCCAGAAAATCAGGGGAAGGAGCCCCTCCTGCTGCTGCCAGGGCGCTCGGCATCTACGCCGATGTGGGCACCGAATCTTCACGGCCTCATGAAGGAAAGGCCTGTCTATACACTCGATCTGCTTGGAGAGCCGGGAATGAGCAGGCAGAGTAAACCGATTCGCAGCTCCGTAGATCAAGCCAACTGGCTTATTGAAGCATTGACTGGCTTAGGAGTACGGGCTATACACCTCGTAGGCGTATCGATAGGAGGCTGGTCAGCGATGAATCTCGCAAGGCATGCCCCTTCGCAATTGGCCTCCATCAGTCTATTAGATCCAGTCTTTGTATTCGCTCCCCTATCGCTGAAGATGATTGCAGCTTCCATTCCGGCAGCGGTTCCAATCGTACCCAGGTTTATACGTCAGAAAATGTTGAGCTACATCTCTGGAGGAGCCAAAGCGGATGAGAGTCAACCAATTGCCAAACTAATCGAGCTCGGCATGCGAAATTATAAGATCAGCCTGCCTGCGCCGGTTTTGTTCAGCAAGGAGCAATTACGGACAATCGATGTGCCTATTCTAGCACTCATGGCCAAGAACAGCGCGATGCATGATTCAGAGAAGGCGGTGCGGCAAACTTCTTCTTATGCCCCTCATATTCAAATCGAATGCTGGCCCAATGCATCCCATGCAATCAACGGGGAGTTCCCGGAAGAAGTAAATAATCGCATATTGGCTTTTATTAATCAGCTATGAGGGCCTGAGGTACATGGACCTCTGCAAATCGCGCAAACACAAAGAAACCGTTCCTTCACCCAATGACTGATCGTGCATCCATTTAGCCAAGAACGGTTTCTTTTTATTTTTCCAGGGGAACGCTCCCTAGGTTCTCTATTTCAATGCTTGTACCGCAAGTGCAAGCGCGCCTGTAATACCCGCACGATCTTGCAATGCTGGAGGCACGATGTAATCCTCGTTCACTTCCAAGATGGCAGGATGTTGAACATATCCGTTCAACAATGTCTTCACTTGCTCGCGAATGCGCGGGAACAAGTGCAATTGCTTGGAAACGCCGCCACCAAGAATGATTTTCTCCGGAGAAATCGTCAAAATGTAGTTCATGAGCGCTTGTGCCAAATAGAAGGTCTGAAGCTCCCAAGCCTTATGGTCTTCGCCTAACTCGTACGCTTTCACACCCCAGCGCGCTTCGATTGCCGGACCTGCAGCAAGACCCTCAAGGCAATCCTTGTGGTATGGGCACTTGCCCTCATACGTATCTTCTGGATGGCGCTTCACCATAATATGTCCCATCTCTGGATGAAGCAGACCGTGAACCAGCTTGCCTTCCACGACAGCACCAGCCCCAATGCCTGTACCTACCGTGATGTACAAGCAGCTGTTCAATCCTTTAGCCGCGCCGAATGTCGCTTCACCGAGTGCCGCTCCATTTACATCCGTGTCGAAGCCGACAGGGACATTAAGATGGCGCTTCAAATGTCCGACTACATCATATCCGCTCCAATGCGGCTTAGGTGTCTTTGCAATATGTCCGTATGTGGGACTGTTCGGATTCAAATCAACCGGTCCAAAAGAACCGAAGCCAATACTACTAATCCCTTTATCTTTAAAGAACGCAACCGTACGATCCATTGTTTCTTCCGGTGTCGTCGTCGGGAACGATTCAATTTGCTGAATTTGTCCATCTTCGGTACCGACAGCAACGACAAACTTCGTGCCTCCACCTTCAATAGCGCCTAACAATTTCATGTTTCTCCCTCACCTTCTCAAGCCTGACTTTATCTGTCTCGTTCAGAGGAGATCCCCCATATGCCAACTTATGATCGCGCTTACGCAAATCGAAAACGCAAATCGAAAGACAACGTTTTCATCATATTGATTATATCATTAGGTCATTCATGTTCCAATAATATGACGCACATCATCTAAGATTCGGACACACCTCCTGAACTTTATACCCTTTTTCATCTCTATAAGGAGCTGATGCACCAGAAATAATGTTAGACTTTAACCCGATAGTGCGCTAAAATATGGACAAATTATTGCTAATCATTGGAACCGAGGGGGTAATTCACATGACCGTATCAACAGAGCAAGGCATGTTCGGGCAGTTCGGAGGAAGCTATGTACCGCCCCAATTGCAAGGAGTATTGGAGCGTCTCGCAGAATCTTTCTACAAATACAAGGACGATCCGGAATTTATCCAAGAATACAATATGTACGCACGCGAATACGTAGGTCGTGATAATCCGCTCACCTATGCGAAGCATCTGACAGAGAAGCTCGGCGGCGCCAAGATTTATTTGAAGCGCGAGGATTTGAATCACACCGGTTCCCATAAAATCAACAACGTACTCGGGCAGATTCTGCTTGCTAAGCGCATGGGCGCACAACGCATCATCGCGGAAACAGGGGCAGGCCAGCACGGTGTTGCGACAGCAACGGTATGTGCCATGTTCGGCATGGAGTGCATCATTTACATGGGAGCAGAAGATATTCGCCGTCAGGCATTGAATGTATTCCGGATGGAATTGCTTGGAGCCAAGGTCGTGTCGGTCTCGAAGGGGCAAGGACGTCTGAAGGATGCGGTGGACGTAGCACTGGATGATCTGGTGGAAAACTATGCGTCTACGTTCTATCTGTTAGGTTCTGCCGTCGGTCCACACCCATTCCCGTCTATCGTGAAGCATTTCCAATCGATTATTAGCGAAGAATCGAAGCGTCAAATTGTGGAAAAAGAAGGCCGTCTCCCTGATGCCGTTATCGCCTGTGTTGGTGGCGGCAGTAATGCAATCGGCGCTTTCGCCCATTATATTGAGGAGCGATCTGTACGTCTAATCGGTGTTGAGCCGGATCAAGCGCCATCCTTAACTAAGGGAGTTCCTGGTGTACTGCACGGCTTCAAATGTCTTGTTCTCTTGGACGAGGAAGGTAATCCTGCTCCAACCTACTCCATCGCAGCAGGCTTGGATTACCCGGGTATCGGACCGGAGCACAGCCACTTGAAAGAGTCCGGCCGCGCGGAATATGTGACGGTAACGAATGAAGAAGTGCTTGAAGCCTTCCAAGTGCTGTCGAAGACAGAAGGCATTATTCCTGCACTTGAGAGCGCACACGCGATTGCTCATACCTTGAAGCTCGCTCCAATGCTTGGAGAAGAGCAGATCATCATCGTCAACATCTCCGGTCGTGGGGATAAGGACGTCGAGCAAGTATTCCAGATGCTGAATAAATAAAAATAAGGTAAGACACCTATCCTGGAACAAACAGCCATAGTCCGTTCGCTACGGCTATGGCTGTTTATTGCTTTATTTGTCCTTGCGGGCAAGATCCAGCTTCGCTTGCGCCTGCTGCTCCAGATCCGCAATCGCCTGTTCCAATGTCATCTTATCTCCGGCCACCGCATGCAGCGCTTCATTCAGCAGCGGCTCATACACCTGATAGAAGCTGTCTGGAATGTTCTTCTTCCACTGCTCGTTCGTATGATGCTTCGATGGCTTCAGCATATAAATGGATTCAGCGCCTCTTTCCAAGCTTCTTGGGATATATCCCGTCCGCGCTGGTAAATCACTTCTTCCTGAACGGGATATGACCTTCGCAATCCCTGTGCCGTTCATGAACTTGACGAGCTCCCAAGCATCATGTTTATTTGCCGAATCGGCGGCAATGGCGAATATTTGCGTGGCAGAGATTCTGTCGGACTCATCTGCGTGCGCCGGATTGATAGGGACGGTTACCATGCCCCAATTTATCTTGGAAGAAGACCCGCCAATGTGTGCTGCAAAGGACGAATCATTGAGAATCATCGGGGATTCCCCATTAACGAATTTGTTCATGGCTAAAATATAACGCGATCCCGGATCGCCGCTCTGCTCCGGCGAACGAACGGATACCGCCTTTTTCCGGATCGCATCAACCGTTAACTGAAATGCTTGCTTCCAGCCTTCGGACTGCAGCAGCACCTTCTTGCCTTCCGTATCGAACAGCTGCAAATCCATCGTATCCGCGACTTCCCGCAATACATCAGAAGCTTGATTATTGATCAATCCATAGGAAGCATCTTCATCCGTCCTGCCGTTATGAAATCTTGCAGACAATTCAAAAAGATCCTTCCACTGCATTTTGTTCACCGGCAGATCAATACGTTTCTCCTGGAACATATCCGCATTGTAGTATAAATACCGAGCCCAGATCGTGGGAGCAAGCCCAAGTAGAGAACCGTTACCCTTCTCGCGCAGCATGTCGATCAAACCGGGCGCAAAACCGTCCAAGTCAAATTGATCCTGTTTGATCACCGATTCCAAATCATACAGCTTGCCCATGCTGGATAAATGCTCGTACTCATCCAGATTGAGAACAAGGACGTCCGGCTTCTGCTGCTCCATCATGCGCTGCAGCTTTTCCTGTGGGCTTACTTTGTCCGATGCGTCTTCTCCTTCATTCCCCGACTTGATGATCTCGATTTCAATGTCCGGGTACTGACTGGTAAATAACTGGCCGTACTTGTTATGGAAGTCCTCCACATAGGGATAATACACCTTCAGCTTCCCGTTGCCTTCACCGCCAAGCCCATCTGGTACGGACTTACTCCCGAAGCATCCGCTTATGACCAGGACGATGCTGAGCAGAATCAGTACAGCCGCCTTTCGTTTTCCGGTTCGCCTCATTTCTCCACTTCACTTCTCCTTTACACGCCTATTCAACGATCTCTTTTATTTCACTTTGTCTTGGCGCACCTTCTGAAGCGCTGCCTGCGCCTTCTGCTGTAGTTCTGTCAAGGCCTCATCCACGGTTTTCTCTTTGTCAATGATGGCCTTCAATGCTTCCTCCTGCAAAGGAGCATATGCACTGTAGAATTCATTAGGAACCCGCTTTATCGCCGACTCGTATTTCATATTTTTTATTTGCAAGGCATAGAAAGCTTCTGTACTCTTGCCCTGAATCGACTTGACGAATCCGGTTCGCGTCGGCAGCTTATAGTAGATGGCAGAGCTTGCCTTCGCCATCTCCGGTCCGTTGACGTACTTTACAAATTCCCAGGCGGCCCGCTTATTGCTCGAATGCTCGTTAATGGCAAAATACTCATAGAGCCTTGCACTAGTCGTTTCATTTGGGTGGGAGGGATCAATAGGGACAGGAACCATGCCCCAATCCATCTTGCTTGCCTTCTTGTTCTGCGGATCGCTAAACTCGCTAATAAAGCCTGAGCTGCCGAAGGTCATGGCCGCGTTGCCTTGCAGGAAGAGATTGTTGGACGAAGGAAGAAACATCGCATCCGATTTCTGAACCTGCAGTGCGCGGGTACGTATTGCATCCGTCACCATCTGATAGGCCTGCTTCCAACTCTCGGATTCGAGCAGAATATGCTCCCCCTTGGCATCGAATTCCTGCAGGCCCCATGTGTCCGCTATTCGTTTCAGCATCCCAACCGCGTTCTCATAGCCAGCATATAGCCCCGGCATTCCCGCATCTTCGAAGCGCGCAGCCAGATCAAACAGTTCTTTCCAGGTCATGCCGCCTTTGGGCAGATCTATCGCATTCGCTTTGAATAAATCGGCATTATAGTAGAGTACATCCGTATAGAAAAACGGCGGCAGGCCAAATAGCGCGCCTCCTCCCTGCTCTCTCACCATATCGATCAAGCCTGGCATGAACCCTTCCAGATCGAATTGCTCCTGCTTGATGATCGAATCTAGATTATATAATTTGCCGTCCAATGCGTACTCTTCATAGCTTGGAGCTGATAGAGTCAACACATCTGGCTGCTGTTCATCGATCAGCTTCGTTAATAGCGTCCCATAATCAACACCTTTTTGGATTTGCATCTGCTGGTATAATCCCTTGGTCTCGACCACTTCGATGTCGATATTCGGAAATTTGAGCGTAAATACATTTCCGTATTCTCGAAAAAAATCGCCCTCATTAGAGTAAAGCACCTTTAATTTGCCGCGGCCATCCTTACCAAGCTCCTCCAGCACAGGCTTCGTTCCGAAGCATCCACTCACCAGAGCCATAATGCTTACCAGAATCGTGCCTTGCTTCAACCACGAACCCCATCGCATCTCGCCTATCATTCTCCTTTGCTTCCGTATCCAAAGCCGCAGGCAACCCTAACCTGCAGCTTCTGTCGGCCTTATTCCCTATCATTTCTTGATCATCGTTTTCGCGAGCTCGATCAGCTCTTCCTTCGCCAATGGATTACCGGGATTCGTGGCAATGGTGAATCTTACCCCTTTCTCCGTCCATGACACCGAATTTCTAACGAATTGAGGATACTTCTTCTTTGTTTCTGCATCATATTCGTCAGCAGATTTGTACTCGAACCCTTTGTCTTTAGCATTCTTATCTGTCTCTAGCGTGTAGAGTTCCATGAACAACTTATCATTTCCTTTGGCGTACTCCAGCTTGATCTCTCCCACCTCTGGCGCTTCTACCTTTTTGGAATACACCACTTTGCCTTTAGCTTCTGCCTTCACTTGTGCCTCCAATATCTTACGACCGATTGAATTCTGGATTTCTCCTTTGACAAAGGTATATCCCTCCGGCATGCCCTCTGGCTCCTGTATGATAGGCCCTTTTAATGTAGAACTATATTTTTCGTAGTCTTCATATTTGGTGAATGTCGGGAAATTTGTATAGTATAGAAACTCACTTCCGCCATTCAGCTTCTTATCGCTGACATACACGAGATAAATATCCCCAGGATTTTTTTTGATCTGTACTATCCTTGCCTTCTCCGCTTCGATCATTTTCTTTTTCTCTGTATCAGTCGGAGCTTTGGCTGCTGCCGTCTTGAGCGTAATGCTGTTGAATGATTGCGACGATGCTGCCTGTACAGCAGCACTCATGGAACCTAGCAGCAGAATGCTGCAAAGTGTAGCGATTGTTACTTTCTTTGTGTTTTTCATGGGTAATGCTCCTCTCTAATTCAAACGATATTGGATGTTAGTCAGGCCACACTATAGTGTTTTGGGATCCCTTAGGCGCAAGCCTCTATCCTAATTAACACAACCGCCCTCATTTAGGTTCACTAATTTGGAAGGAATGAAAAAAATGCTGCCTCACGTCATATCATGACGTGGACAGCATCGTTCATCCTATTGCAGTTTAATTTTCAAATTCCGATCCCAATGTCGAATATCGAAACTAAACAAGCAAAGCTCCGTTTCGGTTCCCTTAAATCCGCGATAGATGTTCATGAATTTGTTGGAGTTCCTCCAATCTACCCAGTTATTCTCCCATTGGTAAAATAGGACTTTCCCGTATATCCTCTCATTCCCCTGTTTTATGTATGTCTGAGAAGCGCCGCTGTACTCTAGATTCTCGCTCTCGTTCTCGACATACAGGTCACCGTCTTTCATATAGTAGGTCACTTTTACCGGATAACCCTCTACGTTCACAATCGTTTCTTTCTTTTGCTCTGTAATGTGAGTCAACTTGATCGGCTTGTTGTAGTCTCTTATCTCCTCAAACTCATGTTCCAGAAGCAATTCTATCGGCACGTCTACGGTCAGCCGCAAATCAAGGGGTGTCGAGAATGTATACACTTTCCTGTAAGCACCTAACGGAGAATTGGCATAATCCCATGTTTCTTCTCCTTCCAGCTTATGACCGTTCACCAGCAACGAAACCGAGTTGTACGGAAGTCCGCTAAATCCGTTCTTATTATCCACTTCTAATTTCATGGCTGTCGGTCTGATGATCAGCTTGCGGAGGATCGATCCCCCTTGTGCCGAGCGGATCGGAATGTTCATTTCCCGGGTCACTGATGCCTGCAGCGCCTTCTCCTTGTTCAAGGTGAACATGCCGATATCCCATTCTCCCTCAATATAGCTTCCCTTCACGCCATACACAAATTCGAATGAGTTGCTGCCCTGCAGTAGTTCACCCAGGTTATAGCCTTCTTGCGCGCCCCATTCCGGATGCCCTTCAATCTCAATATATTCAGTCATCTTATAGCCCGTTCGATCTACCTTCTTCCCACCCTTTTTTACTACGATTTGAGGGCCAACGATGTTAAAATTCGAATCATTCGTATACGACACGGAGTATTTGAGCAGTACTTGCTCTTTCCTGCCTTTCACGAACTGCACCTTCAATTCCTTGATCCCGCCGCCGTGAATCGGAAAGGTCTGTACTTCTGTCTTGCTCGGATCCAGAGCAATCGGAACGTGAACGTAGTCATATGCCTGCAGCCCGCGCACAGACAATTGCATATCCGTCTCATTGCCGGGCACCGTCCAAGGCGTTTCGAAAAAGCCGTTGTAGGTCTGGGTTTCTTCATCCCATGCATGCGAATAGTAGCCTTTTCCCCAGTGCATTTGCATCTTCTGCACATCATCCAGGTGTGCAATGAAGTTTCCTTTACTGTCTTTGAAATCGAATTGATCGAATATCCACTTTCGTTCCTGCCTATCCCCTGTATTCAGGCTGTATAACAGCGTGGTACCATTATCGTCGGATACCGCCGTATCAATGGCGAATGTGACGCTGCTATTCGTAACCTTCTTATTTATCGGCTGCCCGAATCCATGTTGGATCGCTGATTCCACACCTTGATGATTATTAAAATCCCACTTCTCGGTAATATAGGCGAGCACCGGAGTAGCCAACAACACAAACACAGCCACTGACAACACGGCCAACCGGCGTCCGTGGAACAACGGCCTCATCTGTAACGAAGCGGCAGAGATCCTTCGATCGCCCTGCTCGTTCCTAGCCGCCTCGATCCACATCCACATCGCCTCGAAGTCCGGGTAGGAATGGTTGCCTTCATCGCCCAACTGCTGGAAAAGTTTTGTTATTCCGTTTATTCTTTTTTCCAGATCCCCCACCTTCCTTTCCTCCCAAGTTCTTCTGTTTTAAATGCTCTTCTGGCCCCTTCAAGTCGTCGTCCAGCGGAGACAAGAACCTCGAGCAAGTATTCCATATGCTGAATAAACAAGATTAAGATATCTAACCTAAGCAAACAAACAGCCATAGCCGGGGGGAAACGACTATGGCTGTTTCTGTTTTATTTGTCTTTGCGGGCAAAATTCCAGCTTCACTTGCGCCTTCTTCACTGCTCGTCCGTATAATGCTTTGCCGGATTCAGCATAGTATCATTTTTTAATCATCGTTTTCGCAAGCTCCATTAAATCTTCCTCCGTCAATGGATTCTCGGGATTCACAGAGAGGAAAAATATCTTTCCGTTCTCCGACCAGGTAACTTGATTTCGATCCGTATGCTGGCTATCTGCGGCGGATTCGTATGTGTATCCTTTAGCTTCCTTTTCTTCGGTATGAACCGTTTGCATTTGGAGAATGATATTATCTTTTCCTTTTTTGTACTCCAGTTTGATCTCTCCCGCTTCCGTCCATTCCATCTTTTTGGAATATACTACTTTGCCTTTGGCTTCAGCCTTCACTTGTGCCTCGAATTTTTTGCTGAACGGACTTTGGATTACTCCTTTAACAAAGGTATATCCTTCTGGCATCCCTTCTGGCTCCTGCACGATTGCTCCCTTCAATTTAGAAGTCCATTTCTCGTAGTCTTCGTATTTCTGAAATGTTGGGAATTCCACATAGTATAAAAACTCACTATCGCCATTCAGCTTCTTATCGCTGACATACACGAGATAAACATCACCAGGATTTTTTTTGAGCTTTACTATCCTTGCCTTCTCCGCTTCGATCATTTGCTTTTTCTCTGCATCAGTCGGAGCTTTGCCAGCCGCCGTTTTGAGCGCAATGCTATTGCTTGATTGCGATGATGCTGCCTGTACAGCAGCGCTCATGGAACCTAGCAGCAGAATGCTGCAAAGGGTAGCGATTGTTACTTTCTTTGTGTTTTTCATGGGTAATGCTCCTCTCCAGAACTATTTTTTAATCATCGTTTTCGCAAGCTTGATCATCTCTTCCTTCGTCAAAGGATTCTCGGGATTTGTGGAAATCGTGCAGCTTACTCCTTTTTCTGTCCATGACAGTGAATTATTGATGTCTGGAAGGATTTCATTCTTTGGCTGTTTAGCATTTTCTTTGGCCTTCTCGTCAGCGGACTCATACTGGAATCCTTCTTTAGCTTTCTTTTCCACTCCGTTTTCTATCTTTCTCAGACTCAGCACCAATTTGTTTTTGCCATTGGCATATTCCAGCCTGATCATTCCCGCTTCATCCCATTCTATCTTTTTGGAATACACCACTTTGCCTTTGGCTTCAGCCTTCACTTGCGCATTGAACTGTGTATACGGATTTTGGATTACTCCATTTACGAATTTATATCCTTCTGGCATCCCTTCTGGCTCCTGAATAACTGCTCCCTTCAATTTAGCTGTCCAGTTCTTGTAGTCTTCATATTTTGTGAATTTGGGGAACTCCGAAGAATATAAAAACTCACTTCCGCCATTCAGTTTTTTATCACTGACATATAGAACATAGAAATCCCCCGGATTTTTTTTGATTTGAAATATCTTTTTCTTCTCCGCTTCGAACATTTTCTTTTTTTCTGCATCAGTCGGCGCTTTGGCTGCTGCCGTCTTGAGCGTGATGCTATTGATTGATTGCGACGATGCTGCCTGTACAGCAGCGCTCATGGAACCTAGCAGCAGAATGCTGCAAAGTGTAGCGATTGTTACTTTCATCTTATTTTTCATAGGTTATTCTCCCCTCTTATTCAAGCGATATTGGTTGTTATTCAGGCCGCACGATAGCGTTTTATGGGATCCCCTAAGCGCAAGCCTCTATGCTAATTAACACAGCCGCTCTCATTTAGGTTCACTAATTTGGAAGGAATGCAAAAAAATGCTGCCCTCACGTCATATCCTGACGAGGACAGCATCGTTCATCCTATTGCAGCTTTATTTTCATATTCCGATCCCAATGTCGAATGAAGAACTCGAAAAAGTAAATCTCTGTTTCATGTCCCTTAAATCCGCGATAGACGTTTACGTACTTGTTGGATTTCTCCCAATCGAGCCAGTTCTCCTCCCATTTGAAAAACAGGGCTTCCCCGAATTTTCGCTCGTCTCCCTGTTTCATATACGTCTGAGAAACGCCGCTGAACTTTAGATCCTCGCTCTCGTTCTCGACATACAGGTCACCGTTTTTGGTATAGTAGGTTACTTTGACCGGATAACCCTCTACGTTCACAAGCGTTTCTTTCTTTTCATCTGAAATAGCTGTCAACTTGATTGGCTTCTTATAGTCCTTTATCTTCTCGATCTCACGTTCCAACAACAATTCTACCGGCGTGTCCGCGGTCAAACGTAAGTCGGGCCTTGCCGGAAACGTGAAGGCTTGCCGATATCCATAGAGCGAAGTATTGGCATATTCCAGTATCATCTCCCAGCCTTCAAGCTTACGTCCGTTCACGAGCAACGAAACTTCTCGGTATGGAATGTACTCGAATACTTTCTTATTCTCTACCTCCAATTTTATCGCTGTCGGTCTGATAATCAGCTTGCGGAGGATCGAATCTCCTTGCGACGTGTGGAGCGGAATATTTAATTCCCGGGTCACTGATGCCTGCAGCGCCTTCTCCTTGTTCAAGGTGAACATGTCGATATCCCATTCTCCCTCGATATGGCTTCCCTTCACGCCATACACAAATTCGAATGAATTGCCGCCCTGAAGCAGTTCGTCCGAGCTATAGCCTTCTTGTACACCCCATTCTAGATGCCCCTCAATCTGGATCATTCTATTCGCCCTATCACCTGATCGAATTACCATTCCCCCTTCCTTTTTCACCACAATTTGAGGGCCAACGATGTTGAAATTCGAATCATCCGTGTAAGAAACAGAATATTTGAGGAGTGCTTGCCCTTGTCCGTCTTTCACGAACTGTACCTTCAATTCCTCAATCCCACCATCATGAATCGGAAAAGTCTGCACCTCTGCCTTGCGCGGATCCAAATCGATTGGTACACGAACGTAGTCGAACGCCTGCAGCCCGCGCGCTGACAATTGCACATTCGCTTCCTTGCCGGGAACCGTCCAGGACGTATCGAAGAAGCCGTTGTAGGTTCGGCTTTCTTCATTCCAATTATGCCAATAGAGGCCATTATCCCATTTCATCTTCATCATCTGTACAAGATCCATACGCGCTATGGAATTTCCTTTATCGTCTTTGAATTCAAATTGGTCGAACATCCATTTGCGCTCCTGCTTATCCCCTGTATTCAAGCTGTATAACAGCGTGGTTCCATTATCGTCGGACACCGCTGTATCGATAGTGAATGTGACGCCGCTATTCGTAATCTTCTTATTGATCGGCTGCCCGTATCCCTGTTGGATCGCTGATTCCACACCTTTAAGATTTTTAAAATCCCACTTCCCGGTAATATAAGCGAGCACTGGAGTAGCCAATAGCACAAACACAGCCACTGACAGCACAGCCAACCTGCGCCCGCGGAATACCGGTTTCGTCTGTAACGGGGCCGCATAAGTTCCTTGTTCGTCCTGCTCATTTCTGGTCGCCTCGATCCGTATCCACATCGCCTCGAAGTCCGGGTAGGAATGGCTGCCATCATCGCCCAGCTGCTGAGAAAGATTCGTTACTTCGTTTGTTTTTTTCTCCAAGTTCCTCACCTTCCTTTCTTCCCAAGCTGCTGTTCCGCTTGGGTGATTTCTCATCCGGCAGCTTCAAGTCGTCGTCCAGTTCGTCCAATATGACCCTCATCATCTTCAATCCCCGGTTCAACCGAGATTTCACGGTTCCCACCGGAATATCCAGAATCTCCGCGATGTCGGCAAGCGGCAGATCGTTCGTATACCTCAGGGTGATGACGATGCGGATTTTGTCAGGCAGCTTCGCGAGGCGCCGCTTCCACTCGTCCTCCGATTCCTTTTGTTCGACTACAGTTAGGACTGAAGGCTCCACCTGCTCCCGTTGGAACAAGAGCAGCATCTTCTCCTTCATCCATCTCGACTTACTCCTGCGCAAGTGATTCAGGCAATGATTGACCGTAATTCGCATGAGCCACGTCTTGAGAAACTCCACCTGCTCCCATCCCGACGTGAGCGCCTTCATAAACACCTCCTGGCAGACGTCTTCCGCATCCGAGGCATTGCGCAGCATATAGTAGCAGGTCCTGTATACATCTCTGTTGTATCGTTCGAAAAATTCCCTGTCCGTCAACAGGTTCTCCACCTTTCCTACACATCGCTAGTTGCTGCTCCCCTTGAACATGCACTACTAGATTAACAACTATCTTCTATAAAAGGTTCATTTATTGGATAAATGGGGTAAAAAATTTAGTACCTAATGAAACCTCGGTACATTGCCGATATAAGAAGGGAGTATGTCTGAGGAGGGTATAAACTTTGCCGCGAATCGTCAGGCAGCTGAATCGATGGCTGCTGTTTCTTATATTGCTAGCTTTATGTGCATTTCCCTTTCAAAATTTTATTCTCTCTAAGCTCAAGGAAGGTTCCCTATCCTTCTCCTTCGGGCCGCCTTCGGATGACATTGTTCTGTTGCTGTACAGCAACACTGCAAGGGTAGGCCGCTATCTGGTGCCGCTTGCAGAGTCCGAGCCGAAGGCTGCTCCTTATCAAGAGAAGGGAGAGACACTTGTACCTGCCCGCTTCTTGGCGGACAAGCTTGACGCAGAGCTGGCTGTCGATAAGAGTGGCCGAACTCTTACGTTATCAAGAGACGACGCGAAGATTACGTATTCGCTCGAGGCAGGCAAGGTTAGTATCGCGACCCCATCCGGCAGCAAATCCGCAGTCTCTGTCAACACATTGCCCGTCCAGAAGGACGGAGTTACCTACGTCCCGCTTCGACCGGCTAGTAAAGCGTTTGGTCGGCATATTTACAGCAGCGACGGCGTTATCGCGCTGACCACGACACCGAAGGCGCCTAAACAAGAGAAGTGGAACGAGTGGAGAGAGGAATTGTCCTCCTATCTAGCCTACGATGCCTTCGGCTCGTATGCGGTCAAGATGGGAACAAGCTATACCGCACTGTTCCACCGCTGGGAAGACGCCGTTAACTACGCGAAGCAGGTTCCTGGACGCAGAGTCACCTACCGCGGTCAGCATGTGATGTGGGATCCGAAGAAGCCTGCGCCGAAGTCGATCCGCTTGAATGGAGCACCGCTTATTTTGCAGCTCCCTGAGCTGCCGCGCGGCTGTGAAGTGACTGCGCTTGCTATGCTCTTGCAATCCGCAGGTCAGAAGGTAGACAAGATGGAGCTTGCGAAGAATATCCGTAAAGATACAACGCCTTATGAGAAGAAGAATGGCGGCATTTATTTCGGCAATCCGCATCGCGGATTCGTCGGTGATATGTACACGTTCGCCAATCCTGGTCTCGGGGTGTATCATGAGCCGATAGCAGAGGTCGCGGAGAAGTATTTACCGGGACGAATCATTGATATGACCGGTACTTCCTTTGATCATCTGTTATGGACGGTTGGACAAGGAACGCCAGTATGGGTAATCCATACGACACTGTACGATTCTGTTCCCGCTAACGCTTGGGTCACTTGGAATACTGCTGATGGGCCAATCCAAGTGACCTACTATGAGCACTCCTTGCTCGTGATCGGCTATGACGAGCAATATGTATACGTGCATGATCCGCTTGGTCGCCGCGATCGTATCACGCGCGCCGCCTTCAAGCGCGGATGGGAGCAAATGGGCAGCCAAGCTATCACCTATACGAAGGCAGCGCCAACTGCACAAGCAACCTAGGCGCACCGTTAGCACAAAAGGAACTGTCCTCCCTGCATCCAGTTATGCAGAGAGTCAGTTCCTTTTTTTTCTGGCCGTATTCAAACTTTGCCCCAATGATTCTTAGATAAAAGATAAACTCTCCCTAATCATAGTTGCGCAAAATGAGATAGAGAATAATCCCTACTGGACCAAGCAGGAAGACAACAAGCGCCCATAAACAACCAATATGCTTCCCCTTGCGCGCTGATGCCTCGCCCCATATCCAGAACAGGCACACCCAGCTTAACACCCATATCAGAAAGCCAATCAACCGCATCCCCCCGCTCCAACTAAGAAACCTGGCCGTAATAGCTCATGTCGGCTGTACCTAAACACCACCTTTTTGATATGTACGCAGGGAGCTCTACAATTAGGATTTCTTTTTCTACAGCCTGACTACCCCTATGAACACAGAAAGCTGACCCACAAAGCGAATTCTGCTTCGCGGGTCAGCTTTTCTAACCTTTTTTTCTCTTGTCTAATTTAAATTTATATCGTTATTAGTATCAATATCCAGGCGGTAGAACTTCGAATAACGATTCATTTGCCCTTCAATCGTCAGACTGCCTTCTCTTTTGAGGATATACCAGTTTTGACCGTTATATCGCTCAACCGAATACCCGTTCAGATCAATGCCGAACAGCCTTTTCACGTCAGGTGCCGCTGCGTCAAGCACCTGCTTATTCGAGAATTTGTCGAAGAGGGCCTCGGTTGCATTCGTTCCCGTTTCTAAAATGTCGGAATCATAAACGGACAGTATGCGTCCAGTGTTATAGCCAACCTGAATGGACAAATCACGCTCCTGATCCTCTAAATCGTAATAATCCTTCGCAATTCCGATACGGCTGTCATAGCGATACGTACGGCTTGCAAGCGCCATCGGGGTTTCTTTCCCTCTAACGGTGAGGGAAGCTTTCTTAGCCGACTCAAGCGCCTTAGCACTTACTTGATCCATCGGAATGTCATAAGACATGCTAAGGACTCGCTCTCCCTCCATCTCGATGTCGATATCTTTTCCTGTAATCCAGGTATGCACATCCCGATCGACCCTTGTCTTTGCCCGAGTAATGTCCTGAATACGGGCAGCCAGCTGATTTTCGTCCAGTCCTGTTTGTGCTTCAACAATCCGCTTCATCTTATCTGGCAGCTCAGCGTAGTTCATAGAGATGTTCACATCGAAAGTTCCCCGCTTCACATCAAGAGCGGCATAGCTCTTGTTATCCTTACTATAGACGGTAACATCATGATAAGTTGATCCACGGTATTCCTCGACTCCATGCAGATCAATGTCACGACCAGCAACTTCTCGTACTGCCTGCTTGATGCGCTCTAACAAGGGAGAATCGAGGTCGTTCACCGTCTTGCCATGCTTCGCCTCCGTCAAGCTGCCTACTTGATCGTGTTCTCCTGCGAGCGGCGGGATTGTAAACTCAATCTTCTGATTAACCTCAACCGGCTCATTGTATCTTCGTAGCGATATTTCATATTCGTCCAGCTTCGGGGCCATAATCGCAATATCATAAACATCTTGCTTGACCTTCTCCTGCCCCCACTTATCCTTATCCTCAAAAATCGTTCCCAATACCCAATTGAACGTAATATTTCTTTCATATTTTTCGTTTAATTGCTTGCCAGTCATTGGGATAGCTCTCGTCTCTGGTGTATCCAGCTTCAAGTCATATTGCTTCCAAGTCTCGTTCGATCCTGATCCCTGAAGCTTCAAGTAGTAAGGCTCATACGTCAAGAATGTGCTCTGAAACGGGTTATTTCCCGCTTGATCTGGCTGAACCTTGAGATGGAGGACTCCCTTATTGTCATACTCCGTGCCTAATATCGTTATATCCTTGCCCTGATATTGGATCTTTTTCGGATATTTATCATCCATGCGAAGACGGAACGTATGATTGGGCCGGGCTTGAGTCACATACAATCTCTTCAGTTCCAGGGTCATGCGCTTCGGCTTATTCTCGAAATAAATAGACGGGACGAACTCCCACTGGTTGCGACTGACCCCATTCACCAAATCATTAAATCCTGAAGACTGTCGAATCGGATATACTTTACCGGTCTCGTCTTTCAGAATAAGATTTTCTCGGACAATCTCATCCCAATCGTACCCTGGATGCAGATCTGCCTTTCCTTCATCTTGAATTCGAGTTCGAGTCTCCAGCAGCATACGGGTTGGTGAGATCGTAATATCCTTAAGAGCAAACTGCTGTACAATCGAGTTTGCCTGCTCTGCCGTCCGCTCCAGATTGACCACACGAGTTGGTTTTATATTATTGATACCGAGCGGAACCTGAATATCCTCTGATTCGGAATAAATGTTTTTGTATTCGTCATTGCGTTTAATTTTTGTGAGCCGGATCGTTATTTTCCGATCCTTATCTTCTCGTTTCAGCTGTTCGACGTATTCTGGCAGCAAAGGAATGTCATATGTCCAAGTAACAATACCATCCGCTTTTGCTTTAGCCTGTTTACGCGACTCATCCTCGGATTCAATATGATAGGAAGTCGTATGATTGCTTCCATCCGAGAATCGGTGTTCGTCAAATTCAGGCAGCGTAGCCGTATAATCCTCGAACTCGTCATACAATCGGCGGGAACGCTGCGCCTCGGCAATATCCTCGCCCTTGATTGTAACCGTAACGAACAGACGATCATCTTCCAAATATAAATTATCGACGCTTACTTCCCGCTCTCCCCACTTTGTACGGTAGGTTTGTACCGGAATGTAGCCATGCTCCTTGGCATTGCGGATACCCATAAAGCTGCCCGCCCCCTCCAGCCACTTGACTGCGGCCTCCAGTCCGGGGATTTGCTTCGCATACGCGGCAAAGGAAGGCACAAACATGATCGAGCCAGAGAACAGCAAAACGCCGGCCGCAACCGTTCCTATGCTGCGCTGTACAATCTTCGTCCGATGGCGGCGGCGATCCATATTTTCGATCCGCTCCGCAATCCGTTGAGACAGATTAGGTGGAATAGGCACTTCGGGCAATTTTGCGAACATTGCTTCGATCTCCTCATCCCTAAATTCCATCAGCATCTAGCCTCCTTCATTTCTGGCATCATTTGCTTTTTAAACAACTTAATTGTGTTATATATTTTCGTTTTAACCGTGCCTAGCGGCATATCTGTCATCTCTGCAATTTCTTCTAGTGTGTATCCTTGGACATACTTCAATTGGATGAGCATCCGCGTCATTGGCGGCTGCTGCTCCATAAGAGCCTGAAAATCCAGCATTTCGTCCGTCGGCGGACGCTTTGCGACTCCCATAACCTCTTCGTCCTCTATGTAGACTATCGATTTATTTTTACGCAAATAGGTTTTGCACTGATTGATGACAATCCGAGTGAACCAAGTGTTGAATTTTTCGGGGTCTTTCAATTTCTGTATATGAATAAGGGCCTTCTCCACAGCATCGCATACTGCGTCCATACTGGCGGCCTCATCGTGTAGATAACTATATGCGATTCGGTACGATCGGTCTTGAATTTGCTGTACCGCTAGTGCAAAGCTATGTGTATCGCCCTGCTGCGCGCGGACAATCAGCATCTTCTGATCCATAGTTCCTCCCCCTTCGGTCACCACTATGATGCATGGAGGCCCTAAATAGTTTTGGAAACGGAAAATATGATATTACGTCGTTCCTTTGGATTCCGAGACTGCTTCCAATTCGACTTCCTTGCCTGTTAGTTGTTTTTTATTTGATCTCATGATTATCGTTCCTCCTACTTTTGAAGTCAATTTCGATAATAAGATGCACAACCATTTAAAATAGTTTTTTTATACAGAAATGAAAAAAATAGATAAAAAAACATGCACTCGCGAAAAGCAAGTGCATGTAGAGTAACTGTTCATTGACCCGAAACTTCAAGAGAGTAGAACTCTCCCTTTTCATTAATATTTCCAGAAACCTCCGGCTTCCCATCTTTCTTAAATGTAAAGCGATTGGCCATCTCACCTTTTCCGCGAGTTACGCTGTAGCCTGTCAAATCAATTCCGAACACTTTTTTAGCCAGCGGCTTAACGGCAGCCAGTACATCCTCATTTTTAAATTTGCTGAATTTTTTATCGGTAATGTCAAGCAAGGAGCCTGCCGACTTCCCAGATTGATTGAATTTTGTTGCTTTTCCGGTTTCACCGTTTACATCAATGATAATCCGTTTTTCCTTGCTTTTATACGCCGTGAATTGCCAACTCGATTTATCCTTTGCTTTGTTCAATGTCCCTTCCTTGATCGAGAAGGATTTTGCATCCAGTGCTTGCAACACTTGCTCTGCTCCTTTTTTGACCTTCGCAGGCGCCTTCGAATAGTCATAGGTGAGGTTAATGCTCATTACCTTATCGTTATCAAGCGATACCCAAATATTATTTCCCGTAAATGACGTGAATAAAGTCTCAGTATCCTTCTCGAATGTGCGCTGCACTTTATTAAAAGATACATTCCAAGAAGAATCCAATTCCTTAACCGCCGTGATAGCCGCTGTTCGAAGGGACTCATTTCCTTGATCCGCCTTTGCAAACCAAGTTGCCCTCTGAACTTCACCAGTCTTTTGGTTCACTTGTGCTTGATTCCCATCCTTCCCCATAAAGAAATATAAATTATTCGGGCTTTCAGTAATTCGCTCCCATGTCATTTTCAAATCCGAGTTACCCGATAATTCCTGATACACGGCATCCAGATTTCCAAGGATCTCCTTGTCGATCTGTTCCGGCTTCAGGATTCCGTTCTCCTGTTTAACCTCTTGCTTGGATTGGGCTGCCTCCATACTTATCGGCGACGCAATGATGAGCATGCTGGATACGGATAATACGGCAATCATCTTCTTGTACGACATCATTTCAACAACTTCCTCCCTCAAAATGAATTTCGATAGTAAGATGACTCACTTCAGTCAATGGTTTTGGTACACAAAAAAATCCCGGACTATGTCCGGGATTCTCCATCGCGCTTAGCGCGCTTCATATATTGGTCATAACGGTCGTCTACTTCCTCAGCGATAGAGCGATACCGATTCGTCTCTTCCACGATTGGATCCAGCGTCGTCTGAATACGGATTTCGGTCCGCGGCGTTATCCGCCGTCGCACAGCCTCACTTGGCTCTTCGGACTCCATCTCCCCAGCCGTCAGACGCTCATGCAGCTCCGCTTCCAGTCGTTCTTGTGAATCCTTGTCCCGTTCAGCCACAGGAACACCTCCCTCAAACATATGCTTCCACTAGTATGAGCTTGAATGCTATTCTCTACCCTTGAGCTTTCGCATCTCTTAGCGCTTCAATGAAGGAGCCATGGATATGTCCGTTCGAAGCAACGACATCACGCACGCCCAAATGATAGGGCTTGCCATACGTATCTGTCACCTTGCCACCAGATTCCGTGATCAGCAAGCTTCCTGCCGCCAAATCCCAAGCATTCAGGTTGAGTTCCCAGAACCCTGTCAAGCGGCCTGCCGCTACATAGGCCATATGGAGAGCAGCCGAACCTGCGGTACGGATGTTGCGAACCTGCGGCGCAAGTGCAGTAATTCCCGCCAGATTCGCAGGCAGCGCACGCTCGCGCTCCGTGGGGAATCCGCTTGCAATCAAGCTGGCTCCAAGCTGCTGCTCAGGCGCCACCTGCATTCGGCTTCCGTGCACATAGGCCCCCTTTCCCTTCTCTGCGACGAATAGTTCGTCTCTCATCGGATCGTACACAATCCCAACAATGACTTCTCCCTTATGCGCCAAAGCAATTGAAACGGAGTAGAATGGGAACCCGTGAACATAGTTCGTGGTACCATCAAGCGGATCGATGATCCATACATATTCCTCCTGCAGTGCATTCTCCAACGCCCGCTTGGCTGCATCCTTGCCAGGATCTACTGATTCTTCACCGAAAACGGCATGCTGTGGAAAATGAGTCAACAGCAGACGACGGATCATCTGCTCGGCTCCTTTGTCAATTTCGGTAACGAGATCGTGCATAGATGATTTTATATTGAGCGATATGTACTGCCCTAATTTACTCTTGATCCATTCACCTGTCTTAGCCGCACAGTTGACCGCTACCGCTGTATAACTTTTACTGGTGACCACGTGTGGAGTTTTATCTGAAGTATTCAAGGCTTCACGCTACTTTCTATTAAAAATTGCTTCCTTTTCTTCCAATATACGTAGTAATCAGTTATAAGTTTCGTTCGAATATCCTAGCCTATGTAAAATGTTCATGAGCCTGCAAATCCACTCACAATCATGCGAATTGCCAGTACGAACAGGGTAATTCGGAGGACAAGCAACAGCCCTTTGCCAGACATTCGATTCGCAATTGCAGCCCCTAATCTTCCGCCGATCCAAGCGCTTGGAGCCAATACCGCTACCAGCATCCAATCGACCGATCCATTCCAGGCATGAACCGTAGTTCCGAGAATGGAGGATAGAAAAATGACAAACATGGATGTGGCTGAAGCGACATGCGGCGGATAGCGAAATAACAGCACCATAAGCGGAACGAACAACGAGCCTCCCCCAATCCCGAACAGCCCTGAGATGAAGCCGACTGCAAATCCAATAAACAGCATCGGCACAACGCTGTATCCATATTCGGTCTCTTGACCAGAGAGATCTACATACGTACGTGTGCCTCGCCATGTGATATTCACCGGCTTCAGCCGTTCCTTCACGATCATCAGAATTGCCATCCCGAGCATGAAGAACCCGAACACCAAGTTAAATACATTGTCCTTGAAATACTCCGTTAATGCCGCACCCAGCATAGAAGCAGGCCCGCTCGTTATAAAATAAATCGCACCGCTTCGCCAATCCACCCGCTTCACCTTCATATAGGCAAGTGTGGAGGAAAGCGCTGTAAAAATAAGCACCGCTAATGAAGTTCCCACCGCTGTCTGGGAGGATATCGCTTCTCCTAGCAAATGCGGCCCGAAAAAAATCAGCCCCGGTACGATGATAATACCGCCGCCCAGTCCGACAAGACTGCCGAACGTTGCTGCAATTAGGCCAATAAGAACAAGAAATACAATGGTTGCTGCCATTTGGATGCTCCTACTTTCTCCTCACATAGTAAGCCCCTATTACTGAGCGGTATGAGATTGCCCGCCACCCGGATAAATAAAAATCCGCCCGCAGGCAGCTACCAATTCAGGCGGCTGCCAGGCAAGGCGGATATGGAAGTCGAGTGTTACACGCCGACAATGTGGAAGCCGCTGTCCACGTAGATCACTTCACCTGTAATGCCGCGTGAGAAGTGGCTCATGAGGAACATTGCAGTATCGCCAACTTCCGCCGTGTCTGTCGTGCGGCGCAGTGGAGCCTTCTCTTCAACCTGCTTCAAGATCGAGTTGAAGTCGCTGATGCCCTTCGCAGCAAGCGTACGGATCGGACCTGCGGAGATCGCATTGACGCGAATGTTGAACTGTCCCAGATCTGCCGCCAAGTAGCGAACAGAAGCCTCAAGCGCAGCTTTCGCTACACCCATGACATTGTAGTTCTTCATCGCGCGTTCTGCGCCGAGGTATGTCATCGTCATAATGCTTCCGCCTTCTGTCATGAGCGGATGCAAGCGCTGTGCTACAGCTACGAGAGAGTATGCGCTAATGTCTTGCGCAAGCGCAAAGCCTGCACGGGACGTATCTGCATACAGTCCTGTCAATTCTTCTGTTTTCGCAAATGCGATACTGTGCACAAGACCATGCAGTGTACCGAATTCTTCACGAAGTCTATCTGCCAATTGATCAATCTCTTCATCTACTGTAACGTTGCACGGAAGAATGATGGCGTTTGGAATCGTCTCTGCCAACTTGCGTACACGCGCTTCTACACGTTCGCTCTCGTATGTAAATGCCAGTCTTGCGCCTTGTGCGGCGAGTGATTGCGCGATGGCCCATGCGATGCTGCGATCGTTCGCGACACCCATAACCACGATATTTTTACCTGCTAATAATTGAGACATTGCTAAATTTCCTCCTCTCGCCATTTCGCATCATCAAATTTGGTTTCATGAACTATGCATGTCCCTTTTGGCTGTTGCGGAAAAGCTCTTTTTTCAACGTATCCTATTTTTGCTTGATTTTCAAGTAGCAAGTGGATCTCATCGCTAAGAGCTACGGATCAATTCGCACGCTCGCTTGGTCGAGAATCGTAACCCCTTCCGCCGTATAAGGGACAAGATCCCGCATCAATTGAAATAATGCCCCGTCCTTCTGCTTCGCTTCCAGCATGACATCGATGCGCTCCGTATAGGGAGCAATCGCCCTGAGGAAGGCGAGCAGGGGCTTCACTTCCACATAATCGGCATGGCCACGTATATCGGAAGCGCTCTTCGGACTGGATACATGGATTTTAGGTGGGAGGGGATCGTCCGGCGCTGCGTCCGCCTGCCCAAATGGCGTCTGCCATGTCTTCAATATGCGCGGCCACAGCTCATCCAACGATTCCTCTTCATGATTTACCCACTGATGGTGAATATCCAGTACCATCGGAACACCAAGCTGCTCGCTTATATGAAGTGTCTCTACCGCATTGAAGGTTTTGTCGTCGTTCTCCAGTGTCATGCGCTTCTGTACCTCTTCAGACAATGTCTTGAAGTTCTCTATGAATCGCTCTCCCGCGATCTTCTTATTTCCGTATGCCCCGCCGACATGAATGTTGTTCTTCGCACGAGCATCCACTCCCATGGCCTTGAACATCCGAACATGATGCTCCAGATCCTTTACAGACTTGATGAGCACATCTTCGCGCGGCGTACTCAGGACGGTAAAGTGATCGGGATGGAATGACACGCGCATATGATGCTCGTTAACATATTGTCCAATTGCCTGAAATGCCTCCTGCAAGGCCGGGAATGGATCCCAGTCGCTTAGTTCGGGATGTGTAGCCAGCGGGATTAGCTTCGAAGAGAAGCGGTACAATTGAATGTCATGCGCACGATTATGCTTCAAGAGCCGCAATGTATTATGCAAATTTTCTTCCGCTATGCGTTCCGCCTTGCGCAACGCCGCGGCGCGATCTTCCAGTTTACAAAATGATGTGAATGTCATCGTGCGCGACGGCGAAGCATTCGCCACCGTGACGGACATCGCCACGTATCCGAATCGAACCAGCATACTTCGGACTCCTCTCCACTTCTATCGCCGTATAGGCCCTACTTCTACCCTGCCTGATAGGCATTCTCTCCTTCTAGCATAACCTTACTAACCTACACTTAATCGAACTAGGCTAAGAGATATTCGTAGTTGCGGATGTACCGAGTGCCGTCTCTCCTCATCACTAAATTTGCGCCAACACTCCTAACCTTCTTAACAATGCAAAAACCCCTGACCGATTGGTACAGGGGCTTGCTTTATGAAGTTACCGTTACCTATTACATGGTGTTATATCACCCGGAATGTCGCCAGCGCAAGGGAACCGAGCTTGCCATCTGCATCCGTTACTCGTCCTGTGCACGTAATTGAACGGCGCGTTTCATGCACGATTTCCGCCGTAACTCGAATTTCTCCGGTATGCAGCGGCGCAACGAAGTTGACGTTCAAGTTGGACGTAACGGTATGTTCATCAGGACGAGCCAGCATCGTAGCCAATCCCATAGCGTTATCCAATAGGGAGGACAGTACCCCTCCATGAACGATGCCAATGACGTTCAAATGATGGGGTTCAGCATCAAGTTTCAGAACGACATGCCCCGGCTCTGCCGTAATCGTCTCGCAGCCAAGGTAATCCCAGAAGGTTCCCTTCGCTTGCGCATACAATTGATCAAGTCGCTCACTGGCAATAGCTACTGGGGATGCGGCCTGTTCTGCCATAAAAATCTCCGCCTCCGATCGCTTTCGTATTCAACCTTATGCCTGCTAGTGGTTCTACTGCTTTTCGCTTAATTGCTTATTCGCCTTTTTTGCTTCTTTACTTTTTCACCAGTAATTCTTCCTCTTCCAGAAGCATGCGGCGCAGCACCTTGCCTGCAATCGTCTTCGGCAGCTCACTGCGAAATTCGTATTGGCGCGGTACCTTGAAGGAGGCCATCCGCTCGCGGCACCAGACATTTAACTCCTCTTGGGTCACATGGGTACCTGTGCGAGTCACAATATATGCCTTGACTGTCTCTCCTCGGTAGGAGTCGGGCACACCGACGACGACGGCTTCCTTCACGCAAGGATGCTCGTACAGCACTTCCTCCACTTCCCGCGGATAAATATTGAACCCGCCGGCAATGATCAAATCTTTTTTTCGATCAATAATGGAGAAAAAGCCATCCTCATCCTGCCTGCCCAGATCCCCTGTATACAGCCAGCCATCCCGAAGCGCTGTTACGGTCTCCTCCGGCTTGTTCCAATACCCCTTCATTACTTGTGGTCCGCGGACAACTAGTTCCCCTACCTCGCCCTGTGGCAGCTCTTCTCCCGTGTAGGAATCAACAATCTTCGCCTCCGTATCGGGGAATGGAATGCCAATAGAGCCGTTTTTGCGCTTGCCCCAGAGCAGGTTCGCATGCGTAATCGGCGATGCTTCCGTCAAGCCGTACCCTTCGATAAGCACGCAGCCTGTTATCGCCTCGAACTTCTCCTGCACCTCAAGCGGCAGCGAAGCTGCACCGCTAATGCACGTGTGGATGGAAGATAGGTCATAACGATCCGTGTCAGGATGATTAATGAGCGAAATGTACATCGTCGGTGCCCCTGGGAACACGGTCGGGCGCAGCTTATGAATAATGCGCAGCATCTCAGTGGGCTCGAATTTCGGCACAAGCACGTTCATCCCCCGGCATAACGTACACAGATTCATCAAAATGGTCATTCCAAACACATGGAAAAATGGAAGCGCTCCCAAGAAGATTTCTTCTCCGCGCTTTACCTTATAGAACCATGCAGCCGATTGCATCGTATTGGCAACCAAGTTCTGATGAGTCAGCATCACCCCTTTTGGGGTGCTTGTCGTCCCTCCCGTATACTGCAGCAATGCCAGATCATGTTCTCCATCCACCTCGGCGCACATAAATCTTGGCGGTACGCTTTTGAGCAGCGGTACGAAGGCATGAACATGATCGTTATAGGTGATCCCTGCCGCCTGAACATTTTTCTTCATTTTAAAGGCAAACAGCACGTTTTTCGGAAAGGGCAAGTAATCCTTAATTGAGGTTATGATCGCGTGCCGAAGCGGTGTGCGTGCCTGAGCGGCACGCACACGCGGATATAATACATCAAGAGTTATGATCGCAGCCGCACCGGAATCGGCTAGCTGGATCGCCAGCTCCCGCTCCTTATAAAGCGGATTCGTCAGTACAGCTATGCAACCAGCCATTAACGTACCGTAATACGCAATAACGGTCTGTGGACAGTTGGGCAGCATAATTGCCACTCGTTCTTGCCTGCCAATCCCAAGCCGCACAAGCGCGTTTGCGAATCGGCAGCATTCTTCAAGCAGCCGCTCATAGCTCAGCTGCTTCCCCATGAATTCGAGCGCAGGCCGTGTCGGATATTCCTGGGCTGCATCAATGAGGAATTGGGCGACATTTTGTCGCGGGTAATCATACGTCGGGTCAATTTCCTGCGGGTAATGACGGAGCCATGGCTTCTCCAATGGCATGCCTAACCATCCCTTCCTCGCGGGGAGCTCCCGCGTATTACGAGACCACGTATTTTTCCGCTTGAATCACGCGTTCCGCTATCTCACGCTTGATGCCAACGCCGTCAATCGGCGTGCTCTTCGCCAGCTTCTTCAGAATGGACAGCTGCGTGCGCAAGACATCGCCTGACTCCATTGCCGCCAGCGTTTCCTTGGCTGTTCGTTCAATATCAGCGAATGCCTCATGCATGTATACGGTTGTCATCTGCATCGCAAGTTTTGCTTTCGCTTCGCCGGACTTCGCCATCAGCTTGCGAGTGCGCAGCAGCGTGCTTTCCATTGCATATACAGCAATCATTAAATCAGCAAGGTTGCTCAAGATTTCCTGATGCTGCTCAAGCGATGTACCGTATTTCTGAGCCGCCAATCCACCAAGCATAAGGAATATCTTCTTGGCCATCTGAACGAGATGTTCCTCCTGCTCCATCGCTCCACCTGATTCCGGCCTGGATACGATAGACATCAGATCGGCTTGGAGCGCCTTCGCCTTCTGCAGGAGCGGCAATTCTCCCTTGGCGGCCCTCTTAAGCAGCGTTCCTGGGATAAGCAATCTATTGATTTCATTCGTTCCTTCGAAAATGCGGTTAATGCGGGAGTCACGGTAGATGCGCTCAATTTTATACTCCTGCGTAAAGCCGTAGCCGCCGTGAATTTGTACGCCTTCATCGGCTACAAAATCAAGCACCTCTGAAGCGAACACTTTATTAATGGAGCATTCAAGCGCATATTCAGCAATTGCCTTGGCCATTAACTGCCCCGAATCCGGCTGCTTGTAATCGATGTCCTTCAGCACATTGTCCACCAAGCCAGAAGTCCGATACACCATCGACTCCGTTACATAAGTACGGATGTTCATATCCGCCAGCTTATTGCCGATCAGAGAGAATTCTGTAAGCGCCTTGCCGAACTGTTTGCGTTCGCCAGCATATTTCACGCTCAGCTCGATCGCTTCCTTCGCTGCTCCGAGACATCCCGCGCCCAGCTTGAAACGGCCGATGTTCAAAATATTGAACGCAATGACATGTCCGCGGCCTACCTCTCCAAGCACATTCTCCACTGGAACCTTGACGTCCTCGAAGAAGAGCGGACAAGTGGAAGAACTCTTGATGCCCATCTTCTTCTCTTCCGGCCCAACCGTGAAGCCTTCCATTCCCTTCTCAACAATGAATGCCGTGAAGTCCTTGCCGTCTACCTTCGCATATACGATAAAAATATCCGCGAAGCCTGCATTTGTAATAAAAATTTTAGAGCCATTCAGCACGTAATGACTACCATCCTCAGACAGCTTCGCTGTCGACTTCGCACTAAGCGCGTCTGATCCGGATGACGGCTCCGTCAAGCAATAAGCAGCGATTTTAGCGCCTGTCGCCAGGTCAGGCAAGTACTTGGCCTTCTGCTCCGGTGAGCCGAAGAACACGATCGGCAGTGTTCCGATACCCACATGCGCGCCAACCGAGAGCGCAAAGCCAGATGCTTTGGTCAGCGTTTCGCCGATCAGCGTAGAGCTAACCTTGTCGAGCTCAAGACCACCGTATTCCTCTGGAATATCTGCGCCAAGCAGCCCGATTTCCCCGGCCTTGCGCATCAGCTTAACCGTCAAATCGTAATTCAATTTTTCCAATTCTTCGTCGTGCGGCAGCACTTCTCCTTCTACGAAATCACGAGTTGTATCCACCATCATGCGCTGTTCTTCGGTGAAGTCCTCCGGAGTAACAATCGCATCGGGAGTGATGTCATCAATGACAAAGCTTCCGCCTTTGATTTTCAGTTCCAACATGGTCATGGTAATCTTCTTCCTTTCGAAGTGGATTAAGAATGGATAAATGGCTTTGAATCATTTGATCAATCTGAGCAACAATGCAAGGCAATAAGTCTACGCACAGCGTTTAAGCAAACACTTCGAACACTCCGGCAGCTCCCATTCCACCACCAATGCACATGGATACGACACCATAGCCGCCACCACGGCGGCGAAGCTCATGCAAGAGTGTTGCCGTCAGCTTCGAGCCGGTGCAGCCAAGCGGATGGCCGAGCGCAATCGCGCCGCCATTCACATTCACCTTGCTCTCATCCAGCCCTAAGTGGCGAATGATATGCAGGCATTGCGAGGCGAATGCTTCATTCAGCTCAAACAGATCGACCTGATCCTGCGTAATACCGGCCTTGCACAGCGCCTTCGGAATCGCTTCTACAGGTCCGACGCCCATAATGTCAGGCGCGACGCCAGCCAACGCGAAGCTGCGGAAGGCCGCAAGCGGCTTCAATCCAAGCTCCTTCGCTCTATCGGCGCTCATCAGTACACAGGCTGCCGCGCCGTCATTCATCGGCGAGCTATTGCCTGCCGTGACGCTGCCGCCCACGGAGAACGAAGGCTTCAGCTTCGCAAGCACTTCTTCTGTCGTGTCCGGCCGAACGCATTCATCCATATCGAAGGTCAGTTCTTTTTCCCAAGGCCGTCCATTGCTGTCGACCCCTCTCTGTACCGTTGAGACAGGTACAATCTCGTCACGGAATTTGCCTTCGGCGATGGCTGCCGCAGCCTTGCGATGACTGTTAGCAGCGAATTGATCCTGATCCTCACGGCTAATGCCGAATCGCTTCGCAACATTTTCCGCAGTGTATCCCATGCCCATGTATACTTCCGGCATTTCTGAGATCAGCTTCGGATGCGGTGCAAGCTTGAAGCCGGTCATTGGCACCGCGCTCATGCTCTCTACTCCGCCGGCAACAATCGTGTCCGCAGAGCCGGCCATAATCCGTTCTGCAGCAAATGCGATCGATTGCAGGCCAGAAGCACAAAACCGGTTAACCGTAACCGCAGGCACCTCCTGCGGATAACCTGCATACAACGACAAGATTCGTGCCATGTTCAAGCCTTGCTCGCCTTCCGGCATTGCGCAGCCGAGTATGACGTCCTCAATATCCGATTTGTTCAAGCCTGGTGCGCGTCGAACAACTTCCTCCAGTACCGTTCTCCCCAGATCCTCAGCTCTCGTCTGCGCGAGACTCCCCTTCTTCGCCCGGCCAACCGGCGTACGCGCTATAGATACAATGACAGCTTCTTTCATTGCGATCTCCCCTCATTCCTAATTTGGAAGGATATTAATTGCGCAGCGGCTTGCCCTTGGAGAGCATGTGCTGCATGCGCGCCTGCGTCTTCGGTTCGCCGCACAGGCTTAAGAAAGCTTCACGTTCCAGATCGAGCATGTATTGCTCGCTCACCAAGCTGTTCGCCGGTACGTTGCCGCCCGCAAGCACATGCGCCAGCTTATTGGCGATCAACCGGTCATGATCCGAGATATAGCCGCCGAGGTGCATCGTATAGGCTGCCAGCTGCAGTACGGATTTGCCAGGTTCACCAACGACGCGGATGCGCTCCTCTTCTCTCGGCGCATATCCGACCCGATCCATTTCCAGCACGGCCATCTTCGCCTCATGTATACGGCGATCCGGGTTGATAACGACGGAGTCGTTAGACCCCATATAGCCGAGCCGCTTCGTGTCATGTCCACTTGTCGATACCTTCGCCATAGCAATTGTTTCGAAATAGCTGTTGATGTACGATTGCAGGTCTGGATTCGTTTGGCCGACGATTTGGCTTGAGCGCAAGGCCATCTCTTTACAGCCGCCGCCCGCTGGAATCAAGCCAACGCCCGTTTCGACCAATCCGAAGTACGTTTCCGCAGAGAAAATGATTTTGTCTGCCGGCAGGCACGCTTCTACCCCACCACCAAGCGTCATTTGATGCGGCGCAGCTACAACAGGCTTCTCCAGTCTCTTCAGCGTCAGCATCGTAGTCTGGAACTGGCGGATGATAAGATCAATTTCATCCCATTCCTCTTCCTGAGCCTCCATTAGAAGCAGCATGACATTGGCGCCCACGCAGAAATGACGCCCTTCATTTGCCACAACGAGTCCGCGGTAATTACGGCGAACTTCCTCCACGCTTTTCTGAATCATGGTCAAAATATCCGCACCGATGGCATTGTTCGGCGAATGGAATTCCAGACAAGCTACGCCGTCCCCGATGTCAATCAAGCTAGCACCCGGGTTAGATAGCACGACCTTGTTCTGCTGCTTGAGCAGCTTGAGCGAAATATGCTCCGCTGCCGACTCCAGCTCAGTCCACTCCCCGCCATGAACGTAAAATTGTTGTGCCTCCCGCTTCTCATAGAAGTGAGTATGTCCTTCAGCAATCCACGCGCGTACCCAATCTGGCAGCACGTCGCCCTCTGCCTCCATACGTTTGGCAGCCGACACCAAGCCGATCGCGTCCCATACTTCGAACGGCCCGAGTTCCCAATTGAAGCCCCATTTCATCGCATTGTCGATATCGACAATCGAATCGGCGATTTCGCCCAGCTTGTGCCCCGAATAGAGCAGCACCGGCTTCAGCGTATTCCATGCCAGTTCGGAATAACGATCCTTTGTACCGAGCAGCGCCTTGATTTTATTCGCTGCGCCCTTGGCAGACTTTGACGCTTCCAAGGAGGCGGAAGAAATTTTGCGTACCGGCTCGTAGTCCATCGTGTCAAAGCGCAGCGCCTGTATGACCTTCCCAGAGTCGGTCTTTACCTTCTTATAGAAGCCCTGGCCCTGTTTCTCACCTATCCAGCCTAAGTCAACCATCCGGGTAAGAACATCCGGCGCGCTGAATACATCTTTCTCTACTGTCGCTGCTGTCTGGTCATGCACATTCGCTGCTACATGCACGAACGTGTCCAGTCCAACCAGATCAAGTGTACGGAACGTTGCGCTCTTCGGGCGACCAAGCGCAGGTCCAGTGACAGCATCTACTTCCTCGACCGTGTACCCAAGCTCCATCATATTTCGCAATGTAATAAGCAGTCCGAATGTACCGATTCGGTTGGCGATAAAGTTCGGCGTGTCCTTGGCTACAACGACGCCTTTGCCGAGGCGACGTTCACAGAACTCATGCATGTAGGACACAATTTCCGGATCTGTCGTCTCTCCCGGAATAATTTCAAGCAGCTTCATATAACGTGGAGGATTGAAAAAATGAGTGCCTAAAAAGTGCTTTTTAAATGACTCTCCGCACGAAGCAACCATGTCGTTGATGGATATGCCCGACGTATTCGATGTTACGATCGTTCCCGGCTTCCATACCCCTTCGATTCGCTTCAGCAGGTCGCGCTTCACATCCAGTCTCTCGACGACGACCTCAATAATCCAATCCACGTCTGCAAGCTTCGACAGATCATCTTCGAGATTGCCCGGTGTAATTCTGCCCGCGAACTCTTCACTATAAAGCGGTGCCGGCTTCGTCTTCTTCAGGCGCGCAATCGCATCCGAAGCTAAACGATTGCGTACTGCTGGATGCTCCAGTGTGAGTCCTTTCTTGGATTCAGCTTCTGTAAGCTGGTTCGGCACAAGGTCGAGCAGCAGGCAGCGAATGCCTGCACCCGCCAAGTGGGCGGCAATAGCCGCACCCATTACGCCAGAGCCGATAACGGCGGCGCATTGAATCGGTTGAACCATATGCGAGTTCCCTCCCAATTTGTAATGGTCTGTGTCACATGATGAGAACAACAAGAACGACTTCAAGACTTTAATAGATATGAAATTGTTGGCTGATGACGATACTCTGAGATGTTCCCTGCTTCAGAAGTGCTGGGTGCACTTCGTAAGATGTTCCTGCTTCAGGACTTGTAAGTGTGTAGTTCGTGAGGTGTGTATTGCTTGAAATGTGTACTTCTGAGATGTGCAATGCTCCGCTGCGGTTCAGATCGCTGCTTGATGTTAAGCTGCTCTTGAGGGTACATATCTGAACTTTGCTTGTTGCTGTGGTTGCAGATTCTATAGAAGATTGATATATGGAGTAGTTCATTGATGGCGAGAGAATGAGGTTATTGACCATTGTTCAAAAAATACAATCATTTCTTGTGGTTATACTGAAGGCTGTCTTATGAAACCGTCATCGGCTGCTTGTCATCCAATTTAACCGCCCCGAACACAGCTAATTCCAAAATTTCAGCGATGTCGCGCGTCTGAACGGATTCCTCGGCTTCAAGCAGTTTCGTGCCGTCCTCCATCATCGTGAGGCAGTACGGGCATGCCGATGAAATTACGGTCGGCTTTGTGGCCAGTGCTTGCTCAGTGCGCGCCAGATTGACACGCTTGCCTGCAGTCTCTTCCATCCACATCATGCCGCCGCCAGCTCCGCAGCACATGCCATTCTCACGGCTTCGCTCTATTTCAAGCAGGGTTACGCCGCGTATCGCGCGCAGGATATTGCGCGGTTGTTCATAAACGCCATTATAGCGTCCAAGATAACAGGAGTCGTGGTACGTAATTCGTTCCTCCACCTCATACTGTGGAACAAGACTTCCCGCACGAATCAGTTCATCAAGCAGCTCGCTGTGATGGAGTACTTCGGCTTCCAGCCCAAACTCGGGATACTCATTCTTTAACGTGTTGTACGTATGGGGACAAGCCGTAACAATTTTGCGTACATTATATTTTTGGAAAGTGACGATGTTCTCCTCGCATAGCTGCTGGAACAAAAATTCATTGCCCATGCGCCGCGGAGTATCGCCCGAATTCTTCTCTTCATTGCCGAGTATGGCAAAGTTCACGCCGGCTTCATTCATCAGGCGCACAAGCGCCCGGGTCACCTTCCGGCTGCGATTATCATAAGAGCCCATGGAGCCGACGAACAGCAGGATATCAAACTCCGGATTCTCCTTCACGGTTGGTACATGGAGCACACCTTCAGGATCAACTTCCTTCACCCATTTCACACGATCACTGCGGCTAATGCCCCACGGATTGCTCTGACGCTCAATGTTCTGCAGCGCCCGCTGCCCATCATGCGGCATGCTCCCTTGCGTCAGCACCAGATAACGGCGCATATCGACGATTTTGTCGACATGTTCATTGCCGACCGGACATTGATCCTCACAGTTGCGGCAGGTCGTGCATGCCCATATTTCAGCCTCGGACATCACATCGCCGATAAGCTCAAGTTGCTCTGGGGGGTGTTGTGCAATTTGCCAAGTGGCTGCCTGCGCCTGCATCGTCGAAGCAATGTCGGTTATCCCCTGTCCATGCCACTTTCCAAGCTCGGCCCCCTCTGGATTCATGCTGTGAGTACCCGTTGATTTGAATGCAAAGGCAGGAGTCCATGGTGAACGAGAGGTAATAGCCGCTCCTTTCTCTGTCAGGTGATCGCGCAGCTTGACGATCATATGCATGGGCGACAGCCATTTCCCTGTACTGGCAGCCGGACATACATTCGTACAGCGCCCGCATTCGACGCATGCGTACAGATCCACTAGCTGCTTCTGTGTAAAATCCTCCACTTTGCCCACACCGAACGATTCGGCTTCCTCATCTTCCAAGTCAAGCTTGCTCAACCGCCCGACAGGCTCTGTGCGCCGAAGCAGCAGGTTGACGGGAGCCGACAGTAGATGGAAATGCTTGCTCTGCGGCACATAGACAAGAAACGCAAGCAAAATCAACAAGTGCGCCCACCAGAATGCGATATAGAGCGCCTCAGCCACCCCGTGGGATATGCCGGTAAAAATACCTGCTATAAGGGAAGAAATCGGCGCGTATCCCGATGCCCCTTCTCCTTCAGCTAACCGATGGAATCCCATCGTCAATAAGACAGACAACATCAAAGCGTAAATAAAGAAGACGACAATCGATGGCTTCCAGCCCCGCTTCAGCCTTCCTAGTTTCTCCCCGTATCTGCGATAGGCAGCATACCCCATGGCAATGAGTATCAACGTCACGGTTGCTTCCTGCAGCAGCTCGAATGCCTCGTACCCGGGAATGGGCAGCGGTTTGCCCGACAATCCTTTATAAATAATATCCAGTGCGCCAACTTGTAAAATGATGAAACCATAGAAGATGACAATATGCATCAGGCCGCTTTTCTTATCCTTCAGCAGTTTCGTCTGCCCGAACACTTGGGCGGCAAATGCATGCAAATTGTGCTTCACCCGTCCGCTCCAATTTACCGGCTGTCCGAGTTTGACATACAAGAACCGGTGATAGACCGCTTTGGCAAACCAATAAACGCCGAGTCCCGTAACGGCCAAAAATAGGACAAGCTGCACAATCGCTCCCGGCATCGGAACCATCCCCTTTCTCAGTATTGCAAATGAATGAATTACCTACAGGAAGCGTTTTCATCCCCTTGTCACCATGTGCCTTTCTACTGCCTTAACCCAGATCTATATCCAATGATTGACAATGATCTCAGTTCTAATTTATGATAGCAGCAGAAACTGAATGAGCATTCATTCATTTGTATTCCATATTCTAGCACCGAGGTGATTCCATGACAAGTCAGAAAAAAGAAAAATATTCCCAAATTCTCGAAGCAGCGGTCAAAGTCTTTGCAGAACACGGGTTTCACCGCTCGCAAGTTTCCAAAATTGCAAAAACTGCCGGAGTTGCTGACGGCACGATCTATCTATACTTCAAACGAAAGGAGGATATCCTGATTTCCTTATTTCAGGAGAAGCTTGGAGAGCTTATCGCTAAGTTTCATGCAAGCCTCGAAGAAACGACCGGGGCCAAGGAAGCATTGCGTAATGTATGCAAAATCCATTTTGCCGAGTTTGAGAGCAATCCGGATTTGGCGTTCGTCACGCAAATCGAGCTGAGACAAAGCTCCCTTGAGCTTCGCAAGGAAATCGGAAAAATTATAAAACCCTATATTGTACTGATTGAACGAATCTTATTGCAGGGCATTGAAGAAAAGGTATTCCGTGACGATATTGACGTCAAGCTTACCCGTCTACTCATATTCGGTTCTATGGATGAAGTCGTGACGTCGTGGCTCATTTCCGGGCAGAAGTATTCTCTGGTCGGACAGCTGGATGGCACGATCACTTTTTTCCTAAAGGGACTCGAGCCTTAGCTCTCCCCTTCTAATTTCCCGATTACACCCTGTTCTTAAGGTCAGGTTCTTATTTATTCTTGTTCTACCAAGACCCATCTTGGATATATGATCATGTCTCATCTTGGATTCACTATCACGTTATCGCCATATAGGAAATGGATACCGACGTTGTAATCCCCCTTCTCAGAGCTGTACTCCTACCCAATCTCCTGCATGGCAGTCCACTTGTTCTGCAAGTCCGCTTTAGATATTTTGAAACTAAATAAAGCGAAAGGGGCAATGAACGATGAATATCATCGTATTAGTCAAGCAGACATTCGATACGGAGGAAAAGATCATCACCGAAGGAGGCAAAATTGCAGAAGACGGAGTCAAATTCGTCCTTAATCCTTATGATGAGTATGCAGTTGAGCAAGCGATTCGCATTCGCGACGACCAAGGCGGCAAGGTTATCGTCGTCTCCGCAGGACCCGAGCGTACATCTGAGACGCTGCGAACAGCACTTGCCATGGGCGCTGACGAAGCCGTGCTGCTCAACGATGAGCGAATCGGCAGCGATGAGCATGCCGTTGCGCATGCCTTGCACGCATTTGTCGGAACAGAATCTTACGATCTTATTCTTGGCGGCAACTTCTCGGTCGACAACGGTTCCGGCCAAGTGGCCGTTAGACTTGCGAAGCTGCTTGGCATTCCGCATGTATCGTCGATTACGAAGCTTGAAATCGCGGATGGCCGTGCCGTCTGCTCCCGGGATGCCGAAGGAGACACAGAAGTAGTAGAGGTGCCTCTTCCAGCCCTATTCACCGCCCAGCAAGGTCTGAATGAACCGCGCTATCCTTCTCTGCAAGGCATTATGAAGGCGAAGAAGAAGCCTTTCCGTGAGCTTACGCTCGACGACTTCGGTGTATCGGTTGAAGCACGTACAGCTCAAGCGGAGCTATTCCTGCCTCCGCAGCGCCAAGCCGGCAAGCTGCTCGCCGGGGAACCAGCCGCTCAAGTCCAAGAGTTGTTCCGACTGCTGCGGACGAAAGCTAAGGTCGTATAGTTCTGCATCGAATGCAACGAATCCGGTAAGTTCATATTCCAAGGAGGCGTATTGATATGTCCAGAACGATTCTTGTCGTAGCCGAAGCGAAGGGTGGAAGTCTTCGCCAGGTGTCCTATGAAGCGATTGGGGCAGCCCGCACAGCCGCAGGCAATGGAGGCATTGTAGCCGCTGTGATCATCGGTGCGGATGCAACCCGCTATTCCAGCGACTTGGCGGCCTACGGCGTCGATCATATTTATACTGTGGAGCATACTGCACTCATTCATTATCATCCGGAGGCTTATTTTGCCGCGCTGCAAGCCGTTGTGCAAGCAGCCAACCCGGATGGCGTATTTTTCGGCCATACTGCTTGGGGCAAAGACTTGGCACCGCAGTTGGCTGCTTCCCTGCATAGCGGCCAAATTTCCGATATCATCGCAATTGAAGTGGACAGCAGCGGCGAGGTATTATTCACGCGCCCGATCTATGCAGGCAAGGCCATGGAGAAGAAGAAGTTCCTTGCTGCACCATGGATCGTAACCATACGCCCGAACAACATTCAGCCTCCGGCAGCAGAAGCTGGCCGAACAGTGCCTGTAACGGCTATTGCTTACCCTGAACCGCCGCTATCCGCTGTTATTCGCGAGGTCGTGCAAAATACGGTTGGCAAAATGGATTTGAGTGAAGCGAAAATCATTATATCTGGAGGACGAGGCGTCCGCAGCGCCGAGGGATTCAAACCGCTTGAGGAGCTCGCCTCTCTACTTGGCGGTGCTGTTGGCGCTTCCCGCGGTGCCTGCGATGCGGGTTATTGCGACTACGCCCTGCAAATCGGACAAACGGGCAAGGTCGTCACGCCGGAGCTGTATATCGCCTGCGGCATTAGCGGCGCCATTCAGCATCTGGCGGGAATGAGCCAATCGCGCGTCATTATCGCGATCAACAAAGATCCGGAAGCGCCAATCTTCCAGATTGCCGATTACGGCATCGTGGGCGACCTGTTCGAAATCGTGCCGCTCCTGACTGAGCAATTGAAACAGGCGCTGCAAGCATAGCATAAAAACGGTAAGGCAGGGCATTCCGGTTGCTTAAGACGATCGGGGTGCTCTTTTTTTCGCAAAACACCCAATTCACCCCCGGGCTCCCAGTTTCGTAGGATTGTTCAGTTATTTCAACATTAACTGCCTATAGGAACCGTCTACAAACGTCCATCACTGTATGCGAAGACGCAGCCAAATACAAAGAAGCCCCCATACCTCTCGGCATGTAGGGCTTCTACTGAACAATTATTTGCGATTTGGATCTCCGAAAAACATTTCATGCGCTAATGCAGTCTGAATACGTGATTCATCCTCATTCAGCTTGCGTATTAACTCCATCTCCACCTCGGTTACTTCATCCCCTTGGAAATTGATTTCCGCGATCGAAGCAACAATCTTTACGATAGCTACGGCCACATTATCTGGTGTATAGGCAATCACCTTCTGCCCTGTCGGAAACACTCGAAAGCCCTGCTTCGTCATTTTGCCCCGTCCATATTCCAGCAGCTCATACAGCTCCTGCTCCGTCTTAAATTTGCATACCGAATTAAACTCAGTCTGAAATCCCATGTTATCCGCTCCTTTGCCTGTAAAAAGTGTACCTATATTGAATCACGGCAAGGTGGAGACTGGCAACCGCCTTCTGACTGTCAACATGATAGGCAATCACGCTCTCGGTAGAAATGATGTCACAAATGAGCGAGTTGATATTGTTATATTTATACACCTTCATTTCTGATTTTTTCCTTAAATTATATTCAGAATCTATTAAGTTGAATCTTAATTATCCAATGTTAGCATGGAAATATATCTCATATATTCATAAATAGGAGGAAATGAAATGAATATCAAAAAAGCAATTCTAGCATCCCTGATCGTATCTAGTATGCTGGTCACCGTAGTCGGCCCGGTTCCTGTCGAAGCCGCGGCTGCACAAGAGCAGAAGCAGCCGGAGAAGATGAAGGTTCAGATTGACAAGAAGATGGCCGACAAGCTGAAAAAAGCAATAAAGGAATTGGCCGGAAAAGAAATCAAGCTGCAGGATGCTGTCGAGACTTACAAGGGTTTTGTTGGAAGTGTAATCGTTCGATCTGTGGATGGGAAATACTCGATTAGCTTCAATCCGAAAACAGGGGTTATAGGGGATGGATCTGCAAATATCTCGATCGATGAAGTCAGTAAAGAGGATCGGAATAAAGTCCTTCAAAGATTAAAAGAGTTGTATCCAAACAAAACCTATGTGCTGAGTAATGAAGTGGAAATGCGTCGACGATATGACGACAAACAGGGTAAATTTGTAGATACGAACTATTTTTTCACAGAGGAAGACTTCTATATCTCGCTCTATAAACCAGGTGCCGGGTCTGATGCAAAAGATCAACTGAATGGGTACTCGATTACAGTTGATGCCAAAGAACTTGATCCAAAATGGACAAAAGCAGCAGCAGAATTAGTGAAAACAGCGTTCAATCATGAATTGAAAGAAGTGACGGAAGCAACACTCCGTGATGGTAATTTTGACTATGAAAAGGTGCTGGCCATACCGATGTGGGTATTGCAAGGAGACGGTGTTTACATTCAAATTGATACAAAGTCGGGAAAGGCGATAGAAGTCATTCACAAATCGCGTCTAAAGGAAAAGGTAACGACCGACAAGGAGATTACGGCAAAAGATGCAAAAGAAGTGATTGCTCCACTGGCCCAAAAGGTGCTGGGTGTCGATATTAGCGGATGTGAAGTGGAATGGGATAACAGACTGAAAGAGTACCGCTTCCACAATGACTATATGGATAAAAAGGACAGAAAGGTAGTCGCAACGAAGCTGAGAGCTGCATTGGATGCTGACAAAAACGCAGTGTATCTGGTGGGTGGAACAAGCGCGATACACGGTTCGAATGAGACGATGGAGAAGTAGACGTTACAACCTTTTTACCTTACACCGTACGAGACGGTACGAGCCTGTGGATGCACATCCACAGCCTCGTTCGTTTACGGTATTACAAGAGTCGCCTGCAATTCGCGCTGCATCTGGTCAAGCGCATCACGAACCGTAGTTTTTTCATCAAGCATATCAGCCATATAGGTTTGAGAAAACTGACAAAATAATAGAGATGATGTCACAAATGAGTGGATTGATATTGTTATATACTGTATGCGATAGTAGGCGATACAACAGTGGTACACAATGAGAATATGAAACATAGGAGGATTTTGTATGAATTTGAAGAAAGTCATTCTAGCATCCCTGATCGTTTCTAGTATGTTAGCCACATTGGCCGGCCCAATTCCTGCCGGAGCGGAGGCAGCGCAAGAGAATCAGCAAGAGCAGCAATCCGATAATAAGAAGGTACCCATCGATAAGAAGTTGGCTCCCAAGCTGCAAAAAGCGGTAAACCAATATGCGGGGAAAGAGATTAAGCTTAAGGATACCGGTGAACATATCAATGAGAGTTTGGTCACGGTTCAATCTGCAGATGGAAATTATGGTGTTGGCTTTGATCTCGAAAGTGGAAAAATATGGTTTGTATCCAACAAAACGACAATCGACAAAGTCGACAAAAAATTTCAAAACGAAGCTTTAAAAGAGTTAAAGAACGCCTATTCAAAGAAGAAATACGTATTTAACAAAGACGTTACACAATCACGATCCTACGATAATAGCAAGGGCAAATTTGGAGATTATATGTTTTATGAGTTTTCCGGGAAGGATTTTAAAGTTTCAGTAAATGCTAATATTTCAGAAGGTTATGCCATGTCCGTTGTGACAATCGATATTGACAAAAAAGAACTTGATCCGAAATTGCTGAAATCGGCAACGGAAGCGATCAAAACGGCGTTCGATCATCAATTCGACGTGACGAAGGCGCAGATTGAGCATTATACGTGGGTGCTTGAGGACGACAAAGTGACGGTTTACATGGAGAAAGGGAAAGCAATCAGCCTGATCAATAAACAAGGCAATCAGGTCACGACGAACAAAGAGATGACCGAAAAAGAAGCCAAAGAAGCGGTCGCCCCGCTCGCGAAGAAATTATTCAATATCGACATTACGGGATATGAAGTAAAATGGGACAGCTTATTTAAAGATTACCGCTTCATCGAAAAAAATGATGTTACGGCGGTGAGAGCGGCATTGGATGCCGAGAAAAACGTCGTGTATATAAAGTCCGGGAGCAGAGCGGCCGGAGGGTATTAAAAACATAAATAGATGCATAGGAGGATGATGTTTATGAAAAAGGCTATCATCGCAACATTGGTCGTATCCGGCATGCTAGCCTCATTGGGAGGACCGATTCCTGTCGAAGCTGCGGCTGCACAAGAGCAGAAGCAACCGGAGAAGGTGAAGGTTCAGATCGACAAGAAGATGGCTGACAAGCTGAAAAAAGCAATGAAGCAATTGGCGGGCAAAGAGGTCAAGATGCAGGATGTTGGCGAGAGCTACTCCGGTTCGGTTGGGAGTGCAACAGTCCGATCTGTGGATGACAAATATTCAATTGACTTTAATCCGAAAACAGGTGGAATATGGTGGGGTTTTACAAAAATCTCAATCGATGAAGTCAGTAAAGAGGATCAGAATAAAGTCCTTCAAAGATTAAAAGAGCTGTATCCAAACAAAACCTATGTGCTGACTAATGAAGTGGAAATGCAACGACGATATGATGACAAGCAGGCTAAATTTGTAGATACGCTCTATGTTTTCACAGAGGAAGACTTTTATATCTCGCTCTATAAACCAGGTGCTGGGGCTAAAGCAAAAGATCAACTCAATGGGTTCTCGATTAAAGTTGATGCCAAAGAACTTGATCCAAAATGGACAAAAGCAGCAGCAGAAATCGTGAAAACAGCCTTCAATCACGAATTGAAAGAAGTGACGGAGGCAACACTCAGACATGGTAATTATGACTATGAAAAAGTGCTGGCCATACCGAAGTGGGTATTGCAAGGTGACGGTATTTACGTTGAAATAGACACAAAGTCAGGAAAGGCGATAGAAGTCATTCATAAATCGCGTCTAAAGGAAAAAGTAACGACAGACAAAGAGATTACGGCCAAAGTCGCAAAAGAAGTGATTGCTCCGCTGGCTCAAAAGGTGCTGGGTGTCGATATTAGCGGATGTGAAGTGGAGTGGGATAACGGACGGAAAGAGTACCGCTTCCACAATGACTACACGGACAAAAAGGACGGAAAGGTAGTCACAACGAAGCTGAGAGCTGCATTGGATGCTGACAAAAACGCAGTGTATCTGGTGGGTGGAACAAGCGCGATACACGGTTCGATGGAGACGATAGTGAAGTAGACGTTACAGCTTTTCCACCTTACGCAGCAACGAGCCTGTGGATGCACATCCACAGGCTCGTTACGTTTTCGATAATATGAAGGTTCTATCCCCCCCTCATGGAACTTCTCGCAAGAGAAGGGGTTGATTGCGCCGGAGGATATCTTCCCGAAGGCCGACGTTTGTTGAACCGCGAAGCAGCTCTCTCTTTACTTCACTCGGTCATACCACACGCGCAAGTGATGAACCGCTGCTCCTGCGAAGGAGGAATGGCTTGCACCGAGCTCCTTCACATCACGCAGTTGCTCCTCGAAATAATCAAGCGGCTTGCCGTGGAAGGACAAGTAGCCTCCTTCATTGGTCTTGCCCAGTTCAAGACCAATGACAATCGGCTTGCCAAGCTTGTCCGCCTGCGAGAGCAGATTCTTGGACGATTCATAGATCGAATCCGAGTTGTCCCGATATGCCATAATCGTCAAGGAGTCGAATTGCTCCAGCATCCAGCTGCTTACCTTGCCGTTCCCAGTCGGCATATCCAGGCGCGGCAGCCAGAAGGGAACATCCGCAGCCATGTACAGGCCTGCCTCCCGCCCTTCCTCCAGCCAGATCTTCATGTTGTCAACCCAGCTGTGGACGAGGCTTGCTTCATCCTGCTTCCATTCTGGCAATAAATAAGGCTCTACATCCAGATGAACACCAGCAAATCGCTCGCCTTCTGCGGCCTGCTGATTATAATCACTCACCCACCGAATGAATGACTTCCCTTCCTCCTCATGCCGTTCCTTCGCCCATTCCGGCGCACCGTTCAAGGCATGAACGTCAATCCCGGCTTCGTGCGCCTTCCGAATAAATTCACGGTAGGTGGCCTGCTCTACTCTGTCACTTATCTGCAAATAGACGAGATTCACGCCATTCGTCCGGCAGAACGAGACGATATCCTCCCCCGAATCGCGAATCCATTCCGTATCCCACAACCATGTTGCCTTTGTCCGATCCGTATCCGCAGATCGAAGCGAGAATAGGACTGCGACACAGCAGCATAGCAGTAGCGTAATTAACACCCCCCGTGAACCTCGAGAGAATCGTAGAAATCTCCCTATCCTACTATCCCGAGGACGCATGGGATTCGTACCCGATTTAGACAAGAACCGCCTCTTCTACTTCTACATCTCGTACGCTTTCTTGTTCGGTATAACCGAGCTTGTGAATGTTCGGGCGATGAATGCCCTTGAATGCATTGCGCGTATCCAATATCGGGATATTCAAATCCGCGAGCTGTTCGTAATCGAACGATTGATGGTTCGTAATCAGCACCATGCAGTCATATGTCTGGAACGCCGGCAAATCATAATCGATCGTATGCACCGTCTTGCCAGCTTTGTTCTTGAAGTGTGTCGCATGCGGATCAAAATAATCGATCTGAGCACCGCTCGCCTTAAACAGCTCATAGATTTCAAGACCCGGGGATTCTCGCAAATCGTCGATGTTTGGCTTGTAGGCCATACCCAGAATCAATATTTTCGAGTTTTTAATCGACTTAGAGCTTTGATTCAAAATTCGTGATGTCTTCTCCATGACATGGTATGGCATATTGGCATTGGTAGCTTGTGCGATATCGATAAACTTGCTATAGAAACGATACCCCTTCGCTTTCCAAGACAGGTACATGGGGTCAAGCGGAATGCAGTGGCCGCCGATACCTGGTCCCGGATAGAAAGGCATGAATCCGAACGGCTTCGTCGCTGCAGCATCGATGACCTCCCAGATGTCGATGCACATCCGGTCGCACATCATCGCCATCTCATTAATGAAGGCGATGTTGACACTGCGGAACGTATTTTCCAACAGCTTCGACATTTCTGCTACCTTCGTCGAAGTGACGGGAACGACGCTCTCTACGATATTGTCGTACAGTGCTGCTCCCAGCTTGAGGCAAGTTGGTGTCGTCCCGCCAATGACCTTCGGTGTGTTGAATGTATTGAACTTCGGATTGGACGGATCCACGCGCTCCGGTGAGAAGCAGAGGAAGAAATCCTCTCCTGCTTGGTAACCCAAGGAGGCTTCAATTTCATGTTGAATCAGCTCTTCTGTCGTGCCTGGATACGTTGTACTCTCGAGCGTAATCAACAGGCCTTTCCGCATATATTTCTTAATTTGTTCCACAACACGCGTAATGTAGGATGTATCTGGATCTTGATTCTCGCTAAGTGGAGTCGGCACGCAAATGCTGACCGCATTAAGCAATTGAATATGACTGAAGTCAGTCGTCACGAACAACCGGCCTGTGTTCATGCACTGCGTCAACGTCTCATCGCTGATATCCTTAATATAGGAATGTCCGTTATGGATACTCTCGATCTTGCGTGAATCAACATCAATTCCGACGACCTGAAAGCCCTGCTTGCACATCTCAATGGCAAGCGGCAGACCGACATAGCCTAACCCGATGACTCCGATTACAGAAGTTTTGTGTTCGATTGCATGTTCTAAATTGGCAGCATACATGTTCACAGTTGTTCACCCTTCCATCCACTAGATAATTGTGTATAGTTATGACAAACAGCGACTAAGCCGTTCATCAAGTTCTACCGGCGAGAATGGCTTCGTAATATAGTCGCTAACGCCCTGCTCGAAGCAGTAATCAATCGTCTTTCCTACCCGTTGCTCGGACAGAATCACGATTTTCGGCTGCTTCTCCAAATTCATCTTCTGAATTTGCGAAATGAACGGCAGACCATTAATCCCATATAAATTCAGCTCCGTTAAGATTAAATCGAATTGACCTGCATGAATAACATCGAGCGCTGTCAAGGCATCTTCAGCCTCGTGCACCTCATACCCCTGCGAAGTTAGCCAAATGTTCAGGAACTCTCTTACGCTAGCATCGTGATCCACGACTAGAATGCGCTTCGCTCCTTCGAGCTGAAGGTGATCATGGAGAACCCGAATATGGGAGGAATCTGCAGCCGGCCAGTCGTTCCAACGACCGAGAATAATATCCTCTGCCTCCTGTGAATCTGCCACTGCGGCAACCGCACATACGATTGGCGTCCCTGCCAACCGCTCTTCTACCACGCTCTTCAGCATGAGTGCGTAATAGTGCGTCTGATCCAGAGTAACGCGCGGCAGCATAACCGCAATTACATTCTGATCTGTGGCATTCATCAGCTCAAATGGAATTTGCTCTCTATCCAGCGTTGACCTGAGCTCAGCCTCCCACGTACGTCCAAGCGGCTTCGCATGGATAAAGATAATGCCTACGCTATGTCCGGGATAACTCATCACCAGATGATTCACCGTTTGCTTGAAAGTCGGTACAAATTCGAACTCTGCATTTCGTTCCATTACTTGAAGCATGTGCAGTCTCCACCTTCCCTGCGCCGTTTAGGCGGTTTTCGTTTGTTCTCCTTCTTCACTCCAACTCTGACGCGTCATGGCTCCCCATGAATTGTTGTTCTGGAAAAATTGAATATGCCCTTGAATGCGCCATAGGCTGCCAAGCTGCCGATAACCGAAGAACATCAGCACACTGAATGCAAGCATTCGCACGAGATCGCTAATGCGCGGATAGCGCTTGAACGCAATCTCCTCCAGCAGAAGCGAGCCTACAGCTAGCAATAAACCCGATAAGAAGTTAATGAGCATAAATACCAGCACAATTTCCCAATGTGTCATGTCATACAGCGCATAACCGATTAAGGACATCAATCCCGTTACTTTGAAATAAGGATTAAGTGCTTCGAATATAATCGTATACGGCAGTGACAACAGACCGAACACCTTGTACTTCGGACGGAACGTCATATCGTAGTTCTCGATCATATTCTTCAAGTTCCCTCGCCCCCAACGCTTACGCTGGTTGGACAGAATATGGTACGTATCCGGCGCCTGCGTCCAGCATACTGCCTCCGGACAGAAGGCAATTTTGTAAGGCAGTTTATTTTCCAGCATATAGCGATGAAGTTTAATAATGATGTTCATGTCCTCGCCTGGATAGCCATCGCGATATCCACCGACCTTAATGACATAGTCCTTGCGGAACAACCCGAATGCCCCCGACACAATAATCAGTCCATTAATCGCACTCCAGCCGATTCGACCGCCGAGGAACGCCTTTAAGTACTCCAGCGTTTGGAACATCGGCCACCATTTCTTCGGCAAGCGCACTTCCTTCACCGTTCCATTCTCAATCGAACAACCGTTAGCGATGCGTACATTGCCTCCGATCGCCACATATCGCTCTGGATCGGACATATACATGGTTGTCATTTGAATTAAGGAATCCTTCTCCAGTAGCGAATCCGCATCAATGGACGAGATAAGCGGGTAATGCGAGAAATTAATGCCTGCATTTAAGGAATCCGCCTTCCCCCCGTTCGCCTTATCAATGACATAGAGGAATGGATATTCTGGATTATGATAGACAGCATTGATCTTGGTACAATTCACGGCATACCGAATGGACAAGTTATCCATGCGATATAGGGCGAACTCCTCGATCAACACGTTCAAAGTCTCATCCTTGGAGCCGTCATTGATGACGATAACCTCATAGGTTGGATAATTCAGCGTCATTAATGACTTTACATTTTCGATAATCGTCAGCTCTTCATTGTAGGATGGTACCAACAGCGAGACCGGCGGGACATGCTCTGAACCCGCTATCGTCCCGCTTAGTGCGTAACGTTTTCGGCGAACGATCGAGAAAATGCTTTTGAACGAGAAGAGCATGATGCCGAAGTAAATACTATTGACGACGATCACATAGTACATGGCGAATAAGCCGTACATGAGAAGCAGGTCTCTAAGCAGAATAATCGCCTCCTACGCTTCGAAATATCGGTGCTGTCGCAGCCTTGCCGAAATACTGCTCATATAAGAGCCGCTTCGTTGCTTGGCTAGACACGTGTTTCCGCCGATTCGTATTGTAATGCTCGCGCAGAAGCTCCTCTTGAATACGGTCTTTGGCCATATCCGACTTGTAAGGATCATCTCTCTCAAGCGCTGCTTCACACAGCGCACGAAAGCCCTCATCCCCCATCGTAGCCAAGCTCTTCGAGCTGTAATACCGAACCCACCAATTAGAATCCGTCAATGCTTCCTTCAAGATGACAATGCTGGCAGTATGGTTGTACGTGCTGAGCGACTCTGCAACAGCCGCCCGCACTTCCCACTCAGGATCCTTGAACCAACTGCACAATGTCTCCTTCGTCAGCACATTGCCGGTGCGCACCAGCAGCTTAATCGCTAAGGAGCGTATATCCTTGTCTTTGTTGTCAGCAAGCTTGAACAACGCAGGCGTAAGTTCTGCACCAGCATGCCCGCGCAGCGCCAGCAGAGCTGTCTTCACCAGACGATTATTGCTATCCGCTAAGCATCCAACAAGAAGTGGTGTCACGTCTAACGTTGATTCCTCCAATATCTCTGCAGCAAACAGCTCATTGTGCTGCTCACGGCTCGCCAGCTCATCCAGCATTACCCCCAGAGATGCCGTATCGTCCGCGCATTTCGCAACAGCTCGGGCAATAACTCGAATCAGCTCTGCCGACTTCTCCTGCTTAAGCAGTTCCAGCAGCTGCGGAACCGCCCTGGACGATCTCATTCCTCCCAAGCGGAAAGCCGCTTGCATCTGCTTCGCGTAGAACATGCTGTTCAGATTCTTCATATCCAATTGAACGAGCCCCATATCTTCGCACAGCTTCGTCAGCTTGTCCCGCTGAGTCCCACGGAATTTCTCGATCCATTCGATCAGCTTGTCTTGGATAACCCTAGCCTCCAATTGTGCAACTGCCCCCTTCGGCGGCTGGAAGGAACCCTCGTCACCGATATGACGCTGCAAATAGATAAAATAAGGTTTATATTTCTTCATGATCGCGTCCCGTTGCTGCATCAGCCGTATATTTCGGGCTTTCATGATGAGCAGTATCAATACGCCGAAGCCAATCAGGCCCAGACAGACGTAGATGAAAGACACAGCAAGGTCTAACTTTGTATACATGTAACGTGTGCCTCCTTTGTTCCATGAGAAGTGGCAGTTCTTCAAGCCCCTATCAATGTTGCTTTCAGCAAGGAACTTGCCGAACCGCTTTCGGAAGTCGCATGCCACCTATGGGTGGCCGCATGTGTCATGGAAGACGATGGAACACTTCCTTCATGTCGTAATAGCTTTGCTTCAAGCGTTCTGTATAGCCAACTTTATCCCACTTTTTCCATGTGTATACTTGGATATTGTGTAAAGAGTAGTTCTTCCATGCACGAGTTTGTGCACCTGTCGATGAATTCCCTCCTCGTTCCACAACCCAAGGCAAGAATCGTATCCCTTCTGTTGCAATCGTCGGCAGATCTCGCTTTCGTTCCACGTCGCCATATGAAATGACTTGCTTCGTACTCGGGTCTGCGAAACCAAGCAGCATCCACGGAATTCGAATTTCGACGGTGTCGCCCTTCGCCTCCCAAGCTGCAAGCGAGTTGTATGACTTGCTGTTCGGGTCGCTCGTCCCTCGATGCAGCTTGCCTACAACAATATCTTGAAATGGATGCGCCGATCTTGTATCCGGGGGTTCCATCTTCAGACTAACTGCCAGCTTCCATGGATTGAACAATCCTGAATTATCCTTCATTTCCTGAGGCTTCGGTTCAACCATCCAATAACCGGATGGGCCATACAGCCTGTTGTTGAAGTCATAATTCGAAGCGATGCGAACCTCACTGTCCTTGCCGATGACCGTAAGTGTCTCCAGCCCTTCGTCCAGCTTAATACCCGGAAGCTCCTTCATGGTGCGATTGCCGCCCGTTTGCGTATTCGCCCCGATGTATAGCGTCTGCTTGTCAGGATCGAACGGCTTATCCAGCTTAAGCATTGTATAGACATAGCCCTCGTCATGGGTGATCCACATCTCACGAACCCCCGGCAAATCTGACTTCAGCAGCATTTTCTCTTCGTCTGGAATAGCATCCCAATCCTTGGAATCCCCATCGATAACAATGGCATCCGCCTTGCTCGGGTACATGCCCAATAGCCCAAACATTTTCTCGTTCGTTAACACATTGAGCCAATACGGCCTGCGGTCAGCAGGAACTTCAATCTTCATCGTATTCCACGTCTTTTTGAACCACTCATCCTGCCACATGAACAGAATTGCTCCTGCATAATGCTCATCGTAAATGTCCTGTGTGAGCGATGCATCGATACGCCCTTGCTCACGCTCATTATGACCGCCTTGATTGCGTCCCCCCATACCCAGATGAGAGATGCCAATCGAAGATGGCACGCCATATTCCGTGATCATGACCGGCATATCCTTGAACTCAGCCTTCAGCTTTCGCAGATACACCTTGTACGTATTGAACTGCCCTTGCTTGTCGCGAATCGTCTGCAGCGAAGTATCCAAGTGGAAGAAGTCTGGGTAGTACGGATAGACGTGATAAGCAGCGAAATATCCCGCGCTCCAAGCCTTCGGCTGAATTTTCCTTGCGTCGACGCTCACCATATCTTCTTGGAATAGTGGCTCTCCCGGGTGCTTCAGCACATCTGTGGTTACCCAGTTCGTGAACGTCATCGGGTGATGCCACCCATATTCGTTCTCCACCGCGGCAGCGTGATCAAGCATTTCGGCGAGCCAGCTCTCAAATGGGCTTGCTTGCCCAGTCGCGTTGAAAAAGGAACCTGTGTATGCCGATACCTTGCTATGCTTCTTGTTTGTCTTATCAACCATCACTGGATCCCATTCCGTCCCGATATGCCAAGCCATCAAGTAATCACTGGCGTTCGTCCTATACTTCCCTCTCGCTGTACCGGATTGATCTGGTAGCGTAATATCGCCGTATACCGCTCGTACAACCTTCTCAATTTCGTGCTTGAACTTCTCTTTGATCTCGGGCAAGTAAGCATCTTGCGACTCGATCAACTCTTCCTCAGGCGACCATATGCCTTGAATAAAATAGAGCGGCCGCTCCGCTTTATCGCGGTTAAACTTCACAAGCGCTTCGTAAAACACCGGATTGTGCACGGTGTATACCCGGATCACATTCGCGCCCATATCATGTATCTGCTGGAACCAACGCAGATAATCTTCTTCTTGTATCGGGAACTCCCCTGGGAAGTATCCAGGCAGTGTAGCGCCCAGATTGACTCCTTTAACAAAGATTGGCTCGAAGCCATCTTCTTTGTACTCTAGGATGCGGTCGCCCTCCGTCTTGAACTTCAGCTTGATGCCATCCTCACCAGCGTAGGCGACAGGCTTGGAAGACAGCAACTCCGGCATCCAATACAATCCGCCTGCAAATATAATTATGACCGGCATCAGTATGCCTATAACGAGATTTCGCTTTTTCCTACGGTTCATAGATATGTGACCTGTTCACCCTTTCTGTGAGTGTTGTCCGCAACCTCTTTTACTATCTAACCAAGTTTTTTTCTGGAATAACATGGTTAGATAGTCGCGTTTTGAAAACTAGGACCCTCATTTTCTGCTGGTTATTGCAGCGCTGAAGCAAAGAAAAAGCCTGCTGCAAAGCGATTTGATCACTCCCTTTCGGATTACGCGAACGATTAGGTTGGAGAAATTGTAAATCGATATCATTTGTCATCATTTGACGCAAATACGTCGAAAAAGTTGCGTTTTTGTAACCATTTTACCAATAAAATGTATATTTATCGGACTATGGTCACCCCTCGTCTGAGCGTTTTGTACCATAGTTTTACAGAACATAAAAAAACAGGAGGATCCCCCTCCTGTTTGGTTATTCAGGTTTGTGACGGCTGTACCATTGCCATACATGTGCGACGTCGCGGTCGTCGAAACATGTCGCAGTATAGGAATGTCCGCTCATAATCGTAACATGTAGGGAGCGAATATTTCGCTGACGCTGAAAGTAACTGTCTTTCGTTGAAAGCGAGACAATATGCGGTCTCAACATATAGCAGGACTTTCTAGCGATCGCGCGGCTTCGTATCATTAGCTGCTTGTTCTGGATACCAATTCCCGCGTCCTTAAGTCGCAGTGTCCCCATCCCGAGCAATATCGGCATTAAGAGCCACAGCCAATGGGCCATATTCCCCTGCCACCAATAGAGCAGTCCGTAAGTGGTAAGGAAGAGCAGCAGTTCCATACGAACATAGTACCACCAGGCCCGACCAGGCGGACGATGCTGCACAGCATCGTCCGCCAATTCAACTTGCGGTACAAAATGGGCTAACAAATGCGGAAGATCCCGAACCCGAATAAGCGGATGCAGCAGCAAGGATTCTTTCTTATCTGCTGACAGCACTCCGACCTCCACCTGTGCGTACCCGAGCAGCTGACGAAGCATGCCCTCCTTCACAATGATTTCCTGCACTCGGCCTGGTTTGAAGGCGTTCACTTTCTTCTCGAATAGTCCGTAGGAAATGACAATCTCGTCCCCCTGCACCACCGCTGTAAATCGATAGTACTTCACGACGAACAACAGCGTTGAGATGAGCCATGCAAGTATAAGACCACCGACTCCGAGCACGACATAAGTCAGATGGCTTGGGATCGCGGACATCATCTGCTCCATTAGTCTTTGCATCAGCCCATCTGGCAGAATCAGCTTCAGCAGGTCATCTGCGAAGTTCGTAATCGCCAAATAGAAGGCAAGCAGCATGCCTAAATGGATCGTTGTCGCCGAGGATAGGAATAATGTTCCTACCTTCAGCCTTATGTCCCGTGCGGACAAGCCCGCCTCCTCTGACGGTTTGTCCTGATCCTTCTGATCCGCGCCTGCTGTCGCATGGACATTGTTACTAGGCAGCATATGATTAGCGCCTGCCGTCTTAGGTATATCGCCGCTCTCTAGGCCGATCTGCGGAGTACTCTGCTTGCGCTGCGTTAAAATAGTGCGCAATTCCTCCGCATGTGCAAGCGACAATGTAGGCAGCACGCCATCTCCATCCGCATCTCCACCAGGCGTCTCAATCTTCAACTGAGCTGTCCGGCTTACACGCTGCAGGAAGGACTGCTCCAAGCGTACCGAGTGAATGCGCCGATAGAAGATTGTTTTTTCTTCCCGAATCCAAATCCCTTTATTGATGACGAGCTTGTCTTCCTCGAAGCGGAAGGTGAACCTTCTCCAATCCAACACCGCATCTACGATTGCATAGACAACAATGGCGGCAAAAAGAATCTGCATCCACGAGTGATCCTTAGCCTTCCATGCGTAGAGAATGAGGAAAGGCCATATGGCCTTGGCTACCTGTAGAATCGAAAATCCCATGTGCAGTGGATGAAGGCGCATCTCCTTATTCTTCATGGTCATCCACCTTCGCCAGCTCTGCAATTTTGGCCTTTAGCCGCTCCGCTTCTTCCTCTTGGACTGCCAGAATCCGATGAGTCGTCGCCGCAGTTACGACTGACAATTGCGAGAGCCCATACTTGCGCAGCAGCGGCCCGCGTTCTGTCTCTACATGCTGTACGCGATTCATAGGCACAATCGTATGTTTCAAATAAATAACTCCTGATTGAATGTGCAGTTCTTCCTCAAATACTTCGAATGCAAAATAACGATAAGTCAGTACCGGTTCAATCCATACGAACCAAATGAAAGACAACGCCCATAATCCTGATGCAATCCAAGCGGGGTACTGTACCCAACCTTGTACAGAAGCGATAATAACATAGGCAATAATGACTGCGGCCATAATGCCATGTGCAATGACGCCTGCAATGCGAGATGCTTTCCTATAGTCAGGATGCAACTTTTGCCCCAGCTTACTCTCCATTCTACATCCCCCTCCCACCATCGGGACTTATTTACTCATGCCCTCTGCAATCTTGATTAGTTCTTCTTGCGTAACATCTGGGTTCGACGGAATCATCGTGTAACGGAATCCATCCTCGTCCCACGTAAGCGAGTGTATTTCGTCCCAATACCATCCTGATTTTCCTCGCACCGTTACTGCCGTGCCCAAATCTCTTTGTGCGTCAGCAGGGGTTCTGAACAGACTGACACTTACATAAGATATACCGTTTTTGTCATACTCCAAAGAGATTTCCGTACGCTTCATCTCTTCCTCTAACTGCGCCAGCTCTATCTTCTTCAACGAAAAATCCTTATCCGTTATTTGTAGAAATGGAGCTCCTGCCGCTTTCTTCGCTTCCTCCAGTGATACCTGCTTCGCCGGGTTCAGCTCATTGATGTCACGCACCGGAATATCTTTCGGTATGCTCAACTGGAACGTATCTGCCGTGAACTTCGGCGCCATATCCAGCTTCGTATATTCGAAAGTGGATTTGACCGCACCGCTATCGATTTTGCTCTTTATCACCATCCAAGTAGATTGATCGACCCATAACTCCATTTGCTTCAGCAGGGCATTCTTCTTTTTGGATGAAGCCTTAATATGAACCGTTTGATGTTCGCCGACTTTTTCGTCTCCCATCGATTCAATACGATACGATTTGTTCAAATGTTCCAGCATATTTTTCAACTGCTCCCGCTGCGTCATCGGCCGCATCCCGTCACCTACGTCCATTTTGAACGCTTGCCGATTATGCTCATCCCATACCGTAATCAGCTTGCCGTCACTCACAGATATGGCTCGCTCATTGTCCTTAATTACTTCTTCCCGCTTCTTCTTCGTCTCTGCATCCGACCATTCCTTCAGGATATAACGCTCAGTTTCTTTGCCGTTCTCATAAGAAACCGTAACACCTTCCGCGTAGTAGGAGACTTCCTTCTTACCCGCTTCCAGCGCTTGACTCACGAGTTGTTCCCCGCTCAATTTCACCGAACTGGTACAGCCTGTAAAGATCAAGCTGCTTGCTAGTAATAGACTGCCTGCAAATCGGAACATCATCTTCATTCATCCTCTCTGTCTGATCCTTGTTCGTAACTAAATCGACAGGCCAATAATGTGCCATGCGCCGCAGCCGACCATACGCCGATGCTCCCGCCATGCCGCTCCGCGATCATATTTGCGATACTAAGTCCTAGTCCTGATGCTCCGCCAGTACGAGACTTCGTCCTCGACTGGTCAGCCTGGTAAAAGGGTTGGAACAGCTTCTCGATATGCTGTGTCTCTATCTCTTCGCCTTCATTCTGAACGAGCAGCACTAGCGCATTCCCTCTCCAAACCTGAACACGGTCAACAAACGCCGGGAACAACCATTCCGGCAGCGGCTGATTCTCTGAAAAAGCCCCCAGCCAAATCGTTTTCCCATACGGCGTATACCGGATTGCATTCCCCATCAAATTATCCACGAGTCTCATCATCTGCTTCGCATGGAATGGATAGACGCCGGCCACCTCATTTCGAATGTCGAGATGAATGCCTCGCTGCGCACAAACCGCATCATATCCCGAGAACAGCATATCGAACAGTTCTTCCCCGTCCACGAGGACTTGCTCCTGCCCATCCCCGTTCTCCGTAGAACGAAGTGCTGTGTAGGTCGCCAGATCGTCCAGCATCTGCTGCATGTAGCCGATTTTATCAAGCATAATGCCGAAGTATTCCTTCTTCTCATCCGCTGTTACTTGCTTATCTTGCTGCAACGATTCCGCATATGCTCGAATGGAGGTAAGCGGCGTCTTCAGGTCATGGGACAACGATGCGACCATGTAATCCCGCTCCTGCTGCTCCGCAGCAATTTGCGCTCTGGCCTGCCCAACCTGCTCTCTCATGTCGTAAAAATGGGCAATCAGGGTTCCCATCTCGTCCTTGGAGCTGCGGCTAATATCAGGAACAAGCTCATTGCGTGCAAATGCAGTCATCTGCCGCATCAACTGCTTCATTGGAAGATTCAACTTCCGCTGAATAACAAAGAGCGCCGCGCCATATAGGGCAATAAAAAACAGCACGGCACAACCAATGACGATATACGTCCTATATTGGAAGGCGTTAAGCCATTTTTCGCGCACCATCGTGACTTCATAGAACCCAATAAGTGTTCCTTTCTCGAACACGGGCTTTTTCAACGTATACGTATCATGGCTTTGCTCCAGCTTGTACAGGTTCTCGTACAATTGCTCTGGATTGACACGATACATGGATGGAAGCAGCTTGTTCTCCATCGATGTAAATACTTGAACGCCATCTGCCCGATATAGCGTGATCTTGAGCGAGTGGTCAGCGACTCGACTGACCGCCTGGAACTTGTCCTGCGGCTGGATGCGATACAGCGAAGGCGCTGCTATAACCTGCTCCACTTCACTTAGGCGCTCCATCACATCCATATATTCGGCTAATCCTTCCCGTTCATCATAGGACTGCAGCAGCCCGAACAAAGCAGCGAATGCCACGAGCGGCAGGATCATAACGACAAGACAAGTGATCATCAGCCAATGTGTAATCTTCATCTGCGCTGCTCACCAATGAACCGATAGCCCGTTCCCCACACCGTCTGTATATAAGTGGGATTGCGTACGTCATCTCCAAGCTTCATGCGCAGACTCTTAATATGAACAGACACTGTGTTGTTGCCTTCCGCATCGGCCTGCTGCCATACATGCTCATATAGCTCCTTCTTCGTAAACGCACGCTGCGGGTGATGAGCAAGAAGTACGAGAAGTGCCCATTCCTTGGCTGTTAGGGTGATGGACTGATCTCCCATGCTTGCAAGTTGGTGCTTCTCATCAATAGCGAGCCCACCCTCGAAGGACAAGCTGTCCGTTGAGGCTTCTGCCCCATCCGTATAACGCTTGAATCTTCGCAGATGCGAATCGATTCTAGCCGTAAGCTCGGACAAGCTGAACGGCTTCGTCACGTAATCATCCGCCCCGAGCTTCAAGCCCTGTACCTTGACCTCATCCTCCAGCCGCGCACTTACTATCAGAAGCGGAACGTTGCTCGACAGCCGGATATTTTTACACAAGGTGAACCCATCCATCTCCGGCAGCATCAAGTCTACGATAACCATGTCATAGGTACCAATGCGGAAGTCCTCCCACCCCTCCAGTCCTGTGGAAGACCAGGTGACCTCGTATCCTTCCCGACGCAAATGATCTCTAACAATTCTCGCGATTTCTCTATCATCTTCGACAAGTAATATGTTCGCATTCATGTGTACCTCGCTCCTTGCCCACATTATAATTGTTCCTAAGCTGCATCCTTCGGATTTCATACTTTCTTTATAAAATCGACCGCAATTGGATAGACCATATGCATTCTCGTTATTACCATAAAAAATGGGCCTGCCCTGCAAGTAGTCGCTCTACTCACAAGACAGCCCATTCTATTTCTTCCTATTTAATTAGGTGAAACAAGTTCCGTATTCGTAACCTGTAATATCTCAAGCAGCACCTTCTGCTTATACATTTTCAAAATAAAGCTGCTGCTTCATTTTGTAGCGTTCCATCGCTAATTGAATCAAACGATCCAGCAGCGCTCCGTACGCAACCCCTGTTTCCTTCCACATGAGCGGATACATGCTAAAAGGCGTAAAGCCGGGCATCGTATTCACTTCATTGATGAATACCTGCATATCCGAACGCCGTACGAAGAAGTCGACGCGAGACAAGCCTGAGCCGTCAATCGCTCGGAATGCAAGTACCGCCATCTCTCGCAGGCGATCCAGAAGCTCCTCGTCCAGCGGAGCAGGAATAACGATTTGCGATTTGCCATCGATATATTTTGCTTTGTAATCATAGAACTCACCGGAAGACACAATTTCGCCTGGCACGGATGCTTCTGCTTCGTCATTGCCAAGCACGCTGACTTCTACTTCGCGAGCGTCTACGAACTCTTCTACAATTACCTTGCGGTCATAGCGAAGCGCAACCTCGATTGCCTGCTTCAACTCGGCATCATTGCGCGCCTTCGAAATGCCTACCGACGAACCCAAGTTAGCTGGCTTAATGAAGCATGGGTAGCCAAGTTCTGATTCAATATTGGCCATCACATCGGCTTGATGATGCTCCCATTCGCTGCGAATGAAGTGAACATATTTGCATTGCGGCAAGCCGGCATGCGCAAATACCTGCTTCATGACAGCCTTATCCATACCTACGGATGATGCCAATACACCTGCGCCGACATAAGGCACATTCGCCATTTCGAACAAGCCTTGGATCGTTCCGTCTTCCCCGTTCGTTCCATGAATAAGCGGGAACATAACATCGATGCCGTTCCCCGCATTTCCGGTGCTGTCGACCCGAGCGAACAGCATTTCCATTGCGTCCTTCGTGTAACCGGCAGCGCCTTCTAATGTCAGCTCTGATTTATCGCTAAATGGTTGATGACGCAATTCTCCTACGCGCCATTCCCCTGTCTTTGTAATATAGAATGGAATAATATCATACTTCTCGTAATCCATTGCTCCCATCACGGCAAATGCCGTCGATAATGATACTTCGTGTTCTCCTGATTTGCCGCCGTACACCAAGCCGACGCGCATCTTCTCCTGTTGTCCCATAATTCCCTCCGTCAGCGCATCAAGCGCCTGTTGTCCCTCCTACGCTGTCCATGCTGCTCCTCTACAGAGCATCAATAATATGGAAGAAGCGATATTGCGTAGCCTCAGTCCACGCGTAGGAATCCTGATAGTCCCAATAACGGTGACGGCTGTTCGTCGTATGCGCATTAATGAGCGGCATGCCGTTTGCATCAAATGCAGTTACGATCGTCGTGTGTTGGAAATGGCCATCTCCATCCCAATCATAGGCGATGACGTCGCCAAGCTGCAGATCAGTTGGCTGTGCAACCAGCACTGCTCGCAAGCTAGATGCGCTATTAGCAAGCAAGCGCTCTAGACTGTTCGCGACCGCCCAGCTGTAGCTCCAGTTCTCCTGACCGTTGACCATTCCTTTATACCACCAGCCCGTTTCTCTTCTACCAGTATAGTTCATAGGCACCCCCCCTGCAAAGAGACATTGGGAGACATAATTGGTGCAATCGACCTCAAACGACAGAAAACGGGGATTAGGCTCGTTCCACCATTGTTCTGCATATTGTACCGCTCTCTCCCGCCGATAGGGGGAAGACTTCTGCGGCCGCATATTCATGCCTAGCACATCATAATTCAATAGGGGCATCGAGCGGTTCTGCCTCTCAGCATAATGCTGCGCCTCATGATTCTCGTCATCCAGCTTGCTGCCATGACGCTCATGGGCCGGTGTTTCTACTCGTGTAATAATCCAGCTGTCACCGTCTCGGTTCAGTGTCAATCGCTCGATGTCAATTCGCTCATCGAACAAGGACACACCCTGCTGGTCATACTCGCGCTGGACGTGGAACTCTACGTCGACAGCCACTTCTCCATCGCCTTCATGCTTGCGTACGATTTTAGCCTTTGTCTCGCTCTTAAGCGGTGTTGTTCCGCGTTCGCGATACCACAATTTCAATCTTCTGGCCCGCTCGCTGGCCTTCATAACATACTCCATATCCTCGATAGGTGCCTGAACCGCATAATTCCGATCATCCACTTCTGAGCGATTGTGCTGATCTACATAGAGATACAGCGTATTTTTCCAATCTTGCCGCATGCTACTGCCTCCTTGTACGGGCGCGCCTCCGGCGGACAACCGTCCTTGAAAGCCGCGGAATATTGCTACCATATATATGCGTCATCCACATCGCTCATGTCCTGTGGAATGGCCTTGGGAAGCACGGTTATCAATTGTGTGCTTAGGGCTACGAATCTGCTCTTTATCGAACAAACGACCAGACATCACAAATATGTGCGAAAAGCACGTACATTTAGGCATTTTTATGCAGAAAAACCTCTTTACGCTCATACGGGAACACGCTATACTGGAGATGTGAAGCAATTATGAAATAACGTTTCATCTAGTGGAACTAATAGAAAAAAACTAACTACCTGCATACCTGCCAGCACACGTGAATCAGATGCATCACCAAGCAAGAGATGAACACAGAACCAAGAAGGAGGTTTCTCTATGGCAAGAACAGATGCTTTTTCTACAGCACGCGAGTTAACCGTCGGCAATCATTCCTATCGCTACTACAGCTTGGAAGCGTTCGAGGCGCAAGGCAACGATATTTCCCGCCTTCCATTTTCGATCAAGGTGCTGCTTGAAGCAGCCCTGCGCCAATTCGACGGCCGCGCCATTACGAAGGATCACGTAAACCAGATCGCCAATTGGGCGAATGGCCGTGATGAGAATAAAGAGATTCCATTCATTCCAGCACGTATCGTGCTTCAGGACTTCACAGGCGTACCCGTTGTTGTCGATCTGGCAGCGATGCGGGATACGGTGAAAAAAGCCGGTGGAGATCCGAAGCAAATTAATCCGCTTGTTCCGGTCGATCTCGTTATTGACCACTCTGTCATGGTTGATGCATTCGGCACTAAGGATGCACTCGAATATAACATGAACGTGGAATTTGAGCGCAACGAAGAGCGCTACCGCTTCCTTCGCTGGGCGCAAACGGCGTTCGACAACTTCCGTGCGGTACCACCTGCAACAGGTATCGTTCACCAAGTGAACTTGGAATACCTCGCTTCCGTAGCGGCTACGAAGCAGGTTGACGGCGTTACTGAAGTATATCCTGACTCGCTCGTTGGTACAGACTCGCATACGACGATGATCAATGGTCTTGGCGTTGTAGGCTGGGGCGTTGGCGGTATTGAAGCAGAAGCAGGCATGCTCGGACAGCCGCTCTACTTCGTTACACCAGAGGTTATCGGCTTCAAGCTGACAGGCAGCTTGGCGGAAGGCGCTACGGCGACTGACCTTGCACTGACAGTTACCCAAATGCTGCGCAAGAAGGGCGTAGTCGGCAAGTTCGTTGAATTCTTCGGTCCAGGCCTTGGGAACATCAGCTTGGCTGACCGTGCAACTGTAGCGAACATGGCTCCAGAATACGGAGCAACGATCGGCTTCTTCCCTGTTGATCAAGAGGCATTGAACTACATGAGTTTGACTGGCCGCTCCGAAGAGCAAATCGAGCTCGTGAAGGCTTATTATACAGCCCAAGGCTTATTCCGCACGGAGGCTACCGAAGATCCGGCATTCACAGATGTCATTGAATTGGATCTCGGCTCGATCGTACCAAGCTTGGCTGGTCCGAAGCGTCCGCAAGACCGTGTAGAGCTGACGAACATGAAGCAATCCTTCCTTGATATCGTGCGCACGCCGATCGATAAGGGTGGATATGGTCTGAGCGACGAGAAGATCGAACAGCAAGTTGCGGTTACTCATCCGAACGGTGAGACAACACAGCTGAAGACAGGTGCTGTCGTAATCGCGGCTATCACTAGCTGTACGAATACGTCCAATCCTAGCGTAATGATCGGTGCAGGTCTAGTTGCAAAGAAAGCGGTAGAGCGCGGCTTGAAGAAGCCTGCTTACGTGAAGAGCAGCTTGACGCCTGGTTCCCTTGTCGTTACCGAATATTTGAACAAATCCGGCTTGATCGAGCCGCTGGAAGCGCTCGGCTTCCATGTTGCCGGCTACGGCTGCGCAACATGTATCGGCAACTCCGGTCCGCTTCCTGACGAAGTAAGCAAGGCAATCGCAGATGAGGATATGACCGTTGCCGCTGTCTTGTCCGGTAACCGCAACTTCGAAGGCCGTGTCCATGCTCAGGTGAAGGCGAACTATCTTGCTTCTCCTCCACTGGTTGTGGCATATGCACTTGCGGGTACAGTCAACATTGACCTTGCGAACGAGCCGCTTGGCTACGACAGCAACAATGAACCTGTATTCTTGAAGGACATCTGGCCAACATCCGAAGAAATCAAGGAAGCTGTTGCTCAAGCGATTACACCGGATATGTTCCGTGATAAATACGAGAATGTATTTACTCAAAACGAGCGCTGGAACTCCATTCCGGTTCCAGAAGGCGAGTTGTACGAGTGGGATGAGAAGTCCACGTACATTCAGAATCCTCCGTTCTTCTCGAACCTTGGCTCTGATTTGAACGATATTGCAGATATCCGCGACGCGAAGGTATTAGCGCTGCTCGGCGATTCCGTAACGACTGACCATATCTCGCCAGCCGGCAATATTAAGGTCGACAGCCCTGCTGGACAATACTTGATCGATAATGGCGTAACTCGTCAGGACTTCAACTCCTACGGTTCCCGCCGGGGCAACCATGAGGTCATGATGCGCGGTACATTCGCAAACATCCGTATCCGCAATCAAATCGCGCCAGGCACAGAAGGCGGCGTAACGAAGTACATGCCTACGGATGAAGTGATGTCCATCTATGATGCTTCCATGAAGTATCAAGCAGACGGTACGAACCTGATCGTAATCGCTGGTAAAGAATACGGTACAGGCAGCTCCCGCGACTGGGCTGCGAAGGGCACTTACCTGCTCGGCGCAAAGGCTGTTATCGCCGAAAGCTTCGAACGTATCCACCGTTCCAACCTGGTCGGCATGGGCGTTCTGCCGCTTCAATTCCAAGACGGCAACAGCTGGCAGACTCTCGCCTTGACTGGAACGGAAACATTCAGCATCGTAGGCTTGTCCAACAACGTGGAGCCAGGTCAATCTCTGCAAGTTGTGGCAACTCGCGAAGACGGTACGCAATTCGAATTCCCGGTAACAGTTCGTCTCGACAGCATGGTCGATGTCGACTACTACCATAACGGCGGCATCCTGCAAACGGTTCTTCGCCAAATGATCGCGCAAGAGCGCTCGCACGCGTAACTATAATTAATCTCGGACCAACATGGTCAACATGAAGAGCCCCCTTATCGACGATATTGGCTGGACACCTAGTGTGTTCCTCCAATAAAGCATAAGGGGGCTTTTTTATAAGTGTATAAAAAAAAGAGAAGTACCTGTACGTAATGTATGGCTAGAATAGGTAATAGACTAGCTAAATCCTCAGACTCTGCTACTGTTACTTCAGTTACTGTTACTGTTGCTTCCTCTGACATGGCATCTGTGGAGGACACCCCTTTACACCAAATGCTTCATATCTACATCAATACCGAACGTTTCCTGCAATCCTATCGTACCTGCTGCCGTTACCTGAATAGCTCTCGTCTTCGGCAGCCGCTCGAGCCAGCCCTTCTCTAGCATTCTTTCCAATAGGGCATTGCCTAAGGCTCCCGCTAGATGATGTCGGCGTTCACTCCAGTCCAAGCATTTCAATATATAGGCGCGCCGTTTCTTATGCGTCTCTACCAGATCTATATGAAATGCCGTGAAGAACACCTCGCCTTGCTCTGTAATCTGATAAGTCTCCCCGACATCTTCCATCAATTCCATTCGAAGAAGAGCTTCTGTCACCTGTACGCCCACACGCCCGGCGAGGTGATCGTAGCAAGTGCGTGCATAACGGATTTTCTTATCTTCATTGTGCTGCTTCAATGACTTGATCGGAACAGGAGGCGCAATTGATAGTAAAGTCTCCATCACATGAGCGACCTCTTGATTCCGAATGCCGTAATAGCGGTGTCGCCCCTGCTTCTCCATCGTGATGACATCGGCTTCGATCATTTTGGCCAAGTGGAAGCTGGCAGTTTGCGGCTTAATTCCAGCCATAGAAGCAAGCTCGCTCGCTGGGTGAAATCGGCCATCCAACAGTGCCGTCAACATAGCAGCACGAGAGCAATCGCTGACAAGCGAAGCGATGACAGCTGCATTGGCATCCATTTGTCTAGACACGACATTCCCCTCCTTGATTGTCACGATTGTATTTCATACTTCGATGATAATGGAATTATTTACGTTTTACAATGCAGAGGTATGAACAAAGAACCCGACCATAGGAGGCACAATGAATATGGAAATGATGAAGAAGAGGATGTCTGCAAGAAGCATTCAGCCGAAAGTTTTGTATTATGGAACTCCGGTCATATTGTTGAACACATTAAATGAAGATGGAACCACCAATATAAGCCCCTTGTCTTCATCTTGGGCCTTAGGAAATTGTATTGTACTGGGGATTGGACTTGGAGGCAAAGCGATTGAAAATATACAGCGCCATCCGCAATGCGTCATCAACGTTCCGAGCCCTGAGCTGTGGGGCAATGTCGAGAAGCTGGCTCCCTATACAGGAAAGCAGCAGGTTCCCGAATTCAAACAGCACATCGGAATTCACTATCATTCAGATAAATATGGAGTGAGCGAACTGACGCCAACTGAATCAACTGTCGTACAGCCTACTCGCATTGCAGAGTGCCCCATTCAAATCGAAGCACAGGTGAGACATATTCGTATCCCCGAGCATACTTCGTTTATGGCGATTGTCGAGACGGAAGCCGTTCACGTTCATGCCCATGAGGATATTCTCATCGGGGATAACCATATTGATCCGCGGAAATGGAGTCCGCTTATTTATAACTTCCGCCACTACTTCGGACTTGGCACTGAGCTCGGCAAGACGTACCGAGCAGAAACATAGAGCATCGAAAAAAGCTAAAAAAGCTGCTGTACCGGCGAGGAACTCCCCTTTTCCGGCCAGTGCTTCTCATTTCAAGCTGGATGTATATGTGAAATGTGCATCTTCCCCTTCTGACTTGCCCTTGCTGCCCCTTATTCTGTTGCATACTCTATTCATAGAGTTCTGCTATTCGTGGCATATGCAACTGTAGCAATTTGCAAAGGAGGGCTGGAGTGATAAATATATTTCCGAATCAGACCTATCAACGAACACGAGACTGGGCTGCTGGAACCGCTGTTAACCCTCAACAATTTCAAGAACGATATCGTGTGCTTTACCCGGCAGAAACGATTATTCTTCCTCCTCCCAAAGGAGTAGACACGCCTCGATGGGGATCTATATGTCACTTTGATGAAGCATTCGTGGCCGTTATACCAGGGGGAAAGGTCATGACTGGAAGTGGTCATGTGGTAACGCCTGACCACCGCCGGCTTCAAGACGTAGAACTCCCCCCTTATCCTTACCCGTTCAATGAGCTTCCTGAGCCGCAATATACATCAGAAACTGTAGCCACATTAATGTGGGGCTGGAATATTCCCGGCTATGCATATCACCAAGCTATTTTCGGGCACTGGTTTTTTGATTATTTGACCCGCATTCATTTGCTGGAGCAGAGCGGAATCGCTATCGACAAATATTTGGTTGGCCAACTGACACATTCTTTCCAATATGAATCGCTGCAAATGCTCGGCTTTCCGATGGAGAAGTTAATACAGGTTGACCGTAACGATTTCCATTTGGTCGCAAACGAGCTGGTCGTGCCGGCCGTACCATTCCTTATTGGCGGATGCCCGAGCTGGGCCAGTCAATACATTCGCACCCGTCTGAAAAATGCTTCCATTGCTCCTCGTCCTGGCTATGAGCGAATCTACGTTAGCCGCCAAGATGCGTTCGTTCGACACGTCATTAATGAAGAAGAAGTCATGCAAGTTTTGGCCGAGAAGGGCTTCGTCCGCATTGTGCTTACACCACTGTCCACGGCTGAAAAGATTGCAATTTATTCTTCAGCGCAAGTTATCGTTTCGCCGTTCGGAAGCGGGAGCATTAATACCGTGTTCTGCAATCCAGGCTCTACATTGATCGAACTGACGCCGTTAACAGTTGTTGATGGTTACTTTTGGAAAATTAGCAATTATGCAGGTATGAATTACTATGAGGTTCTATGTAATATCGAGCAGCCGCCAAAGCAGCTCGCTGGCTTTGATAACCTGATCGTCGACATCGACAAGCTGAAGCGCGTCCTTCATATGGCAGGCATTTAGTTGTGCCTGCCATATGTAGCGATTAGCACAGGGCTATGCAAGGACACGCCGCTTGCTGGCTGTATCTTCCGGTTAAATGCAAATGTGAACGACTCGCGTCCTCTCTCATCCGCCTGATGATGACCAAATGATAGGTATCCGCATAGTATGAAGCACATAATTCGAAGAGCTTCCACGCTTCCGAAACCTATGTTAACGCTTACATTATGGGAGGCGATTCCATTGGTCGTTACACTCGTCGGGATACACTGGGTGTATCTGCTGTTCATTGGGTTAATTATTGGCTTCCTCGTCATGCGGAGAGATACGACCATTGTATGTATGGCGGGGATATTCCTGCTCGGCTTGCTGGCAACTTCCTCGGTCAGTTCAGCGGTCAGCGGTATATTTACCAGCTTTATTTATGCCATTAAGGAGTTGCTTGGCACCATTCTCATCATCTCGATTATTGTCGCGATGAGCCGTGTGCTGCTCGCGTCCGGCATTAATGAAACGATGGTATCTCCATTCACCAAGCTAATGCGCGGTCCCACGATGGCCTATTGGACACTTGGGATAGTTATGGTCGTCATCAGCACCTTCTTCTGGCCGTCGCCAGGTGTCGCTCTTATTGGTGCGGTGCTGCTGCCAGCAGCAATTCGCGTAGGGCTGCCTCCTCTTGCTGTTGCGATGGCTATGAATTTATTCGGACATGGTATCGCATTGTCAGGCGACTTCGTCATTCAAGGCGCACCAAAGCTTACCGCGGATGCAGCCGGATTGCCTGTTAAGAGCGTGCTGGAAGCCAGCATCCCGCTTGTGATGGTCATGGGTGTCGTCACCACGGTCGTAGCGTTCTGGATGATGCGCCGCGATATGGGGTGTGGTCTTCTGACCATGAGTACCGGTCTTGCCAAAAATGACGACCGCAGCAGCTTCCATGTTCCCCGTATTCCCTTATCTCCCGTTGCCAAAACAACTCTAGCCATTCTCATTCCCCTGCTCTTCGTCATCGACGTCATCATGCTGTTCCAGCTAAATCTTCAGGGTGGGGAAGCAACGGCGCTTATCGGCGGAACCGCTGCAATCACACTCATCGTCGTTACCCTGCTCACCCATCGCAAGCAAGCATTTGAACAGACAACCAGCTACCTCGTGGACGGCTTTCTATTTGGTTTCAAAGTATTCGGCCCTGTCATTCCAATCGCCGCATTCTTCTATTTAGGAGACTCTGCCTTCTTCGAAATCTTCGGCAAAACTCTGCCCGCGGCATCGCATGGGATTGTGAACGATCTAGGGTTGGCGCTTGCACACAGCGTTCCACTCCACCCTGCCATCGGTGCAATTACCCTCACCATTGTAGGAGCTATTACAGGATTGGATGGGTCAGGATTCTCCGGCATCTCGCTTGCCGGCTCCATAGCGTCCCTGTTCGGGGCCGCCATTGGCGGCGGGACAGATACCCTGACTGCACTCGGTCAAGTTGCCGCCATATGGGTCGGAGGGGGAACACTAATCCCATGGGCGCTCATACCAGCAGCAGCTATTTGTGGCATCAGCCCGTTCGAGCTGGCACGCCGCAACCTTGTCCCGGTAATCATCGGCTTAACCGCCACGACACTCGTCGCAATGCTGCTGCTTCTCTTGTAGCAATAAGTCCCACCTGCTCGCTGCTTTGCAACAGGTGGGACTTATTTTGATTCATCCATCATTATTATTGTTACCTTGACACCTTTTCAACTTATATCGACTATGTCTGACAGATTTTCTTTAATCCTCATCACTAGTGTTTGTTATCCTTCAGAGCCATCATTTTAGTATTTGTTATCACTTTAGTGTTTGCCATCATTTTTTTGCTTATCATCGCTTTTGTGCTTGTCGTCCCCATTATTGCCATGGTCCATTGATTTGTTCATGCTTCCATTGTGCATGCCGCCGTTTTTCATTTTCTCTTTCCTCTTCAAATAACGTTGGTGGGAGATTTCATCAATTTCCTTCCACGATGCTTCCTTGCCCTTCAGGGCTTGATTGTCCGACACGAACTTCTGCGCTGCATCCTGCGTAGCGAACAACGCATAGCCATATTTCATCGGTGTCTTAATATCCGCCTTTACCGGAGTTGAATCCTTTGCTGTCACCCATTCTAATGTACTATAATCTCTCACCCAGGATGCAGCCGGCTTCTCTTTCATATCTCGCTCATAATTCAATAAGCAGCCGACATCGTCAAAATAGAGATGCTGACCATCTGCTGTCTGCATTTGCGCTGTAAACATCCCCATATCTTCTTCTCTCAAATAGATTTTCATTTGGCAAAAGGCGCATAAGTCCTCATGAGTTGGCTCCTCCGCATGCGCTGCAGCCAGTTCCTGCTTGAGTTGTGCCTTATTCTCAGTCGTTTGGTTTACTTGTTCCTTCCCCGTATTCGGAGCCGCTGCCCCCTCAACTGGCGCCGCAGCTTGTTCGCCCTTCTCTCCCGCATGGTCTGCACCGCCACATCCAGCAAGAATACTCAGCATCATGATCGAACAAATAAAAATAGCTAACCCCTTTTTCATATAACACCCTCCACGATGGAATTCATTGACAGATCAAATGCTAGCAAGCAATTGTGAGGAGATTGTGAAGGAAGTGAAATGAATTGTTGAACTTTATGTTGCAATTTTCCAAAAAGAAGTACAAAACTTCATAGATTTGATCAGATTTTGTGTCTAAAGCCGCTATAATGTTGCTATATTCCATTTTTTGAAATACAGGAGGAAGCGCCTTATGCGCCTTGCACCTTTCTTACGCACATTTTTGCCTTTGTTTGTTCCGCTCACTCTTGCTTTTGTTCTCACCGGGTGCGGCAAGAACGATTTCCAGCCTATAGAGCAGCAGCCTATTATCGTCAGCGTCAATGTGAAGGACCATAGTCTCTCTTTCCTTGATCCTGTCCGCAATAAGGTATCGGCGGCATGGCAGCTCGATTTCCCGCTTAGCGGCGCCCTATTCCTTGCGCAGGATCAATTGCTCGTCTACGGCAAGCAGGCGGACAAGGCTCTCATTTACCAATTGTCTACGGGAAAGCAGATCGAGACATGGGACGTAGGCAAAGGAGCGGCCAATGCGCTGCTGTCCCATTCGAAGCAATTTGTCTATTTTGTTGATCAGCATCATAAATCGATTCGCGCTTTCCGGCTGGACGGCACGCTTCAGTACGAGGTTGCTGTAGGCAAGCAGCCGTTGCATATGTATGAGGCGAAGGACGGGAGCAAGCTGTACGTCATCAATTTCGACGATACGACGATGTCCATTATAGATACTCGATTGCAAAAAGTTGTACAAACATTCGGCATTAACGAATCTTCGGCTGGTGGTCTGCTGTTGGATGATCGGCGTGAGCTGTGGGTTGGCGGCCACGGAAGCGGGGCTGAAGTTGAGTCGGACATCCATGTGTACAACATGGATACCGGTTCGCTTATTCGGCGCATCCCAGCTCCTTATATGCCCGTAAGCTTCGCACAGACGGATACAGGCATATTCGCACTGAGCCACGGATCCAGCACGCTTCGCAAGTTCGCGCGGAATACCGGCGCAGAGCTTGGCACGATCAAAATTGGCGCCAACCCGTTCGAGATGAAGGAAATTGGCAGAAATCTATACATCGCTAGTTATGATAGCAATGAGATCTACGTCATCGATCCCAACTCACTCACCGTCAGCTCAATCATTCCCGTGGGCCAAGGCCCATTCCAGATTATGTCCAACTCATAAGCGCAAGGAGGAGAGCAAGCATGAACCAGTCTCGATTGCTCATTATCGATGATGAAGAAGATATGAGAGCACTCGTGCATATGTATTTGAAAAGCTCTGGATTCGAGGTGTACCAAGCCGCGAATGGCGAGGAAGCGCTAGAGATTCTGTCTGCCATGTCCATCGATCTAATTGTTGCCGATGTCATGATGCCAGTTCTGGATGGCTTCACGCTCTGTCTGAACATACGCCAGTCCTCTAACGTGCCAATCGTCTTCTTAACGGCAAGAGGAGAAGAATGGGATCGTGTCTATGGCCTGAAAATCGGTGCCGACGATTATATTGTAAAGCCGTTCAGTCCAAGCGAGCTGATCGCCCGCATCGACGCGGTTCTGCGCAGGGTCAATCGAGAATCTGCAGCAGACAAAACGGTTCAGCTATACGGCCAAATCGAGATCAATGAACGAGGTAGAACGGTCAAGGTATGCGGCGAGCCCTTAGCCCTCACCTTGAAGGAATTCGAGCTTCTCCTTTTCTTATGCCGCCACCGCGGTCAAGCACTCAGCCGCGAGCAGCTTCTGCAGCACGTGTGGGGCATCGATTACGAGGGCAGTGTTAGAACTGTAGATACACATATCAAAACACTGCGCATTAAGCTCGGCAATGTGGGTGAATTCATTCAAACGATGTGGGGCATCGGATATAAACTTGAGGTGTAAATGGCATGAAGCAGCTAACCTTAGCACAGAAAATGTGGCTTATCGTGTGCGCGGCGATTATCGGAACCGTGTCTTTTTCGTATGCGCTCACTCACTATTTCTATGAAAAATACTATGTCGAAAAGGTAGATGAAGGACTGCGGCTGGAAGGGTTTCGCCTTGCAAGCAACTATAGCGGTGGAGAGGTCACCGCCAAGCTGCGCGATCAGATCGATTGGTACAACAAGATGTCTGACTCGGAGGTGTTTCTTGTCACGAACCCGCGCGAGTTAAGCGCCTGCCTTCCCTTCGAAGTCGAATATGACTCCCTCATCAGCGAGCAGGATCGCCAGCAGCTCCTTCAGGGCAACCCCGTCACCAAGTCCGGGTTCGAGGAACGCTTCGGCCGCACGATTCTATCTGTCAGCATCCCGCTGCTGGACGACAATCGCTTGCAAGGCATCTTATTCCTGTACATCCCGCTTGCAACCATTATGGAAATGAATAAGGAACTGACCAGCATTTTCATTCCGATCACCGTATGCTTCGTGCTCCTATCCCTTGTAGTGGGCAGAACATTAATCAACCGCATCACGCAGCCCCTTCGACGCTTGGAGTCCGCTGCCCATGAGATGGCACATGGCAATTATGCGGAACGTGTTCCGATTACAACACATGATGAAATCGGCAAGGTGGGACAAGCCTTCAATCAGATGGCATGTGCCGTTGCCGAGGAGGATAAGCGCAAAAAAGAATTTCTCGCGAACGTGTCCCATGAGCTGCGGACCCCTATCAGCTATGTGAAGGGGTACAGCGAAGCGATTCTGGATGGGGTTGTCGAATCCGAACAAGATCAGAGAAGCTATATCAGCCTGATCCACCGCGAAGCCGGCCGCATGCAGCGGCTAGTTCATGATCTGCTAGAGCTGGCCAAGCTGGAGAACAATGCCTATCCGCTTGCCATCACCCATCTGGTGTATGCTCAGCTTATTGAGGACGTGCTGATGACATACAGACACATACTTGTCCAGCAGCACATTGCATTGGAGATTGATCTTGATCCCGAGCTTATTATTGAAGCCGATCAAAATCGAATCGAACAGGTCCTCCATAACCTGCTGGACAATGCCATAAGGTATACGCCGGAACAGGGAACGATCAGCATCAAACTGCGTGCATCATCACACACCCCTTGTTGCGAGCTGAGCATTAGCGATACCGGCATCGGCATTGCCCCTGAGCATCTTCCCCATATAACCGAGCCGTTCTATCGAGCCAATAAGGCGCGAACCCGCAAGGATGGCGGGACAGGGTTGGGGCTTGCCATTGTGTCCAATATTGTTGCTATGCATGGCGGAACGCTGACCTTTCACAGCATCGAGAATGAGGGGACGACTGTAACGATTGCGCTGCCGCGATACAGAGAGACATAAAAACATGCGGGTTGTCATGCTCCGTTCACACATTCTTTCATCTTTGCACACAATTGTGTCGTAATGTAGGAGCCAAAGAAAATGAAAATGGGGACAGGATGGTGCCATTTGTGACCAATTGCAGACAAGTCAACAGAAAAATGCTGCTGGCCGCTCTAGCTTTGCTATTGTCTCTCCTCATCTGCTTCCCAGGTACAAGCAAGCTGCATGCCGCTAACGCTAACGGGAAGACGTTCATCGTTCGTGCCGGAGATTCGATCCAGAAGGCCATTAATGAAGCTGAACTAGGCGCTATCATTACCGTACAAGAAGGCATCTATCATGAACAGCTTGTCATTGATAAGCCGCTGAAGCTCCAAGCTGCAGACAGTGCCAAGGTTACGCTGAACGGCAATAATCAAGGTCATGTCGTCACAATTACCGCTCCCGGCGTTTCCCTAACCGGATTTCAGATTATCCAGAGCGGCAGCAAGAAGCAGGATGCCGGTATTTATATCGCCTCCTCGGACAACTTGATCATGTCCAATACGCTGTCCCGCGTACAGAATGGCATCTATGTCAACAAAGGAAGCCGCAATCAGATCGAGAACAATACGATAACGAGCAATAACAGCCGTATCTCTAAGCGAGGCAACGGCGTTCACCTCTTCTATGGCAGTGGTAATGTTGTGCGTGGCAATGACATTTATGATGTTCAGGACGGCATTTACATCGACTTCGCAGCCGACAGTACGCTAAGCAGCAACACGATATCCGATTCACGCTACGCCATTCATCTCATGTTCGGTGAAGGAGGTCTCGTATCGGGCAATCAATTCATGTACAACATTAACGGGATGATGGCCATGAGCTCCTCCTCCTTTCGGATTGAGAAGAACATCATGCAGAAGCAGCTTGATTACCGCGGCTATGGAGTGTTGCTCTATGACACCGACCGCATCACGATGCGGGGCAACCGCATGATGTACAACAGCAACGGTCTCGCACTGGAGGATGCGAGAGACAGCATCATTACAGACAATGTCATCTCGGGCAATCATCTTGGCCTTAGTCTGCTGAAGGGCAATACCGGAACTACCATATCGGGGAACCAGTTCATCGGCAATGTCGTGCAAGCACGTAGCTTGGATGCGAAGCAGGCCATTGATGACGGCACATCGGGCAATTATTGGGACGACTACTCTTCCTTCGATATTACCGGCGACGGCATCGGGGAACTACCTTACTACGCAGGCTCCATCTATGACAAGCTGCTGCCGAAGCAGCCGCAGCTGCAATTCTACTTCGAGAGCCCTGCCATACAGCTATGGAATGCAGTTAATCGCATGCTGCCTTCCGCTAACGCCACGAGCGGAGCAGATCGGTTCCCGCTTACGCAGCAGCCCACCCTTCAACCACTTGTAGATGATCCTGCACAATCAGTCCTAGAAGCGGAACATCCTACAGACAATCGCCATCTTATCGGCATCGCAGGATGCTTGTTCCTAATTGGCGGCATATTCATTCTTGCACAAGGGAGGATTCAGAAATGACATGGAGATTCGGAACAGTCGTAGCGGCAGTCGGCCTTATGCTTGCCACATCCTGCGGCAAACCTAGCTATGAACCGAGACCGATTAACCCTGATATCGATGTATGCATCATATGCAATATGAGCGTAGCGAACGAAGACTACGCAACAGAGGTTGTATTAACGGACGGCAAGATTATGACTTTCGATGATATCGGCTGCATGATGGATTATATCCAATCTTATCACAATGCAGACAATCCGATTGCCAAGTCCTATGTATACGCCGCAAGCAATTGGGTAGAGCTGGAGCAAGCCTGGTTCGCCTACCACCAAGACTTCTGGACGCCAATGGCGAATGGCGTGCTGGTCTTTCCGAACAAGGAACAAGCGGAACAATACGTTGCACAAGAAGGCAAAGGAAACGTTCTGTCGTTCCCTGACCTGAAGCAGCATAAATGGGACGGTCATCAATGATGCATATAGGTTCAATTGCGAAGCAGGAAATGAAGCTGATCATTCGCAGCCGCTGGCTGGCAAGCTTCTCCATATTATTTACACTACTGGCGCTGTTCATCGTATTCTTCGGCAGCACCGGCTATCAGGCAGGATACGAAGGGTTTACGAGAATGACTGCAGGACTTCTGAATCTCTCCCTCTTCCTCGTTCCGCTTCTCACACTGTTAATGGGCAGTACCATGCTCGCGGGAGATAAAGAGGATGGGGGCTATCAATTGCTGCTCACCTACCCGGTATCGCCAACTTCCATTGTTCTTGGCAAATACATAGGCATGCTGGCGGCCATTGCAGCCGTTATCCTGCTCGGCTACGGTATTGTCGGAACTGTGCTGTGGATCACGAACCGCACTGGCATGTTCGCCGCCTCCTTGTTTTTTCTCTTTATCGCCTTGACCCTGCTGCTTGCGGCTGTCTTCCTAGCGATCGCTTCGGTCATCGGCGTGTATGCCAGCACGCGATTCCAAGCGCTTGGCATCAGTATTCTGACATGGGCGCTCAGCGTGCTCCTATACGAATATATCGTGATGGGTGTCTCCAGTGTTGTCCCTTTTCATTGGATTATTACACTCTTAACCACATCCATCCTGTTCAATCCAGTTGAGCTGATACGGGTGTGGAGCATCGTTCAAATGAAGAGCGGCATGATATTCGGGCCGACGCTCTATGACTTTACGATATGGGCCGAGGGGAGCACCGGACAAATTGCCTTCTGTCTAACGGCTGCGGCATGGATTATTGCTCCGCTTGCCTTATCCATCATCATTGTGAAGCAGGGGGTGCGCATCCGCGAATGACAACAAATGCGATGATTCGATTCGATCATGTATCCAAGATTTATTCCAAGCAGAATCAGGTACGCGATATCCACTTCTCAATCGGCCAAGGCGAATGCTTCGCCTTATGTGGAGGCAATGGCGCCGGGAAGAGCACGATCATTCAGATGATGATCGGCATCGTGAAGCCAACGTCAGGCAGCATTTACTTGAACGGGCACAAGGTATCGTCCACGGACATCGCCTATAAATCCACATTCGCCTATATGCCTGACAATATGGTATTTCCCCGTTCCTTGACGGGATACGAGGTGCTGCACTTTTTCTCCAAGCTGCTGCAGGTGCCGCGAGGTCGCATCGATGAGCTGCTCTGCCTCGTTGGGTTGGAACAAGATAAGCATAAGAAGGTAAGCCATTATTCCAAGGGAATGCAGCAGCGGCTCGCGCTCGCACAAGCGTTGCTGCCTGAAGCTCCGATCATCATTCTGGATGAGCCCACCAACGGACTTGATCCCTATTGGGTGCATACGTTCAAGGAACTAATCCATGCTGAACGCAGGAAAGGAACAACAATCCTCTATTCGACTCATATTTTGTCTGTCGTGGAGGACACGGCCGATACTGTCGCCTTCATGAATGAAGGCGTCATGGTCGCATGCGATTCTGTCGCTAGTCTTTGCCGCATAGAAAATGGACATCGTTCCCTGGAAGCCGTCTTTTATGATACATGCCAGCGTATAGCCACTAGTTCGTAATTAGTGTTTCTTCTCGTATTTGAACGATGTTGGTATTTGCTTTTACTCGCGCAAGGCTCGTATCATTCAAGTGTGCACTATACAGTTGCACATTTATATACCTATTCAAACACTGTGCACTTATCTATACAAATGCAAAAAGCCAGCGATCGCTGGCTTTTTTAAGTTCATCAGTATGCATGCATTACGACATGATTAGCAATGTTTCTCATGAACATGCGGTTGTACCGCTGCTCCTGCCAGTTCATCATAATAGGCCTGTAGATCAATCGATCTGCCCCCATCCAGCCGTGATGCCTCTGCTGCGAATGCCATCAGATGGCTGCGTACGGAGACGGAGGCAGAAGACTTGCTCTCCGTCACCATTCCCGCCTCGAAATCACGCACTTCCTTAATAAAGGAGCGGACTATATCCGCGTCTCCACCCCCATGCCCTGCAGCGGATGCATGAATATGGACAACACGCATCTCCTTCGTCACGAAATCATGGATCGTGAATGCATCATCCTCCATATTGCCGCGAATATCCCCCCTCGTGCCCATCACCTGCACAATGCGGGTATTGTCGTGTGTGAAGCCGCACATGCTGAAGGTAGCCGTTGCGCCACTGGAGAATTCCATATTGACGACCTGATGATCCACAACATTATTATCCGTCTGATAGACACATTTCCCGTACGGCCCTTCCCACAGCGCCTTAATGATGCCTTCCTTCGTATGATCATCTGTAATTTTCCGCGCCCATCCAATGCCTTCCCCCAGGTAATAACGCGGCGCATGATACTGGCAGACATGTTCTGCCGGACATCCTTCGATACAGCGCAGCGGTGCACCCTCCGGTCGATTCCCTTCATGGAAATGTATTAACGAGCCAAACGAACTAATGCGTGTGCACGGCTCCCCCATTAAGTACGCCAAAATGTCCAGATCATGGCATGATTTCTGCAGGATCATCGGGCTCGACTCGTCGCTATTGCGCCAATTGCCGCGTACGAAGCTGTGCGACATATGCATATTGCCCACGTTCTCATTTAACTGTATCGAGACGATATCACCAATCGCACCTCGGTTGATTTCCCGCTTCAAAGATGACCAGAATGCCGTATAACGCAGCACATGGCAGATCGTGAGCAGACGATTGTGCCGCTTGGCCGCAAGCTCCATCTCCACACACTCTGCCGGCACAGGCGACATCGGCTTCTCCAGCAGAACATGATACCCTAACTCAAGTGCCCGGAGCGTTGGCTGGATGTGCATTCGATCCAATGTACAGATAATTGCAACTTCTGCCTGCCTCTCGTTGCCAAGCAGCGACTCCCAAGAATCGAATTGCTGCTGAGCGGTTAGTGCAAATTGCTCGGCAAATTTGCGTCGTCGTTCTGTATTCGGCTCAGCGACACCTACAATACGAAATTCATGCGGATTATCCAGTGCGTATGGAGCATATGCACGTGCTCCCCGATCCCCTGCCCCAATCACAACCGCAGTGATAGGCTTCATGTTGCTTCTCCCCCTCTAATGAAGCGAAGGAACGCTCGTAAGCAGCAGCGTTCCTTGGCCTCTCATTATTTTGCTTGGTAAGCCTTATTCATTTCATCTGTAATCATTTGCAGCTCTTTATCCTGCTTCAAGGTCGCAATAAACTGATCATAAGCCTCAATCGTCTCTTTCCCAATGATCACCTTCGTCCGCATATCCTCTACCTTCTTTTTAATTTCCGGGTAGAACCGATTATAGGCTTCCGAATAAATGCCGCGTCCTGGATCTGGTACAACATGCTCCTTGCGCTCGTTTACAATTTTCACGTTGCGTTCATACAATTCATCTGGCATCCCCACTGCAGCAATAGCCATATCGTCGCTAATCAAGTGGAACAAGCTCGACATGTTGCCGTCTCCCGTCAGATCTTTCTTCGCCTGCTCAGTAGCAATCCGCTTGCCGTTCTCTTCCTTGTAATGCACATCTTTCAAGCCGTAGTACTCCAGAATATTGCCCTCTGGGCTATTGCCATAATCGAACAGCGCCAGAATCTTCTTCACCTTATCCTCTGGTACCTTCTTAGGAATAAGGTAAACTCCATAATAGGACTCACCGGAAGGGACATACTTAGCCCCCTGCGGATTCGCCAGGTAAGAGGCCGGAATGAGATCGGCCTTCGGATCGATCTGGCGAAGCACTTCCCCTTGGATCCAGACATGGTTCATGGATAACCCCACCGCCCCTACCTTGCCGCCGCGAACCATATCAATAATTTGCGAGAACTTTAAGATGGCAAAATCCTTCGGAAACAGTCCTGCATCGTAGGCTTTCTTAATCCACAGCAGCGCATCACGGGAAGCATCTTCAGTGATGATCGGCGCCAGCTTGCCATCCTTCAACTTCCATGCGCCTTGCGTTTCATTGTAGACGTTATATACAAAACCGAGCGAGTCTGGGGATGCCGCATAAGGAACGATATCAGTCTTCCCGCCGGGCGCCTTCTCCTTAAATGCCTTCAGTACGTCGAAGAGCGAATCCATGGAATTTGGCACTTGCAGATTCAGCTCATCCAGCCAATCCTTGCGCAGCATCGGGAATACACCGCCGCCAAAGCTTGGATAGTACCGTGGAATGGCATAGTTCTTGCCCTCGATCTTCGTCTCTTCCCACATCGCCGCCTTAACGCCTTCCGTTAGATTCGGATAATCCGTAATGAAAGGCGTCAAATCCCAGAACACGCCTTGCTTAATCATCTTCTGGAGCTGCGAGTTGTTCAGCGACTCCACAAAGGTAACATCCGGCATCTCACCGGACGCCAGCATCACATTGACCTTATCTTCAATCGTCGTTGGTGTCAGCCATGTGATGTCCAGCTGTGTATTCGTGTTCTTCTCTAGTTCCTTCCACATCGGATTGCTGTTGTTCACCATGTCGGGCGCATAATTCAACGTTTGCAGTGTAATCTTCGTCGGACCTTCTCCCCCAGAGGCATCGCCTGTGCCTCCACCGCCGCATGCAGTCAGCAGCAGTGAACATGCCAGCATGATAAGCATTGTTGTCTTGAGCAAGGATGACAACTTACGTGATGAATTGTGAACCATTCTGAACCCTCCTTTTTGATATGCGAGCGCTACAGGCTGTCCATGTGCATCCTATATTTATTCATTCTTTGACAGAGCCAACCATCGCACCTTTGGCGAAATGCTTCTGTAAGAATGGATACACCAGCATAATCGGCACAGTTGCTATGACGACGGCTGCCATTTTCAACGTCTCGGACGGCATCTGGCGATTCATACGGAAATCCGCTCCGCTCCCTCCTGCCCCGCCGCCCATTGCCGCCGGATCGACCAGCAGGTTTTGCAGCAGCACCTGCAGCGGCCACATGCTCTGATCGTTAATGTACATAAGCGCGTTGAAATAGGTATTCCAATACCCTACCGCAAAGAACAAGCCGAATGCGACCAGCGCTGGAAGTGACAAGGGCAATATAATGCGCCAAAATACGCTTATCTCGTTACACCCATCAATTCGTCCCGCTTCCTCCAGACTATCGGGAATACTGTCGAAGAATCCCTTCATAAGCAGAACGTACCACCCACTGGTCAGCGACGGAATAATGAGCGACCAGATATTATCGATAAGTCCGACATTGCGCACAATTAAATACTGCGGCACAAGTCCTGGCTGGAACAGAAAGGTTAACAAAATAAGAAACAGAATGGCCTTCCGGAAGTGCAGTCGCTTCCGAGAGAGCGCATAAGCCAAGCCCCCGGTTACGATGAGGCTGCATGCTGTTCCCACTGTAGCCAGAAAGGTGCTCACACCGAGTGCGCTGACAAACAAGCCGTTTGCGAGCAAGTACTCATAGGCATCCAGTGACCATTTGGCCGGGAACAAAATAAGCGGCTTCGTGTAATATTCCGTTGGATCCGTGAACGACAGCACGATTGTATAGTAAATGGGAAAGACGGTCGCCAAGCTGATGAGCAGTAGAATGGCTATGTTCCCGATATTGAATAAGCGATCTCTCACACTGTTATCTCTCATAGCACTTGTCTTCCTCCCTAATTAATACAAACTGTCCTGTCCGAAGCGCTTAGCAATTTGATTGGCCGCCACCACAAGAATGACGCCAACTACCGATTTGAATAATCCGATGGCTGTACTGTAACTGAACTCCCCTTGCTTAATCCCAACCCTGTACACATACGTATCGAACACTTCCGCTACATTGGAGACGGCTGCATTCATCATCAGATAAATCTGCTCGAATCCGGTATCCATAATAGTGCCTAACCGCAAAATAAACAGAATGATGATCACATTGCGCATGCCCGGCAGCGTAATATGCCAAATGCGGCGCATCCGCCCTGCTCCATCCATCACCGCAGCCTCATACAGCTGAGGATCGATTCCTGCGATAGCAGCGAGGAAGATAATCGTCCCCCAACCGACCTCCTTCCAGATCGACTGTGCCGTCAACATTCCCCAGAAATAACTTGGATTCGTGAGCAGATCAAAAGCCTCTTTGTCCATAGACAGCAGCAGCTTGTTGAACAACCCTTCCGATTGCGAGAACATGAGGAACGTCAACCCCGAAATGAGCACCCACGATAAGAAGTGCGGAATGTAAATGAGAGACTGTACTGTTCGCTTCACAATCGAATGCCGAACCTCGTTCAGCATGATAGAAAGAATGATCGGCGCCGGGAAGAAAAACAACAGATTCAGAAAACTGATAGCGAGTGTGTTGCGCAGCAGAATGTAGAAATCTTCATTTGCAAAGAAGCGGCTGAAATGCTCGAATCCTACCCATGGACTTTGAAACACACCGAAATACGGCGAATAGTCTTGGAAGGCGATCACAAGATTCGTAATCGGAACATACTTGAAGACAAGGAAGAAGAGAAGTCCTGGCAGCGCCAACAAATACAAGTATCTATCCCTCTTCACATCTACCCATACACGTGTGCGCACTCTTCGTTTAGATGATGTCCTCCGTTCTAACTGGGCTGCAGATGCAGATGTTGATGGTTCCATGCTCATCAGTACTACCTCACTTTCTTCTGCATGTTCAATTGAGACAGCGAGTATCGCAGTGTTGCTAGGATTTTTTCATTAATGTAAACGCTATCATTATTTCATGCAATTTGACTTTTTTGCTGAAGCGTCTTACCTACCTGCATAACCGCGCTTATTCATCGCTCGATGAACGCACAAGCAAGCCCCGCAAAGAATCACCTGCTGCGAGATTCGATGCAGCATTTTTCCGATTTCCTGAGGCTGTACTTTTTTTCTGTAAGCCTTTTCTTCCGTTGTGCCATTCAGTATGATAAATACAATCGGCCACCATACCAGAACATTCCATACTACCGTTCTTGTATGAACAGCTTCGTGCAGTCGAGCAAATTACAATTTCTATTCCAATATCAAATATCAATGATTATCCAGTATTCCGTTTCATCATCCATTGCCACACAGGAGGAATTCATGGGAAAGCTGCATGATATACTACGTCCCTCTTCCAAGGGAATCTTCTATTGGAAAAGTCTCGCGCTCGCCGTACTGCTGACCTGCCTGCCAATCACGATCATCAGTGCGGCTTATTTATATATGGGCAACCAGCAGCTCGTGAAGCAGTTTCAAGAGAAGAACGACAGCGAGATGATTGAAGCAGCCAAACAAATCGATAAACAGCTTGGGCAGCTTATTAATTACGCTCTACATATGGTCGTGAAGCCGCATTTCAAGCCGACGATTTCCGATATGGATTTCGCACAGCAGTTCGAGGAAACGAACCAATTGCTCGATACGCTCACGCTTATCGAGAATGCCGATCCGATTATTGATCAGGTGTATTTGTACGTGGCGAAGCAGAACAAAGTACTTCAGCCCTCGATTGGTCTTCGGACATTGGAGCAGGCAGAAGAATCTCGCTGGAAGGAGCTTATGTCGGCCGAGCAGGGCATCTTCTGGACACATGAATTGCAGCGTCCCTTCAGTAGAGGCTCGTCCCATGCCGTCGTAATGAAGCTGCCGTTCAATGGAAACGCATCCTACGGGGCTATCGTGATTTACATCAATCCGTCTAAGCTGTTCGTATTTGCGAACCCAGACCGATATGCTTACCTGCTGGACGAGGAAGGACACATTATTGGGCAAAGCGTAGCAAGCAGACAGAATCCTGAGGCATTCGCCGCTATTCAATCTCATCAGACTCAACATACAGAGGCATTGAATCAACCTAGCGGAAGCAGCAAGGTTCCCTTGGATCAGGATACATTGCTCATAAACACCGTAACCTTGGAGAAAATGGGCGGCAAATGGACTTACTTATCGGCTACCCCTCAATCCATCATTACGGCACCTACACGACCCTATACACATATCCTCATTGTGTGCTGGATATTTGCCCTGCTGGCTGCGTTAGCGTTAAGCTGGTTCGCTTCCCACCGTATGTATCGACCGATACGCCGGATGATGAACTTGCTTACAGGCTGGCGCTCCCCCGATACGGATGTTCACAATGAGCTTGATTATATTGAACGGGAGTGGCAGCATTATCGAATTACAAATGAAACATTGGAACGGAGGCTGAATCAGGCCGTGCCGTCCATGCGCGAGGCAATTATGAATCAATTCATTACAGGACAGGCTGCGCACTGGACAGAGAGGGAGATGATGGAGAGGCTTCATACGATGGGGGTCGCCATTGAAGGCAGGTCATTTGCAGCGATCGTTCTACAACTTCATCCAACCGATGAAGAATATAAGCCGCTGTCCGATAAAGACGATGTTCTATTAACGTACGCAGCTATCAATATCGTGGCAGAACTATCCCAATCCGCAGCGGAACATGTTCACACGATTAATTTCTTAGATGGATCGTTCGGACTTGTGCTCATACTTCCCACACAGGATCATACTCAAGCAGAAGCACAACAGGAGATGCACAGTCTGTGCTCCCATTATATCAACGTGCTGCATGAGGTTCTGCGCATCCAGGCTACCATCGTCTATAACGGGCCAACTTCGTCGTGGATGGATATTCCCCATGCCATGGAGCAGGCTCAGCGTGCGCTTCGGTGCCGCACCTTCGACGCAACGAGCCAATTGCTTCAGGCCGATCAAGTGCTGGATAGAGCGAATACGCTGCTTGAAGCCCCTCTGCTTGTGCTTGAGCAGGAGCTTATTTACGCTCTCAATATGGGTCTGGCCCAGGAAGCGACGCAAGCCTTGGAGCAGTATGTAGAGGCACTGCAAGCAAGCCACGCGGCAGAATGGCTTGTCCATCAAGCGCTGTTGCGACTAATGGGAAGCATCCATCGCGCTATGCTTCAGGCCGGCCATAATCCGTATGCCGTCTATGACAGCGCCCAGCTGTATGAAGAGCTTCGTATGCTGCGCAATCCACAAGCATCCTTGTCCTGGTTCCAAGAGAAGGTGATCCACCCTTACATTCATTCGCTCTCTCGCAGCTTCAATGCATCTATGAAGGAGATTGTAGACAATCTGCTCGAACAGATTGCACAAAGCAACGGCCAAGAGATTGCACTCGAAACCTATGCGAAAAGTAATGGCGTCAGCATCTCCCAACTGAGCAAAGCTTTCAAGCAAATGACAGGAACGAACTATGTCGATTATATTACCTCGATAAGAATGAACTATTGCAAGCAGCTTCTACTGACCACGGATATGAAGATCAATGAAATCGCTGAATCGGCCGGTTACCAGGCCCCCTACTTCAATCGTATGTTCAAGAAGCTCGAAGGAATAACTCCCGGCCAATATCGCCAGCGTCATTCCTCACAAACCCTATAGCAGGATGTCGCAATTGGAGCAATAACTTCAGCATAACCTTATACATCACTGCAGATCATGGCTGGCATTCCGATCTCCGTTCTGATGGGTGCTGTCAGGCGCATTTCATAGGTCTATACAACTTCGGCCCCTCCACTGCTTACCGCAGTAGAGGGGCCGAAGGACGTATTATTTACAATGCACAGAATCTAGCAAAAAGACAATCTTAACCGTCGATTACAGCAGACTGACTGTTACTGCATCGTCAGCAGCATCGTGCCCATTCGGCGGGCAGTCTCCATCATCTGCGGGGCAAAGGATACAAGCGTATCTGCCGACATTCGGCTGACAGGCCCCGATACCGACAAGGCTGCGACCAGCCGCTGATTCCGATCCATGATCGGCACAGATACAGCCGCCGCTCCAAGTTCGCGTTCTTCCAAGCTCACAGCATATCCGAGTCGACGCACTTCCTCAAGCTGCTTCATATAGCTGTCCTTGTCAATGGAGGACGGCCAGCGTGAATCGCGCAATGCAGCCTCTAGCTCGTGCGTCTCAGCAAAGGCAAGCAGCACCTTGCTGGATGCCCCCACGAACAACGGCAAACGAACGCCCACTGGCGCTACTCTACGGATCGCCTGATTGCTCTGCACGGCCTGAATCCGTATCCGGTCGTTGCCATCCTTCACATATAGACTTACCGTCTCATCCAACTGATCGCGCAGGAGTTCCATCTCCGGCTGCAGCAGCTGAGCAGGATCATCGACCTGCGTCAAATTCGCCGCCAACTCCCATACCCGATATCCCAGGCGATACTTATCGCCATTTTTAAGTACGAATCCGCGATCCTCCAATGTTGTCATCAGACGATGAACAGTGCTCTTATTCAGCCCAACGCGGGTTGCAAGTTCCGTCAAGCTGATATCTCGCTCATTGGCAAAACACATTAATATATCGAGTGCACGCTCTACGGCGCGTACGGTTAGCTTTCCTCGTTCTTCCACCATGTATCTCCCTCTTCGGTTCCATAGTATGGAACATCGTTACAACTAGTATAACTCTCTTCCTTATTTTCGTAAAGATACTAGCACCATTCTCCCGCATCCTACGAACGTCCCTTCTTTCGACATGTTTTTACAGGGAGATTGCAATGTTACGGGACGATTACAATCACCTTACAAATCGCGCAAATCCGTTGACCCTATGCGGATTCCCGCATACGATAATGATACGAAGACAACGTTTACACGAATCAGCTCCCATCGGGACTTTTGTTCTATATGAATTTATTGGGCTCGACACCATTCTGCATTACATCATCGAAGGAGGTCATCTACATGAGCACACCTGTTATTACATCTCCCGCACTACAGCCTGAATGGCTCGGCCCATCTGGAGCAGCCCCTGCGGCAGCGCGGAGACTACGAGTGAAGCATGTAGCCATTGCGCTATCCCTATCGACCTTCTTCGCTGCGATTGTCATCTTCCTTGCCCTGCACGGATTCATCGCATGGATGTTCGCCAATCCGCAAGTACCCCCGCTGTTCTCCAATCCAATGGAGGCCAAAGGGATGAAGTACGAGACGGTATCCTTTCCCGCTCGCGATGGGCATACGTTGGTAGACGGATGGTACATTCCATCTGATAAGCCTTCCAAGCGCACCTTAATCTTCAGCCATGGCTACGGGGCCAATCGAGAAGAATATTGGGTGCCGATGTATGACCTCGCCAAATTCGCACATCGACTCGACTACAATGTCATCATGTTCGACTATGGATTTGCTTCCGAACAGCATCCGACCAAAGCAACAGGCGGCCGTCTGGAGAAGGAACAGCTGCTAGGCGCAGTCAAGCTCGCGAAGGAACGCGGTGCTGAGCACGTCGTCGTATGGGGCTTCTCCATGGGTGCCGGAACGGCGCTTCAAGCAGCACTGCTTACCCATGATATTAATGCCATGATTCTGGACAGCACCTTCCTGCTGGAGCCAGATACGCTATATCATAATTTGCAGCAGTACGCTCCACTGCCGAAGCATCCATCGCTTGATCTGCTGCGTACCTTCTTCCCTGCTGTCAATGGCACGAGCCTACAGCAAATTCCATACAATGAAGTGAAATCAACGAACTATGAGATGCCGATTCTCTTCGTTCATGGAACAGCGGACTCCAAGGCGCCATATGGAATTGCAGAAGGCATTGCCGCCCATCAGTCCAATAAGCTCTCGCAGGCATGGATCGTCCCTAATACACAGCATGAGCTTATCTATCGCACACAGCGCAAAGAATACTTGTCGAAGACATCCGCATTTCTGAATGCAGCCTATCGTGCTGATCGCGGTTTGTTCATTGCACAGAACTAACTTCCCTGTTACGCCGATTGAGAAATTCGGCAAGGAAGTTTCACAGAATACGAGATGGAATAAGTCGAAGTTGAACCGCAAGCCCCCGCTTGCGGTTTTTTTGTGCCATTTTACATAGGTCAACCTATGAAGCTAATACAATAAAAAGAACCATTTCAATCACAAGGAGGGAGAACATTGCAGCTCATATACGGGCCACTTATGCCTGTGCGTGTACTGGAAGAGAGTGCCTACTGGAAGCAGCAGGAGAAGAAGCATACAGAGGTCATTCGCGCAATTGTGCCCCAGCTGGAGCCTGAATACGTGCAGCTGCTTGCCCAATGGGAACAGGTTCTGTCACAGACGGAAGATGCAGCGAGGGGACAGCTGCGCACCGCCCTGCAGCAGCCAGATGTCCTTCAGCCAGATCAGCTTCAACAGCTTCAAGAATTGCTCCGCGCTTCTGTATATCAATCCGAGCAGTTCGTTCAGCAGCTTGATGCCATTAAGCATAACAGCCAAGCCGTGCAGCATACGGAGCACGCCCCTGTCGTATTCGATCATATCACGGAGCGATCCCAGTACTTTCTGAAAGCCATTAAACCTGTCTTTTACCCAGCAGTAGACCCCCCGGGAAGCAATCATAACACTCGTTCTAACAGCAGCTCATCCCCACCAGCTCGCATTCACGCCGCGGGGAACGAGCCTTCCTCGCATTGGCCGCAGCATCAGTATCAGCCCCAGCAACATCAGTATCCCTATCCACAACAATCCATTCAAGGCATTCATGCTCACATTGGCAATACGCGCAGCGCGCAGCCGGAACAGGATGATGAGACAGATGGGGAATCCTTCGTTCCAATTGGCGGACACCGGCTTCCTCCGCTTCCGTACCCTTATAATGCGCTTGAGCCTTATATCGATGAGACGACGATGCGCATTCATCATGACAAGCATCACAAGAGCTACGTGGACGGCTTGAACAAGGCCGAGTCGGCGCTAGCAGAAGCACGGCGCACCAATAAGTTCGATCTGGTGAAATATTGGGAGAACGAGCTTGCGTTCAATGGGGCTGGTCACTATCTGCACACCATCTTCTGGGATGTAATGAGTCCGCAGGGCGGAGGCAGGCCTACAGGCAGTCTGCTGCGCCAAATTGAGCATGACTTTGGCAGCTACGATGCCTTCCGGAAGCATTTCTCGAACGCAGCAGAGAAGGTTGAGGGTGGTGGCTGGACGATACTCGTCTGGAGTCCGCGCAGCCGAAGATTGGAGATTTTGCAAGCAGAGAAACATCAGAACTTGTCCCAATGGGATGTCGTCCCGCTGCTGCCGCTTGATGTATGGGAACATGCTTATTATTTGAAGCATCAAAATGAACGGCCAAAATATATTGCCGATTGGTGGAATGTCATCAATTGGCCCGCTGTATCCGAACGATTCGAGCAAGCTCGCAAATTGAAATGGACTCCCTTCTAAGCTTACAACATCATTCGATGAATGAGGTGTTTACTTCCTATTTTTCGAGCTTATTCGCCGTTGCGCCGCACCCTTTTCGTTCTATACAATAATAAATGGAAATAGCTGGATCACGTGCGGTTCTGTGCCGCGCTTTCCTTTTGTACCAGAACAATGAGTTATCGACTTCGAAAGGGGTGAGGCGAATTGCTCAGACCTATTGTGAAATGGGCTGGCGGCAAACGCCAACTACTTCCCAGCATCCGTTCCCTTCTGCCTTCGGCAGACTGGACGCGAGCAGCCTACTTCGAGCCGTTCATCGGCGGAGCGGCGTTATTGTTAGCATTAACGCCAGACAACGGGGCCATTAACGATGTCAACCCAGAGCTCATCAACGTGTACCAAATGATAAAGCAGCAGCCAGACCAACTTATTGAAACCCTTCGCCAGCATCGCAACGACGAAGGATACTATTATGAAATCCGGGCATGGGACCGGAACCAAGAAGCCTACGCCGCCTTATCCCCTATCGACCGCGCCGCCAGACTTATTTATTTGAATCGGACATGCTATAACGGCTTATACCGAGTCAATGCAGGCGGCCAATTCAATGTTCCATTCGGGAAATACAAGCGGCCGAACATCATCAGAGAAACAACTATTCGCAGTATGTCCTCCTATTTGAACCGCGCCAATATTCGAATGATGGATGGAGATTTTGCTGAGGCTGTGCAGGAGGCACGCGCCGGCGACTTCGTCTATTTTGATCCTCCCTATGACACCTTGACGCCAACTGCCGCCTTCACTTCGTATGCCAAGGGGGGCTTCGGCCGACCGGAACAACAGCGTCTAGCCAATGTATTTAAGGAACTTAGTGAACGTGGTGTATATGTCATGCTGTCCAATCATGCGACAGACTATATTCATCAATTGTATGAGGGATATCGAATCCATACGGTAAAAGCGAGGCGAAGCATTAATTCCAAAGGTGATGGCCGTGGTGTGATCAACGAGGTCATTATTATGAATTATTGACATGTAAGACGAAACGTGAATATGCAGGCATTGGTTGTACAACCCTATAGGCAGTGCAGGCATCAGTCAATCCCATACTTCTTCTTCGCACGATCGTAAGCTTCCTGGGCGCGATCCCGCCTCGGAAGCTTACTGTTGATGCGCAGAAGGAGCAGTAGATTGCAGGCGAGCAAGATGAGAATGGTCATCTCCATCCAAACTCCCATTCTATTCCCTCCTAAAATGAAATCACTAATCTACGAAAAAGTGAACTTGCCATCCATAACTGTGACAGCCGTGCCGGTTAAGTACACCCGCTCCTGATGCAGCTCCAGCTTCACAACGCCTCCTCTTGCAGAACATTGACGTCCAGTTAGAGATAACTTGCCGAGCTTGGCTCCCCAATATGGCCCCATCGTGCAATGAGCAGATCCCGTAACCGGGTCTTCATTCACACCGAGCGCGGGAAAGAAACAGCGTGACACGAAGTCAATTCCGTCATGGGCAGATTCCCCTGCTCTCGCTGTAACGAGCACACCAATCGCTTCTTCATCGCACGCCTTAAGCTGTTCCCAATTTGGCTCCAGCGACCGTACAGTCTGTTCCGAATTCACGATGGCCATTAGCTCGATTCGGCTTCTAAGTACCTCATGCACCGAGCAGCCTAGCGCTTCCTCCAGACGCACTCGCAGCGCCTCATCCTCTACGGGCATTAGCGAAGATGCTGGGAAATCCAGCGTGATCTCGCATTGGCCCCCGCTTTCCTTATATGCAGCATGGAGAATGCCGCTCTTCGTCTCGAAGGAGACTCTGTCCCCGCTCACAATCCCGCATTGCCGTAATACATGAGCCGTAGCCAGCGTTGCGTGTCCGCATAGATCAACCTCAACCTCAGGCGTGAACCAGCGTAGGCCGAGAGGGCGCTGAGCCCCCTCTTCCCACTCTGCATCTACATGAACAAATGCTGTCTCGGATAAATTCATTTCGGATGCGATATGCTGCATCATCGTCTCATCCCATTCCTGTTCAACGAGACAGACCGCAGCCGGATTGCCACGGAATGGCGCATCTGTAAAAGCATCTACGATGTATACCTTCATGTCCATACCTCCCTTGCCTAAGATTACTACAACCGGCTAATCGAAAAAGACAGATCTGTTCTATTTCTGTTCTATTTCTGTTCTATTCCCTATCAGCTTTATTGGGATCTTACAGAGAAAGGTATGTCTCCGCCGGCACCGCAGCCAGCCATGGACTCGGCTTGCCGACACAGAATACATGAAGCTCATGCATGGCCCGCGTGCAGGATACATATAGCAGTTTCTGTTCATTTGCACGCCCATAGGCAGCTTCCGATGCATCATAGATGACAACTGCATCGAATTCTACTCCCTTGGCCAAATACGAAGGAATAACCAGCGCACCCTCATGGAATGAGGCCGTATCTTGCTCGACAAGGTAAATCGAAATTTCATTTTGCAGCGCCTCATATGCTTCCTTGCTCTCTTGAGCCGTCTTACAAATCACGGCTACATTGCGATGCCCTTCCTGCAGCAGTTGACGTATGCGATCCGCGACCAGTCGATCACGCTCCGCTCTGTCCTCTACAACGGTAACTGTCGGCAGATTCCCAGCCCGATCGAACGGTTCAATACGATCGCCATCCATAGCCAGATAGCGGGCGAACTCCATAATCGGACGAGTTGTGCGGTAGCTTCGCGTCAAGTGGAAAGTTTCCGCAGATGAATCGCCGCGCATATCCGAAGATAGCCAACTGCTGTTAATATCCTGTTCCCCAGCATGCGGATAAATCGCCTGCTCCCAGTCCCCAAGCAGCGTCATGCTGCAGCGCGGGAACATTCGTCTTAACAATGCGAATTGGAACGGTGAGTAATCCTGCGCCTCATCAATGAACAGTTGGCGAATAGAGGTATTCACACGGAACCCCTTAATGCATTCATTCAGATACAGATATGGCGTTGCATCCTCAAATGGCATCTCCCCTGAGCGAAGGCGTGCTTCCGTATCTGCACATATGGCTCTCCACTCCGCAGGCAGCGTTCCGGCTGCCGCACATCGCTCCGATACATCCGGCATAGCGAACAACTGACGATACGTCCCCTCCATATCAATAAACCCAAGCTTCTTCACCTGCGTATAGAGAGACTTGAAGTGCTCATTCACAATCGATGCAGCAAGCCAATCGCGTTCACGCTGGAAGTCATCGAAGGTTTCCTCCGAGAACTGCTTCTTGCGCTGCAGCTTCATATAAGCTTCGTGGTATGCATCATCATCCAGCATCTCTACTTCCTCATCCACCCACGGCTTCTTGCGTTCTTGCTTCGCCGCGCGATGCAGTTCCCCACGCAGCCATTCGGCCAGCAAGCGCAAACGGTTCGGCAGCGGAAGCGATGCATCATAACGGTAGAGCTGGCTGTGAATTTGCTCTGCAGTTACGATTACCTCATCGCGGAAGCAAATATCATGTAGCTGCAGGCCTTCTGTCCCTAACCACTGTACGTACGCATGGATCATATCAATATAGTTACGGCTTGCCTTGAAGCGGATCGCCTCCATACGAGCGCTATAGCCCGGTTCTTCTGCAGCTGTCAGTGAATATTCCATTTGCTCGAACGGATGCTCAAGCTTGAAACTGCTGCCTAGGCGGTGCTCCAAATAATCCTGGAAGGTCGTCTGCTCCATATTTCGTTCTCCCAGCTCCGGCAACACTGTCGAGACATAACGGTTGAACAGAGGATTTGGGGAAAATAATACGATCTGCTCCGCCTGCAGTGTTTCCCGATACCGATAGAGCAGGTATGCAATACGCTGCAAAGCTGTCGACGTCTTGCCGCTGCCTGCTGGCCCCGTCACAATCAGCACGCCGCTCCGTTCATTGCGAATGATGCGGTTCTGCTCCTGTTGTATGGTCGCTACAATGCTCTTCATATGCTCGGCTGACGGCTGACTAAGCATTTGACGCAGCAATTCATCTCCAATCGTAACCCCGGTATCGAACATTCCACGGAACCGGCCTTCCGAAATAAGAAACTGACGCTTCAGTTCCATCGTACCTTCTATCTCCCCTACAGGAGTCGTGTAGCGCGCAGGGCCTGGAGGGAAATCATAATACAAGCTCGACACCGGAGCTCGCCAGTCATATACGAAAAATTCGCCTTCTTCATTGCGGAAAGAGCCAATGCCTAAATAGATCTCCTCACCGCGCATTTCTCCAGCTTCCTTGAAGTCGATTCGTGCAAAGTAGGGAGACTTCGCCATGCGAGTTAATACATCCAACTGACGCGCAGCATGGCGGTGTCTATGCTCGCGCTCGGTTAACACCTCTGCCTGCTGCTTCATGCTGGCGAAGGTCTCTATCGCCTCATTTATATCGTCCATGTTGATTTTGACATCGTCCCAGAATGCCTTGCGGAATTCGACTACTTCGTGTTTGATGTCGCCAATATCCTGCTGCAGGGGCTCAATATGCTGCTCAATAGCTTCCATCACCCGAACCGCTCGTTCCTCTTCTAGACGCCATTGTTCTTCTTTCGTACTCATCTAACCACCCGCTTCTTTAGAAATTTATAAATCAAGGTTGACAGCCTGTGATTCGATATGGTATTATATATTTGGATAGTAATGCATTTTAAAAATATACTCATATCGTACATTAGATCTTAACATAACAGTCCTCTGCTTACAAGATGTTGATTAGGCTTTTTCCTTGTCAACTTTTGTATACAGAGGACTTTTTGCATGGATGTAATATGTGATCACCAGTTAGGAATGTACGATAATCTTTTTCTTATGATGCTCCTCAAGAAGCTGAATAAGCTGTGTCTGCTCGGACGAGTTAGACAAGCAAGCAAGTGGGATAATATGTGCCTGCATCGAGCTGATGAAGATATAGATATAGTCCTTGGTCATTCTGATTTCCGGTATCGCATCCCAGTTGTAATGAGCGCTGCCGACCGGCGTCGTCTCATCAATTCCATGCTCAGCGATTTCCATCGTATGATCTCCGAGCCAGGCTGCATTTTCTGTGGAAGCAGACCAACGGATAACCTTTCTCTTAATCGAAAAATACATAAATACGTTCAAAAGCACCCCCAGCGCTACCCCAACGACAATCGAGTACCCCCATGGTTTGCCGATAACTTTAAGAATGATGCTTAAAAACAAGGGCAGGCCGATGATGTTCGCTAGCATGACTTTACGATATTTCGGCATGCTGTATATCACGAATTTATTAAATTTCCAATAGTCTTCCTTTGTAATATGCATTGAAATCTTCATAGCAGCACTCCTTTATTTCCATAGATAGCATAAACATCTTTATTCCCATTATACATGCAGCGATTTCATTAAGACACCCTCCTTTCCCGGGTAAGCAGTATAAGAAAAAAGAAGACACGACCCGCCTTTCAGCGAAGCCATGCCTTCTCCTCATTCCCTATTTATTAAGGACATATATCATTTATAACGTAAATAGATTCCTTCTACCCTTCTTGCTTGGAGAAATAATCGAACAAGTCTCCACGCGCTTCCTCCAAGTACGCCAGGTGCGACTCGCGCTCAATGCGAATTTTCAGACGCTGTGCTGTCTTCTCGAACAGATCCACGCATTCATTCGTGCGAATGATGAGCTTCTGTGGGCGTACCCCCTGCTCTTCAATAAGCTGCAAGAAATGATTCAGGAACTCCTGCTCAAAGTTGTCATCATACGCGACATGGAAGCCTACAGCTGCACGTGTCGTACGGTCTACCCACAAGCAGAGACGCGGATAGTACGGACGCTCGCCTTCACCCTTCACAGCAACAGGCGCATAGAAAAATTCTGTCTCCCATTGGCCCTTCTTATTCGGGAACCGATTCATAACATCATTCAGACGATCCCGATCTTCGATTTCAACCTTCACAGGACGCTCCAATACGAAGTCAGGATCCATCCAGCGATCTACCCACTCCTTGTTGTCCAGAGTACGAACCAACACTTGACCGGATTGCGGTGCTGTCATTACCTCATTGTCCTTCTTCACGCGCGCTGCCAGATCTATCGCTTGTTCTAAGGCGATCGCCAAGAAACTGACCTGCTTCTCGTCAAGCGTCCATGGAACAAACCCCGGGTCGTATGCGCGGAACATTGGCCATGCATTACGGCCGCGGAACCGGAACCCGAGCTCCTTGATCTGCGCCAAATCGTGCTTTTCCAGATCCGTACGGTCTTCGAACGTTACCATGATGCATTTTTGGCGGTGCAACCATGCATTCTGCTCATGATTGTCCAGCATCATGCTGTTCAGGCTCTCTAATCCTTCACCGCCGCGGAATAGCGCCAGACCGAACAAGTAGTCTGTTCCATTCATAATCGTGCAATAGCCCACTTCTCCGTCTTCGGGATTGCTCACGCCAAAGATCACGTTCTCCGGCATCCACTCCCAGCTCGCCTGCTTCTTGAACGCAGAAGCTGCTTCATACAATCTCGCCCACAGCTTCTGTTCCGCTGTCAATTCTACTTCTTGTTCCGTACTTTTCTGTTCCGACTTCTTCTTTGCTTCTGTCATGTGACTTGTAACTCCTCCTATTCAAATTCCCTGCTCTGTCCGAAAAAAACCCCGTCCCATGCCCGGAACGGGGTTCATCAGTTCATAGTTCACCCACATACATCACATTACTACTTAATCAGTGACAAAAATTCCGCGCGCTGCGCCGCATCCGTCCGGAAGCTGCCGCGTGTTGCCATCGTTACCGTCTTGCTTCCCGGCTTCTTCACACCACGGGCGCACATGCACAAGTGCTCGCCTTCCACAACGACCATCACGCCGTGTGGCATGAGTACCTCATCCATAATGTCGGCAATCTCGGTAGTGATCCGCTCTTGCACCTGCAAGCGGCGGGAGATTGCTTCCACCAAGCGGGCGAACTTGCTAAGTCCTGCTATCTTGCCGCTTGGAATATATCCGATATGCACCTTCCCGAAGAAGGGCGCCATATGATGCTCACATTGGCTATAATACGTAATATCCTTCACAATGACAAGCTCTTCGTGATTTTCATCAAATGCTACCCCTAGCGCATCACGAGGATCTACCTCATAACCGGCGAAGATTTCCTCATACATGCGAGTCACGCGTGCTGGCGTATCCAGCAATCCTTCGCGCTCAACATCTTCTCCGACGAGCTTCAAGATTTCCTTAATATGATGCTCAATCTTCTCGCGATTCGTACCAACCTGTGTATTCACATAATCCTTCAAACCAGCCACGAACGTTCCTCCTTCCGCCGCGCTTGTGAGCATGATCTCGTTAACTTAGCGGTTTTTCTTGAAATTCTTGTTCTTCATCATTTGCTGTGCTTGCTGCATCTGCTTCGAGTTCAGATTGTAGCCCATTTGCTTCGCCATCTTCTGCAGCATTTGAGGGTCTGATTGCATTTTCGTCATTTGGTTACGCAAGTAGTACACGCCGCCAGCGAAGCCGATGATAATGCCTACAATTAGTGTTACGATTGCCGTAATTACTGTCCACATCTTCCCATGGTCACCCCAACATCGTCAAGTTTAGCTCATTGCTTCTATATTCAAGTAGGGTACAGATTCCGTGAATGATCCACCGAAAACTTCACATAGAAAACGAAAAGAGATCGATGTGCCGTTCGATTTCGAATATACCGTACCGCCACTATGATAGCACGTACCATCAATCGTGACAAATATCCCCTGTTCCATTAAGGAGCAGTCAGCATCCGCTCTTCATTCGCCTGCATGCCTTCCAGCTTAAGGAGAGTAACTTTCTTGTCCATCCCCCCGCCGTACCCGACCAGTCGGCCATCTGCTCCAATGACACGATGGCATGGCGCAATAACCGGAATCGGATTGCGATTATTCGCCCCACCGACTGCTCGTACTGCCTGCGGACGTCCAATTGCCTCTGCGATCTGCTTATAGGATCTTGTCTCCCCGTACGGAATATCCATTAGAGCGCGCCACACCTCACGTTGGAATGGCGTTCCTTGGAAATCAAGCGTCAAATCGAACGATTGCCGCTCCCCTCTGAAATATTCCTCCAATTGGCGAATTGCCTCCTGCAGCCGTTCCGGATGACGCTGGAGGGCAGCCCGACCATATGTGCGCTGCGCCCAGGCGTTCAGACGCGCAGAGGTATCCAGCACACTGCCGAATTCAATAGAACACAGTCCTGTCGCCGATGAGGCAACGGTCAGCATCCCTATCGGCGACTCCATCTCCTGCACATAAATAGGCTCCACATGATTGTCGAACTGCTGCAAGGCATCATCTATCGCTTGCACAACGGCATCCTCCTTCTCACGATTCAAGGCTGACAGCAGCGCCTGCTTCGCATCAGTACCGCCAATCTGACCAAGCGCCCAAGCGGCTGTCGCACGAATATCATAACGCGTATCTTCTCGCAGCAAGGCACGCAGCTCCCCAACCGCGCTTCGATCACGAAAGTTCCCAAGCGCCACAATCGCATTGCGCTGGATCGGCTTCTTGCCGCGCCATGCAGCCGACAATGAGCCGAACTGCTCCTTAAATTCTCGATTCGATAATTGCAGCATTGGAACGAGAAGAGGCTTCGCCTTCTCGGGATCAGGCTGCATTTCGGGATGGTGCGTCCAGTTCATTCCTTTATTTTTGGGGCAAACGATCTGGCAAGTGTCGCAGCCATACAGCCGATTCCCCATCTTGGTCATCATCTCATGGCTCAAGATGTCCTTCGACTGCGTCTGGAAGGAGATACACAGGTTCGCGTTCAACTGCCCAGGGCCGACAAGGGCACTTGTCGGACAAGCATCAAGACAGCGCGTGCACTCGCCGCAGTCTTCTGTAACAGGCTCGTCAGACGGGAACGGAATATTCGTAATCATTTCGCCCAAGTAAATCCACGATCCCCACTGCGGCGAAATAATCGAGCAGTTCTTGCCGCTGAACCCAATACCTGCACGCTCTGCTACGGCCCTATCACTTAATTCCCCTGTGTCCACCATACTTCGTACCCGCAGTTCCTGTTCAGGCACTCGCTCACGCAAGAAAGCCTCCAGCTTCGCGAGACGATCACGCAGAACATGATGGTAATCAAGTCCCCATGCTGTCCGAGCGAACATTCCCCGATAGGAGCCTGCCTTCGACTTCGGCGATTCCTCCAGCTTGGAAGGATAGGCCACAGCAATGGCTATGATTGAGCATGCATCTTCCAGCAACAATTCGGGGCGAGTACGCTTGTCCAAGTCAGGCTCTTCGAATCCCGAGGCATAGCCTTGGTCAATGGAATGCTGCAGCCTTGCCTTCAATTCAATGAATGGGTCTGCCGTTGTAAAGCCGACCTGATCAATTCCGAGTGCCGGGGCGGCCTCTATAATATCCTGCTTCAACTGGCGCCACCGATCCTTGGAAGCACCCTGATCAGGCGTCATCCGCCCTTCATGATTTTGTTGTCCATGCGGCTTCTTCGAATCAAGCATCCCATTCACCTCCTTGTCGTCTCATGATGTATTTTCATATTCCATTCATTCCGCTAATGCGCTATGCGCTAATACTCAACAAAAAAAGCCTGTCCACAATCACCAACATCGGAAACGGCACCATGCATCCAGGAACTAAGTTCTGGAACAGGCGCCGTTCACCGATTTCATGTCTACTTGCTTACTGTTCATGAGGTTCGTTTAACAACTGCTTCCACTCTTCGTAATACCAACGTACCGTGCCATCATGGAATGGAGTACGACCCTGCTCAATGTACTCCAACACCTGATCCAGGCCTAGCTTCACCTTCTGCTCAACAAGCTCCGGATAATGATAGGTTAAGCGATTGTGCTCATACTCATCCTGATCCACTACTTGAACTTGCCCATCCGTCATGCGAATGACATCCAAATCATAGTCAATATAAGTGAAAGTATTGCCGCACCGATATGGAGGCGATGCTATATTACAATAATACCGAACACCGCATTCCTCGATAAGAGCAACAACGTTGAACCACTGCTTCGGGATGAGGAAGGTGACAGCAGGAATCTTGCTGACCCACTGCTTCCCATCCGACTCCCGAATCGGCGTCTGACTATTGATAAGGACGTACATGTCTTCCTTCACATGATCAGGATGCCGCATCGTGGAGGGCACAAGCCAGTTCTCGAGCCATACCCGATGCAGGTGACCATCGTGCTTGAAACTTTTCACAAGAGCTTCCTCATAACGATTCATGCTAATTCCTCGGCTTTGCGTTCAATTCGCTTTACTAATAGAAAAGCATATCTTTTCCCCGAATGCAACGGTTGAGAAGATATGCTTCCTTGTACAATGTTTGGCTATAGTAAATCGTGTATTGCCACTCTTACCGAATGAGGCCGATTGCGACCTTGCAATACATCTGCAATACAGGATTGCGCGCCGTTATCCTGCAACGATGCGCAGCTGCGACAGGGAGCGCAGCATATCCTTCGCTCCGTACCCCAATGCCTCAAACCATGGCAATACGACTTCTGTATGCTCGTCCACAGCAATCATAATGTTTTTGACGCGGCGTTGTTGGAATTTCTGTTCCAATCCCGCTACCAGTGCTTTGCCTACTCCTTGATTGCGATAATCTGGGTGTACGGCAAGGCGGTAATAGTAGCCGTTGTTACGATCAACGGTTCCGATGACAAGTCCGACAATAGCCTGCTCCCCACTAGATGCCTCATGTTCTGCGATGAGCACCAGCTCTCCGTCCAACGATAACTGACGCGCGAATGCTTCCAGCGTCTTCTCACAACATTCATCTGACAGTGATTCCTTCAACAACTGGGTTGCCGGAAGATAATCCGACAAACGAAAGGAACGAACATTCATGACTTACTCTCCCTCATCCTGAGCTTGGTTTCGTGATCGGTTGTCTCTCTGTCTAACACCTTTCTACGCCTTTACATTAAATCTGTATCTTGTGGTTATCTACATAGATTGTGCAATACCTTTACAAATACGACAAAAATCGCGAAAATCCTTCTTTATCTTTCAACTTCCATAAAAAAGATCGGAAAATCTCTCGCTTTCTCTTGTAAACGCTTTATTTAAAGCGTTTACATTACCCAATACAAGAAAAGGTTATAGAAATTGTAAAGAATTCGTATTCATTGCTAGCCCTGATCCATCGTTCTCCAATGGAGCATTCGTTTGAAAAGAACCATTTTCGGGTAATATGATAGCGTTGAATGACAGGTTGTTATTCATCTATTTGTGAAGAATTGCGAAGGCTTTACTTTCAATGCAGACTTTTGCAACATTTATGTTGATTTATTCGTTCGCTTCATGTTTAATTAGGTTAGAAGTATATAAGATGCTACATAATTATTAGGAGGTATGACACAATGGCACATCAATTACCAGCTCTTCCTTATGCCAACAACGCTTTGGAACCACATTTCGATGAAACAACAATGATGATTCACCACGATCGTCACCACAACACTTACGTGACGAACTTGAATGCAGCTTTGGAATCTGCTCCAGAATTGCAAGATAAATCTCTGGATGAACTTATCGCTAACTTGGATGCTGTTCCTGAGAGCATCCGCACAGCTGTGCGCAACAACGGCGGCGGCCATGCGAACCACTCCCTGTTCTGGGAAATCATCGGACCAAACGGCGGCGGCCAGCCTTCCGGCAAATTGGCTGATGCAATCAACAATGAGCTTGGCGGCTTCGACAAGTTCAAAGAAGACTTCGCTAAAGCTGCAGCTACACGCTTCGGCAGCGGCTGGGCATGGCTTGCAGTAGATGCTAACGGCAAATTGTCCGTATACAGCCTGCCTAACCAAGACAGCCCGATTATGGAAGGCAAGACGCCTATCCTCGGTTTGGATGTATGGGAGCATGCATACTACTTGAAATATCAAAACAAACGCCCTGACTATGTTTCCGCGTTCTGGAACGTTGTGAACTGGTCAGCAGTTGAAAAACGCTACGAAGATGCATTGAACAAGTAATTCATACATTGGCAACAGCCGTCCCCTTGCAGGCTTTCTGCTCGGAGGACGGCTGTTTTTGTTAGCAGCGCTTATGAGTGTTATTATCGCCTTATTCATATGCAGAAAGCCCCGACCTGCTTTGCACAGGATCAGGGCTTCTTATTTGCAGAGATTCATGTGTTTCCCTGCAGCTGAATGCTTATTTCGTTGTATGTTGTTTTATGTTGTTTTCTTGTACCATGTTACGTTCATACCTTGTTTCGCTGTATCTGTATGCAGTTACCTCGTCACACTGCTACTGACCATGACACGTATATAATAAGTATTCAGTCGCCTGCCGCTTAGCCTTCGAACAATGGCGTCGACAGATAACGTTCGCCTGTATCCGGCAGCAGCACTACAATCATCTTGCCTGCATTCGAAGGACGCTTCGCCAGCTGTGTCGCAGCTGCCAAGGCTGCGCCGGAAGAAATACCAACTAGGAAGCCCTCCTGCTTCGCAAGCTCGCGTGCTGCAGTGAATGCTTCTTCGTTCGTAACCCGGATGATCTCATCAACGATGCTGCGATCGAATGTGCTCGGCACGAAGCCAGCGCCGATACCTTGAATCATGTGCGGACCGCGATTGCCTCCTGACAGAACTGGAGAATCAGCAGGTTCAACTGCTGTAATTCGTACCGATGGCTTATTCTCCTTCAATACGCCACCTACACCGCTTATTGTCCCACCAGTGCCGACCCCTGCCACGAAGATATCCACTTCTCCGTCCGTATCGCGCCATATTTCCTGTGCTGTCGAATTCCGGTGCATTTCTGGGTTTGCCTTATTATGGAACTGCTGTGGGATGAACGAGTTTGGAATACTCTCAGCAAGCTCCTCCGCCTTCCGAATTGCACCCTGCATCCCTTCTGATCCAGGCGTGAGCACGATTTCCGCACCAAGCGCCTTCATCATCTTAATGCGCTCCATACTATACGTATCTGGCAACGTAATAATAATACGATAACCAAGTGCTGCAGCAGCGCTCGCCAATGCAATCCCCGTATTGCCGCTTGTCGGTTCGATAATGACCGAGCTACGGTCGATGACACCTTGCTCCTCGGCTGCCTTAAGCATTGCATATCCGATACGATCCTTGACGCTTCCGCCAGGATTGAATGCTTCCAGCTTCGCAACGAGCCTCGCTCCGAGGCCATGCTTGCGACTGTAGTTGTTCAGCTCCATTAGGGGTGTGTTGCCAATGAGCTGTGTAATGTTTGATGCAATGTTGGACATATTCAACTTTTCCTCCATAACGATATTATCGCAATTCCTTGTGTCGCTACGTGCGGCTACGCCTTGATTGGCATCGCTCCACGACTCGATGTATTCCATAAATGCCAGCCACGTACACGGCATATAGAAGCAAGACGACCGGAATCCTTGTCCAGTCTTGAAGCAACTGCTCGCCGACATAGGCGAACAGGAACATAACCGGCAGCTTCCCTAATACAGTTGCCACCATGAAGGTGCGTAGAGGGATAGACAGCATGGCCGCATATGCATTAATCGCTACAGCTGGGACAATGGGAATCATCCGTCCGATAAGCACAGCAGTGAATGCATTTCGTTCCATTAATTGATTAAAGCTTCGAAGTAAGCCGATACGCTCGATATACGACCTGCCCTGCTTGGATATCCCGCTTCGAACAGCAAGGAACATCAAAGCAGCCCCTACCGTTGAAGCCGCCACGTTGATCCAGCCCCCGATCCAGAATCCAAAAGTGGCCCCTATAATCCCTGCCACTAGACCGAATGGAATGACAGGAAATAAGGATATAGCGACAGCAGCAAGAAACATAATGATGAGCGCACCTGCTCCAGGCTCCATATGACGCAGTAGAGCAAGCAGCTTCTCATGGTACACCAAGATGAGTACAGCAGCGAGGACATACAGCCCGAGAGATATTCGCTTATCCAATGTACCTCCTCTGGCATCAGCTTCCGTTACTGGTTGCAAACGCTGCCTACTTCCTTACGTTAATAATTCCATATTAATATATAGAAGCCCTCCGCCACAAGCTCGCAGGCATTTTGCTCCCTTCCTCGACTGCCTTCGCAATAAGTAAATGAGAAATAGCCCCACACATGTTCCTATAATTTGCTTAATTTCTTCAATCATGACACCTCTTCGTGTAAACGAATCGAGATGCACGCCAACATGATTCCAATATAGATAAAACTCCCTCTAAAATCCAATAAATCGCAATTCATCTTCTTCATATTACGGATCATTTACATCGATTAGTTAAAAGTTTATTCCAAAATGGAATTAAGTGCGTTATACTGAATCTACCATACCACTGAACGGAAGGGATGATAATCACCATGAATCAACATGATCTCCGTCCTGCGCAGCGAATAAAGAAGCGCACCCTTCTCCTTCAATTGTTTCTGACCTTTAGCCAGATTGGACCGACCACCTTCGGCGGCGGTTATGCAATCTTGCCTGTCATCGAACGGGAAATCGCCGAAAAGCGCAAATGGCTAGAAGCAGATGATATGGGGGAAATCACTGCACTAGCTGGTGCCGCCCCTGGCGGAATAGGTGTCAATGTCGCCGCACTCGTCGGCTATCGCATTGCCGGCCTATCCGGACTCGCCGCAGCAGTCATCGGCATCTCCTTGCCTACCATTGCCATTATGCTGTTATTATGCGCTGGGGCAGCCGGACTACGTGATCAACCGTATGTGCAGGCAGCATTGTTCGGTATTAAACCTGCTATCGTTGCACTTATTGTATATGCAGCCGTGCGTCTGGGCACGCGCACCTTAACCAATGTGTTCACATGGACCATCACCTTGACCACATTAGCACTGCTGTTCTGGACTTCACTCCACCCCGTTATCATGTTAGCCATTGGAGCAGCCGCTGGTCTCGTACTGAATTGGATCACTCGCAGCAGCTTTATGGGCGACCATCCACACGACCGTTCCAAGCCACCGCGCACAAGCAATAGCGCCACCCGCTCCCGCCAAGCGAAGCAGCACAACAATAGAGCGGTCTAGGTTGATGGAATAGATATGGTTAGCCTCCCATAATCGAACAAGAAGGATGGATGCACCATGTTATGGGAACTCTTTTGGACTTTTTTTAAACTAGGATTTGTCTCCTTCGGAGGCGGATATGCGATGCTTCCGGTTATTGAACACGAAGCATTGTCTCATCACTGGATGACTGCAGAGCAGTATACGGAAGCAATCACACTCGCTGGCATGGCTCCAGGCCCTATTGCAATGAACAGCGCCGTATATGTGGGGTATACTGCATCTGGCTTGATCGGCAGTATTGCTGCATCGCTTGGAGTTATCCTGCCATCTGCAATCATCATGCTGCTTATTGCCACTATTTTCTACCGCGTGTATGATAATCAGTGGGTGCAGTCTGCACTTGACGGCATGAAGCCAGCCGTAATCGCACTGATCGCCTATGCGGCGGTCAACATGGCGATGCATTCTGGGCTCACGGCGAAGTGGACATTATCATCATTCATTCCAGTCGCAATCTTCGCCTGTGCACTGCTTGCGCTGATGAAGCTGAAGCTCCATCCGATAGCCGTCATCCTATTGTCAGGAATTGCGGGGATTGTTATATATGGATAAATCATTGGATCAACACATTCCTTCCTCCAAAGCGAAGGAAATCTTTCAATTCATTCGACGCACCGATGAAATCTCGAAGCTGGACTTGCTCCAATACAGCGGGCTTACGGTCAGCACACTGACTCGTGTATTGGAGGAGCTAACTGCGCTTGGACTCATCGCTGAATGCGGGTTTGGCGCTTCGACTGGGGGACGCAGACCGATTCTATACCGAGTCGTTCCTGATTACGGCTATGCATTCGGCCTTGATATCTCCCGCACCTCTTCCCGCCTCGTCATGCTGGACATGGCCGGAAATAAGCTCGATACATGTGAATGGGAAATGACTGCACTCATGACACCGGAATACTTGTTGGCAGAAGTAACGAAGCAGATTAAGCACTGGACGGGCAAGCATAAGCTCAGCCCAGATAAGGTACTCGGTCTTGGAATCGGCGCCGTCGGTCCGCTGGATCGATTCGAAGGTGTCATCTTGCAGCCTAGCTTCTTCCCTTCTCCAGGCTGGGAGAATGTCTCGATCGTCAATGACTTGGAACGACAATTGAACATGCCTGTCATGCTCGATAATGGGGCGAACACCGCAATTCGGGCAGAAGCGTGGGCCAATCGAGCAAGAGATGTCCGGCATATGCTGTACGTACATGTCGGCATTGGGCTCCGTTCCGCGATGATGTCCGAAGGCAAGCTTATCTATGGGGCTGTCGACATGGAGGGCTCACTTGGGCAAATGATCATTCAGGCAGATGGCATTCCCCCACGTACAGGGAACGGCAACTACGGCTGCTTGGAGTCATATGCCACCGTATACGCCATAGAACGCGAAGCGAACGCACTCGTCCGAATGGGTCGCCGCAGTCTGCTTGAGCAGATCGCGGGGGCAAGCTCCGACATTTCATATGCGCATATTATGGAGGCGCTGCGGCGGCGTGATCCACTGGCGACCGAGATTGTAACGCAGGCTGCTACTTATTTCGGCATTGGGTTAGCCAACCTGCTCAACGTTCTCCATCCAGAGAAAGTGGTGCTTGGCGGACCGCTCATGAACGCGAATGATTTATTTTTCTATACCGCAACACAAACAGCTATTCGCAAAACCTATCATTATCCGCAATATCAGGTCATGTTCAGCAAGGGCAGCTACGGTGACGAGGCGCTTGCGATCGGAGCGGCCTTCATGATACTGGACAAGATCACTGCATAAGAATGCATAAGGCCAGACACTAGACACTAGGGCATATAATCAGAGTGCTGGTGGCGAACAAATAGAGGTTCTGCTCACTGCAGAACCTCACTCTTCATTCGATAATAATTGCTTGCAATTGCTCACTCCATGGACTCTCTTACACTTCTGTACATACATGCCGAATTGTGTAAGTGGAAGACCGCCTATACAAAAAAAAGGGCAGTGCTGAGCACCGACCTCCCCTTTCGTCATCGCCTTATAAATGACCCTGCCGCTGTAGTAATTGAAGATAGTGCACATAATACTCGTTGTTCAGTGAACATTCTTCCCCTTGAGGAATCCCCATCATAATCATAAGATCATCAACTAATTCATAACACAATCCCTGCACGGTAAATCCGAGCATATGCCCCCCATCTTCACTAGTGAGTACAACTCGAAGCAGCTCTCCATTTCGAATCCGAATCCATTCCTTCTCCGATGGTTCCGGAGGCCTATGTTCAGCTTCCCGCTCCTTATATCTGGCCTTATGCTCTTCTTGGATGCCCTTCTCCGTATCACTATATATCCGGTTCAGAACATCACGATCCTCAATCTTGAAGCACTTGAATACCTGATATAAAAATCCCCCCTAATTTTCCCTTTTCAAAAGGGGGTTCGGCCAACATCCAATGGCTTTTCTGTATCACAGGTACATAACTGAGATAGATGGGGAACTGCTGACTACTCCCCTTAGGTACGCTGTTCTGGGGATGTCAGCCGAAGTGCATGAAACAGCGGCATATGCTGATGATTCGTTCCATGGACAAGATAATCATCCTCTACACGGTCAATGAACAGCACACCATCCAAATGATCCATCTCATGCTGGATGCAGCGGGCAAAGAAATCCTCAGCCTCCAATGTGACCGTCTCACCATCCCGGTTCATCGTTGTTATCTTAATATATTGATGCCGCTTCACTCTACCGTAGTACCCAGGATAAGACAAGCAAGCCTCCATCCCTTCCTGCTCACCAGCCGTCTCAATGACCTCCGGGTTAATCAATTCAATCAAGCCCTCTCCGACATCCATGACGACAACACGTCGCAAAATCCCAATTTGCGGTGCCGCAAGTCCTGCTCTTCCCTTCTCAGCATACAGGGTATCCTTCAAATCATTAAGCAGCGATATCGTACGCGCATTCAGCTCCGTAACTGGCTTGCAGCGCTTGCGCAATATCGGATCTCCAAAAGGTAAAATGATGCGTTCAGCCATCTCTCTACTCCTTTCTCTTTGGTAATTGCTATCAACCATCTTACTGGCAGATGGTTTACACATCTTGAAATCTTAATCGCGGTCTACTCTCTATTATTTCCTATGTTCTATTGGGAAGCTTCTCGCTTCATTTAACGCCGCTCCCTAAAGTACATGTCATCTTCATTGGAGTCTTCCCTATCCAATATAACATAAATATAATGTCATTATTTTTTCACCCGTTTGCATACCTGTTCCATCACACTATGAACCAACAATTCTCCCTATTCTATCTTCCTCTAGCCTGACACCGGAAGCAATCGAAGTAGAGGTTGTCCACCCAACAATCATTATGGCCATAAAAAGGGCCTCCCCCACGCCGACCATCGTCGACTATGGGGAAGACCCTCTTATCCATCTTCGAATCTTCGATTATTCAGCAGCTACATTCTTAATGCCTTGCACCTCGAAGCCGTAGATACGAGCTGCTGTATCTCCGCCTTGGGTTGGTTTCTCAACGTTAAGGCGAACATAACGAGCCTTGGTCTTAGCAATCGCGTGCTTGGACGTGCCCTTCTCGTTGTCCGTCACCTTCACAGCATCCGTCCAATTCTCGTCGTCCATGCTGAGCTGAATCGTGAACTCGCGTGTATTGAAGGCAGCCGATTCACCGCCAGCCTCTGCATGGTGTACGATGAACTGCGTTACATCATACGCCTTGCCCAGATCCACCTTAAGCCAGTGCTTCTCATTGCCTACTGCACACCATTTCGTATGCATCTCGCCGTCAACAGCGAACTGCGGCGCTTCACTGTCATTGACGAAGCTGGACGCTTCTGTCTTCGCACCCTTAGCCAGATCCTCTGCCCGGAACGCTGCTTCCTTGGATACCGTAATGAGCTGCGACTTCGTCATTACATCTTCACCGACTGCATTCTTCGCAGTCAGCTTCACTTCATACGTGCCTTCCTTCGCGAAGCTTACCTTCGGATTGCGCTCCTTGCTTGTCTCAGGTGTTCCGCCTGGGAAGCTCCATTCCCATTCTGTTGTCACTTCCGAAGACTTATCTGTCAGCTGTACTTCCTCACCTGGCGCTACGAACGTCTTATCCGCCTCGAAGTCTGCCTTAGGGGACGGATATTCAGGCCAGTCAAACGAAGTCATTGCCGCGCGGCCTTCCTCATAGTGACGATTCACCGGAACGACTGCTAGTTGCGTCGTCTTCTCCATGTCGCCGCCGCGCTTCATTTCAGACACATAGTAATAGTTGTTGCCTGTTGCGCCCATGAATTCACGGGAACCGTCCGGCTTCACACGATAGACTTGGTAATACTGCACATCGTCGCCCAGCGCTGTCCACGTCAAGCGAGCGTCTGCATAAATGCCGTCACGGACATCGTTTTCAATTATACGAACATCCGATACTTGACCTACTGGAGCCGGCTTCTCATTCATGTCGCGAATCGCAAGCTCCCCTACGTGTGCCAAGTACAGATTGTCATTGGCCTTGCCTTCCACTTGAACGGATATGCCAACAATCTTCTTGCCCGCATATGGGCTCAAGTCATAAGTTGCCTGTGTCCAGTCACCCTTCGCGCCAGCTGCCTTCGTATCAGAAGGCTTCACAAACGTATATGTATCCGGTGCTCCTTCGAACGCAACACCGATGTTCAGATCAGCGGCTTCCGGTGCATTCGACTGGTACGTCAGCGTCATTTGCATAGCAGCTGTCGCCTCTACATCAGTCTTGTACAGCTTCACATTCGAAGAGGCTCCTTCTGCTACCTTGCCTTGAAGCTTCAAGGAACTGCCGCCATAGAAGGAGTTCGAGAAGTCGAAACTTGGTGCAATCTTCTGTCCAGACTCGTCAACCATCCAGCGCCATGTCGGCAGAACGTCCTGCAGACTGCGGTTGAACCATTCACGATCACGGACCTTCTTGCCGAATACACTGAACTGCGTACCATTACCTGTATTGAAATGGGTCACGAAGTCAGACTTCGTAATGACCGTCTTATCTACGATATCATGCGCAATGCCACGCCATGCCCAATCGTTCGCTTTCGTCTTGGACGGATCGAGGCTATCGCCTACCCACAGACGCTGCTCCTTCTTCATGAATTCGTCATTCGTCTTAGTTGTATTGAACGCCCAGTCTGGGCGATACAAGCCAAGCGATGTCACCGCGTCCTGTCCTTCCGGGAACAATACCGGGAAGTTGTACTCCCCTTGATAGCCCCCGCCGCCTTCCAAATCCATACCTGCGAACAGCTCATGGCGATCCCGATTCAATTGCTCAGCTGCCTTCGGTGAGTTCTGGAATGGCGTTATGTAGTCGTACTTGCCTTCCTTCTTGAACTGCCAGCGGAAGTCGATGAACATATTATCTGCTACTCGCTCTTCCCCATCTTGGAAGAACATCTTATTGTTGTCCGTCAGTCCACCCTGCCATTTCACAGGGCCATCCTTCACCATGGAGTCATACCAGATGATTTCCATATTGGAAGGCTTGATCTTCTGCAAATATTTCAAAAACTTCTGCATATTCTGCGCATCTTCCGGCGTGCCGCCCTGTGTCTCCTGGTTAATGAACCAGCCGTCGAAGCCATAGTATTTCGCGACTTCAATCAGTTTGTCTGCAACAGGGAACGTACCGTCCTCACGCTGCTGGATCAGATCACGCATCCATTCGATTTTACCGCCGTGCTCCTTTTGTGGAAGAAATACGGTGCCGTATACCGGTACGCCATTCTTGTGCGCTGCATCAATTACGTCCGCACTTGGAGGAACGATCAAGCCTTCCCCGGCAGATCCGCCCCACATAATCAGCTTGTCAACATACTGCCAGTAGCTGAACGCGTAGCCATGGAAGCTGTCATTGCCTTGCGATGGTGCACCGCTCGTACTTTTGTACATCGATGCAAGCGCCATGACCTTGGCGTCTGACTTCGCATTTGGGTTCACCTTCGCTCCTTGTACACGAGAAGTGTCTAGCTTCACGGAGCTGCGGTTGAATGCCGCATCCTTGTCTGTCTGTGCCGACCACGACAATAGCGTATCCGGGTACCAATACGAGGAATGCGGCTGCGCAGCCTCTGCCTGGCCAGCGAAGCCAGCAAGCGATCCAGCAATCATCGCTGTGCTGAGCATCAAGGCAAACTTGCGTTTTATCTGACCTCGGGAAAGTATAGTCGGTTTCAATCGTTTCATTAGAATCCCCTCCAAAGTGACGACTTTCTCTTGATGTTGTATAGACAAATCCAATGCCTCAACAAGCGTATCCGAAGTCTCTCCTAACTTTGGTAACGCTTCCACAATGTTGTCGTGACCATTGTAAACGTTTACGAAATAGAAAAAAAGGGAACTTCCGCCTAAACGGCAAGCACCCTTTAATTTGTCTAGTAAATCTTTAAAATCTACACCAGAATAAATGTCACGAAAGTAACTAAATGGATTACTGAAAGCGGATTTTTAACAATCGCACGAATACATTCGGGAAAGCAAGCTCCTCCATCTCTTCTGGACCTGCCCATTTGTATACGGTATTGTCCTTCGGCTGCAGATTGCGAAGATTACAGCGGTACACGCGCATTTGCCAATGAATATGGCTGAACGTATGCTCTGCATCCATCCAGTGTTCAACGGGCGCAACATCTACCCCCTCCGCTTGCAAGGAATGATGCAGAATCGCATACGACTCAGCGTCGCTCATCCCGACGATGCCCACCTGCTTCGGTACGAGAATATGCGGCAGCTCCCACATCTTCGCCAGCAAGCCGGTATCTGGACGTTGACGGACAAGCACCTTGCCTTCATGTTCTCCAGTTCCCTCAATCAATGCCGCATACCGAAGCTCCGGTTTCGGCGGCTTCGCTTTTGTCTTGATCGGCAGGATAAGCTCTTCTCCTGCCATGCGTCCCTCACAATGCTCCATAACTGGGCAGAGCAGACATGACGGGGATTTTGGCGTACACACGAGCGCGCCGAGCTCCATTAGTGCCTGATTGAAATCGGATGCGCAGCCCTCCGGAATAAGTTCCTGTGCCAAATGCTCCATATGAACACGCGTCGATGGCTTCGCGATATCATCATGCAGGCGGAAATAACGCGACAGCACCCGCATTACGTTGCCATCCACTGCCGGTTCCGGCCGATTGAAGGCAATGCTCATGATCGCACCGGATGTATATGGCCCAATGCCTTTTAACGCGGACACCTTCGCCTTGTCATTAGGGACTTGTCCGCCGTATTGTTCCTTCACTTCTCGTGCTGCAGTCTGTAAATTACGCGCCCGGGAATAGTACCCGAGCCCTTCCCATGCCTTCAGCACTTCTTCTTCAGGTGCATCTGCCAGCGCCTCAACGGTAGGGAATTTCCCAATAAAGCGTTCGAAATACGGCTTTACCGTCTCCACACGCGTCTGCTGCAGCATAATTTCGGATACCCATGTGTAGTAGGGATTCGATTGACGCCGCCAAGGCAGATCCCTCTTATTCGCCCGATACCAGAGCAGAAGCTCGCGGCTGAAATATCTCTTTTGCTCGTCCATGACGGCCTCCTGTCTCTTGTCTATTGATTTGTCTCTAGTAGGTAGTATTCATCCTATAAGCGCAGTCTCCTTGCCCATTATACATGAAGGGAACCAGTTGTGAACGTTCTGCCAACAATCCACACCAGCGCTTGCAAGAGAGGTGCTGGAATTTCTATACTATTCATATAGAAATGTCCCAATAGAATGGAGGGCATCATCAGTGCCACAACGTCGAATGTTCACACGATTCATCCCAATTGTCGCCGGTATCGCCTTGCTAGGACTGCTTGCCGGATGCGGCGGAGGAGCAAATAGCAGCAATGAGAGCAGCTCAGGAAACGCCAAAAAATCAACTGCACTAGAAGGCCCAGAGGAAGTAGTCACCCTGTATAAAAACAATTGCATGCAATGCCACGGCAATGAAATGCAAGGGATGATGGGGCCAGAGTCTAACCTGCAAAAGATCGGCAGCAAGCTGACGAAGGAAGAGATTGCGAATGCGATTGAAAATGGCGGCAAACTCATGCCCGCCCAAGGCGGACGTCTGGAAAAAGAAGAAATCGACAAAATTGCTGACTGGCTCGCCAGCAAGAAGTAGCCTCTTCCCCCTCGAGGCCGATAACCCTATAAGATAAGTGCTCGATGAGTATTGCCAACATACGAACACCTCATAGTAAGCAAGGACGGCAATAAGCCGTTTTGCTTTGAGAAGCCTATCCTTTCAGCTATAATAGATAATAGATAACAGATATATGGGGATCGAAAGGGGATGTTCGAATGGAATACCTATCTATCACGATATCACTCATCACGTTATTCGTATGCTTATCTGTGTACAACAAGGTAAGCGCCATGGAGGCACGCATCAAGGCAATGCAGGTAAGCTATGACCACATCGCCCAAGAAGTCGGCCTGCCTCGACACCCTGTTCAAGACGAGGTGCTTCAGCTTGTACGCGAAGGCAAGAAAGTAGCTGCAGTCAAAAAGGCGAGAGAAGTGCTCGGCTTGTCGCTCGTAGAGGCGAAGCAATATGTAGACGCTCTTGAGGCCTAATGAACGCTTCATGCTTATCAGTATTTAGCAGACTCTTACATAAAAATGGGGTACCCTTGTCGGGACCCCATTTTCTATTTACGCTGTTTATTATTATCCTGGTGAAAAGGTTCCGCTCCCGCTCACATGCTGCCTATCATACAAATGGTCGACGGCCGATTCCCCTATTTCGCTCAGTAATGGAACACGCGACTCCCTACGCTCGCCAAGAGTGAACAAACTGCTTCGAAGCCCTTCATTCACCACATCCTCTGTATAGCCACTAAAGCTTAGCTGAAGGTCACCCGACGCCTGAATGGTTCCCTTCACGTAATTGGTGACCACCAAGGATTCCCCTTTCTCCTTGACGAGATATGTAGTAACCAAGAAACGATGAACTTCCTCAACGTTCGAACTGGAAAATAAGGACGGACGTACAACCAGGGTCTGTACGTGGACATGGCGAATCAAGCATACACACTCCGAACTCTCCACTTAACTGCTACGCAAGTGCGAATCCTAAAAAATGATCCTGCTGGACGATGGACTGTTTCATATTTTGCATAAAGATAACCTGCTGATCCGTCAACTTGCTAAAGTCTGCATAAGTATGGTGATACACATAGGAAAATACATGTCGATAATCGATGAAGTCATTCAATCGTGGTGTAATAAGCCTCGTGGAGCGATGGCTTGTGTAACCTTCCATCATTGCATCATGGAAGCGCTCGGCGAAGTTTCGCCGTTCTTCTGGAGCTTGCACAGTGGAGACAGCATGATAGATGGCGATCGCCACATCATATGCGTACCAATGGTATTCGCTGTCTCCGAAGTCAATGATAACTGGGGTATTCTGTTTAATCAGGAGATTGCCCTGATGAAGATCGCCGTGAACAATTCCATACTCTTCGGGGGTAACCGTCTGTTCAGACAACCATTTGCAGTACTGCTCCCATTTGCTCCGCACAGTAGGATCAAGCTGATGATGCTCTTGCTGGTACAGTGCATGCTCCTTCCAATGCGGACGGACAAGAGGAGATCCATCGTAAGCTTCTGAAGCCGCATGCATCTGCGCAAGGGCCGCCCCCCAATCCTTGAATAAGCGTTCATTCCACACTTGCTCATCATGGATCTGGATTCGTTGGCCTAATATCTTCTCATATATCGTAAAAAAGTGAGTTGGCAGGGAATGAACAAGTTGACCTCTTAAAGAAAGCGGTGCTGCAACCGGAATGCCGTATTCATGAAGATATTGCACCCATTCAACTTCAGACTGAATATGTGCCGTATTATGAATTCCATGCTCATATAGCTTTATAATGACAGGACTTCTCCCTACAATAGCTGCCTCGTATACATTAAGATCGTAACCACCAATTATATGCAATTCCGACCTGTCGCACCCGATGTAGTCACATACCTCCAGAAGCACTTCTTCCGGCGCCATAATCTTACTCCCCCATTCCACTATGTATCTGACGTACGCCATTCTACAATAGCCTGTGCCGACGCAATGCTCGGCTGGTGCGAGATGCTAAGATGAATGCGATATTCGCTGCTGGACAAGCCGAGCCGCTTCCAAGCAGCTTTGCTCAATCGGGCAATCGGCTTGCCAAGCTGATCCGGCAATATCTCAATGTCTTGGAAGGAGATCACTTCTCCGATTCCTGTTCCAAACGCCTTCACGATCGCTTCCTTGGCAGCGAATCGGCCAGCGGCGAATTCGACCTGCCTTCCTCCCTTGGTCGCATATACGGCCTGTTCGCGTTCTGTTAGTATACGAGCGATAAATCGTACACCGATGTGATCATGCAGCAGCTTGTTGACACGCTCAATTTCGATGATGTCATGCCCTAATCCATGTATCATCCTGATCCTCTCCTTCCATGCGGCTTCAACCGATCAATTGCAGATCAACGCTTCCAGATATATACATGAAATTAATCTTGCGGTAATTGTATCACATGCAAGAGGCGCTGCCCAACCTATAACGGCTGACAGCGCCCACATACGCTCCAGAATCAATTATTCGCCTACACGCCATTTCACCAAGAAATGAATCACAAGAATCGATACTATGCTGTACCCCAGCAGTACGATGCTGTTCAACATGACATCTGTTGTCCATCCAGTCAAAAGTACTCCCCGCATCGCCTCTGCCGCATATGTGGTTGGAAAAATATAGGCCACCCCCTGCAATAATGATGGCAGCTGATGCATATCGACCATGACGGGCGACAGAAATGTAACGAACATCATCAGCGCCTGCACAAGCATATTTGTCAGCTGATGATTCGGCGACCAGAACCCGATGCCTACACCGACGCCAACAACACTGGTCAAGGACAATAGCACAACAATCGGCAGCGCCCATGTAATATGAAAATCAATGCCGTATCCCCATTTCCCAAATGATGCAAGCAATACAAAGGACGGAAGGGCACTCATTAAGCCTTTCAGCATATTGGCAATTACGAAGTTCAGCTTAGATATCGGCAATGACAAGTAGTACGTAAAATGACCTTGATGCTTCTGCCACGATATCTCCTGCCCCATCGAGTTCATCCCCGTTACGATAATACCGAATATGAGGTTGCCGGCAATGACCCGGATCAAAGCTTCATGACTCGGATTGTCAGTAAAAGAAATCATGAAGAGCATGGTTGTAAATGGAAACATTGTTGACATCAACAGAACCCACACCCATGTGTCTCGAATGTTGGCGTATTGAATTCGGGTTAGGATTATAAACTCTGTCAACTTCCGCCCAATTCCTCTTGTACCTGCGAATGGGACTGCTGATTTGACTGCAGACTGGCTGACGATATCAGATCTGCTTGCTGCTTCTGATTTCATACATCCTGCACCTCCTGCTCTGCTTGACGATCAATATGGAAATACACATCCTCTAGACTTGGCGGCTTTACCGCGTATTCCTCGATCGGCAAGTGAGGAGAACGAACAATATAATCGAGCACAAGGCTCGCTTCTGATTTGTCTACGAGCAAACGAAGTCGGTTCTCGCCATCAATATGAAGTTGCCCCCACTGTCTCAAAGCCTGCTCGGCAGCCTCACGGCGGCCAAACTCCGTGGTCAGCTCGAATTTGAGCCGCTGATCGACCTTCTGCTTCAGCTTGGCGACCGCATCAATTACCAGCAAGCGTCCATGATTGACCACTGCAACCCGATCTACTACCTGCTCTGCCTCAAGCACGTTGTGCGTAACTAGGATAATGGTCGCCCCTTCACGATTGCGTTCCTTAATTAAATTCCATACGAGTCGGCGGTTCGTGGGATCCAGTTCATTCGTTGGCTCGTCGAAAATAAGGACTGGAAGACGGCCGATCAATGCAGTCCCGATGCCAATCATCCGCCGTTGCCCTCCAGACAAATGCTTTAGCTGCTTATCGCGAAAGTCAGACAATCCTACCATCTCCAGCAACTCCGCTGACTGTCTTACGGCGTCCGATTTTGTCATCCCTCGCAGGCGCCCGGTAAACTCCAGCGCTTCTTGTGCTTTCAACACAGACAAAACATGCGGATCCTGCGAGAAATAGGCAACCTGCTGTGCCACATATTTCGTATGGCGCGATACATCCATACCCTTGAATAGCACCTTTCCTTCTGTAGGTTTCAGGTGTCCGATCATCTGCTTGATCAGGGTTGATTTGCCCGCTCCATTGGGGCCAAGCACCCCCAATATTTCACCTTCTTGCACTTGCAGCGAAATATCTACATTCGCCTTCACCTTGCCGCGTTTATACATTTGACTCACATGGTCGAGTTCATAAATAACAGGATTCACGTTACACCCCTCCCTATATGGTAAATAATACCTAACGGGTTTGGTAGCAACAAGCGCCCATCGATGGATCTTATATTCGTTCTCCAGGTGAATAAGCTGCTCCGTCCGTAGACGGAGTACTTATAGACGGCGTCTCCCTGCTGACGATTTCCTACTGCTGACGATGTCCTCCATAAGCGGAGTTTCACTGTAGACAGTGTCTCTCTATAAGCAATACCCTCCTGTTGAGGAAATCCCCCTGCAGATAGTGTCTCTCTTCAGACAATACCCTCCTGTTGATGAAGTTTCCTTGCAGGTAGTGTCTCTCTTCAGACAATGCTCTCCTGTTGATGAAGTTTCCCTGCAGATAGTATCTCTCTTCAGATAATGCTCTCCTGTTGATGAAAATTGCTGCACTCCCCCTCGTGTAAAGTTCTTGCCCTGCCGAATCTTTAATGTTAACCTTTATTTAATATTATTGGTTAACATTAAAGATTCAGAGCGTTCGTTATTTACAAAGGAGCTGGAAATGAGATGGAAACAGAAAAACGGGAATCTCTTCTACATAAGGATCGTTCGTATGTCTGGCATCCCTTTACACAAATGAAGGAGTATGCCGATCGTGATCATGTGTTAATTGAACGTGCGGAGGGCATGTATGTATACGATGCAGAAGGGCGTCGCTATTACGACACCGTGTCTTCTTGGTGGTGCAACCTTCACGGACATGGGCATCCACGCATTAAGGCCGCGATTGCCGAGCAGTTGGATCAGTTCGATCACATTATGTTCAGCGGCTTAACTCATGCCCCAGGGATAGAACTGGCGGAGAAGCTTGTCCAGCTTAGCCCCGAGGGGCTAAATAAGGTATTCTATTCGGACAATGGATCGACTGCTGTGGAAGTGGCTATTAAGATGTCCTTCCAATACTGGCAGCAGATCGGCCGCCCTTTGAAGACAAAGTTCGTTTATTTGGAAGGCAGCTATCATGGTGATACATTGGGCGCGGTAAGTGTGGGCGGAGTTCCGCTCTACCATTCACTTTTCAAGCCGCTTCTGTTCCATGCCCACCGCGTGCCCGCGCCGGATATGCGCACTGCTCGCATATCCGGCCCTATTGGCGAGCGGGAGGTCGCGGAGGCGGCACTAGCGCCGGTGCGCGAGCTGTTCGAACGCGAGGGTGATACACTCGCGGGCATCCTCGTCGAGCCGATGCTGATGGGCGCTGGCGGCATGATCATGACGCCTGCCGCTTATATGCAAGGCTTGCGCGAGCTGTGCTCTGCGTACGATGTCCACCTTATTGCGGACGAGGTCGCAACGGGGTTCGGGCGAACGGGCAAGATGTTCGCCTGTGAGCACGCCGGGGTCAGCCCCGACATCATGTGTCTCAGCAAGGGGCTGACCGCAGGCATAATGCCGCTCGCGGCTACACTGTGCCGCGACAGCATCTACGCCGCGTTCTACGATGATTACGCGGCGCAGAAGACATTCTTCCACGGCCACAGCTTCACCGGCAATCCGGTGGCGTGCGCCGTGGCCCTCGCTTCCCTGCGCCTGTTCGAGGAGGAGCATACACTCGAACGAGCGCAGGACACCATTGCCGCGCTCAGTTTGGCGATGCGCGGCATTGCCGAGCTGCCACACGTTGCAAATGTGCGGCAGCTCGGGTTCGTTGCGGCGTTCGACCTATATGAGGATGTCGAACACCGCAAACCATTTGCTCCCGAGCAGCGCATCGGGGCGCAAATGTACGAGGCGGGCTTCGAGGATGGACTCATCCTCCGCCCGCTCGGGGACACCCTCTACTTCTGGCTGCCGCTATGCGCCACGCCAGACGATGTGCATGACATCGCCGCTCGCACCATCCGGGTGCTCCGCCGCGTTCTGCAGCTGCAAGCGCCAGCGTGCTTGGAGTAAACAGGGAACCAGCGGAGAAATTAAGCCCAGTTAAACATAAAGAAACAAATCATAGAAAGATGACTGGGGATTCGGATTCGGTCTCGGTCTCGATCGTTGTCTTAGTCTCGGTCTTGGTCTTGGTCT